>NZ_JBFOHP010000002.1:3395833-4027500 GCF_040907265.1 Streptomyces sclerotialus | reverse complement strand
TCAAACTCCGTGATAGCTGGTTCTCCCCGAAATGCATTTAGGTGCAGCGTCGTGTGTTTCTTGCCGGAGGTAGAGCACTGGATAGGCGATGGGCCCTACCGGGTTACTGACCTTAGCCAAACTCCGAATGCCGGTAAGTGAGAGCGCGGCAGTGAGACTGTGGGGGATAAGCTCCATGGTCGAGAGGGAAACAGCCCAGAGCATCGACTAAGGCCCCTAAGCGTGTGCTAAGTGGGAAAGGATGTGGAGTCGCAGAGACAACCAGGAGGTTGGCTTAGAAGCAGCCACCCTTGAAAGAGTGCGTAATAGCTCACTGGTCAAGTGATTCCGCGCCGACAATGTAGCGGGGCTCAAGCACACCGCCGAAGTCGTGTCATTGCGATATGACCCCCAACGGGGATCGTGATGGGTAGGGGAGCGTCGTGTGCCGGGTGAAGCAGCCGTGGAAACGAGTTGTGGACGGTTCACGAGTGAGAATGCAGGCATGAGTAGCGATTCACACGTGAGAAACGTGTGCGCCGATTGACTAAGGGTTCCTGGGTCAAGCTGATCTGCCCAGGGTAAGTCGGGACCTAAGGCGAGGCCGACAGGCGTAGTCGATGGACAACCGGTTGATATTCCGGTACCCGCTTTGAAGCGCCAAACATCGAATCAGGCGATGCTAAGTCCGTGAAGCCGCCCTGAGCTCTTCGGAGCGTAGGGGAGTGGTGGAGCCGACGAACCAGACTTGTAGTAGGTGAGTGATGGGGTGACGCAGGAAGGTAGTCCAGCCCGGGCGGTGGTTGTCCCGGGGTAAGGGTGTAGCCCGTGCGGTAGGCAAATCCGTCGCACGTTGAAGGGTGAGACCTGATGCCGAGCCGATTGTGGTGAAGTGGATGATCCTATGCTGTCGAGAAAAGCCTCTAGCGAGTTTCATGGCGGCCCGTACCCTAAACCGACTCAGGTGGTCAGGTAGAGAATACCGAGGCGTTCGGGTGAACTATGGTTAAGGAACTCGGCAAAATGCCCCCGTAACTTCGGGAGAAGGGGGGCCATTGCTGGTGATGAGGTTTTCCCTCTGAGCTGGTGGTGGCCGCAGAGACCAGCGAGAAGCGACTGTTTACTAAAAACACAGGTCCGTGCGAAGCCGTAAGGCGATGTATACGGACTGACGCCTGCCCGGTGCTGGAACGTTAAGGGGACCGGTTAGCTTGGTTTCGACCAGGCGAAGCTGAGAACTTAAGCGCCAGTAAACGGCGGTGGTAACTATAACCATCCTAAGGTAGCGAAATTCCTTGTCGGGTAAGTTCCGACCTGCACGAATGGCGTAACGACTTCTCGACTGTCTCAACCATAGGCCCGGTGAAATTGCACTACGAGTAAAGATGCTCGTTTCGCGCAGCAGGACGGAAAGACCCCGGGACCTTTACTATAGCTTGATATTGGTGTTCGGTTCGGCTTGTGTAGGATAGGTGGGAGACTGTGAAGCCGTGACGCCAGTCATGGTGGAGTCATTGTTGAAATACCACTCTGGTCGTGCTGGATGTCTAACCTGGGTCCGTGATCCGGATCAGGGACAGTGTCTGGTGGGTAGTTTAACTGGGGCGGTTGCCTCCCAAAGGGTAACGGAGGCGCCCAAAGGTTCCCTCAGCCTGGTTGGCAATCAGGTGTTGAGTGTAAGTGCACAAGGGAGCTTGACTGTGAGACTGACGGGTCGAGCAGGGACGAAAGTCGGGACTAGTGATCCGGCGGTGGCTTGTGGAAGCGCCGTCGCTCAACGGATAAAAGGTACCCCGGGGATAACAGGCTGATCTTCCCCAAGAGTCCATATCGACGGGATGGTTTGGCACCTCGATGTCGGCTCGTCGCATCCTGGGGCTGGAGTCGGTCCCAAGGGTTGGGCTGTTCGCCCATTAAAGCGGTACGCGAGCTGGGTTTAGAACGTCGTGAGACAGTTCGGTCCCTATCCGCTGTGCGCGTAGGAGTATTGAGAAGGGCTGTCCCTAGTACGAGAGGACCGGGACGGACGAACCTCTGGTGTGCCAGTTGTCCTGCCAAGGGCATGGCTGGTTGGCTACGTTCGGGAGGGATAACCGCTGAAAGCATCTAAGCGGGAAGCCTGCTTCGAGATGAGTGCTCCCACCTCCTTGAGAGGGTAAGGCTCCCAGTAGACGACTGGGTTGATAGGCCAGATATGGAAGCCCGGTAACGGGTGGAGTTGACTGGTACTAATAGGCCGAGGGCTTGTCCTCAGTTGCTCGCGTCCACTGTGTTTGTTCTGAAGTAACGAACTCGCCTTGTCGGCTGGAGTTGTTATCTTCATAGTGTTTCGGTGGTCATAGCGTTAGGGAAACGCCCGGTTACATTTCGAACCCGGAAGCTAAGCCTTTCAGCGCCGATGGTACTGCAGGGGGGACCCTGTGGGAGAGTAGGACGCCGCCGAACAATTTTTGTGGGAAAGCCCCGCACCGTATGGTGCGGGGCTTTCCTGCGTTCACGGCCCGGCGTTTAGGGTTTCTGCCATGCGATACGACCTGGTGATCTTCGACAACGACGGTGTGCTCGTCGACAGTGAGCCGATCTCCAACACCATCCTGGCCGGCTACCTCACCGAACTCGGGCACCCGACGACGTACGAAGAATCCATCCGCGACTACATGGGAGCGGCGATACACCGGGTGCACGACCTCGTCGCCGAGCGGACCGGCCGGCAGCTGCCGGCGGACTTCGACACCACGTTCCACGCGCGGGTCTTCGCGGCATTCGAGGAGCAGCTGACGCCCGTCACCGGGGTGCCGGAACTGCTGGCAGAACTGGCCGCGGCCGGCATCCCGTACTGCGTCGCGTCCTCCGGGAGCCATGAGCGGATCAGAGTCGGCCACCGGAAGACGGGGCTCGACCGGTGGTTCGCCGACGAGCGCATCTTCAGCTCGGAGGACGTGGGGCGGGGCAAGCCGGCGCCCGACCTCTTCCTGCACGCGGCGGAGAAGATGGGCGTGGCTCCCGAGCGGTGCGCTGTCATCGAGGACAGCCCGCTGGGGGTGCGCGCGGCGGTAGCGGCCGGCATGGACGTGTACGGGTTCACGGCCATGACTCCGGCCGACCGGCTGGCGGGTGCGACCGCGCTCTTCTCCGAGATGGCGATGCTCCCGGACTTCCTCGTGTGAGGCAGTTGTGTGATTCATCTACCCATCGGTAGCGGCGAGTTCTACGCTGTCCGGCCATGACCGCTTCCGCCGTGACCATCCGGCCATGACCGTCCCCTTCGGGCGCGCCCCTGAGCCGCGCCTCCGGCACGGCCGGGCCGCGCTCGCCCTGGGCTTCTTCGTCCAGGGGGTGGTGTTCGCACTGCTCGTGACGCGGATACCGGCCATCCAGGACCGGTACGGGATCTCCGACGGGCTGCTGCCCGCTTTCCTCGCCGCCGTACCGGTGCTGGCCGGAGTGGGCAGCGTGGCGACCGAGCAGCTGGTGAAGCGGGTCCGGCCGGCCCTCGTCCTGAGGTCCGCGCAGCCGGTCGCCTGCCTGGCGCTGGTCGCGGTGGGGTCCGGCAGCGGCCTGGCCCAGGTGGCCGTGGCCCTGGCGGTGTTCGGGGTGGCGGTCGGGGCGCTGGACGCCGCGATGAACATGCTCGGGGTGGGTCTGCAGCGCGCCTACGGGCGCAGCATCATGCTCGGCTTCCACGCGGTCTACAGCCTCGGCGGCATCCTGGGCGCTTCGCTGGCGTGGGCGGGTGCCCACTGGGGGCTGCCGCTGGCGCTCCTGTACGGGCCGGTCGCCGCAGTGGCCGTACCGGCCGTCCTGATCGCCGGGCACTGGTACGTCGATCAGGAGCGCGGACGAGCGGGCCAGGGTGCCGCCCGGGTCTCCCTCTCGATGCGGCTGCTTCTCCCCCTCTGCCTCGTCATGGCGTTCGCGTACATCGGGGACTCGACGGTCTCCAACTGGAGCGCGAAGTACCTGCAGGACGTGCTGGGCAGCTCGGAGCAGCTGGCGACCGTGCCGTACAACGTCTACATGGTCACCACGCTGCTGGGGAGGGCCGTGGGGGACCTGGGGGTACGGAAGTTCGGGCCGGTGGCGGTGGTGCGGACGGGCGCGGTGGTGGCCGCCGCGGGGTTCGCCGTCGTGGCCGTGGCCCCCGGCGCGTGGCCGGGCATGGCGGGCTTCACGCTGCTGGGCCTGGGGCTGTGCGTGATCGTGCCGCAGACGTTCGCGGCGGCGGGCCGGCAGGCGTACGAGGCACACGGTCCGGCGGGCGGTCCGGAAGCATCGGACGCGGCCGTCGCGCGACTGAATATCTTCAACTATGCGGGCTTTCTGGTCGGTTCACCGCTGGCGGGGGCGGTGGGGGATGCCTGGAGTTACCGCGGGGCGATGCTGGTGCCGATGGTGCTCGTGCTGGCGACTTTGGTGTACGCCCCATCGTTCGGCGGTGAGCGGGCCCGATACGGTGGCGGACATGAGCGGCCGCGCACAGCTGATGTGGGACGAGGCAGTAACGGGCTATGACTTCGGGCCCGGGCACCCGATGGACCCGGTGCGGCTCGCACTGACCATGCGGCTGGTGGAGGCGTACGGCCTCGACCGCGCGCCGGTGCAGCTGACGGCGGCCAAGGCGGCGGGCCTGTCCACGCTGCGGCTGGTGCACCGCGAGGACTACATCGACGCCGTGCGGCGGGCCTCGGCCGATCCCAAGGCGGCGGAGACGGGGTACGGACTCGGTACCGTGGACAGCCCGGCGTTCGCGGGGATGCACGAGGCATCGGCGCTGATCGCCGGGCAGTCGGTGGGCGCGGCCGAGGCGGTGTGGCGCGGGACAGCGCTGCACGCGGTGAACTTCGCCGGCGGGCTGCACCATGCGATGCCGGGCGGGGCGGCCGGTTTCTGCATCTACAACGACGCGGCGCTGGCGATCGCGCGCCTCCTGGAGCTGGGCGCGCGCCGGGTGGCGTACGTCGATGTCGACGTGCACCACGGGGACGGTGTGCAGGCCGCGTTCTGGGAGGACCCGCGCGTCCTGACGATCTCGCTGCACGAACACCCGCGCACCCTCTTCCCGCAGACCGGCTGGCCGGAGGAGACCGGCGCCGAGGGTGCGGAGGGCAGCGCGGTGAACGTGGCGCTGCCGGCCGGCACGGGGGACGACGGCTGGCAGCGTGCTTTCCATGCCGTGGTACCGGAGCTGGTGGCCGGTTTCCGGCCCGACGTGATCGTCACCCAGCACGGCGCCGACACGCACTTCGAGGATCCGCTGGCGCACCTGGCGGTGAGCGTGGACGCGCAGCGTGCGGTGGCCGAGACCTGCCACCGGCTCGCGCACGAGCACTGCGAGGGGCGCTGGGTCGCGCTCGGCGGCGGCGGTTACGCGGTGGTCGACGTGGTGCCGCGGACCTGGACGCATCTGGTCGCGATCGCCGCGGGGCAGCCGCTGGACCCGGCGACGGACATCCCGGAGGAGTGGCGGCACGAGGTGTACCGGCTGACGCGGCAGCCGGGACCGCGGCGGATGACGGACGGCCGGGAGCCGGTGTTCCGGGACTTCGCCGACAGCGGGTACGACCCGGCGGACCGGCTGGACCAGGCGATCCTGGCCACCCGCCGGGCGGTGTTCCCGGCGCACGGACTGCTGCCCTAGCCCCTGCTCCAGGAGCGGAGCCGGTCGGCCCTCTTACGTAATCTTCCCGCCGCTCGGACCCTTCGTACGTGTGATTACCCATCAGTCAGGGCATGCGGTGGGAGTCCGGGCGTCAGCATGGGCGGCGTGTCGAGCACTGGCGCGCTGCGGGCGCATCTCGTCGGAGCACGGCTCGCGGGGTCGATCGCGACCTCGCGGGAGAAGAGCCTGAACCGCTACCGCCTCTTCGCGGCAGGGGACCCTCGCGCGTTGATCGGACTGGAGCCCGAAGGGGAGTGGTCCCTCGGTGATCTGCTCGGGCTCATGGGAGAGCGGTGCGGTGTTTCGGCCGATCCTGCGCATATTTCTGGCACAGATGTGATCGACCCCGACCGGACCGTGGCGGCGCTGGATGCGTTCGCCGACCGGCTGGGGGAGGCGGCCGGCAGCCGGTCGCCGGTACTGATCGGCACGGGCCATCCGGACCGTCTCGGCGGCTTCTACAGCGGCCTTGCAGACGCTTTGTCGGCGGCGGGATGCCCCGTCCTCACCCCTGCGTACGGCACAAGTATCGACATAGTGACCCGGTTTGGGGTACGCACGTACAACCTTGCGTACGTACGAGGAGTCGCGCGGATGCGCGAACCCGGCGTGCGGGGGGACCTCGGGGAGCCGGGGATTCACACGCACTCCCCCTCCCGGTTCGTAGTGCTCTTGGTGCTGCCGCAGACGCCGCCGGGCCCCTTCCCGAGCTCGTGATCGGGGACCACGGATGGGTCTGCGGAGCAGGTCAGCTGGGCTTTGAGGCCATCGGCCTGGCGGATACGGACGATCCGGCACTGTTCGTCGGGCAGGCGGAGGGGCGGGTGTCCGTCGTAGTTCCGCTTGATGACGCTGTGCGGTCTGATTACTACCGACCGCTTACTCGCTATGTACTCAATCGAGCGTGTCTGTCACAGTAGGCGGCCGATGGCTACTCCTCTTCCCCACTCGCATCACCCGCCCCTAACCTGGGGAGTGAGCGCATAGCGACGAAGAGTCACCGGAGGGGAAGCCGGTGCCCGTCATGTGCGGAAGGACCAGGTGTGTCATGGCTGCAGACCAGAGGCCTCTGAATGAGGTCGTGTTCCTTACTGTGGCGGAAGTTGCCACAGTGATGCGAGTGTCGAAGATGACCGTGTACCGCTTGGTGCACAGCGGTCATCTGCCCGCGATCCGAGTGGGGAGGTCGTTCCGGGTACCGGAGCAGGCGGTCCACGACTACCTCCGCGAGTCCTACGTGGGGGTGGAATCGGCCTGACGGGGGGCCTGACGAGCCCTTTCCGGGGCCCGGTGAGGCCGTACGGAGGTCATGGTGACCCTCGGATTACGCCGTACGCTCGGCGCCAGGTAGGCTGGCCCGATGTAGGTAGTGTGGGCTCGGACGCCCCGCACCGAGTGATTCGAAGTGAGCGAGGGTAGTCGTGGGCTCTGTTATCAAGAAGCGGCGCAAGCGGATGGCGAAGAAGAAGCACCGCAAGCTGCTCAAGCGCACGCGTGTTCAGCGTCGCAACAAGAAGTAAGCGACGCTGAGTGCGACTCCGCAGCCCCCCACCGCACGGTGGGGGGCTGCGGTGCGTTCGGGGGCACGCACACCCGGAAGCGGGGTACCCGGCACCGGCACGCCGAGCGGAAGCCGCATGACCGGGGCCGCGTCCGGAAGACTGTGCGCAGGACCGGACCAGGCCGAAAGTCGCTGGGGGTTGTCCACAGGTCATCACAGCGCAACAACGACCGGATAGCGTGGGCCGCCACATCTCGGCACGTGCGGGGGCGGGCGGGGGACGATGGTGGGAAGGAAGGGCTGATCTTGGGCAAGGTCGTGCTCGTCACGGGAGTCGCACGTCAGCTGGGCGGCCGCTACGTCCGCCGGCTCCAGCGCGACCCCGACGTCGACCGGGTGATCGGTGTCGATGCCGTGCCGCCCGAGCACCACCTCGGTGGCGCGGAATTCCTCAAGGCCGACATCAGACATCCGGCCATCGCCAAGGTCCTCGCCGAGACCGGCGTGGACACCGTCGTCCACATGGACATCCACGGCACCCCGCTCGGTTCCCGCGGCAGCCGCTCGTCGGTCAAGGAGACCAACGTCATCGGCACGATGCAGCTGCTCGGCGCCTGCCAGAAGGCACCGCACGTCAAGCGGCTGGTCGTGAAGTCCTCCACGAGTGTGTACGGCTCGGCGCCCCGCGACCCGGCGGTCTTCACCGAGACCACCGGCGCCAAGTCGCTGCCCAGCGGCGGCTTCGCGAAGGACGTCATGGAGGTGGAGGGGTACGTACGCGGCTTCGCCCGCAGGCGGCCCGACGTCGCGGTCTGCGTGCTGCGGTTCGCCAACATCCTCGGGCCGTGCGCGGACTCCCCGCTCGCCGAGTACTTCTCGCTGCCCGTGCTGCCCACCGTCCTCGGGTACGACCCGCGTCTGCAGTTCGTGCACGAGGAGGACGCGATCGAGGCGCTGCGCCTGGCGACGGCCGAGCCCCGCCGGGGCACGCTCAACAGCGGCACGTTCAACATCGCGGGCGACGGCGTGCTGCTGCTCTCGCAGTGCGCGCGGCGGCTGGGCCGGCCCACCCTGCCGCTGCTGCTGCCGACGGTCACCTGGGCGGGCTCGATGCTGCGCCAGCTCGGGGTCACGGACTTCTCGCCGGAGCAGGTCCGGATGCTCACGCACGGCCGGGTCGTCCGGACGACCCAGATGCGCGAGACACTGGGGTTCGAACCGGCGTACACCACGGCCGAGACCTTCGCGGAGTTCGTCCGCAGCCGCGGGCCCGGCCTGCTGCCGCCGGAGACCGTCTCCCGTACCGTCGACCGGCTCGCCGCGCTGCTGCCCGCAGCCAGTGCCCAGACCCAGTGAGGAGTTCACCCACGATGGCGGACGCCAAGGTCATCCCGTTCGGCGAGGAGCCGCGCTCGCGGAGAAGGACCAAGCGGTCGGGCGACACGGCGCGGGGCGCGGGCCTGACGCCCGTACCACCGCCGCGCCAGGAGGAGCCGGAGGCCGCGGCCCCCGGTGACGTGCCCGGGGAACAGGGCACGTCCTGGGAACAGCGGCTCGCCGGCGGGCTCAGCTTCCTGCGCAGACGGCTCACCGGTGAGTACGAGGTCGACGACTTCGGGTACGACGAGGAGCTCACCGACCAGGTCATGATGTCCGTGCTGCGACCCCTGTACGAGAAGTACTTCCGGGTCGAGGTGAAGGGCATCGAGAACATCCCCGACAAGGGCGGGGCGCTCATCGTCGCCAACCACTCCGGGACGCTGCCGCTGGACGGCCTGATGCTCCAGGTCGCGGTGCACGACCAGCACCCGGCGGGGCGTCACCTGCGGCTGCTGGCGGCCGACCTGGTGTTCATGCTGCCGGTGGTCAACGAGCTGGCGCGGAAGGCCGGACACACGCTGGCCTGCACGGAGGACGCCGAGCGGCTGCTGGAGCGCGGCGAGGTGGTCGGCGTGATGCCGGAGGGCTTCAAGGGGGTCGGCAAGCCCTTCTCGGACCGGTACCGCCTGCAGCGCTTCGGGCGCGGCGGTTTCGTGTCGACGGCGCTGAAGGCCGGGGTGCCGATCGTGCCGTGCTCGATCGTGGGCGCGGAGGAGATCTACCCGATGATCGGGAACGCCAAGACGCTGGCGCGGCTGCTGGGTTTCCCGTACTTCCCGATCACGCCGACGTTCCCGTGGCTGGGGCCGCTGGGCGCCGTGCCGCTGCCGACGAAGTGGACCATCCAGTTCGGTGAGCCGATTCCGACGGACGGGTATCCGGCGGAGGCGGCGGACGATCCGATGCTGATGTTCAACCTCACCGACCAGGTGCGCGAAACGATTCAGCACACGCTCTACAAGCTGCTGGTGCAACGGCGTTCGGTGTTCTTCTGACGCCCGCCGGGGCGGGCCCGTACGCATGCGACGGCGCCGGGTGTTCTTCTGGAGGGAAGGACCGGAAGACCACCCGGCGCCGCCGGGCCGCGGGCGGCGCGCCGCACTCGCCGCGCGCCGCTACTCGCCCCGGCCCTCGACGCCGAGGTCCGGCAGCAGATCCGGAAGCAGCGGCGGGATGGTGACGTCCGGCTCGGCGGGCTCGTCGCTCTCGCGCTCGCCCTCCGAGGGGGACGGGCTGTCGTCCTTCGGCGGGTCGAGCAGGCCGCCGGTGCTGCCGCCGAGCAGGCCGTCCTCCTTCGAAGAGGCGGACGAGGACGGGCTGGGCGTCGGCGAGTCGTCGTGCTTGCCGCTCGCCGAGGGGCTGCCGGAACGGGACGGCTCCGCCGAGGGGTCCTGCTCCGGCACGCCGGAGGAGGGGGTGCCGTGCCCGGCGCTCTTGTCGGCGTCCTTCTTCGGCAGCAGCGGGCGCAGCGGCCCGACCTCCTCGTCTATGGCGTCGAAGACCGAGCTGACGTCCCGGGAGACGTCGGCGAGCTGGACCGGGAGCCGGTCCCGCAGCCGGGCCCAGCCGTCGCGGTGCGACGAGGTGAAGGAGTCCAGCGCCTGGATGGCGCCGAGCGAACCGTCCCGCTCGTACGCGCCGTGCAGCAGCCGGTGGGCCGTGCCGGCGTCCTGGGTGACACCCGACAGCGACCTGCGCACCTCGGACAGGGTCTCGTGCTCCAGCGGCCCGGACTTCAGGCGCTCCATCAGCCGACGGGCCTCGTGCATCCGGCTGGAGGCCTGGTCGAGGTAGAGCCGGCCGCGGTCGGAGTCGTCCTCGGCCATGCCGAGCTTGAGGTCCTCCATGCCGCGCTTGAGGCCGTAGAGCGAATCGCCGGGCAGCGCGTCGGAGCTCGCGGCGGCCACTCCGCTCAGCGCGCCCGCCGCCACGCCGACCGTCAGCCCGCCGGCGGCGAGCCTCCTGGACAGCCGGGACCGTGGACGCAGCCGCCCGAGTGACTTGGCGGCGCGGTGCGCGCCTCGCACGCCGCGCTGCTGGGGCACCTTCGCGCCGTCGGAGGGTGCGCCGCCTTCGGCGAAGGCGGCCTCCATCGCGGCGATGAGCTGGGCGCGCTGGATCGTGCGCGCCTCGGGGTCCAGCGTGGGCTTGGGGAGCTCCCCCAGGCCGCCGGCGACTGCCAGCAGCCGTGCCGTTTCGGGCTCCGCCGGCTCCTGCCCCGGTGTGTCGATCTGCTCATCGGCCGCGCCCTGGAAGTCCTGGTCCTCCAGAGCCTGGGCGAAGGCGTGAGCCCGCCGGTGCGTCGATACGTTCGCGATCACGGGCGGCACCTCCTCTCATCATCCCGCTCGACTCCCCGGACTGGCTTGACGATCCAGCAGGGCCGGAAGGCTGCACGCCGCGCGCGCAACCACTCGATCGAGTGAGCGGCCGCGGGCATGGCGTGTCCGCAGGGAGCCTGCATTCCGCACAACGAGCGGCGCAGTACTCGGGTTACGCCCTCACGATGATGTGACGGACCGGTACCGAGCGATGGCTGAAAGTGATGGCCTGGTCATGGCTTGGCGGCACAATGAGAGTGTCACGCGGGACGGATGTTCGGGGTGGGGGGCGGTCGTTCGAGGGGGACGGGGACGGGTGGGGACGTGGCAGGGCGGGCGGCGTCAGCGGGCGTCGTCCGGCAGCAGGCGCGCGAGGGTCCGGACCGCGCGGTACTGGAGGGTCTTGATCGCTCCCTCGTTCTTGCCCATGACGCGGGCGGTCTCGGCGACCGACAACCCCTGGAGGAACCGGAGCGTGACGCATTCCTGTTGCTGGGGGTTGAGTTTGCGGACGGCTTCGAGGAGGGCGGCGTTGGACAGGGATTCCAGGACCGAGTCCTCGGGGCTGCGCTCGACCTCGTTGGCGTCGAGCATCTCGCCCGTGGTCACCTCCAGGCGGAAGCGTGAGGACTTGAAGTGGTCGGCGACGAGGTTGCGCGCGATGGTCACCAGCCAGGCTCCGAAGTCCCGGCCCTGCCAGGTGAAGGTGCCGATCCGGCGCAGTGCGCGCAGGAACGTCTCGCTGGTCAGGTCCTCGGCGGTCGCCCGGCCGCCGACGCGGTAGTAGATGTAGCGGTAGACCGTGTCGGCGTACTGGTCGTAGAGCCGGCCGAACGCGTCGGCCTCGCCCGCCTGGGCCCGTTCGACGAGGTCCATCATGCGGCGGCTGTCGCTGTCGGCGGGCCGGCGGGCGGTGGTCGTGCCGCCGCGGCGCGTTCGGCTGCCGGCGGACCTGGCGCCGACGGCGGTCCTGGCGTCCGCCAGGGCGTAGCAGGCGCTGGCGGGTCCTGCTGCAGGGGCTGGTGTGGCGAGGGCGGGGACGGCGTACGCGGTGGGGACGAAACTGCGCAGGTGGTCGACGAGTGTCGTACGCAGCGTAGCCAGGCCCGAGGCGTCAACCCCGACGTGTGGGTACACGGGACTCCCAGAGGCAGAGCTTCCATCACGTGCAGTGCGGGACCGTTCACCCGCGGTAGGGGCTTATGGGTTCCGGTTTGCGTCTGAGGAGAATAACGCTTCGTACAGGCAGCGCTACACCCAGTTGCTCAAATCGTCGATTCGGTCTGGTCTGTTACGTATTTCTGCACGATCAAGTATCAAATGCTGAACAGGTATTGATCGGGGAGTGACGAGATCTGCCTGGTTGGAGGGCGTGTTGTGGCGCACCGGGCGTCGCGCCGCCCTGCCCGTACGGGTGCGGCACGAAGAAGGTTTGCCCTGCACACAGCGGTACGCGTGTTCGTACGGGGCGCGCGGACGCACCCTCAGGAGTGGCACGGCGAAGGCCAGCGCGAAAAAACTGACACGCGCCGTCCATCTGATCATCGGCGGGCGAGGCGTACCCGGCCGTTTCGGTGACGGCGAGTAACGTAGAGCCCCAGGCTGGAAGTTGGGCGGGCTTCCGGTTGTACGGCTCGCCCCGGGAGTGGCGCCGTCAGCGTCGCCGGCGCTGCAGGGCCACGGCGGCCGCCGCGCCGCCCGCCACCGCGCCCACCCCGGCCGCCGCCGGGATGCCGATCTTGGCGGCCTTGCGGCCGGTGCGGTAGTCGCGCAGCCGCCAGCCGTGCTCGCGCGCGTGCTTGCGCAGCCGGGTGTCGGGGTTGATCGCGTACGGGTGGCCGACGAGCGAGAGCATCGGGATGTCGTTGGCGGAGTCGCTGTACGCGGCGCAGCGCGAGAGGTCCAGGCCCTCGGCCATGGCCAGCGCGCGTACCGCCTCGGCCTTGGCGGGCCCGTGCAGCGGTTCGCCGACCAGCTTGCCCGTGTAGACCCCGCCGACGGACTCGGCGACCGTGCCGAGCGCACCGGTCAGGCCGAGCCGGCGGGCGATGATCGTGGCGGTCTCGACGGGCGCCGCGGTCACCAGCCACACCTTCTGGCCCGCGTCCAGGTGCGCCTGGGCGAGCGCGCGGGTGCCGGGCCAGACCCGCTCGGCCATGTACTCGTCGTAGATCTCCTCGCCTATGGTCATCAGCTCGGAGACGCGGTGGCCCTGGACGATGGAGAGCGCGCTGTTGCGTACGTCCTCCATGTGCTCGGGGTTCTCCGAGCCGGCCAGCCGGAAGTACGCCTGCTGCCACACGAAGCGGGCGAGGTCGCGCTTGTGGAAGAAGTGCCGTTTGTAGAGGCCGCGCCCGAAGTGGTAGATCGCGGCGCCCTGCATGACGGTGTTGTCGAGGTCGAAGAAGGCGGCTGCCTTGTCGTCGCCGACGACCGGGAAGTCCGGCTCGGCGTCCTCCGCTTCGCTGTCGGCGGCCGCCGCGGCGGCTTCAGCTGCGGCCTGTGCCTCGGCCTCCTGGGAGCTCTTGCGGGCGGCCTCGGCCGCCGCCTCGCCGGCCAGCACGCTGCGCGCGGTGGCGGGGCGCCTGCGACGGGTGAGCCATCCCGTGACGAGGGACGCGCTGAAGGGGCTCCTGCCGGGGCGGTGCTCGGGCGACGGGTGGGCCATACCGCGAGCATAGCCAGTTTGTTCGGTGCCCCCGGTTACGCACGCATGTCAGGCAGGTACGGGGCGGCCGACGGTCGCGTTACGGCCACGCCGTGTGTGCATCGAGGGGGCGCGCATGGCTACGCCTCCGCGCCGCTCACGCCTCCGCACGCCGCGCACGTACGCCAGTGCACCACCGTTCGCGCTTCCGTACGCCGCGCACGCGCGCCCCTTCAGGCGCCCGGCGTGCGCCCTCGGCGGCTGCCCGGTGCCATCCGGTGCGACCCGGTGCGCAGCGCCTCTCCGTGCTCTCAGGCGCCCAGCGCCTTGCGCAGCCGCTGCGGGTCCACGCGCCAGAAGTCGTGCTGGGCTCCGTCGACGAGGATGACCGGAATCTGCTCCCAGTATTTGCGGTACAGCTCCTCGTCCTCCGTGATGTCCTTCTTCTCCCAGCCGGCGCCGGTCTCCGCGCAGACCGCCTCGATCACTTGCTGGGCGTCGTCGCAGAGGTGGCAGCCGGGCTTGCCGATGAGCGTGACCGTCCGGTCGGCGGGATTCTTGCGCTGGGTGCGGCGGAGAAGCGGGGCCATGCGCTCATTGTGCCTGGGCAGTGCCTCTTCGCGCCCTTCTCCGGGCGGGCTATGACGGCCGTCACGACCCTTCGGGCAGCGGGATGGTTTCCCGTACCATCGATGGGCGATTTGTTGGTGTACGGGGGTAAAACAGCAAGGAGAGTGGCGGTGTGCTCCCGTTCACGGTCCTGCGTTATGCGCGCGAAGCGTGTGAACGGAGTGGCGCGGGATGTGGTTCCGCGAATTGCCGCAATAAGTGCGTGACACCGGTCACGTTGACGGGACAAAGCGGACACCATCTTTGTGCACGCGTTCACAAAGACATAGCCTGCTATCGACAGGGCGGTCTTGAGACATTTGGCCGTCCAAAGCCCCGCTCTACCCGCAGGAGCACCGTGGCAACTGGCCGAACTCACCGACCGGCGACCCGAAGCCGAGGGATCCCCGAGGCCACCGTCGCCCGGCTTCCGCTGTATCTGCGTGCACTGACCGCGCTCTCGGAGCGTTCGGTCCCCACGGTCTCCTCCGAGGAGCTGGCCGCCGCGGCGGGGGTCAATTCCGCCAAGCTGCGCAAGGACTTCTCGTACCTCGGCTCGTACGGCACCCGCGGCGTGGGCTACGACGTGGAGTACCTCGTCTACCAGATCTCCCGGGAGCTCGGCCTCACGCAGGACTGGCCGGTTGTGATCGTCGGTATCGGTAACCTCGGCGCCGCGCTCGCCAACTACGGCGGCTTCGCCTCCCGCGGCTTCCGCGTCGCGGCCCTGATCGACGCCGACCCGGCCATGGCCGGCAAGCCCGTCGCGGGCATCGCCGTCCAGCACACCGACGAGCTCGAAAAGATCATCAACGACAACGGCGTCTCGATCGGTGTGATCGCGACCCCCGCGGGCGCGGCCCAGCAGGTCTGCGACCGCCTCGTCGCCGCCGGCGTCACCTCCATCCTGAACTTCGCGCCGACCGTGCTGTCCGTCCCCGAAGGGGTCGACGTGCGCAAGGTCGACCTCTCCATAGAGCTGCAGATCCTCGCCTTCCACGAGCAGCGCAAGGCCGGCGAGGAGGCCAGCAGCCAGGACGCCGCGCAGCCGGTGGCACCGGTGCGCCCCGCGCCCGCCGCCGGAACCGAGAACGGCCACGACGACTCCGACCGCAAGGGACCCGACGGGGACGTGCCCGCCGTGATGCCGGCATGAGCGAGCGAATCATGGAAAGGCGCGTCACAGGCGAAGGCTGTGCCTCGCGAAGCGAGGTGCAAGCATGAGCCTTCTCGTCGTCGGCCTGAGCCACCGCAGCGCGCCGGTCAGCATCCTGGAGCGGGCCGCGCTCGCGCCCGACTCCCGCGGCAAGCTGCTGCAGGACGTCGTGTCGGCCGAGCCGGCCGCCGAGTCGGCCGTGCTCTCCACCTGCAACCGCATCGAGCTCTACGCCGACGTGGACAAGTTCCACGCCGGTGTCGCCGAGCTGTCCACGCTGCTCGCCCAGCACAGCGGCGTCAGCCTCGACGAGCTCACGCCGTACCTCTACGTCCACTACGAGGACCGCGCCGTCCACCACCTGCTGTCCGTGGCCTGCGGCCTGGACTCCATGGTCGTCGGCGAGGGGCAGATCCTCGGCCAGATCAAGGACGCGCTCGCCCTCGCGCAGGACCAGCACACCGCGGGGCGCCTGCTGAACGACCTGTTCCAGCAGGCGCTGCGGGTCGGCAAGCGCGCGCACAGCGAGACCGGCATCGACAAGGCCGGCCAGTCCCTGGTCACCTTCGGCCTGGAGCAGCTGTCGGGCGCGGCCGGCGGTCACGACGCGCACTGCATCCTGGTCGACGACGCCGTGCCCGACGCCACGGCCCCGCTCGGTACGCCGAGCGTGGACGCCTGGGCCCGCGGAAAGCGGGCCCTGGTCATCGGCGCGGGTTCGATGTCCTCGCTCGCGGCCGCCACCCTGGCCCGCGCCGGCGTCTCGGAACTGGCCGTCGCCAATCGCACCCTGGAGCGGGCCGTACGGCTCACCGAGATCCTCACCGAGCCGGGCAGCCCCGGGCGCGCGAACGGCCTGACCGCCCGCGCCGTCCCGATGTCCGACGTACCGGCCGAGCTGGCCGGGGCGGACATCGTGATCTCGTGTACCGGGGCGACCGGCCTCGTCCTCACCGGCGAGGCGGTCGCGGCGGCCGTCGAGGGCCGTACGGACCGCGAACTGTCCCTGCTCGACCTGGCGATGCCGCGCGACATCGACGGCGCTGCGCACCGCATCGAGGGGGTGCGGCTGGTCGACATCGAGTCCCTGGCCGACGCGTCCGCCGACGCTCCCATGGCGTCCGACGTGGACCAGGTGCGCTCCATCGTCTCCGAGGAGGTCGCGGCCTTCGGCGCGGCCCAGCGCGCCGCGACGATCACCCCGACCGTGGTCGCCCTGCGCACCATGGCCGCCGACGTGGTCGCCGCCGAGCTCGCCCGCCTGGACGGCCGCCTCCCCGACCTGGACGACAAGCAGCGCGCGGAGATCAACCAGACCGTGCGCCGGGTCGTCGACAAGCTTCTGCACGCGCCCACGGTGAGGGTCAAGCAGCTCGCCAGCGAGCCCGGCGGCGCCGGGTACGCCGACGCGCTGACCAAACTCTTCGACCTCGACCCCCAGACGGTCGCCGCCGTCAGCCGGGCCGACACGCGCGCGGACAGGCACGACACAGCACGGGAGCAGCGCTCATGACGCACAACGCATTGCGACTCGGCACACGGCGCAGCAAGCTCGCCATGGCCCAGTCCGGACACGTCGCCGAGGCGGTCCGCCAGGTCACCGGCCGGCCCGTCGAGCTGGTGGAGATCACCACGTACGGCGACGTGTCCCGGGAGCAGCTGGCGCAGATCGGCGGTACCGGCGTCTTCGTCTCCGCGCTGCGCGACGCGCTGCTGAGCGGCGAGATCGACTTCGCCGTCCACTCGCTCAAGGACCTGCCGACCGCGCAGCCCGAGGACCTGACGCTCGCCGCGATCCCGGTCCGCGAGGACCCGCGGGACGCGCTGATCGCCCGCGACGGCCTGACGTTCGAGCAGCTGCCCGACGGCGCACGGGTCGGTACCGGCTCGCCGCGCCGCATGGCGCAGCTGAACGCCTGGGCGCGGTCGCTGGGCCGTCGTATCGAGACCGTGCCGATCCGCGGGAACATCGACACCCGCATCGGTTACGTCGAGAAGGGGGAGCTGGACGCGGTCGTACTGGCCGCTGCCGGGCTCAACCGGATCGGCCGCATCGGCGAGGCGACGGAGCTCCTGTCGCCCGACGTGGTTTTGCCTGCCCCCGGCCAGGGGGCGCTTGCGGTGGAGTGTGCCGCGACCAATGAGCACCTCGCCGCCCGGCTCGCCGAGCTCGACGACCCGTTCACCCGGGCCGCCGTGACCGCCGAGCGTTCCCTGCTCGCCGCTCTGGAGGCCGGCTGCTCCGCACCTGTGGGTGCGCTGGCCGATCTCCAGGAGGGCGAACGGGCTGTCACCGAAATGCGCCTGCGTGGCGTCGTCGGCACGACCGACGGCAGCACGCTGGTGCAGCTGTCCACCACCGGACACGTACCCACCTCCCGCGACGACGTTTCCGTACCGGCGACCATGGGCCGTGAGCTCGCCGCCGAGATGCTCGCCAAGGGTGCTGCCGGTCTTATGGGGGAGCGAGCACTTTGAACCCCACCGCCCCGAACCACCCCGCCGCCGGCCAGGTCACCTTCCTCGGTGCCGGGCCGGGAGACCCGGGTCTGCTCACGCTGCGCGCCGTTGAGGCGCTGTCCCACGCGGACGTGCTGATCGCGGACCCGCAGGTGCTCGACGTCGTCCGCACGCATGCCCGGGCGAACGTGGACACACCGTTGCAGGCTTCAGCTGACGAGGCGTCAATCCCCGCCGATGTCCCCACGCTTCGGGACACGACCAATCTTGTCATGGGTGCCGCGCGCACCGGCAAGCGGGTCGTGCGTGCCGTGTCCGGAGACCCCGGCCTGGACGCCAATGTGGCCGAGGAGATGCTGGCCTGCGCCTCCGAAGGCATCGGCTTCGAGGTCGTGCCGGGCGTCGCCGCAGCGGTCGGCGTGCCCGCGTACGCCGGCGTGCCGCTGCGTGACGCGCAGGGCACCGACGTCCGCTTCGTGGACGCCCGTACGGCCGACGACCGCTGCTGGTCCGAGGTCGGCACCAGCGACGCGACCGCCGTCGTCTCCACCACCCTGGACTCGGTGGCCGCGGCCGCCGGCGAACTGGTCTCGGCGGGCCGGAAGCCCGACACGCCGCTGACCGTCACGATCGCCGGTACGACCACCCGCCAGCGCACCTGGACCGCCACCCTCGGCACCATCGCGCAGACGCTCAAGGCCGCCAAGGTGCTGCCGTCGCCGGACGGCGGCCAGCCGGTCATAGCCGTGGTCGGCGAGCGCAGCTCCGCCGCCCAGCGGGACCAGCTCTCCTGGTTCGAGTCCAAGCCGCTGTTCGGCTGGAAGGTGCTCGTACCGCGGACCAAGGAGCAGGCCGCCTCGCTCTCCGACCAGCTCGTCTCGTACGGTGCCGTCCCCCACGAGGTGCCGACGATCGCCGTCGAGCCGCCGCGCACGCCCCAGCAGATGGAGCGCGCGGTCAAGGGCCTGGTCACCGGGCGGTACGAGTGGATCGCCTTCACCTCCGTCAACGCGGTGAAGGCCGTCCGCGAGAAGTTCGAGGAGTACGGCCTGGACGCCCGCGCCTTCGCGGGCATCAAGGTCGCGGCCGTCGGCGAGCAGACCGCCAAGGCGCTCATCGCCTTCGGCGTGAAGCCGGACCTGGTCCCCTCGGGGGAGCAGTCGGCCGCCGGCCTGCTGGAGGACTGGCCGCCGTACGACCCGGTCTTCGACCCGATCGACCGCGTCTTCCTCCCCCGTGCGGACATCGCCACGGAGACCCTGGTCGCGGGCCTGATCGAGCTGGGCTGGGAGGTCGACGACGTCACCGCGTACCGGACCGTGCGCGCGTCCCCGCCGCCGGCCACGACCCGCGAGGCCATCAAGGGCGGCGGCTTCGACGCGGTACTTTTCACCTCGTCTTCGACGGTGCGGAACCTCGTCGGCATCGCCGGCAAGCCGCACAACGTGACCGTGATCGCCTGCATCGGCCCGGCCACCGCCAAGACCGCCGAGGAGCACGGGCTGCGCGTGGACGTCATGTCGCCCGAGCCCTCGGTGCACAAGTTGGCCGAAGCGCTCGCGGACTTCGGCGCGGCCCGGCGTGCCGCCGCGGTCGAGGCCGGTGACCCCGTCACCCGTCCGAGCGAGCGCCGGCCCGGATCGCGTAGGAGGGCTCGGAGTTGAGCAGCACGTACGGACGATTCCCGGGAGCGCGGCCGCGTCGGCTGCGCACCACCCCCGCCATGCGCCGCATGGTGGCCGAACACCGGCTGCACCCGGCCGACCTGATCCTCCCCGCCTTCGTGCGGGAGGGGATCTCCGAGCCGGTGCCGATCGGTTCGATGCCGGGGGTCGTCCAGCACACCCGTGACACGCTGCGGAAGGCGGCCGTGGAGGCCGTGGAGGCCGGCGTCTCCGGGATCATGCTCTTCGGCGTGCCCGAGGAGTCCAAGAAGGACGCGAACGGTACGGCGGGCACGGACCCGGACGGCATCCTCCAGGTCGCCCTCCGCGACGTGCGGGAAGAGGTCGGCGACGACCTCGTGATCATGTCCGACCTGTGCCTGGACGAGTTCACCGACCACGGCCACTGCGGCGTCCTGACCCCGGACGGCCGGGTCGACAACGACGCGACGCTGGAGCGGTACGCGGAGATGGCCCGGGTCCAGGCCGAGGCGGGCGCCCACACCGTCGCGCCCAGCGGCATGATGGACGGCCAGGTCCGGGTGATCCGGGAGGCGCTGGACGGCATCGGCCACCAGGACGTCTCGATCCTGGCGTACACGGCGAAGTACGCCTCCGCCTTCTACGGCCCGTTCCGTGAGGCGGTCGGCTCCTCCCTCAAGGGCGACCGCAAGACCTACCAGCAGGACGGCGCGAACGCCCGCGAGGCGCTGCGCGAGCTCGCCCTCGACCTCGAAGAGGGCGCCGACATGGTCATGGTCAAGCCCGCCATGCCGTACCTGGACATCCTCCGGGACGTCGCCGAGTCCGTCGACGTCCCGGTCGCCGCGTACCAGATCTCCGGCGAGTACGCGATGATCGAGGCCGCCGCCGAGAAGGGCTGGATCGACCGCGACGCGGCGATCCTGGAGGCCCTGACCGGCATCAAGCGCGCCGGTGCGCAGAACATCCTGACGTACTGGGCGACGGAGGTCGCCCGCCGTCTCTGACTGCTGCTGCGCCGCCGATTTTCCGGGTTTGCGGGCCCCTGCTGCCGTAGCGGTGGCGGGGGCCCGGCTGCCGTTCGCGTACGGGTACGTGTCACCGGCCCGCCGCACTGGCGAAGTGGGCGTCGATCGAGGTGACGCGCCCCTGCCCGTCGAAGCGGACGCTGACCGGCGTGCCGTCGGGCAGCACGACGGAGAACCCGTCCTCCGTCCGCTGCAGGGCCACACCGTGGCGCTCGAAGTACCCGGTGACCACCTGGCTCTCCGCGCCCCCGAAGATGCCCGCGCCGGTCATCAGGATGCGGGGCAGCTTGACCGGGTCGGGCGCGGCCCGAGGAACGCGGGGGTCGTCCGGCACGAAATAGACGCGGGCCTCGGGGCTGGCCTGCGCGCCGATGTACCCCGGCGCGCCGAGCACGCTCATCGCGCCGAAGGCGAGCGTCTCCGCCGCCATACGCGGGTCCGGGGCGCCGCTCAGCGGAACGAGCTCATTCGTGAACTCGGGAATCTGCTGCTCGTGCCCGAACCGCCGTACGGCGTGCGCGGCCCCGGCGACGGGCGCATTCCCGAACCCGGGATTGGCCCACCCCCACAGCCACGAGCCGTCTCTCACATCCCACGTCCCGAGCACGGATATCCGCAGCTCCTGGCCGCCCTGGCGGTAATAGCGCTGATCGAGGTCAGCGCTCCAGTCCCCTTCGGGCAGAAATGTGTTGAACGTTTCGAGCTGCTCCACGCCCCAAGCGGCATAAGGCTGGACCGCCCGGACAAAAGCCTCACTGAATGCTGCGCTGTTCATCCCCCGACCCTACGAAGGCCGCGAATGCGGCCCAGGAGGCGGGGTCAACGGCGAGCGTGGGCCCTTCGGGGGCCTTGGAGTCCCGGATGTGGACGGTGGTGGGCGCGACGGCGATCTCGACGCAGGTGCTGCCGGCTTCTTCACCGCTGTAGCTGGACTTGAACCACTTCAGTGCGGCACTCATCGCTCTCCTAGCAGCCGGTCCAACATGCCTCTGGTGTCGGCGGGGTTGAGGGCTTGCGTTCGCAGCATCGCATACTTCATCGCCAGCCTGCTCACGTCGTCCGGGGCATAGATGAACTGGCTGCCGCGATGGGTGTCGGTATAGGCGAGGAGTTCGTGCTCCTGGGTCTCCAGTAGCACGAAGGGGCCGCTGAGTCCGGCATGTGCAATCTGGCCGAATGGCAGGATTTGAAGCGATACGCCGGGGAGGTCGGAGCAGACACGTAGTCGCCGTAGCTGTTCCTCGTACACCTCATCGCCGCCGAGCCGGTCCATCAAAGCCGCCTGGGAGATGATGAAGTGGGCGGTCAGCGGGGCGTCGCGACGAAGAATCGCCTGACGCTCGATTCTTGCCGTGACCAACTCTGCGATTTCCTCCTCGCAGTACATCGGAAGCCTCGTGCGAAAGACCGCACGAGCGTAGTTCTCGGTCTGGAGCAGGCCAGGGATGACCAGGGCTTCATACGAGTAGTGCGTGAGGCAGTCCCGCTCGTTGTCGACGAACTCGGCGCCCCACGTGGGGTACTTCTCGGCTTCCGGCAAGTGTTCGACGGACACCGCCAGTACGCCTCGCGTCCCCAGCTCCAGGTCCAGACGCTCGGCCAAGTCCCCTTTCAGGGGACGTCTTCCTTGCTCGATCGAGGCGATCGTCTCCTCGCCGACGCTGAGGCGTTCGCCCAGTTGCCGCTGGGTGTACCCGGCCAGGCGGCGGAACAGGGCCAGTTGGGCGCCGACGAGGCGTTGTGCGGACGCGTTCTTCCGGGGCTGCATGGGGACCCACTCCCACCATTTTCCGCGCGTCACGCGCGCCGCACCCGTACAGCGGATCTGTACGGGTGGACCGACTGCCTCAGCCCTGGTCACGCAGAGCAACATGCGTGAGGTGAGCGAGTACGAGTGGTTGCGGGAGCGGAGCTACGCGCGGGCGCGCAGGTCCGTGCCGGAGGCGCGGGCGTTCGCGGCGCGCGCCTTCGCGGACTGGGGGCTCGGGCCCCGTACGGGCGACGCGTTGCTGTGCGTCAGCGAGTTGGCCACCAACGCGCTGCGGCACGGCGTACCCCCGGGCCGGGCGTTCCGGCTCCGGCTGTACCAGTACGGCGACGACAGCGGCACCGTACGGATCGAGGTGCACGACTCCGGGCCGGGGTGGCCGCGTACCCAGTGCCCCGCCAGGGATGCGGAGTACGGCCGGGGGCTGTTGCTCGTCGCGGCCGTCGCAGACAAGTGGGGGGTCGGGGAGCGGGACCCGGGCAAGATCGTGTGGTGCGAGTTCGCGGGCGACCGTTTCTCCCGGTGAGGCAACCACCAAGATCGGGTGAACGTCTTCACAAACCCCACAGGAACGATGAAGGACCGAGCACACCGTCATGCGGAACCAGCACCACCAGCCCAAACCCCGCCTGCGCCGCGCCGCCGCCGCGCTCGCCCTCGTGTCGGCCCTCACCGCGGCGACAGCCGCATGCGGTGGGCCGGGCGGGGTGGAACTCGGTACCGACTGGAAGGGCGCGCGGAACTTCGCGCTCGCCGACGTGAACGGCGAGCTGACGGTCGTCGGCGTGAACCCGGAGCGGGACACGGCCGAACCGCTGGTCGTCGTCCCCTCCCAGAAGGACGACGACCGCACGCTCGCGCCGCAGATCGTGCGGCTGGCCGACGACCGCTGGGTGCTGGCCGTGCCGCGCAAGGGCGGCAAGCCGGACCGGCTCTACGAGGTGGACCGCGAGGAGCGGGCCGTCGCGGTGCAGCGGCCCGGGCTGGAGGCGACGTACGGGCTGTACCCGGCGAAGTCGGCCGTGGCCGCCGTGCCGGGGTTCGCGGACCGGAAGGGCGGCGACAGCACCGTACGGGTGCGGAAGGGCGGTGACGGTGACTGGTCCACCGTGCGGACGGTGAAGGTGCCGGGCACGGTCTCGCTCGCCGCCTCCGACACCACATCGGACCGGCTGTGCGTCTCCCAGGACGCGAAGGACGCGAAGGACGCTGAGGACACGGCGGACGGGGGGACGGCCGCGGTCGTGGACCTGGAGAGCGGTACCGTCACGGACGCCGGAGCGCCGCGCAAGCTCCGTGTCCAGCAACTGGCGTGCGCGGACGGGCGGCCGGTGCTCGCCGGGACGGTGGGCGCGCCGGGCAGCACCTCGGCCGGGAGCGGCGCCGTCGAGGCCCGGCGCAAGGGCGGGGTGACGGTGCTGACCTCGGACGGTGCGCGGTTCGACCAGGTCGCGGCGGACGGCGGCAGCCTGGTGGCCGCGGTGTTCCACAAGGACCGCGAGAGCCTCGTACGGCTGGACGCCAGGACGGGCGAGGAGACCGCGCGGGTACGTGTGCCGGGGCTGGCGGACGCGGAGGGGATGCAGCGTACGAAGGGCGGCTGGCTGCTGTTCTCCGACAACGCGGCCGTACGGGTGGACCTGGACAAGGGCACCACGAAGCGCATCCCCCTGCCGGGCCGGCTGCTCGCGTCCTGACGGGCAACGTCCCTGCTGCACGGGCCTGCCGGGAACGTCCCTCGCGCCGCCGGGGAGCGGAAGAATCCGCTTGACCGGGATCTGTGCGCTCCCGGATGATGTTGTGTCAGATGACGCTTGACGGGGGGCGATGAGCGTGATGGACATGGGCGGCGGGGGAGCCGCGGGAGGCGGCGGACCGGCCAGCTGGGCGGCGTCGGGCGCGGTGGGGCCGAACGCGGCGTACCGCAACCAGACCATGAAGTACGGCGACGTCGAGCTGAGCTTCGACGAGTCGGTGACGTTCAAAACCGTCTTCCAGCTGTGGCTGCAGGCGTTCCTCGTGTCGTTCTTCGTGTGGTTCGTCTTCGGCCTGATGCCGGCGCTGTTCTCCGACTCGGGGTTCGAGGCGCCGGACAGCCTGGTGACCGGCTGGATCCTGGGCACCATCGCCTTCTGGGTGGTCCTGCTGGCCGCCCGGATCACCGAGCCGGTCTCGGAGTGGAAGACGCTGCTGGAGGACAAGCACGCGGCGTCCCCTTCGGCGTACGCGGCGATCTACGGCGCGCTGGCCCGGCGGCAGATACCCGTCTCGGCGGTTCCGGCCCGCATCCGCAGCGACATCCTCCCCGAGGTCGTCAACAACCGGCTGGTGGTCACCAGCGGCCGGTACGTCGCGTACGTGACGGTCTTCGCGTACGGCACGAGCCTGTACGTGGGCTGGACGATGTGGCGCAGCCGCTCCGGGGCCGTGATCATCGGGCACTTCCTCAAGGACCTGATAGGCGGCATGTTCGGCCGCACGGGCAACGTCAACCAGATGCTGCGCACGGAGCGGCCGCGTGCGATGCGCGAGGCGGTGCACTCCGCGGCCCGTGAGGGCGTGGAGGCGGCGATCCAGGGCATCGAGGTGCCGATCGCCTCGACGTTCGGGCAGGAGCTGCCGATCCAGGCGGCGTCGGCACCGCCGGCCGGCCCCCCGTCCGGTCCTCCCGCCGGGCCGCCCGCACCGCCCGCGCCGTCGGGTGCGCCTGGCGGCCCGGGTGCGCCGGGCGCTCCGGTCGGGCCGTCGGGTGTCGCGTACGGGTACCCGCCACCGGGTGCTCCTGGAGGCCCTGGCGCTCCTGGCGGCCCTGGCGCTCCTGGCGGCCCGGGCGGTCACGGAGGGCCGGGCGGGCCCCCGCCCATGGCGCCCGGACACACTCCGCCAGCCCCGCCCGCCCCGCCGCAGCCCGGTTCCGGGGGCGGGCGCTGAACGCTCGCGGGCCGGCGGCCGGCGTCCTGACGGTCTCCGACGCCACCGCGGCCTGGGCCTGGACCGCGGTACGCATCGACGCCGCCGCCGACCTCACCGAGACCACGGAGTACGCCGAGCTGCCCGAGACGGAGCGGCGCGTCAAGGCGGTCGCCGCCGAGACCGCGTGGCTGGCGGGCCAGTGGGACACCGCGTACGGCACCCGCATCGAGCTGCGCTACCTCACCGACCCGGCGGCGCGCAGGACCTCCTGCGCGCTGCTGGGCCGGGTGTCGGCGGCGACCGCGGACGCGGCCACGGCCGCCGCGCTCGCCCTGCGCGCCCGGCTCGCCGCGCTGCCCCGGCACGTGCACGGCACGCCCGTCGAGGACACGGACGAGGTCGCGCGCCTGCTCACGCCGTTCAGCCCGGACCCGCACGCCGGACTCGCCGAGATCCGCAAGCGGTACCGCACCGGCGTCCCCAACCGCCCCGACGCCGGCGTCCGGTACTACCTCGCGCCGCAGCCCTTCACCGCCTCCGCGCCGCCCTGGGACGCGCTGTGGCAGGCGCTGGCGGAACACCCGTACCCGGTACTGCTCAGCGTCGGCCTGGAGCCGTACGTCATCCCGGAGGACCTCGGCCCGCTGCTGCACCGCGTCGCCACCCAGTACGGCCGGCTGGGCACCCCGGGACAGCTGCCCGACGGGCTCTGGTCGCCCGGCGGCCAGCTCGCGCCCGACGCCTTCGCGGTGGACGCCTCCCGGGTGTACGCCGACGCCGCCCGCCGCTACACGGACCGCGCCTTCCGCCTCCGCATCGTGCTGGCCTCCCCGGCCCCGGTACCGGAGTCGCTCGCCGAACTGGTCGGCGCGACGGTCTCACCGCAGGAGCGGGCACGCGAGAACGGCGCGCTCACCGAGACGTTCACCGGTCCCGCGCACAGCGTGGCGCGCCCCGCCCCCGGCGAGCTGCCGGCCGCGTGGCACGGCGTGACGACCCTGGAGCACAGCCGGTGGGGCGGCGACCACTGCTGGCGGCTCCCCGAGCCGCTGGCCCCGCCGCTCCGGCTGCTCGCCGACCTCACGGACGCGCGCGAGGCCGGGGCGGCGTTCCGGCTGCCGCTGGCCGTGCACGGCCACATGCCGGGCTTTCCCGTACGGCGTCCGGGCATGGCGGGGGAGACCGACTACCGGGGCGAGGGGCCGGGCATCGCCCTCGGCCGCCAGCTGGTCAACGACATGCCCGCCGGGCCGCTCGGCATCGGCCTGGACGACCTGACCCGCCACGCGCTGTTCGTCGGCACGACCGGATCCGGCAAGACCAACACCACCCTCGCCTTCTGCGAGCAGCTCTGGCGCGACCACGGGGTCCCCTTCCTCGTCCTCGAACCGGTCAACTCCGACCTGGACGACTACCGCTGGCTGGCCACGCGCCCCGGCTTCGAGGACCTCGTCGTCCTCACCGTGGGCGACGAGAGCGTGGCGCCACTGCGCCTGAACCCCTTCGAGGTGCCGGCCGGCGTCCGCATCAGTACGCACATCGCCGGGCTGATGGCCTGCTTCGACGCGGCCTTCGGCCTCTGGGACCCGCTCCCGAGCATCTACAACCGCGCGCTGCGCGCCACGTACACCCGGAGGGGCATCGTCCCCACCGACGTGGCGGGCCCGGCCCACGCGGACGACTGGCCGACGCTGCGCGACTTCATCGCCGAGATGCGCAAGCAGTGCGAACAGCTCGACTACTCGGGCGAGGTACGCGACAACATCATCGCCGCGTCCCGGCTGCGCGCCGAGGCGCTCGCCGAGGGCGCCTGCGGCTCGACGCTGGACTGCGCCCGCTCGTACCCCGTCGAAGAACTCCTCCGCCGCCCGGTCGTCGTCGAACTCGCCGGCGTCGGCGACAACGAGAAGGAACAGTCCCTCGTCACCGCGCTGATCCTGCAGTCCATGACCGAGCACTACAAGGCGAACCGTGCCGGCGGCTCCCTCGCCCACGTCACGGTCATCGAGGAGGCCCACCGGCTGCTCGGACAGCCGGCCGCCCAGGGCGGCGAGGCCCGCGAAGGCAACGCCCAGGCCCGCGCGGCCCAGGCCTTCGCCAACACCCTCGCCGAGAACCGCAAGTACGGCGAGGGCATCGTCATCGTCGAACAGGTCCCCGGCAAGCTCGTCGAGGACGCGTACAAGAACACCAACCTCAAGGTCATGCACCGCCTGCCCGCCGAGGAGGACCGGGCGCTCATCGGCGGCACGATGCGCTTCTCGCCGGACCAGGAGCGGTACGCGGCGTCCCTGGCGCCCTTCCAGGCGTTCGCGTACCACGACGGCATCGACCGTCCGGCGCTGATCAGCGTCCCGAACGTACGCACCGAGGCGGCACGGGCCGCGGGCATCGACCGGGCCCCGCTGGCCACAGGTCCCGAACTGGCCGACCGCTTCCACTCCTTCGCCGCCGAAGCACCCTCCGTGGACGCCGCTCTCGCACCCTTCCCGGACTGCGAGGGCTGCCGTCACCGCTGCGCCTTCCGCTCCCGCGCGGCCACGGCCGTCTGGCCCGAACACGCCGCTGAACTGCGCAAGCGTGTCGCCACGTACCCGAAGACCAAACCCGAACAGGCCACGTGGTGGCAGTCCACCGCCACCTGGGTCGCCTCGGTCGCCGACACGGTCCCCCTCCCGGACCCCGCCCCCGCCCCCGAAGCGACGGCCGACTACCGCGCCTGCGTCTTCCTTCACCTCGCCCGCACCACCTGGCAGCGCAAGACCCTCCCCTGGGTGCGCCTGTACCGCAGCCACACCACCCACCCCGGAACCGACACATGAGCGACCGTCCACCCGAGGAACGCCCCCCGGCCCCGGAGGCCCCGACACCGACGGACGCCCCACCCCCAGAGGCCCCGGACCCGACGGAGGCGTCCGACGACGCCGAGGCCCCTGATCCGGCGGAAACCTCGGACGACTCCGAGGCCCCCGATCCGGCGGAAATCTCCGACGACGCCGAGGCCCCCGATCCCGGAGCCGAGGCACCGGAGCCGGTGGGGGCCTCTGTCACCGAAACCCCCGATCCCGGAGCTGAGGCACCGGACCCGGTGGAAGCTCCTGACGCCGAAACCCCGGACCCGACCGAGAGTGAGGCGCCGGAGCCGGTCGAGGCCGTGAATTCGTCCGAGGGCACGGACCCGGGCGAAATCCGGGCTCCGGACGAGGCTCCGGGACCGGTCGAGTCCGCTGCCCACGAGGAGACGGTGTCGTCGGAAGGCCCGGGACCCGCTGGGGCTGAGGTTACCGATCCTGTGGAGGCACCGGACTCGGCGGAAGTGGCCGGCTCGGCCGAGGCATCCGATACGTATGAGGCCCCGGAGCCGGTGCCGGAGCCGGTGCCGGAGCTGGAGCCGGTGCCGGAGCTGGAGCCGGTGCCGGACGCCGGCCCTTGGTCCGGTACGGAGGCCTCCCATGGCTCTGCCGAGGCGCCCGGCACAGAAGTGCCGTACCCCGTGGAGGACTCGGAGGCGGTGGCCCCCGAGCCGTGGGCCGGGTCCGGCCCCGGCCAAGAGGGGGAACAGCACGAAGCCGCTCCCTGGCCGGAAGCGGCGACGGATCCGACGGACGCTGCCCCCGTCGCGGAAGAGAGGGCGGACGGACCCGCGGACAGGGCCGGAGAGCACCCGGTCACGGGCAAATCGTCGGAGCCCCATGAATCTGCCGAGGCCCCCGACCCGTCGGAAGCACCGGAGCCGGGCGTCGCGCCGGGCGCGGAGCTGACGGACGCTCCGGACGTGGCGGAGGCCCAGGACGTAACCGGCTCCGCACCGGTGCCGGAGTTGCCGGAAGGCGAGCCTGAGCGGGGGCTTTTCGGCCGGGCCTTCGCCGACCGGATCGCCAGATGGAAGGGAAGCGACCAGGCTTCCGAATTCACGAGCGTGGTCGACCGGCCGGATTTTCAGGTCGACAGAAGAAAGCCCGATGAGGTGCCGGACCGCTACGGCAGCCCCCTCGACCGGCCAGACGGTTCACGAATTCCGCTTTTCGACGGCCCGCCACGCCGGGAACAGACACAACAAGGAGAACTCGGCGACTGCGGCGTCATCGCTGCGCTCGGTGCGGTCGCAGCACACCGCCCCGAAGCGATACGCGACTGCGTACGAGAGAATGGTGACGGCAGCTATGCGGTGAGACTTCATGAAACGGAGTTCTCGGGTGCGCATAATCGCTATGAGCCTACGGGCCGGACCATCAACCTCACCGTCACGCCCGAGCTGCCCGTCCATGACCATGCCCCGCAGGAGACCGCATTCGCCGACGCGACGGAAACCGGTGCGGCATGGGGGCCGGTGATGGAGAAGGCAGTCGCGGGCCTGGATCAGAGCTGGAACGACGAGCGGCGACAGAAGTGGGGGCGACAGCATCGTCGATCCGATCCGGAGACTTCTGGCTACGTACGCCTCGATCAGGGCACATACTCCACGGAGCGGGCCGAGTTGCTCACCCAGCTGACGGGGCGTCCCGCATCGAGCGAGCCGTTTCCCACCGGATACGATGCGCAAGGGCGCCCGGCGGACCGTCAGTTGAGGGAAGATCTGCGGCAGAAGCTTGATGACCGCTGCCCGGTCCTGGTCGGCACGAAGAAACCAGGTATCAAGGAAGCTCCGCTGGGCCATGGTCTTATCGGTGGCCACGTCTATGAGGTCACCGGCGTGGACGATCGCGGGATGATCCACCTGCGTAATCCCTGGAACGCAAGTCATCCGCAGCCGCTGACCGTCAAAGAATTCAGGAATTCCTTCAAACCGTACTACGCCACACTGGATTGATGATGCCGATGAATGAAATCAGACTGCGACACGGAGTTCCCAGGAGAGGGGACAACGCGAGATTCGGTGTCATTCACGTCGATGCTCGCGAGGAGCCCGTCGCGGTACGTCTCGTCGTCATCACGGACGAGGAGCGTCAGTACACGCTCACGCCCGGAGAGCATTTTCCGGTACGCGACGAAACCTGGAAGATCGATCGGGTGGAGGACCCGCTCAGCGAGGACTGGCGGGTGGTGCTCACCAAGGTGGAGTCGCCGAGCGGCTGACGGTACGACGATGCGGCGGACCCGGGATACTTCCGGGGCCGCCGCATCGGTGTGTGCGGGTGCGCGCCGAGGCGCGCCGCAGTGTCAGAGCCGCTCAGGCGTCCTGATGCCCAGGAGGGCCATGCCCTTGTGGAGGGTGCGGGCGGTGATGTCGCAGAGGAAGAGGCGGTTCTCGATCTGGTCGGTGGTGTCGGCCTTCAGGACCGGGCACTGGTCGTAGAAGGTCGTGTAGAGGGACGCGAGCTGGTAGAGGTACGCGGTGAGCTTGTGCGGCGCGTACTCCTTGGCCGCGTCCGCGACCGTGTCGCCGAACGCGTCCAGGTGCAGGCCCAGCGCCCGCTCCGCCGGGGCGAGCGCGAGCTCCGGGTGCGGCACGGGGCCGGTCTCGCCCGCCTTGCGGAGGATGGACTTGATCCGGGCGTGCGCGTACTGGATGTAGACCGACGTGTCGCCGTTGAGGGAGACCATCTGGTCCAGGTCGAACTTGTAGTCGCGGTTCGGCGACGTGGACAGGTCCGCGTACTTCACCGCGCCGATGCCGACCTGGGCGCCCCGCTCCTGGATCTCCTCCTCGGTGAGGTCCCGCGCCTTCTCGCGCACCACCTCGGCGGCGCGCTGCGCCGCCTCGTCGAGCAGGTCCTCCAGGCGGACGGTCTCGCCCTCGCGGGTCTTGAACGGCTTGCCGTCCGCGCCGAGCACCGTGCCGTAGCCCATGTTGTGCGCGGTGACCTCGTCGCCGAGCCAGCCCGCCCGGCGGGCCGTCTCGAAGACCATCTTGAAGTGCAGGGACTGGCGCACGTCCACGACGTACAGGAGGGTCGTCGCCTCCAGGTCGAAGACACGGTTGCGGATCGCGGACAGGTCGGACGCCGCGTACCCGAAGCCGCCGTCCGCCTTCTGCACGATCAGCGGGACCGGCTGGTCGTCCTTGCCCTTGATGTCGTCGAAGAAGACGACGAGGGCGCCCTCGGAGCGGACCGCGACGCCGGACTCCTCCAGCAGCCGGGCCGTCTCGGCCATCATGTCGTTGTACGCCGACTCGCCGACGATCTCGTCGTCCCGGATCTCCATGTCCAGCTTCTCGAAGACCGAGTAGAAGTAGACCTTCGACTCGTCCACGAACCGCTGCCAGAGGTCCAGGGTCTCCTTGTCGCCGGACTGGAGGGCCACGACCCGCTTCCGGGCCCGCTCCTTGAACTCCTCGTCCGCGTCGAAGACGGCGCGCGACGCCTTGTAGACGCGGTTCAGGTTCGACATGGCCTGCTCGCCGTCGACCTCGTCGGCCGGGGCGAGCTCGCCGGGGTGCTCGATGAGGTACTGGATGAGCATGCCGAACTGGGTGCCCCAGTCGCCGATGTGGTGGCGGCCGATCGTCTTCTCGCCCGTGAAGTCCAGCAGGTGGCGCAGGGCGTCGCCGATCACGGCGGACCGCAGGTGGCCGACGTGCATCTCCTTGGCGACGTTCGGCTGGGCGTAGTCGATCACCGTCGTGCCGGGCCGCTCGGCGTACGGCACGCCGAGGCGGTCGTCGGCGGCGCGCGCGGCCAGCGTCTTCACGATCGTCTCGTCGGTGACCGTGATGTTGAGGAAGCCGGGGCCCGAGACCTCGATCTCCTTGATGACGTCGGGGGCCTCGATGCCCTCCACGACCTTGGCCGCCAGCTCACGGGGGTTGCCCTTGAACTTCTTCGCGAGCGCGAGCATGCCGTTGGCCTGGAAGTCGGCCCGGTCACTATGTCACAGCAGCGGGTCGGCGGCGCCGGCCTCCGGCAGGGCTGCCGAGAGGGCGTCGGAGACGCGCTGGTTGACCGTAGCGGCGAGAGAAGGGGACCGAAGCCATGGAGTGCTGCCGTTCCGTCGGAGGGGAGGGATGGACAGGGTCTGCGACCAGTATTTCACGGCGGTACCGGCGGCCTCCCCGGATTTACCGGCGGTGCCCGGCGCCCTCCTGGCGGGCCCTCCTCCGGCCTCCGGCCCTGGGAGTCGATCACTGGCGCGTCTGGGACAATGGAACGGCCAGGCTTGCGGCCTGGGCGGGCCTGCTCCCGGATCACGCACCGGGCGCGGCACGACCGCCGGGACGCCGGAGCGGGCTCACGACCGTAAGCGACCATGTGATCGATCACGTGGTCGAGCGAACGCGCGAAGCAGAAGAGGAAGGGCCGACCGTGGCTCAGAGCACCGAGACAACCGACTGGGTCTCCCGTTACGCGGATGAGGTCATCGCCGAGTCGGAGCGTCGCGCGCCTGGCAAACCGGTCGTGGTCGCCTCCGGCCTGTCCCCCTCCGGCCCGATCCACCTGGGCAACCTCCGCGAGGTCATGACCCCGCACCTGGTCGCGGACGAGATCCGCCGCCGGGGCCTGGAGTGCGTGCACGTCCTGTCCTGGGACGACTACGACCGGTACCGCAAGGTGCCCTTCGGCATCCCCGGCGTCGACCAGGAGACCTGGTCGGAGCACATCGGCAAGCCGCTGACCGCCGTGCCGGCGCCGCCCGGCAGCGCGTACGGCAGCTGGGCCGAGCACTTCCGCGCCGCCATGGAGGAGTCGCTGGCCGAGCTGGGCGTGGAGTACCGCGGCATCAGCCAGACCGAGCAGTACACCTCCGGCGCGTACCGCGAGCAGATCCTGCACGCCATGAAGCACCGCGGTGACATCGACGGCATCCTGGGGCAGTACCGCACCAAGCCGAAGGACGACGCGAAGAAGCAGGGCAAGAAGTCGCAGAAGCCGGTCGACGAGGCCGAGCTGGAGGCCGCCGAGGGCTCCGGCGCCGCCAGCGAGGACGACGGCAGCGCGGGCGGCTCCGGGTACTTCCCGTACAAGCCGTACTGCACGGCCTGCAACAAGGACTTCACCAAGGTCACGTCCTACGACGACGAGACCACCGAGCTGGCGTACGAGTGCACCGCCTGCGGGCACCGCGAGACCGTGGTCCTGAAGGAGTTCGACCACGGCAAGCTGGTGTGGAAGGTCGACTGGCCGATGCGCTGGGCGTACGAGGGCGTGATCTTCGAGCCCAGCGGCGTGGACCACTCCTCGCCGGGCTCGTCCTTCGTCGTCGGCGGCCAGATCGTCCGGCAGGTCTTCGACGGCGCGCAGCCGATCGGCCCGATGTACGCCTTCGTCGGCATCAGCGGCATGGCCAAGATGTCCTCCTCCAAGGGCGGCGTGCCGACCCCGGCCGACGCCCTGGAGATCATGGAGGCGCCGCTGCTGCGCTGGCTGTACGCGCGCCGCAAGCCCAACCAGTCGTTCAAGATCGCCTTCGACCAGGAGATCCAGCGGCTGTACGACGAGTGGGACAAGCTGGAGGCCAAGGTCGCCGACGGCTCGGTGCTGCCGGCCGACGCCGCCGCGCACACCCGCGCGGTGCGCACCGCAGCGGGTGAGCTGCCGCGTACGCCGCGCCCGCTGCCGTACCGCACGCTCGCCTCCGTCGTGGACGTCACGGCCGGCCACGACGAGCAGACCCTGCGCATCCTCACCGAGCTGGACCCGGAGAAGCCGGTCGCCTCACTCGACGAGGTCCGGCCTCGGCTGGACCGTGCCGAGCACTGGATCACCCACCAGGTGCCCGCCGAGCAGCGCACGATCGTCCGCGACGAGCCGGACACCGAGCTGCTGGCGTCCCTGGACGACCAGGCGCGCGAATCGCTCCGGCTGCTGCTGGACGGCCTGGACGAGCACTGGTCGCTCGATGGCCTGACGCACCTGGTCTACGGCGTGCCGAAGGTCCAGGCGGGCTTCTCCGCCGACGCCACCGCGAAGGAGCTGCCGCCGGAGATCAAGACCGCCCAGCGGGCGTTCTTCGCGCTGCTGTACCGCCTGCTGGTCAGCCGTGAGACCGGCCCGCGGCTGCCCACGCTGCTGCTCGCCGTCGGCGCCGACCGGGTGCGCAAGCTGCTCGCCGGCTAGCCGGCAGGCGTCCGCCGCGGACGCACCCGCCGCCGGGAGGGCGTGCGGCTGCGACTTTCGGCGGAGGCCACGCAGGACGGGCTCGGCCCCGGGAACGATGATTCCCGGGGCCGTTTCCGTGACCGTGGACACATGAACGGATACCTGAAGGCCGGCGTCGGTCTCCTCGGCTGGCTCGCCCTCATCCAGGGCGCGATGGGCCTCGGCGGGCGCTTCTTCACCGACTCCGAATGGGGCCTGCTGCACCGCTGGGTCGACACGCCGCCACTGTGGGCCTACGTGACGATGCTGGCCGCGGGCGCCGCGGTCGTCTGGTGGAGCGAGACCGACCGCAAGAAAACGAGGGAGACGAGGGCGGCGGACGGCGGAAAGACCGCCGTCTGACCCGCCTGACGGGGAAAGACCGCCGTCCGACCCGCCTGACGGGGGAAAGGCTGCCGTCCGACCCGCCCGGTCAGGCGATGTGCTCGCTCTCCATCTCCTGGCGGAAGCGCTGACGGAACTCGCGCAGGTGCGGGCGGAGGTAGTTGCCGCTCAGCGGGCCGTCCCCGTCCCTGCCGGTGACGTTGTAGGTGTTGAGCAGGTAGCGGGCGAACTGGTGCGGGTCGGGGAAATCGTTCTTCTCGGCCACGTATGCGCGGTACGCCACGTAGAACTGCTCGTCGCGGGTCAGCCCGTCGGGCAGTGTCTCCACAGGCGGCTCGGGGACGTACTCCAGCTCCGGCTCGGGTACGGCCGCCGTCCGCTGCTCGGGGGCCGGGGCCGGGGTCGGGACCGGCGCGCCGGCGTTGCCGAGGGGGCGACTGCGACCAGGGGCGACGGGGACGGTGAGCTGCGAGACGGCCTCCTCCCGGGCGGTCACTTCATGGGCGGAGGCTGTCACTTCGTGGGCGAAGTTCGTCACTTCGTGGGCGGGAGCGGGCGCCTCGATCGGCTCGACGGCCTCGCCCGGGCCGACCGGCGCCGGGTGCTCCCGGGGCGCCACGTCGCGCTCCGCGGGGTCGAGCTCGGCCCGGAGTTCCGCTCCCCGCGGCTCGCGCGAGGGTTCGATCCCCGCCGCCGCGAGTCCCGCCGGGGCCGTCTCCGCGAGCGGCACGCCGTACCGCGCCAGCCGCAGCGGCATCATCGACTCCACCGGCGCCTTGCGCCGCCACGCACGCCCGTACCGGGACCGCAGCCGCGCCTGGTACACCAGCCGGTCCTGCTCCAGCTTGATCACCTGCTCGTACGAGCGCAGTTCCCACAGCTTCATCCGGCGCCACAGCCGGAACGTCGAACCGGGGGCGAGCAGCCAGCGGGAGAGCCGGACGCCTTCCATGTGCTTGTCGGCGGTGAGGTCGGCGATCCGGCCGACCGCGTGCCGGGCGGCCTCGACCGCGACGACGAAGAGCACGGGGATCACCGCGTGCATGCCGACGCCGAGCGGATCGGGCCAGGCCGCGGCGCCGTTGAAGGCGATCGTCGCGGCCGTCAGCAGCCAGGCGGTCTGGCGCAGCAGCGGGAAGGGGATGCGGATCCAGGTCAGCAGCAGGTCGAGGGCGAGGAGGACGACGATCCCCGCGTCGATGCCGATCGGGAAGACGTAGGAGAAGGCGCCGAAGCCCTTCTTCTCGGCGAGGGCGCGGACCGCCGAGTACGACCCCGCGAAGCCGATCGCGGCGATCACCAGCGCGCCCGCGACGACCACGCCGATGAGTATTCGGTGCGTACGACTCATCCGCATCGCGGCCACCCGCGATCCCTCCCCGTACTCGGCTGACTGGCGCGCCTAGCCTGGCACACCTGTGGGGCCGGGAGCGGGGAGGGCCGCAGGCGTTACCCGAGTGGTACGCCGGGGCGTGGGCCCGTGGTACGGGTACGGCGGGTATGACCTGCTTGTTCGCCTCGAGGGCTGCTTGTTCGCCTCGGCGGTTGCTTGTCCGCCTCGGCGATTACTTGTTCGCCTGGGCGATCGCGTTGACGGCCTGCTTCGCGGCCTCCTCCGCGTCCTTCACCATCTCGTCGCCCTTCGGCGTCTTCGCGCCGGCCAGGCCCGCGCCGTTGAAGTTGATCGTGACCACGGCGTTGGCGGTACGGGCGACGAGCGTCTGGTTCTTGAAGTCGTTGCCGTCCTTCTTCAGGTCGTAGGTGACCATCGTCGCCTGGTCGCCGATGTCCTTGGCGGCCTCGCTCTTGACGTTCTTGGCGTCCTTGGTGGTCTTGGCGGCGTCGACCTGCTTGTTGAAGAAGCCGGTGGCGCGCTTGTCGCCGGAGCCCAGCGCGGGGTCGGAGTCGTAGCGCTGCAGGTTGACCGCGAGCCAGCGGAACTGCGTGCCGTCGATGCCGCCCTTGCCCTGCCGCTCCTCGCTGCTCCAGGTGCAGGTGCCGTGCGCGGCGGTGTCGCTGCTCTTGCCCTCCTCGCCGCTCTCGTCCTTCACGGCGGGCAGCATCTTCTTGACGCGGTCCTTGGTGATGGCCTTGCAGGGGTCGGGGAGCTTCTTGTACTTGCCCGGTGCCACCTTCGGCGAGGAGCTCGGGGAGGCGGACTTCGAGGCCTCGTCGCCCGACTCCTTGCCGGAGTCGTCGGAGCAGCCGGCGACGAGCATCACCGGTACGGCTGCGCAGGCGAGGTAGCTGGCGAGTCGCTTGGCTGAACGGTGCATGGTTCCTTCGCTTCATCGTCGTGCGAGCGGCCGTTCCGCGCGCAGGGCCCAGGTGGCCCCTGGGTCGCACGGTACGCGGCGGCCGGGCGCCGGTGGCCGATTCACGTCGTTACTCGCCGACGGTAACCGGTCACGGCGGCCGTCACCGCTCATCCGGTCCAGTGCGCGGCCAGCTCCGCTGCCAGCTTCTGGGCCTTTTCCTGCAGCTCACGACGGTCGGGAAGGACGGTCTTGTCGGTGGACCACTGGTCGTACTCAATGGTGACGATCACATTCGAGGACCGGAAGACGACCGTGATGTCGCGGTGCAGGCCGGAATCCGCCGTGACCAGCGCGTCGTCCAGGAAGGCGGCGTCGCCGAGGTCGCTGAGCGGGCGCGGCGCGAGGCTCGCCGCCGTGTCGGGGGACTCCTCGGAACCGGAGGAGCCGGGGGAGCCGGGGGAAGGGGAGTCGTCGGGGGAACCGGACGCGTCGCTTTCGGCCGTACGGGTGCCCGACGGCTGCGAGCCGTCACCGGCCCCCTTCCCGGTGGCTTCGCCGGCGCCCCCCTTCTCCGGACGGGCGGACGGACCGCCCGAGGGATCGGCGGCGGCACCCTTGCCGCCGGAGGGGCGGTTGCCGCGCTCGTCGGCCGCGGCGCCGGAGCCGCCCGGCTCGTCGCTCGCCTTCCGGCCCTGCTCGTCCTTCTCGTCCTGCTGCCCGCCCGACCCCTTGCTCGCGTCCGCTGTCGGGGTGCGGACCGGCGGGGTCTTCGACGAGTCGGTCGGGATGTGGGCCGCGAGCTCCTTCTTGGCGTACAGCTCCTGGGCCTTGTCGTCATCGCTGGCTGACCCGTCGTACGACACGACGCGCTGCAGGTCGATGGTGAGGTGACGGGAGCCCTCGGAGGTCTCGCGCTTCCAGCGGCAGCCGACCCGGCGGTCGGTGTCGAAGGTGATGTCGGCCTGGCCGCGGTAGACCTTCTCGGCCTCGGCGCGGGTCTCCGGGGTGCCGTCGGTGGGCAGCAGGCTGCGCAGCGTGCTCCGGGCGGGCAGCCCGCACGGCTCGGGCAGCGAGTCGAACTTGCCCGGCTCGGCCACCGGCGCCGACGACGTGCTGCCGCCGCCCTTGGAGTCCGCGGCCCCCGAGTCGGCGTCGGAGCCGCCGGAGCAGCTGGTGAGGAGGGTGGCCAGCGCCACGGCGGCCGCCACGGCAGCCCCTCGTACGGACGACCTTCGCTCCACCGTCACCGGCTCCTTCCGTACGAAATCCGGTTGCCGCCGTGCGGCGGCTGATGGACACAATGTCTACCGCACGCATCGCCACGCACGCCGGTTCGTTGTCGCCGATCGGGTGCTATGTCTGCGTTTTGCGTTTCCTTCTCTTTTTACTTTTTCTGTCATTTCGGGGGAATGAGGAAGTCATGTCGTACGTAGAAGTGCCCGGTGCTCAGGTCCCCATCCGCATGTGGACGGACCCGGCCACGGTCGAAGGGGCCGCACTCCAGCAGCTGCGCAACGTCGCGACACTGCCGTGGATCAAGGGTCTCGCCGTGATGCCGGACGTGCACTACGGCAAGGGCGCCACGGTCGGCTCGGTCATCGCGATGCACGGCGCGGTCTGCCCGGCGGCGGTCGGCGTCGACATCGGCTGCGGGATGTCCGCGGTCAAGACCTCCCTCACGGCGGACGACCTGCCCGCCGACCTCTCCCGCCTCCGCTCGAGGATCGAGCAGGCGATCCCGGTGGGGCGCGGCATGCACGACGACCCGGTGGACCCGGCCCGCCTGCACGGTTACGGCACGGCCGGCTGGGACGACTTCTGGACCCGCTTCGACGGCATCGCCGACGCGGTCAAGTTCCGGCAGGACCGGGCGGTGAAGCAGATGGGCACGCTCGGCTCGGGCAACCACTTCATCGAGTTCTGCCTGGACGAGAACGACTCCGTCTGGCTGATGCTGCACTCCGGCTCCCGCAACATCGGCAAGGAGCTCGCCGACTTCCACATCGGCGAGGCCCAGAAGCTGCCGCACAACCAGGGCCTGGTCGACCGCGACCTCGCCGTCTTCATCGCGGACACCCCGCAGATGGCGGCGTACCGCAACGACCTGTTCTGGGCGCAGGAGTACGCCAAGCACAACCGCGCGATCATGATGGCCCTCTTCCAGGACGTCGTCCGCAAGGAGTTCGCGAAGGCCCGCCCGACCTTCGAGCCGGTGATCTCCTGCCAGCAGGAGGATGCCGAAGGTCAGATGAGGACCGTCGAGTACCGCCCTGGCGTGATCAGCTGCCATCACAACTATGTCAGCGAAGAGCGCTACGACGGTATGGATCTCCTGGTCACCCGTAAGGGAGCGATCAGCGCCCGGGGCGGTGAGTGGGGCATCATCCCCGGCTCGATGGGGACGGAGTCCTACATCGTCCGTGGCCTGGGCAACGAGAAGTCCTTCAACTCCGCCTCCCACGGCGCCGGCCGCAAGATGAGCCGCAACGCCGCGAAGAAGCGGTTCTCCACGAAGGATCTGGAGGAGCAGACAGCGGGCGTGGAGTGCCGCAAGGACTCCGGCGTCGTGGACGAGATCCCCGGCGCCTACAAGCCCATCGGCAAGGTGATCGAGCAGCAGCGCGACCTGGTACAGGTCGTCGCCAAGCTCAAGCAGGTCATCTGCGTGAAGGGCTGAGTGCAGCGCTGCTGCCCGGGCTGCAGTGGTCGGGCACCGTGAAGGCGTCGCGCTCGGTCGGCAGCCCTGTCGGCGGTGGCTGCCTACGGAGAGCCGTCTTCCAAACGGCTGACCACGGGCGTGCTGACGTGTTGGTAGATCACTGAACTGCGGAAGTTGACGATCTCGCGGCGCTGGCTGAAGCGGTCCATGAGGAAAGTGTGCAGCTGGTCGACGTCCTGAACGGCCACGTGCACCAGGAAGTCGTCGCTACCGGCGATGACGAAGACGGACAGTACTTCCGGCAGGTCGGTGACGTAGCTCTTGAAGCCTTCGATGACGTCTCTGCTCAGTGGCCGCACCTGAATGGACAGCAGTGCCTGCACCCGACGGTTGAGGCTTCGTAGGTCGACTGCCGCATGGTAGCCGGTGATCACGCCGCGTTCGCGCAGAGCTCGGACTCGTTCCAGGCACGTGGACGGGGCTATGCCGAGCGTGCGGGCGAGCTCCCGGTTGGTGATCCGCGCATCGCGCTGCAGGTGATCCAGGATCAGCGAATCAAGTTCGTCCATGACCGGTATTCTGCATCGCTCGCCGAACTAGATTCAGTTATTTACCCACCTTCTGGTTCATCGCTCTACCTTCTCTCTGGCACGCCGAATATCGACGGGAGAGTGCTATGGAGAGGACGCAGCTGCCGGACACTGTTCCGGGGCGCTCACGCGGAGGGCTGGCAATCGGGACGGGTACGGCGTTGTGCGTAGGGGCGGTGCTGGGGCCGGGGGCACTGGCTCTGGCGTCCTCAGCGGCGGCGGTCGCGGGACCTGCTTCGGTGCTGGCCTGGCTCGGCCTGATCGCCGTGAGCCTGCCGATCGCCCTGGCCTTCGCGGCGCTGGGGGCCCGTCATCCGGGCGGTGGTGGCGTTGCTTCTTTCGTCCAGCGGGCCTTCGGCAAGCGGTGGGCGGCCCCGGCAGGCTGGTGGTTCTTCTGGGCCGTGCCCCTAGGCGTACCCGCTGCGGCACTGATCGGTGGTCAGTACGCGGCTGCTGTCGGGGGGCGGGGGCGCGGTGCCGCCCTGGTGTTCGCGCTCTTGGTCCTCGCCGCGGCTTACGGGGCCAATCTCGTGGGTCTGCGCTTGTCCGGCCGGCTGCAGCTGCTCATGGTCGGCTTCCTCGCCCTGTTGCTGGCGGTCACCATCGCCGTGACGAGTCCACAGGTCGAGCGTGACCACTTCACTCCCTTCCTGCCTCAGGGGTGGGCATCGGTGGGTGACGCGGCCGTGGTCCTCTTCTTCGCCTTCGCGGGCTGGGAGGCTCTCAGCCATCTCTCGGCGGAGTTCTCCGCACCCCAGCGGGATCTGCCCCGTGCCACCCTGCTGGCCTGGGGAATCGTCGCTGTGCTCTATCTGGGCCTGGCGGTGGTCACCATCGGAGTGCTCGGAGGACGGGCCGGAACGACCACGACTCCGCTCACGCTCCTGCTGGAACGGGGAATCGGCCCAGCTGCCCGCCCACTGGCCGCCGCGGCAGCACTCCTGCTCACCTTCGGAGCCGTCAACACCTACTTGGCGGGAGGCGCTCGCCTGGGACAGGCTCTCGGCCGTGAGGGCGCCATGCCCCGTCTGCTGGCGACGGATTCCGCCGGACCTGGAGCTGAGCCCCGACGCCCCCTCACGGTTCTCGCCCTGTCTTCCGTGGCCGTCATGCTGGCCTCCGCTTTCGGGCTGCTCGGCCTGGACTCGCTGTTCCGGGCCACTTCCGCCTGTCTCGTCGCCGTCACCCTGGCCGGTCTGCTGGCCGCGGTCGTTCTACTGCCCCGACGAAGCTCCCTGCGCACCGGCGCTCTGGTCGGCAGCGCCGCGATGGGAGTCGTGCTCCTCTTCTGCGGGCCGTTCCTACTGCTGCCCGCGGCACTGGCTGTCGCCGCCGTCGCCTTCCGCGTCCGCAACCTTCCTTCGCGAGCCACCCGTACTCCCCGAAAGGCCTGACCCCGGATGACTGCTGCAACTGATCATTACGACCGGTTCCTGGCTGCGCACTACACCTGGATGCTGGGCGGGGACATCGCCGCACTCGCCGCCGACCAGCTTCGTGTCCTCTCCGACTTGGGCGTGCGACCCGCCACCGACGACGCGCTCGCGGTCGATCTGGGCTGCGGCCCGGGTACACAGAGCCTGGCCCTGGCAGAGCTGGGTTTCTCCCGCGTCCTCGCCGTCGACACCAGCGAAGCGCTGCTGAGTGAGCTGGCAGACCGTGCGACGGACCTGCCGGCTGTCCGCCCCCTGCACGCCGACATTCGAGACGTACTCTCGGCGCACGCCCGACCGGCCGGCGTAGCCGCTGTCGTATGCATGGGCGACACGCTGACGCACCTGCCGAGCAAGAAGGACGTCACCTCACTACTGGCCGACGTGAGCCGACACCTGGTCGGCGGTGGACGACTCGTCCTTACTTACCGCGACCTGACCACACCACTCACCGGCACTGACCGCTTCCTTCAGGTACGTGCCACTGAGAACCGGGTCATGACGTGCTTCCTGGAGTACGTGGACGAAGACACTGTCATGGTCCACGACCTGATCCACGCACGTTGCGGCGCCACATGGGCCCTACAGACCAGCAGCTATCCCAAACTCCGTATCAGCTCTGCCTGGCTCTCTGAGCAATGCCGCGCGGAGGGGCTGGACATCCAGCACAGCGCTGTTGACTCGCGCGGGCTGCACACCATCACCGCAATCAAGCCCTGAGGGATGGCCTGACACCATGGCCTTCTGCCACCACAACTACGTGGCCGAGGAGCGGTACGACGGTATGGATCTGCTGGTCACGCGGAAGGGGGCGATCCGGGCCGGGAGCGGGGACTTCGGGATCATTCCGGGGTCGATGGGGACCGGTTCGTACATCGTGAAGGGCCTCGGCAACGAGAAGTCGTTCAACTCCGCCTCCCACGGTGCGGGCCGGAAGATGAGCCGGAACGCCGCGAAGAAGCGGTTCTCCACGAAGGACCTGGAGGAGCAGACGCGGGGTGTGGAGTGCCGTAAGGACTCCGGCGTGGTGGATGAGATCCCCGGTGCGTACAAGCCGATCGAGAAGGTCATCGACCAGCAGCGGGACCTGGTGCAGGTCGTGGCGAAGCTCAAGCAGGTGGTGTGTGTGAAGGGGTGAGGCGCAGCGCGGCGCGTACCGCCGTTCGGGTGGTTCGGGCGGTGGTGCTGAGTGCCAGGATAGCGAGCGGGCATGCGTATGACCGAATTCGGGTCATACGTTCGAATTCTGTCGAATCCCCTGAGGAGGTGACAGTCATGCGCAAGATCGCAATGAACGCCAAGGCAGTTGCCCGTACCGACCGTCGGACCGGGTACTACATCTTCCGGTTCCGCAGCTACGGCTACAAGTGAACCCACCGGACGGCGGGGGCCGCGCGCCCCCGCCGTCCCTCGTCCCGGCCCCGCTCGTCCCGCTGCTGGAGTTCTCGTGCGCCTTCGCCGTTCCCGCTGCCTGACCTGCTACTGGCACCAGGGCACGTTCGTCGTGCACCCCTATCCCCACGGCACGCCCACCGCGCTGCACCCGGCGGCTGCCGAGATCCTTTCGGTCTTCGAGGACTGGGTGACGCCTGACGAGGCGGCCAAGAGCCTGGACCACCTCGCGCCGGAGACCGTCGAGGAGGCCGTCGCCGCCCTTGCGGGGGCCGGCGCGCTGCTGGCGGAGGACAGCCCTGCGGCTGCCCAGGACGAGGACATCGCCCGCCAGTGGGCCGCGTGGTCACCGGAGGCGTCCTTCTTCCACTACGCCACGCAGAACGACTGCGCCGACAACGGGACCGACACCGGGGACACCCGCATCACGCCTGACACGGCAGGCATGCCGGTGCTCTTCACCGGCTACCCGGACGCCGAGCGGCTGCTGCTGCCCCGCCGCCGGGCCGGCCTGGGGGCCCCGTACGAGACGGTGCTCCACGACCGCCGTACGCACCGGGACTTCACCACCGCCCCGGTACCGCTGGAGACCCTCGCCACGCTGCTGTCCACGGTCTTCGGGCCGGTGGACTTCATCGACAGCGGCCACGGCGCGGTCTTCCGCCGCACCAGCCCCTCCGGCGGCTCGCGCCAGGAACTCGACGCCTACCTCGGCGCGCTCAACGTGGCCGGCGTCGCCCCTGGCTGGTACCACTACAACAGCCTGCAGCACTCCCTCGAACTGCTCTCCGAGGGCCTCACCGCCGAGGAGACGACGCGTCTGTGCGCCGGCCAGGAGTGGACGGGAAACGCCGCCTTCCTGGTGGTCCTCGCCGCCAGGCTGGAGCGCATGAGCGTGAAGTACCACACCCCGCGGTGCTACCGCGTGTGCCTGCTGAACGCCGGGCATCTGGGCCAGACCTTCGCGCTGACCGCCACCGCGCTCGGTCTGGGCCCGGCCCAGACCGGAGCCTTCGCCGACGCGCTGCTCGCGGAGCGCTGCACCCTGGACAACACCGGGCACACCCCGCTCTACGTCCTGGCGGCCGGCCACCCCCACCCGGAACCGCGTGAAGCGCCGCAGCCGGCCACCCTCGACACCTTCAGGGAGACACCCCTCCACGCCTGAGGCGCGCGACGGTGCCCCACCGGTGCCCGGAGAACCCTCACCAGAAGGAGAGCGCACGATGCCGAGCAGGCCCGCCGACCCGGGTTCCCCGACGACCACCCCGGCCAGGACCGCGCCTTCCGGCCTCCCGCCCGCCATGCAGGACTTCATCGGCAAGCATCCCGGTGAGCCGAACGTGATGGACCCGGAGCTGCTCGCCGACCCCTTCGGCGGTTACGGCCGGCTGCGCGAGCAGGGCCCCGTCCTCCGCGCACGCTTCATGGACGACACGCCCATCTGGCTCGTGACGCGCTTCGAGGAGGTGCGCGCCGTCCTGCGGGACCCGCGCTTCGTGAACAACCCGTACTCGGTTCCGGGCCGCACCGGCCCGGACGCACGCGACCGCCTCATGGACGTACTCGGCATCCCCGCGGAGTACAGCGTGTACATCCTGGAGTCGATCCTCACCAGCGACCCGCCGGACCACGCCCGACTGCGCCGTCTGGTCTCCCGCGCCTTCACCGCCCGCCGGGTCCCCGACCTGCGGCCCCGCGTCGAGGAGATCACCGACACCCTGCTCGACGCACTCCCCGGGCAGGCCGACGACGGCGGGGTGGTCGACCTCATCGAGCACTTCGCCTACCCACTGCCGATCACCGTCATCTGCGAGCTGGTGGGGGTACCCGAGGCGGACCGGCCCCGCTGGCGGAGCTTCGGCTCCGACCTGGCCTCGCTGGTGCCCGAGCGGATCGGCGCGTCCTTCCCGGCCGTCATCGACCACCTCCACGAACTGATCGCGGAACGCCGCGCCGACCTGCGGGACGATCTGATCAGCGCCCTCATCCGTGCCCAGGACGACGACGGCGGCCGGCTCAGCGACACGGAGATGGTCACCCTCGTGATGGCGTTGGTGCTCGCCGGACACGAGACCACCGCCCACCTCATCGGCAACGGCATCACTGCCCTGCTCACCCACCCCGATCAGCTGCGGATGCTCAAGGAGGACTGGGGACTGCTGCCCCATGCCGTTCATGAGCTGGTGCGCCGGTGCGGCTCGGTACAGATGACCCAACTGCGCTACGCCACCGAGGACCTGGAGCTGGCCGGCACCCGGATCCGCAAAGGCGAGGCCGTACAGCCCGTCCTGGTCTCCGCGAACCACGACCCGCGCCACTACGACGACCCCGAGCGCCTGGACCTGGCCCGGCAGGCGACGGACCGCGGCGAGGACCACGTCGGCTTCGGACACGGCGCGCACTACTGCCTGGGCGCCGCGCTCGCCCGGCAGGAGGGGGAGGTCGCCATCGGCCGCCTCCTGCGACGCTTCCCCGACCTCTCCCTGGCCGTCGCCCCCGACATGCTCAAGACCCAGGTACGCCGCCGCCAGCCGGGCGCCTGGCGCCTCCAGCACCTCCCGCTGCGTCTGACCCGGGCGGAGGGACACCATCGGGCAGTGGACGGCGTATGAGCGGTGAGGCCACTCCGCGGCGTGACCTCGCGCGGGGACCAGCTGTACCGGCGGTCCAGCTGGTCCGGTGAACCGGGCTCTTCGTCCGCCGCCCGGGAGCGGTGACTGCGTGGCGATCACCTTGCATATCTGCCAAGCTGTTCCGCGGCGGCAGTTGTACAACTGACCGGACACCTCCTTCCAGCGGCCCGGCCGGGACTGTCCTGCCGGGTCCCACGAGTTATCGGCCCCCCGGTGGTTCTCAGAAACAGGAAGACCGATGGCTGCTCAAGGCAGTGCCGGCGTCCGCGAGCCGGGACCAGCGGAGGACGAACGGTACGCCAGGGCGATGACCAGGGCGTACGTCCTCCTGGAGCGGTCCCTGAACACGTGCGAGCGGACGCGCCAGGTCCGGGCGGAGGCCCGTCGGACGCGTCAGCAGACCCGTCAGGCACGTCTGCGGGCCCAGCAGATGCGACAACGTGCCCTGGAGATGCGGCTGGCGTGGCCGACGGCCGAATTCTCCGCCGTACTGCGGGACTTCGACCTTTCCTCCCCTCCGCTCAGGGAGTGCGCGGCCAGGATGGGGCTGGATGGACTGGCGGTGCTGCTCGCTCCCGGAGACCGCCCTCCTGAGGCCGTGCACTGCTGCGGCGCGCTCACCGTACTGCTGGAGGACCTGCAGTACGTGTACGGGCAGGGCCCCAGCTACGACGTGGCGCAGAGCGGGCGGATGGTCATGGTGTCCGACCTGTCCGCCCTGTCCGCCGACACCTCGGCCGACTGGGCCGGCCTGCTGTCCGCCATGCAGAAGCTGGGGGTGGCGGCGGTGTTCGCCTTCCCCCTGAGACTGGGCCAGGACACGTTCGGCGTGCTCATCGGGCACCGCAAGGTTCCGGGGCCGGTGAGTCCCGGCCAGTTGCGCAACGGGTTGCTGCTTGCCGATGCCCTGGCCCGGGCCGTCGCGCGGGCCGCCGAGGACGACACCGACTGGCTCGCCGGTGTGGATCACCTGCCGTTCGCCGCCGTGCACCGAGCGGTCGGCATGCTCGCCCAGCGGCTGGGCATCTCTCCGGAACATGCGCTGCTCCGCCTGCGGGCGCACGCCTTCCGGCACGGCCGCACGCTCCTGGGCACCGCCCATGCCGCGCTCCGGAATGGCACCCGCTTCGATGACGACGGCGAGTGTCCGCCAGGCACGTGTCCAGGGGGGCCGGTCAGGGAGTGAGGGCGTAGGCGATGCCGGTGTCCAGGCCGGTCTCGCGGCCGATGCGGTACGCGGTCTCGTAGGCGTGGTCGCCGAGGGCGTCGCGGCACCGTTCCTCGCAGGAGCGGCGGGCGGCGATCCATGCGGCGATCCCGGCCTGCGGCCGGCCGCCCAGGGCCTCCCACACCTGCCGGGCCAGGCCGAGCAGGCGGGCGGCGCGCTCGTCCTGGCCGGTGGCGGACGCTGCCTGGGCCAGGACGTCGAGCGCCATGGCGACGCCCAGGCTGTCGTGCATCCGGTGCTTGCCCTCCAGGGCGGCCTGGGCGTACGACTGCGCGGCGGCGGGCCGGCCGAGCGCCAGCTCCGCCTGGGCGCGGTAGGAGTCGCTGAAGGTACGCATCCACCGCTCGCCGTGCCGGTCGCACGCGACGCGCCACTGTTCCAGTACGGCGATGGCCTCCTCGAACCGGCCGGTGATGATGTGCGCGTGGCCGGAGACCAGCCGGGCCAGGTGCTGGGGCAGGGTCAGCGCGCTGCCCGGCCGCTCGGTGGCGAGCAGGCGCCGCGCCAGGGACGTCATCCGCTCCACGTCGCCGCGCAGCATCGCCGTGCCCATGGTGATGGCCGCAGCGGCGGCGGCCGTGTCGGCATCGCCCGACCGCTCGGCGGCGGCCGTGCATTCGGCGGCGTACGCCGCGCCGCCGTCGGCGTCCCCCAGCGTCAGGAGGGCGAGACCACAGGCCCACAGGACCTTGCCGCGGGCCGGGACCGGCGCGGGGTCCAGGGCCAGCGCCCGCTCCATGAAGTGCTGCCCTTCCTTCTGCATGCCGCAGCCGTTCCAGAAGAACCACAGGGCCCCGGCGAGCTCCAGCGCGGTGTGGTCCTCGGGGTGGGCCAGGCAGAACTCCAGCGCGGCGCGCAGGTTGTCGTGCTCGGCGGTCGTCCGGTCGTACCAGGCGAACTGGTCGGCCCCCAGCCAGGCGGCGTCTCCCCGGCGGGCCAGGGCGAGGTAGTGGTCGCGGTGCCTGCGCCGCAGCGCGTCCTCCTCGCCGAGGCGCCGCAGCCAGCCCTCGCCGAACTCGCGGAGGGTGTCCAGCATCCGGTAGCGCTCCCCGGCCCCGGTGGGGACCCAGGTCAGGACGGAGTTGTCGACGAGCGCGCCCAGCAGTGCGGGAACCTTCCGGCCGGGGAGGTGCGCGTCGGCGCACACCTGGCGGACCGCCTCCGCGTCGAAGGTGCCGGCGAAGACCGACAGCCGGGCCCACAACAGCCGTTCGGGCGGGGTGCACAGCTGGTGGCTCCAGCCGATCGCGGTCCGCAGCGCCCGGTGCCAGGGAGGACCGGCGTGCGTCAGCTCGTCGTCGGTGCCGTCGAGGACCGCGTACCGGTCCGTCAGCCGTGCGGTCAGCTCGGTCACCGAGTGGTCCCGGAGCCGGGCCGCGGCCAGCTCCAGGGCCAGCGGCAGCCCCTCGAGACGCCGGCACAGCCACGCCACCTCGGTCCGGTTGACGTCGGTGAGGGCGAAGCCGGGCACCACCGCGGCGGCACGCTCGGCGAGCAGCACCATGGCCGCCGCCTCGTGCGTCCGTGCGTCGTCCGCCAGGTCCGGTACCGACAGCGGCTCCACCGTGAACACCTCCTCGCCGGGGACGTCCAGGGTGCGGCGGCTGGTGGCCAGGACCCGCAGGCCCGGCGCGGCCCGCACCAGCACCTGGACGGCCATGGCGCAGGCGTCGGTCAGGTGCTCGCAGGTGTCCAGGACCAGCAGCAGTTCCCGGTCGGCGAGGTATTCGGCCAGTACGTCGATGGCCGGGCGGGTGGTCAGGTCGGCCAGCGGCAGCGCCTCGGCGATGGTGAGCGGGAGCAGCGTGCCCTTGCTCAGCGGCGACAGCTCCACCAGCCACGCCCCGTCCTGGAAGCGGGGCCGGAGGGCGGCCGCGGTCTCCAGGGCGAGGCGGGTCTTGCCGATCCCGCCGGCGCCGGTCAGCGTCACCAGCCGCGCGCCCGACGAGAGCAACCGCTGTATTTCGGCCAGTTCGGCGCGGCGGTCCACCAGCCGCGTCCTCGCGGCCGGCACGTTGCCCGTCCGTCGCTGGTCACCGGTCACGTTCGCCCTCCCCCGCCGCTGCCGCACGTGTTCGCGCCAGGGCGAGGACACAGTGTGCCGACTGCCGTCGCGTCACGGGGCCGATGCAAGAATCCGACCGGAGATTCCAGCTTTCCGCGTTCGGGGACCGTTCCGTGCCCGATTCTGGTGACTCGCAGGGGCAACCCGGCCGTACGGCCGGTCTGGGGGAGGGGCGAGCGGGTAGTACGGAAAAAGGGGGCCTCCTGCTCCTCGCGACGATGGAGGGCGGGCCCCGCCGGCTGTCGCATTTCCGGTGCGGGCGGCCCGGCCGCAAACGGAGCGGTGTCATCCTGAGGGCGTGTTCCTGCCCCTGCGCTGCTGCCTCGCCGCACGTGGCAAGGGCCCGGCCGAGACCCCGCACCACCGATATTTCTCGCTCCTGTAAAGGTCAGGGAGCCGGCCATGCCCACCGAACCAGCCGAACACGCCGAGGGACGCACCACGCGCGAGGAAGAGGTCGCCGCCGCATTCGTCGAACTGGCCGACACGCTGGTCGCCGACTTCGACATCATGGATTTTCTGCACACCCTCACCGAGCGGTCGGTCAGCCTGCTGCCCGTGGACGCCGCCGGGGTCATCCTCGTCGACGCCCGTGGCCGGATGGTCGACGCCTCCGCCTCCGACGAGACGACACGACAGCTGGAGCTGGCCCAGATCGACTGGGAGGAGGGCCCCTGCCAGGACTGCACCCGTACCGGCTCGCAGATCCCGTACACCTACCTGGACTCCGCCGAGGCGCAGGACCGCTGGCCGCGGTTCACCGGCTGGGCGGCGGCGCGCGGGTTCGTCGGGGTGGCCGGTCTGCCGCTGCGGCTGCGGGAGCGGACCGTCGGTGCCCTGAACGTCTTCCGCAACCGGCCCGAATCCCTCGGCGGGGGCGAACTGCGCCTGGCGCAGGCGCTGGCCGACGTGGCCGCCGTCGGCATCCTCCAGTACCGCGCCATCCGCCATCAGGGACACGTGAACGAACACCTGGAGGAAGCCCTGAGCGGCCGCGTCGTCATCGAGCAGGCCAAGGGGATGCTTTCGGAACGGCTCGGGCTGAGCCTGGACGAGTCCTTCCGACGCCTCCGTGCGCGGGCGCGCGGCCGGCGGCTGCTGCTGACCGACCTCTCCCAGGCGGTGGTCGACGGCCGCGCGGGAGTGGGCACGTTCGAGGAGCCGCCGCACGTCGGCTCCTGAGGGCGCTTCTTCTCCGGCGCCCCTTCTCCTGCTTCCTGCACGCCTGACGCGGTGATTCGATGCCGACGACTCCCGAGGCCCCGGTCAGTCCGGAGATGACCGCTGTTCTCGCCATGGCCGCAACCGTCCCCCCTGGACTCGCGAAGGTGCCGGCGGACCGGTGCGCCGAGGTACTGGGCCTCACCGGCGTCACCGTCTCGGCGCTGACCCGTTCCCGGAGCCTCGAACTGATCTGGCACTCGCAGGCCGACATGCTCGGGGCCGCCCTGGAGGACCTGCAGTACACCCTGGGCGAAGGGCCCACCGTGGAGTGCGCCCGCCGCAACCGGGCCGTTCTCGTACCGGACCTCACCCGCACGCCCGACACCCGCTGGCCGGTGTTCGTCCCCGACGCCCTGCACGCGGGGGCCCAGGCCTGCTTCGCCTTCTCCTTACGGATCGGCGCCATCCAGCAGGGCGTCTTCGCCGGTTACCGGACCCGTCCGGGTTCGCTCACACCCCAGCAGTACCGGGACGCCCTCGCCTTCACCGAAACCGTCACGTTCCTGCTCCTGGGGACCGTGCCCGGGACCGACGGCCGGCGTGACCCGCTGACGGACCTCGCCACCCTGCACCGCGCGGAGGTCCACCAGGCCACCGGAATGCTCGCCGTCCGGCTGGCCATCTCCCTGGACGAGGCGCTGCTGGAGATCCGTACCGAGGCGTTCAGCAGCGGCCGTCCCATCCTGGAAGTGGCCCGCGAGATCATCGACCGCCGGGAGGACCCCGACCCCGAGGCCCCGGCCCCGTCCTCGGAGCCGGAGTGACGGCCGGAGTGACGAGAGGGCCGGACCCGGCGGGGTCCGGCCCTCTCGGTGTGCGGTGGAGCTGACGGTCAGACGGTCGGTGCCGGCTGCGCCGGGGACTGGACCGGGCCGGCCGGCAGGCCCGCCTGGTACAGGGCGAGCCAGGTGGTGGGGTTGACCACGCCGTTCGGGACGAGGTCGTGGTCGGACTGGAAGTGGGCCACGGCCGCCATGGTGTCGGCGTCGAAGGTGCCGCTGAGCTTGTTCCAGCCCAGGTACTGGCGGTTGGCCAGCAGGCACTGGACCTGGGAGACCTGGTCGCCCGCCGCGCCGAGGGCGACGGTGCCGCGGTCCTCGGAGAAGGCGCAGGCGGCGGGGGACTGCACGACGTTGTCACCCATGGCGGCGGAGGCGGGCGTGGCGAGCAGGCCGGTGGTCAACAGGCCGGCGCCGGCGGCCAGTACGGCCGCGCGCTTGACGGCCCTGGCGGACGTGCGGAAACGGGGGGTGGGGATGCGGAAAGTGCTCACGCGGGTCCCGTGCCCGGCGGGCGGAAAATCATGTGGCGTGATCGTTGTGGATCTTGTGAAGGTCCGTCGCGCGTGGTGTGCCCTACGCGTCCGCCGGGTACCAGCGCAGCTCCACGGTGTTGCCGTCGGGGTCCTGGACGTAGAGGGACTCCGCGGTGCCGCGGGCGCCGAAGCGCTTGCCGGGGCCGTCGACGACGGTGAAGACGCCGGAGTCGACGACCTGCTGCCAGTCCAGCGGCGCGACGACGAGGCAGAGGTGGTCGACGTTGGGGCGGGCCGCCGCGGGATCCTCGCCGGGGGCCGCGTCCGGGGCCCGTACCAGGTCGATGATGGTCGTCGGGCTCACCCGGACCGAAGGGAACGGCACCTCGCCGGCCCGCCATTCGTCCACCCTGACCGGTTCGAGGCCGAGCGGGCCGCAGTAGAAGTCCAGGGCGCGTTCGACGTCGGCGACGCTGAGGACCAGGTGGTCGAAGGCGGTGACGGTCACGGGCGCGTGAGTGCCGGGACGCATGGTGGTGCTCCTCTCCTGGGAGCGGCCCGCCCTTCCCTCGGAGGCGGGCCGCCGGTCCATGGCATGTGCTGACACCAGGAACGTAGCCGCGGTGCGGCGGCCCGCGCATCGGCCGTTCGGCCTCCGCCGAACGGGTGTGGCGCCCTGGCCGGGGCCCTAGGACCCTGGCCGGGGCGGAGCCCGGGTCAGCGTGCGCGGTGGACCTTGGTGTGGGAGGCCTGGGCGCGGGGGCGGACGACGAGGAGGTCGATGTTGACGTGGGCGGGGCGGGTGACCGCCCAGGCGATCGTGTCGGCCACGTCGTCGGCGGTGAGCGGCTCGGCGACGCCCTCGTACACCTTGGCGGCCTTCGCCTCGTCGCCGCGGAAGCGGGTGAGCGCGAACTCGTCCGTGCGGACCATGCCGGGCGCGATCTCGATGACGCGTACGGGCTGCCCGCACAGCTCCAGGCGGAGCGTCTCGGCGAGGACGTGCGCGCCGTGCTTGGCGGCCACGTAACCGCCGCCGCCCTCGTACGTGCCGTGGCCCGCGGTGGAGGAGACGACCACGACCGTGCCGTCGCCGGAGGCGGTCAGGGCGGGCAGCAGCGCCTGCGTCACGTTGAGTACGCCGAGGACGTTGACCTCGTACATCGCGCGCCAGTCGGCCGGGTCGGCGGTGGCCACCGGGTCGGTGCCCAGCGCGCCGCCCGCGTTGTCCACCAGGACGTCGCAGCGGTCCAGGGAGGCGGCGAAGGCGTCGACGGCGGCGCGGTCGGTGACGTCCAGGGCGTACGCCTCGGCGTGCGGCAGCTCTGCGGCCAGCGCTTCGAGGCGGTCCTTGCGGCGCGCGACGAGGATCATGCGGTAGCCGGCCTCGGCGAGCTTCCGGGCGGTCGCGGCACCGATGCCGCTGCTCGCTCCGGTGACGACGGCGGTACGGGCGGCGGTCATGAGTGCTCCTCGGCGTACGGGCGTACGGATGGACGAGTGGGCGGTGCGCGATCAGGATATGCGCGGCGGGCCGGGAGCCGGGCGGTCCGCCGGGCCGTCACCGCCCCCGCGGCGCGTACATGATCAGGGCCATGCCGGCCAGGCAGACCAGCGCCCCGGTGAGGTCCCAGCGGTCGGGGCGGTAGCCGTCCGCGACCATGCCCCAGACCAGCGACCCGGCGACGAAGACGCCACCGTACGCGGCCAGGATGCGGCCGAAGTCGGCGTCCGGCTGGAGCGTGGCGACGAACCCGTACGCGCCCAGGGCCAGGACGCCCGCGCCCGCCCACACCCAGCCGCGGTTCTCCCGTACGCCCTGCCAGACCAGCCAGGCACCGCCGATCTCCAGGAGGGCTGCGAGGACGAAGAGCACCACGGACCGGAAGATCGACATACCGGCAGCGTATGCCGACCTCCCGGACCGGAGCTGACGCGGACGCCCGCCCCCGGACCGGTACGGCTCCGGACGCTCACCCCCGGGCGGGCGCCGCGGCCGGTTCCTTCTCCGCCGGTCCCGTCCAGCGCAGCAGGGCCGCCGCCAGGCCGTCCGCACGCGCCGCGCGGTCCATGGTGTCCGTGGCCCAGGCGATGTAGCCGTCGGGGCGGACCAGCAGCGCGGTGCGCCGGTGGCCGCGCCAGGTGCCGTGCACGAGGCGGCTCGCGTCCCGGCCGCCCAGGTCGGGCGACTCGTACGCCGGGGTGATGAGCACGAAGCGGTTGCCGCGCAGCGCTTCGTGGAGGCGGCTGCCGTCGGCGAGGCGGATGTCGGGCGCGCGCCGGCCGGTCAGCGGGTGGTCGCCGAACCTGCGCCGGTAGGCGATGCCGATGCCGGAGATCTGCGCGAGCGCGCGGTGCGTCACGGGGGGTACCCGCTTCACGAGCTGTCCGGCCAGCGCGTTGGCGACGCGCCGCGCGCGGGTCTGGAGCAGGGCGAACCGGATGAGCGCGCCGCTGGAGCGCAGCACCGTGCGGCCCACCGGGTGGCGTTCGGCGTGGTACGTGTCCAGCAGGTCGTCGCCGGCCCGGCCGCGCAGTACGGCGATCAGCTTCCAGCTGAGGTTGGCGGCGTCCTGCAGGCCGGTGTTCATGCCCTGGCCGCCGGCCGGGGAGTGAACGTGCGCGGCGTCGCCCGCGAGGAACGCCCGGCCCACGCGGTACTCGGGCACCTGCCGCTCGTCGCTGTGGAAGCGGGAGGTCCAGCGGGCCTCGTGCATGCCGTAGTCGGTGCCGTGCGCGGCCCGGGTGAGCTCGCGGACCTCGGCCAGGTCCGGCGGCCCGCCGTCGGGGTCCTGCCGGGTCCGGTCCCAGGCGACCACCCGGAACAGGCCGTCGCCGATGCCCGCGATCAGGGCGAAGGCGTCGCCGTCGGCCTTGGCGACGAGCGGTGCTTCCGGCGCCTCGGTGAGCGTCACGTCGGCCAGTACGACCGACCGGATGACGGCCTTGCCGGGGAACGGCAGGCCGAGCGCCCGGCGGACGCCGCTGTGCACGCCGTCGGTGCCGGCCAGGTAGGACGCGCGGTACTCGCCCGTGGCGCCGTCGTCGGTGCGCACCGTGGCCGTGATGCCGTCGGCGTCCTGGCGGATCCCGGTCACCTCGGTGCCGTACGCGAACGTCGCACCGGCCTTGCGGGCCCGCTCCGCCAGCACCCGCTCGACCTCGAACTGCGGGGTGACCAGGACGTACGGGAAGCGCGTGCGCAGCACGGACGGGTCCAGCGAGACATCGCCGAACAGCTGGAGCGAGTCCACCGGCCGGCCGGTGGCGAGCACGTCCTCGGCCAGGCCGCGGGCGTCGAACTGTTCGAGGGTGCGGGCGTGCACGACCAGGGAGCGGGTGAGGTTGCTGATCCCGGGGGGCCGGCGCTCCAGCAGGGTGACGTCGAGGCCGGCCTCGGCGAGGTCGCCGGCGAGCAGCAGGCCGGTGGGCCCGGCGCCGACGACCAGGACGTCGGAGGTGGGGTGCGGGGCTGTCGTACGGGTGGTGGTGCCGTTGTCGCGGTTCATGGCCGCCTCCTGAGCCAACGCGTGTTGGTCAACGCTTGTTGGCAACGTACGGCGGCGGCTCTGGCGTGTCAACAGCTGTTGGCCTACGCTTGTTGGCATGGCTGACAGAGCCCCCTCCGAATCCCCGGCCCGCCCGCGCCGCTCCGACGCGACCCGGGCCGCGATCCTCACCGCGGCGCGCGACCGCTTCGCCGCCGAGGGGTACGAGCGCGCGACCATCCGGGCCATCGCCAGGGACGCGGCCATCGACCCGTCCATGGTCATGCGCTACTACGGCAACAAGGAGGGCCTGTTCGTCGCCGCCACCGAGATCGACCTGCGGATGCCGGACCTGACCGCGGTGGACCCCGCCGGGCTGGGCGAGCGGCTGGTCCGCCACTTCCTGGACGTCTGGGAGCACGACGAGCGGCTGACCGGGATGGTGCGGGTCGCCGTCACGGTCGAGGCGGGTGCCGAGCGGCTGCGGGCGGTCTTCCGCGACCAGCTGGCGCCGGTGATCGCGGCGGTCTGCCCGGTGCCGGACGAGGCGCCGGTGCGGGCCGCGCTGATCGGCTCGCAGATCATCGGCATGGCGATGGCCCGTTACGTCGTGCGCATCCCGCCCGCCGCGGCACTCGGTCATGACGAGGTCGTCGCCTGGCTGGCGCCGACGGTGCAGCGGTACCTGACGGCCGAGCGGCCCTGAGGCAGCCCGTTCACAGCGGGGTCGCGGCCTGGAGGACGAGGAAGAGCGCGACCGTGGCGTTGACGGAGGAGAGTGCCGAGGCGAGTGTGCCGGCCGCCGCGACGAGGGTGGCGACCCCGGCCGGGGTGAGCGCCGGAGGCAGGCTGCGGGCCGGCGGGCCGGGCCCGAGCAGCGCGGCCACCCGCCGCGGCACGGGGCCCGGAGCGGCGAAGGACGCCAGGCCCGCCAGCGGGGCGCGGCCGGCGACCAGGGCCGCCTTGCCCACCGCGCGGGCCGTCGCACGGCGGTCGCCGACCGCCCGCGCCGCCTCCTCGTCCGCCCAGCGTTCGGCGCAGAACTCCGTCGCCGTGCGCAGCGGCAGCAGGAACGGGTTGGCGCGGGCCGCGAGCTGCACGGCCAGCAGGTACCGGTGATGGCGGCCTGTCAGGTGCGCGCGCTCGTGCGCGAAGAGGGCCCGCCGCTCGCGTGAGTCCAGCCGCGCCAGCATCGCGGTGGAGACCACGACCCGGCCCGGCCGGGGGCGCCGGGACGGCAGCGCGTACGCGTACGCCGCGGTGTCCGGCAGGACCGCCACCCGCGAGCCGGGCAGCCCCGTCAGCGCGCGGCTCGCGCGGCGCCGTACGCGCAGATGGCGCAGGACCGTACGCCCGCCCGCCACGGCCACCGCGAACAGCGCGGGGATCGCGGCCTTGCCCGCGACCTCGTCGTACGGGACCGCGGCACGGACCTCCGGGTCGGACCAGCCGTCCGGCAGCGGGTTGCCGGGCAGCTGGGCGGTGCCGACGACCATGATCAGGCCCAGGCAGACCGTGCTGCACACGGCGAGCACGGCCGCGACGCCGGCCAGCAGCCGGGTGGCGCTGCGCGGGTGCAGATGCTGCTCGGCCAGGCGCGCGACCGGCCAGGCGGTGAGCGGGAGGACCAGGGGCAGGAAGACGAACACGCCCACCGGTCAGCCCTCCGGCGTCTGTTCCGGCGCGCCGGTCCCGTCGGCGGCGCCGGGGACGTCCGCCGCCTCGTGGAGCAGGCCGCGCAGCAGCCGCTCGTCGTCGGGGGAGAGGGCCGTGACGAAGCTGGCCAGCACCGCTTCCCGGTCGGCCTCCGCGTCCAGCACCCGGCGCATCCGCAGCGCGGCGAGCCCGGCCTCGTCGGACGCGGCCTGCCATACGAAGGCGCGGCCCAGGCGCTCGCGGGTGACGGCTCCCTTGGCCAGCAGCCGGGACAGGATGGTCATGACGGTGGTGTAGGCGAGGTCGCCGTCGAGACGTTCCTGCACCCAGGCAGCGGTCGCCGGGCCCGAGGACAGCCGCAGCACGGACAGGACCTGTGCCTCCAGCTCGCCCTGGCCGCGCCGGCGCCCGCGGGGGTCGCGCTCATGCCGTCCGTCACCCGCTCGCCGGCCCGCTCCGCGGTCCACTCCGCCGTCTCCCTCCGCCGCACCCCGCCCGCACGTGTGCTCGTACGTTCGGTGGAGCGGCCATCGTACTGACGGGAGCCCAGGGTGCACGCCTGCACGTCCCGCCGTGTTTCTACAGTGCTGTAGATTCAAGAGGCCATGGAACGGGGGCGGAAGCGGGGAAGCGATGGCAGGGTTACGGCGGGACGGCCTGCGGGCGCGGGACCAGGCGGACTTCGAGCGGCTGGTGGAGCGGGGGCTGAGTACCGGCGAGGTCGCGCGGGCGGTACGCGCCGATCCCACCGGCGAGCTCACCCGGAGCCTGCGCGACGGCGCCCTCGCCGAGGCCGCGCTGCTCGCGGCGGAGGCCGCACCGGAGTACCGCACCTACCTCGCGCTGCGGGAGGAAGCGGAGGGCGGCGCGGGCGGCGCCGGGACCGGTGACGCGGCGGAGCGGCGGGGGCGCGGGCTGCTGCCCCTGCTCGGCGTGCTCGTGCCGAGCCTGGCGGCCGTGGCGGCCGTCGTCTTCTTCCTGCTCGGCTACCTGCTGCGGCTGGCCGCCTCCCAGCGCCCGCTCGCGGACGCCCTGATCACGGCCGGGCAGGTGGCCGTGGTCCTCACGGCGGTGTCCCTGGCCTGCGGGGTGGCCGGGCTGCTGGGCACCGCCGCCCGGCACCGGGCGGCCGGCGCCGACGCGCCCGAAGAGCGGCTGCGGCGGGCGCGCGAGGCCTGGCAGCTGGCGCTGCTGGAGCGCGGGATCGTGCCGTACCTGGAGCGGCAGCTCCGGTCGGCGCCACGGCCCGGCCGGGACGGCACCCGGCCCCGGCTCGGCTACAGCAGCCCGGACTTCGCGGCACCCGACTACGCGAGCGGGGACTACGCCAGTGGGGACTACGCGAGCCCCGATTACGCGGGACCCGACTTCAGCGGCCCCGATTCCGGGCCGCGGCGCTGACCAGTACGCTCAGGGTGCCCTCCGCGCGGAGGGGGAAGAGAGGGCCGGGATGTTCGGGATCAGTGAGATCGCACTGCTCCTCATCGTTGTCATCGTGCTGCTCGCGGCCAAGCGGCTGCCCGATCTCGTACGGTCCGCCGGCAAGGCGACCCGCATCCTCAAGAGTGAGACCAGGGCGATGAAGGACGGCGTCCACCCGGACGACGACGGCACGCGCCCGCGGGTGATCCGCGCCCGTCCCGGTGACGTGATCAGTTCCCGCATCCAGGACGAGCCGTCCCGCGCGCAGGACGAGCCGGGGGCCCGCAGCTGACCGCCGCGGGCCGCACCCGGCCCCGCGTCACAGGTCGAACTCGGCCGGCGGGATCTCCAGCGCGAAGCACACGTCCCGCACGACGGCCTGCTCGGTCTTGTCGAAGTCGCCGTCCGCGCCGCCGATGACGATGCCGATCTGGATGACGGCCCGCGCCTCGGTCGGCTTCTTCTTCACCTTGCCGATCTCCTGCATCACGCTCACCTTGCCGAAGTCGAAGTCGGCGATGAGCTTGTCGAGGTAACCGTCGAAACGGCGCTGCAGGTCGTCCGCCGGGAAGTTCTGCAGTACCTCGTTCGACATGATCAGCTGGGCCACCCGGCGGCGCTCGGACGGGTCGATGCTGCCGTCCGCCGCGGCCACCAGCGCGCACATCGCCATGCTCGCGTCCCGGAAGGCGCCGCTCTTGAGGTCGTTCTTCTTCGCCACCAGCTGGGTCTGCATCGTCTGCGCCGAGTCCTTGATCCGGTCCCACAGAGCCATGTCGTTCTCCTCGTCATCCGTCGCTTGCGCGGGCTCACGCGAGCTGAAATCTACACGGGTGTAGAAGTTGACGGCGCGGGCCGGCCCAGGGGACCGGCCGCACCCCGCCCGGTTCTCAGCCCTCGTCGCCGCCGTCGTCCTCGTCCTCGAAGGCGTCACCGATCTCGTCGATCACCTCGGCCGCGACGAAGCCGCCGACGACACCGGCCGCCACACCCGCGGCGGCACCGGCCACGACGGCCCCGGTGCCGGGGCCGGAGCGGTGGTGTCCGTCGTGATGCCCAACGTGCCCGTGCGACGAATCGTGCCCGTGGTGCCCGTACGGGTCTCCGTGGCCGTACGCGTCGCCGTGGCCGTGGACGTACGGAGCGGCGGCGGCCTGCTGCCCGGCCACCTGGCGCACCCACGCGTCGACCTCGGCGTCCCAGTCCAGATGCGCGACGGCGTCATGGCTCACGGCGAAGCGGTGGACGGCGTCGCGGCCGCCGGAGAACAGCCCGCCGCGCTTGTCGGCCTCCAGGACCACCTCCAGGCCGCCGGGCGCCGCCAGGAAGGTCACCTCCAGCTCGTTCAGCGCGTGCGCGTACTGCGGCGCGGGGGTCAGCTCGATCTCCTGGTAGAAGGGCAGCCGCTGGCCCGTGCCGCGGATGTGGCCCAGCTCCAGGTCGGCCGAGCGGAAGCCGAAGCCGAGCCGGCCCAGCGCCTCCAGCACGGCCTCCTGCGCGGGCAGCGGGGCGACGGCCAGCGGGTCCAAATCGCCCTTGTCCTTCGCGCCCGCCACGGCCAGCTCGGTCCGTACGCCGAGCACAATGCCCAGCGACTGGCCGTACAGCTCGGTGACCGGCGTCTCCCAGGGCACGGTGACGGCGAACGGGACGCTCCGCCGCTCCCCTTCGGCGAGGCGGAAGCCGCCGCCGACGGTGAAGCGGTCGAAGGTCACGAACCCTTCGTGCTCGCCGTCCTCGTGCTCGGCCTCGACCCGCGCGACCAGTTCGAGCGTGAGGTGCTCGATGTCGAAGTCCGCGCTGCCGCCCTGCAGATGCACCTGTCCGGACAGCGTGCCGCCGGGCGGCACGGCACCGCCCTCCAGCACCGTGTCCACCGAGGGACCCCCTACGCCCAGGGCGCCGAGCAGCCGTTTGAACACCATCGCGGCGTCCACTCCTTCATTTGTCCTGTGGTTGACGTTGTCATCGATATGACAACGCGTCAGTGTGACAACTGCAGGAGTGGGTGCGGCGGTTCCCGGACAGTGCCGGGGAGTGTCCGGCCCGCTCAGTCGTCGAGGCCGAGCTTCAGCCGGCCCTCGACCACGTCGTGGGCGACATCGGTCAGCCGCCGGCGGTGGGTGCGGGCGTGGCCGCGCAGGAGAGCGAAGGCACCGTCCATGGAGAGATCGAGGCTGTTGGCGAGCACACCCTTGGCCTGCTCGATGATCACACGGCTGACCAGCGCGTGTTCCAGCTGCCCGGACAGGGTCCGGCTCTTCTGCAGTTCGTGTTCGCGTATCAGGGCGAGCGCGGTGAAGTCCGCCAGCGACTGGGCGAGCGTACCGGCCTCCTCGGACATCGGGGTGTCCTCCGCCGAGCTCAGCAGGACCAGCGCGCCCACGGGCCGCTCACGGGTCCGCAGCGGGTAGGCCGCGACGCGCGTGTACCCGAGCTCCAGCGCCCGGGGCGCGTACCGCGGCCAGCGCCGCATGGCGGCCTCGCTGTCGAACGCGGTGCAGGGCAGCGGCCGGCCGCTGCGGCGGGTGTCGGTACCGGGGCCCTCGCACCAGCGCAGCCCTTCCCGCTTCAGCTCCTGCGCGCTGTCCTCGGAGCCGGCGATCTGCGGTTCCGTACGGTCGTCCAGGGCCACCACCGTGCCGACCGCGTGCACGCCGAGCAGCTGGGGACCGCACCGCACGAGGGTGGTCAGCAGCTCGGGGGCCTGCAAGGGCGTGCCCGCGCTTCCTCCGGACAGTTGCACGAACACATCGGCGATCTTCTGTGCCGGTGTCGTCATGACGCCCCCTTCAGGCCAGTCGCAGCGCTCTGCGAACCTTGCGCCATCTTTGCCTCTCAGGCAAGGCGATACTCCCGATGCACGATCCGTCGCGCCATTTCATCGACGGGTACCCCTTCGGCATAGGCCCTTGCCTTGAGCATCGAGAGGGCGTCTCCGACGGCGCAGTGTTCCTGCACGGACAGCATGCCCGCCGCCTGGTGCACGGTGTCCCGGTGGTCCGTGTCCCCGTACAGCTCCGGGTCGGCGTCCGGGCCGAGCAGCACCGTACGTACCAGCGCCTCGGTGACGTCGGCGAAGACCGCGGCCGTGGCCGTACCGGGCCGGGGGTCGAAGACCGCCAGCGAGCCCAGGCATCCGTCGGCCGTCTCCAGGGGGACGGCGATCACCTCGCCGACGCCGAGCGCCGCGACGGCCGGGCCGTAGCAGGGCCAGCGCCGCTCGATGGCCGTACCCACCGCGGAGACGCGGCTGCGGCGGGCGGCGGCGTCCGTGCTCGGCCCCTCGCCGAGCACGAACTCCAGGTCCTGGGCGGCGCGGGCCCCCTCGTCGGACGCGGCCACCGCGAGCTGGCTGTGGTCGGAGCCGATCAGGGTGAGCGCGGCGCTGTTCGTGCCGCAGGCGTCCGCGACCACGCCCATGAAGAGGGGCAGCGGCTCGTGCGGCTGACGCAGGGCCGTCAGGCGGCGGGCGTACGCCTCCTGGAGCTCGGCCGAGGAGCGGTGGCAGTTGGCGGACCTGCGGTGGTTGGCTGCGATCTTCGCGTGGACCGACGACGGGTCCTGCTGGGCAAGGGCTTCCTGCTGCGCGGCCAAGACCTCCGCGCGGGCCGCGCGCTCCCGCGCCGTCGCGGCCCTCTGCCACGCGACCGCTGCGTCTCCGGACGGTCCTCCGGTCTCCATATACGCAGCCTACCGCCGCCCTCCCTCAAGAAGGGGAGGCGTTACGTACTTCTTCCATCAGCAGGACGACACCGCCGTTGTAGCCGTCGAACGGGGAACACGACACGGTGCAGTGGATGCTGCGGCCGATGCGGTTCACGGCCGGGAGGGCGAGGGGCCCCGTACGCCGGCCGTCGGACAGGCACTCCTGGACCAGGGTGCGCACCTTCTCCGCGGGCAGCCCGAAGTCCAGCGAGAAGAAGAGCTCGTCGGCCACCTCGTCCGGGCGCAGGCCCCACAGCTCGGCGGCGCCGCGGTTCCAGCTCTTCACCCGGGTGTCGCTGTCCAGGACCACCACGCCGGCCGCGATGCTGGTCAGCACCCCTTCGAGGAAGGCACGGGTCTGGTCCAGCTCTTCGGTGCGGACCCGCATCTCCTCGTTCATCGTCTCCAGTTCCTCGTTGCCCGCCTGGAGTTCCTCGTTCGTCGTCTCCAGCTCTTCGTTGGTGGACTGGAGCTCCTCGTTGGTGGTCTCCAGTTCCTCGATGCTGGACTGGAGCTCTTCGTTCGTCGTCTCCAGCTCTTCGTTGGTGGACTGGAGCTCCTCGTAGGCGGTCTCCAGGTCTTCCCGTACGCGCTTGACCTCCGACTTCAGCTGCGTGGCGACGGTGACGTCGGTGAACGTGATGTGGGTGGCGGCCGGCATCCCGTTGGAGGCCAGCAGCGGCTGGAGGAGGATGTCGAAGTACTGCACCTCCTCCCCGACCCGGCGCTCGGCACCGTTGACGCGCAGCGTCCGGCGTTCGTGCGTGGCCTGCTCGATCAGGGACCGCAGCTCGACCGGGCGGTAGGAGATCTCCAGGTCCTGGAACGGGCGCCCGATGTCGTTGGAGGTCAGCGCGAACTGCGTACGGGCGTGGTTGTTGATCATTACGACGGTGCCGTCGATGTCGACGGCGAGCGAGGGAGCGGGCGCCGCGTCCAGGATCAGGTCGCGCAGCTGGCGGTTGCGGGCGATGGAGTGCGTCTCGTTGCCGCCGCTCGGCCGGACCTTGACCGGGGCCGGGCTGTACGGCGGGCCCGAGTCGCCGGGACGGCGCCGGAACACGCGCTGCCGCATGCTCATGACCTCGAACCGGTCGGCGTCGTTCAGCAGCATCTCCGCCTTGCCCAGGAAGAGGTAGCCGCTCTCGCGCAGGGCGAAGTGGAAGCGGTCGATGATCTGGGTCTGCGCCTCGACGTTGAAGTACATCAGCGTGTTGCGGCAGACCAGGAGGTCCAGCCGGGAGATCGGGGCGTCACGCGTGATGTCGTGCCGGCCGAAGATCACCCGGCGGCGCAGGTCGGGGCGGAAGCTGTACTGCGCGCCGTTCTGCTCGAAGTACCGCTCCCGCAGCTCGGGTGGCAGCGACTCCAGCGACTTGGCCGAATACAGACCGGTCCGCGAGTCGCGCAGCGCCTCCTCGTCCACGTCGGTGGCGTAGATCTTGACGCGGTTGAGGGTCTCCTCCAGGCCCAGCGCCTCGGCGAACATCATCGCGAGCGAGTACGCCTCTTCGCCGCTGGAGCAGCCGGCGCTCCACACCCGGATCTCGTGGTCCGGCGCCACGTGGGCGAGCAGCTCCGGCAGCACCTCGTGCTGGAGGAACGTCCAGGAGTCCGGATCGCGGAAGAAGGAGGTGACGTTGATCAGGATCGTGTTGAACAGCGCGCCGAACTCGTCCGAGCTGGTCTCCAGCAGATCGCGGTAGTCGGCGTAGCTGTCGACGGAGACGTCGGCCATCCGCTTGCGGATGCGACGGCCGAGCGAGGACCGCTTGTATCCGGTGAAGTCGAAACCCCGGGCGTCTCTCAGAAAGCCGAGCAGCGACTCCAGACCCTCATCGGTCTCGCCTTGCCGCGTGTCAGCCATCATTGCCTCTTGGTTTCGACCAGGCCACGGACCACCGTGGCGATTTCCTCCAGAGGTAGCACGAAGTCCGCCTGTCCCGTGTCCACGGCTGCCTCTGGCATACCACTGAATTCTGCCGTGTGGGGATCCTGGGCGATGACGGTGCCACCGTGTGACTTCACCGCGACGGCTCCCTGCGAACCGTCGCGGCCGGTACCGGTGAGGACACAGACGATGGCGCGCGGGCCGTATGCCGTGGCCACCGACTCGAAGAGCCGGTCCGCAGCGGGCCGCACGAAGTGCACCGGCGCGCTGCGGGAGAGCGTCAGCACGCCCTCGGTGCTGACGAGCAGGTGATGATCGGGCGGGGCGATGTGGACGGTGCCGGCCTGTACCTGATCGTTGTCCTTCGCCAGCTCGACGGTGAGCCCCGAGCGGCGGGCGAGCAGTTCTGCGAGGACCGTCTCGTGCCGGGGGTCGAGGTGCTGGACGATCAGTACGGGTACGGGCAGGTCGGAGCCCAGCCGCTGCAGGAACATGCTCAATGCGCGGATGCCGCCGGCTGAGCAGGCGACCGCCACGATGGCGAAGTGGTCCGGCGCGGACTGGGCATGGTCCGGAGCGGGCGCGTCTGCCGTCACACAGATGAGCCTAGTCGACCTGGCGCGCCGTGGGACGGAGCGGAACCGCGGCAGTACCGGGCAGCCTGCCGGCGACGGGGAACCGTAGCGCCCGCCGCGCCTGGCCGGCACCTGCCGGGCGTCCGCTCCGCCCTCCGCCGGTCAGGGCCACACCAGGCAGTACGCCTGATGACCCGCCTCGTGCAGGCGGTGCGAGAAGTCCTGCCACTCGTGGAGGAGGCGGTAGACGGCGAAGGCATCACGCGGACCGCCGCGGTCGGGGACCGTGGACCAGATGAAGGCGGCGGCGCCCACCGATTCCTCGCCGACCCCGCGCAGCGGGTCGACGACCGTCATCGGGAGCTTGACCACGGCGTAGTCGGGGTGCAGGACGACCAGTTCGAGCGGCGGGACCTTGGACAGGGGTATGCCCTCGATGCCGGTCAGCACCATCGCCGCCATGGTCTCCGGCTTGATCTTCGTGAACATCCCGCCCATGCCGAGCTCGTCGCCGCCCAGCTCCTCGGGGCGCATCGAGATCGGTACCCGGGCCGCCGTGGCGCCGTCCGGAGCGCCGAAGTACTTGTACGTCACCCCCATGCGCCCGCCTCTGCTGCTGGTCCCGCTGTTGTTCCCCGCGCCGCTGGTAGGGGCGCCGCTGTGCTCCGCACGGTCCTGCTCGCCGCTGTACTCCGCTCGCCGGTGGCGGCCACGCCGGGCGCGCTCGGGGCCCCGGTCGTCGGTCCCTTCGCCCAGTTCGCCACCGCGATGCATATCTCCACCCGACCACTCGCAGCCTCAGCCGCGCAACCCGATCATCGTCTCAGAGACCTCCCCCGTCACCGGCGTGTGAAACGCCCGGCCGCGCGCCCCCGTGCGCCTCTGAGACCATTGCTTGCGTGACTCACTCGTACGATGCCCCAGTTTCGCAGACGCTCTTCGACCGCGCGGCCGTCGTGACGCCCGGCGGCGTGAACTCCCCCGTGCGCGCGTTCCGCGCCGTGGGCGGTACGCCCCGGTTCATGGTGTCCGGTACCGGTCCGTACCTCACCGATGCCGACGGCCGTGAGTACGTCGACCTCGTGTGCTCGTGGGGGCCGATGATCCTCGGTCATTCGCACCCCCAGGTCATCCAGGCCGTCCAGGACGCCGTCGCGCGCGGCCTGTCCTTCGGCACGCCGGGCGCCGGCGAGGTCGAGCTCGCCGAGGAGATCGTGCGCCGGATCGAGCCGGTCGAGCAGGTCCGCCTGGTCTCCTCCGGCACGGAGGCCACCATGTCGGCGATCCGGCTGGCCCGCGGCTTCACCGGCCGGCCCAAGGTGATCAAGTTCGCCGGCTGCTACCACGGGCACGTCGACGCGCTGCTGGCCGCGGCCGGCTCGGGCGTGGCGACCTTCGGGCTGCCCGACACGCCGGGCGTCACCGGCGCGCAGGCCGGTGACACGATCGTGCTGCCGTACAACGACATCGAGGCCGTGCGCGCCGCGTTCGCCGCGCACGAAGGCCAGATCGCCTGTGTGATCACCGAGGCGTCGCCCGGCAACATGGGCGTGGTCCCGCCGCTGCCGGGCTTCAACCAGGGCCTGAAGGACCTCTGCACGGAGAACGGCGCGCTCTACATCTCCGACGAGGTCATGACCGGCTTCCGCGTGTCCAAGGCCGGCTGGTACGGCATCGACGGGGTCCGCCCCGACCTGATGACCTTCGGCAAGGTCATGGGCGGCGGCTTCCCGGCCGCGGCGTTCGGCGGCCGCGCCGACGTGATGGCCCACCTCGCCCCGGCCGGCCCGGTCTACCAGGCGGGCACCCTCTCCGGGAACCCGATCGCCACGGCCGCCGGCGTCACCCAGCTGCGGCTGCTGGACGACGCCGCGTACGAGAAGGTCGACGCGGTCTCCGCCGAGCTGCGCGGGCTGGTCTCCGAGGCGCTGACGAAGGAGGGCGTGGCGCACCGCGTCCAGGTCGCGGGCAACATGTTCTCGGTCTTCTTCTCCGACGAGGACGTCACCGACTACGAGAAGGCCAAGGCGCAGGAGTCCTTCCGCTTCACGCCCTTCTTCCACTCGATGCTCTCCCAGGGCGTCTACCTCCCGCCGTCCGCCTTCGAGTCGTGGTTCGTCTCCACCGCGCACGACACGCAGGCCGTCGAGCGGATCGCGGCCGCGCTGCCGGCCGCCGCCCGGGCCGCCGCCGAGGCCACCGCATGAGCACGGGTGCCGAGAACGAGGACATCACCGTCGTCCACCTGATGCGCCACGGCGAGGTGCACAACCCCGACGGCGTCCTCTACGGGCGGCGCCCGGGGTACCACCTCTCCGACCTCGGCCGGCGGATGGCCGACCGGGTCGCCGAGCACCTCGCCGAGCGCGACATCACGCACGTCGTCGCCTCCCCGCTGGAGCGGGCGCAGGAGACGGCCGCGCCGATCGGCAAGGCGCACGGGCTGGACGTCGACAGCGACCCGCGGCTCATCGAGGCCGGGAACATCTTCGAGGGCAAGACCTTCGGGGTCGGCGACGGCGCGCTCAAGCGCCCGGGCAACTGGCGGTACCTGACCAACCCCTTCCGGCCGTCCTGGGGCGAGCCGTACATCGAGCAGGTCGTGCGGATGATGGCGGCGCTCGGCGCGGCCCGCGACGCGGCGCGCGGCCACGAGGCGGTGGCGGTCAGCCACCAGCTGCCGATCTGGATCGTGCGCAGCTTCGCCGAGCGGCGCCGGCTGTGGCACGACCCGCGCAAGCGGCAGTGCACCCTCGCCTCGCTGACGTCCTTCACCTTCCACGGTGACCGGATCGTCTCGGTCGGTTACACCGAGCCCGCGCTCGACCTGGTGCCGGAGCACCTGCGCGCCGGGGCCCAGCCGCGGTTCGGCCGGGGCTCCGTGAAGGGCCGGCCGAAGGCGGCCGGCGCCTGATCCCGCCGGCGGTACGTACGGGCGGCTGTCCGTACGTACCGCCGTGGCGTCCGTCCGTAGCGCCGTAGATATATGCGAGCGCGCCGGAACCCCGGCGCCTGTCCCGCCCTCTTACCGGATGTCCGTATATACGGGCGTTGAGTACGGCGAATCACGGTAAGTGCGGACGGGAACGGTATGAGCGCGATCAGTCGGCGGAACCTGCTGGGCATCGGAGCGGGGGCGGCCGCCGCGATCGGGCTCGCGGGCTGCGGCACCGCACGGCCCGGCGACGCCGCCGGGAAGAAGACCGTACGGGCCCGCCCGAAGCCGATCGGTGACGGCTCGACCGCCGAGACCGGGCCGCAGCCCCACCAGCCCCCGAAGCCCGAGCCGCTGGAGCCGGGGCAGACCCCGCCGCAGTTCGTCGTCTTCTCCTGGGACGGCGCCGGCGAGGTCGGCAACGGCCTCTTCCCCCGCTTCCGCCGCCTCGCCGAGGACCACGGCGCGAAGATGACCTTCTTCCTCTCCGGCCTGTACTGCCTGCCGGAGGCCAAGAAGCACCTGTACCGCCCGCCGAACAATCCGGTCGGCGCCTCCGACATCGGCTACCTCACCGACGCGCACATCAAGGAGACGCTGCGCAACGTCCGGGCCGCCTGGCTCGAAGGGCACGAGATAGGCACCCACTTCAACGGCCACTTCTGTGCCGGCTCCGGCTCGGTCGCCCACTGGCCCCCCGCGCAGTGGCGCTCCGAGATCGACCAGGCCACCGACTTCGTGACGAAGTGGCGGACGTACACCGGCTTCACCGACGTCGAGCCGCTGCCCTTCGACTACCGGAAGGAACTCGTCGGCGGGCGCACCCCCTGCCTGCTCGGCCAGGACAACCTGCTGCCCACCGCCCGCGAGCTCGGCTGGCGCTACGACGCCAGCTCGCCCGGCGGCCGGCAGACCTGGCCCACCAAGAAGCGCGGCATCTGGGACCTCCCGCTCCAGCAGATACCGTTCCCCGGCCACTCCTTCGAGGTCCTCTCGATGGACTACAACATCCTCGCGAACCAGTCCGGGAACTCCACCCGGGCCCCGCGGCACAACTACCCCGGCTGGCGCCGGCAGGCCACGGACGCGTACATATCCGGCTTCCGGCGCGCCTACGAGACCAACCGCGCCCCCTTCTTCATCGGCAACCACTTCGAGGAGTGGAACGGCGGGATCTACATGGACGCCGTCGAGGAAGCGCTGAAGCACATCGCGGACGAGGGACACCGGGACGTGCGGCTGGTGTCCTTCAAGCAGTTCACCGACTGGCTGGCCGTGCAGGACCCGAAGGTGCTGGCCAGGCTCCAGGGGCTGGACGTCGGCGAGCGGCCGGCGGGCGGCTGGCGGCGGTACCTCGCGGCGGCCTGAGCCGCGCCGGCAGGGGGGTGCGGAAGATCCACAAAAGGCCCATGCGAAACTTTTCACATGAGTGCCTGCCGCGTCCCCCGCCGCCGCGTCACCCGCCGCCGAACGCTCCTGCCGGCCGCCGGCGTCGCGGCCGCCGCCGTGCTCCTGAGTGCCTGCGGATCAGGCGGTACGTCAGGGGGCTCGCAGCAGACCAAGTTCGTCCAGGGCAAGGACGGGATCGACACGGTCAAGCCGGCCGACCGGCAGCAGGCCCCCGACATCTCCGGCGAGTCCACCGAGGGCAAGCACCTCGACGCCGCCGACTACAAGGGCAAGGTCGTCGTCCTCAACATCTGGGGATCATGGTGCGCGCCCTGCATCGCCGAGGCCCCCAACTTCGCCAAGGTCGCGAACGAGACCAAGGACGAGGGCGTGCAGTTCCTCGGGATCAACACCCGGGACTCCAAGAAGACCCAGGCGGTCAGCTTCGAGGAGCAGCACAAGATCCCGTACCCCAGCCTGTACGACCCCATGGGCAAGCTGATGCTGCGCTTCCCCAAGGGCAGCCTGAACCCGCAGGCCATCCCCACCACCATCGCGATCGACCGCAAGGGCCGGATCGCGGCCCGCGCGCTCACCCCGCTCAGCGAGAGCGAGCTGCGCAAGATGATCGACCCGCTGATCGCGGAGAAGTGATCCTGTGAGCGTGCTCGCCGTAGCCGGCACCGCCCCGAACGAGACCGTGCTCTCCGGCGCCCTGCTGGTCGCCCTGCCGGTCGCGCTCCTCGGCGGCCTGGTGTCCTTCTTCTCGCCGTGCGTGCTGCCGCTCGTACCCGGCTACATGTCGTACGTGACCGGCGTCACGGGCACCGACCTGGGTGACGCCCGGCGCGGCCGGATGCTCACCGGCGCGGCCCTCTTCGTCGCCGGCTTCACCGTCGTCTTCGTCTCCGGCGGTGCCCTCTTCGGGTACTTCGGACAGACGCTCCAGGACTACAAGGACGTCATCTCCCGGGTGCTCGGCGCCCTGACCATCCTGCTCGGCCTCACCTTCATGGGCGTGCTGGGCCGCTTCGGGCAGCGCGAGTTCCGGATGCTGCACAAGCGCCCGGCGATGGGGCTGGTGGGCGCGCCCGTGCTCGGCGTGCTCTTCGGCGTCGGCTGGACGCCGTGCCTGGGCCCCACCCTGACGGCCGTGAACGCCCTGTCGTTCAACGAGGCCAGCGCCGGCCGCGGCGCGCTGCTGACCGTGGCCTACTGCCTCGGCCTCGGCCTGCCCTTCATCCTCGTCGCCCTGGCCTTCCGCAAGGCGCTCGGCGCGTTCGGCTGGGTCAAGCGGCACTATGTCTGGGTGATGCGGACCGGTGGCGGCCTGCTCGTCGTGATCGGCGTCCTGCTCGTCACAGGAATCTGGGACAGCATGATGTCCGCACTGCAGAGCTGGACCACAGGCTTCACCGTTGGGATCTGATCGATGACCGCCACGAACGACACCCGCGAGTCCGAGCCCGAGCTGGGCGCGGCCGGGTCCCAGCTCTCCACCGCACCGAAGGAAGAGATCACCCTGCCGTCCCTCGGGCCCCTCGGCTGGGCCCGCTGGTTCTGGCGCCAGCTGACCTCCATGCGGGTCGCGCTGATCCTGCTCTTCCTGCTCTCGCTCGGCGCCGTACCCGGTTCGCTGATCCCGCAGACCAGCATCAACCCGGTCAAGGTCGACGAGTTCAAGGAACAGCACGACATCCTCGGGCCGGTCTACGACAAGCTCGGGATGTTCCACGTCTACAGCTCGGTGTGGTTCTCCGCGATCTACCTGCTGCTGTTCATCTCGCTGATCGGCTGCATCATCCCGCGGACCTGGCAGTTCGTCGGCCAGCTGCGCGGCCGCCCGCCGGGCGCCCCGCGCCGCCTGACCCGGCTGCCCGCCTACGCCACCTGGCGCACCACAGCCGAGCCCGAGCAGGTCCTCGAAGCCGCCCGCCGGACGCTGAAGAAACGCCGCTTCCGTACCCATGTCGTGGGCAGCTCGGTCGCCTCCGAGAAGGGCTACCTCCGCGAGGCCGGCAACCTGGTCTTCCACATCGCGCTGATCGTGATGCTGGTGGCGTTCGCCGTCGGCCAGCTGTGGAAGTCCGAGGGCGGCAAGCTGGTCACCGAGGGGGACGGCTTCTCCAACAGCCTGACCCAGTTCGACGACTTCAAGTCCGGGTCGTTCTTCGACACCGACGACCTGGCGCCGTTCGGCTTCCAGCTCGACAAGTTCGTCGCCACCTACGAGCGCGGCGGGCCGCAGAACGGTACCCCGCGCGTCTTCCGTGCCGACGTCACCTACTTCAACGGTGCCGACGGCAAGGAGCACAAGACCTCGATCAAGGTCAACGAGCCGCTGGACATCGGCGGCGACCGGGTCTACCTGCTCTCGCACGGCTACGCCCCCGAGGTCACCGTCAAGGACGGCACCGGCAAGGTCGTCTACGAGGGCGCGGTCCCCTTCCTCCCGCAGGACCAGAAGAACTTCACCTCCAGCGGCGTGGTGAAGGTCCCCGGCGCGAAGACCAAGGACGGTAAGAAGAACCAGCTGGGCTTCCAGGGCTTCTTCGTCCCGACCTTCGGCGGCAAGGGCTCCGGCTCGATGTTCTCGGTCTTCCCGGCGCTGGACAATCCCCGGCTGACCCTCACCGCGTACCACGGTGACCTGGGCGTGGACTCCGGCCTGCCGCAGAACGTGTACCAGCTGGAGACCAAGAACCTGAAGCAGTACAAGAAGGACGGCCGGGCGGTCGCCCAGATGATGTCGCCGGGGCAGACGATGAAGCTGCCGAACGGTGACGGCAGCATCAGGTTCGACGGCGTCAAGCAGTGGGCCAGCTTCACCATCTCCCACCAGCCCGGCAACGGGCTCGCGCTGGGCGGCGCGGTCGCGGCCCTGCTGGGCCTGGCCGGCTCGCTGTTCATCCAGCGCCGCCGGGTGTGGGTCCGCGCCGAGAAGGGCCCCGACGGCGTCACCGTCGTGGAGGTCGCCGGTCTCGGCCGCAGCGAGTCCCCGAAGCTCCCCGAGGAGCTGGCGGACATCGCGTACGCCCTCCAGCCGGAAGCACCGCAGGCATCCGAGCCCGCGTCCGAAGAGCCCGAGGAGTCCGCACCCCAGGATTCCGCACCCGACGCAGAAGACTCCGCGGAGCCGTCCGACTCCGCCGGTAATGCTGATCCCTCCGAAGGAGCGCGCGCGTGAACCTCGCGGCCGCGGCCAACGAGAACCTGGCCAGTACCAGCAACACGCTGATCTATTCGGCGATGGCGATCTACACCCTGGCGTTCCTGGCGCACATGGCGGAATGGGTGTTCGGCAGCCGCAGCAAGGTGGCCCGTACGGCCGCCGCGCTCACCGCGGACAAACCGGCGGCGCCCGCCGTCACGGTGCGGTCCAAGGCCCAGGGCGGCGGCACGGCCGTACTGGACCGGCCCAAGGTCGTCACCCGCTCGGCGGCCGGCAGCCGGGACGTGCCCGACGGCCCCGGCGCGCACGGCGGCACCGAGAAGGGCGACCTGTACGGCCGGATCGCCATCTCGCTGACCACGCTGGCCTGGCTGATCCACGTCGGCGGCGTGGTCTCCCGCGCCCTGTCCGTGGAGCGTGCCCCCTGGGGCAACATGTACGAGTTCTCCACGACCTTCGCCGCGGTCGCGGTGGCCGTGTACCTGATCCTGCTGCTCGCCAGGAAGAACGTCCGCTGGATCGGCCTGCCGCTGATCACCACGGTCCTGCTCGACCTCGGCCTCGCCGTCTCGGTCCTCTACACCGCCAGCGACCAGCTCGTCCCGGCGCTGCACTCCTACTGGCTGTGGATCCACGTCAGCTGCGCGATCATCTCCGGCGCCGTGCTCTACATGGGCGCGGTCGCCACCCTGCTGTACCTCTTCCGCGACCGGTACGAGACCAAGCTCGCGAACCCCGCGGGCAAGCAGCCCGGCGCCTTCGCCAAGTCCGTGCTGGAGCGGCTGCCCGCGGCCGCCTCGCTCGACAAGTTCGCCTACCGCATCAACGCGACCGTCTTCCCGCTGTGGACGTTCACGATCATCGCGGGTGCGATCTGGGCCGAGGCCGCCTGGGGCCGCTACTGGGGCTGGGACCCCAAGGAGGTCTGGTCCTTCATCACCTGGGTGGCGTACGCCTGCTACCTGCACGCCCGCGCCACCGCCGGCTGGAAGGGCCGCAAGGCCGCCTACCTGGCCCTGATCGCCTTCGCCTGCTACCTCTTCAACTACTACGGCGTGAACATCTTCGTGACCGGCCTGCACTCCTACGCCGGAGTCTGACCGGGGCGACAGCCGTGAGCCGCGGCGGGCCGGGACACGTCCCCGGCCCGCCGCGGCCGTTTCGGGCGCCGGTTCAGCGGCGCTTGCGGCCGCCGCGTTCCTGGCGCGGCGGGGTCTGGCCCGCGCCCGGGAGGACGGGGTCCGGCAGGGTCGTGATCTGCTTGACCGCCGCCGCGAGCCGGGCGGTGGTGTCCTTCGGCAGCCGGGGTGGGCGCCGCGCGGTGACGAAGCCGAAGGCCGAGGTCAGGTCGCCGAAGGTGGCGCGGCGCCAGTCGGAGATGTTCGGCTCCTCGACGCCGGTGAAGCGCTCCAGGAACTGCAGTACGGAGGTGTGGTCGAAGGTGTCGCCCGCGGCCCAGCCGCCCACCGTCCACGGCGAGACGATCAGGCAGGGGACGCGGAAGCCCGCGCCGATGGGCAGTCCGCCGACGAACTCGTCCGCGGTCCCGGCGGGCGCCACCGGGGGCGGCACGTGGTCGAACAGCCCGTCGTTCTCGTCGTAGTTCATGATCAACACGGTCTTCCGCCACACCTTGGGGTTGTCGGCGAGGGCCTCGACCGTCCGCGCGACGAAGGCGGCACCGGCGGCCGGCAGGTAGTCCGGGTGCTCCGACTCCGCCGCCGTCGGGATGATCCAGGAGACGGCCGGCAGCCGGTCGTTCCGGGCGTCGTCCTCGAAGGTGCCGGCGGGCCGCGGCCGCACCCCGCGCTCGTACAGCGCGTCCCCGGGCCGGGCGTCCCGGAAGGACTTGAACTGTTCCAGCAGGTTGCAGCCGTAGTCGTCGTCCTGCTGGTAGACCCGCCAGCTCACCCCGGCCGCCTGGAGCCGCTCGGCGTACGTGGTCCAGCGGTACGGCCGGGAAGCGGTGTTGTTCAGGACCGGGCCGCCCCGGGTGCCGCCGGGGTCGAGGGTGCCGGTCATCCAGTACAGCCGGTTCGGCCAGGTCGGTCCCAGTACCGAGCAGAAGTAGTGGTCGCAGAGGGTGAAGGCCTCGGCGAGCGCGAAGTGGAAGGGGATGTCCGCGCGGGTGTGGTACCCCATCACGTACGGGCCGTTCCGGCCGTCCGCCTTGCGGTGCGCGGGCAGCCAGCGGTCCATCCGGCCGCCGTGCCAGGCCTCGTGCTGCACGGACCGGGCGTGGCTGGTGGAGGGGATGGACTGCGCGCTGGACCTGCGGGTGTCCAGGTGGAACGGCAGCAGATAGCCGTCCGGGTTCGCCGCGTCCGGCTGGTGGAAGACCGAGCGCCCCGTGGACAGGGTGAGCGCCGCCGGGTCCGCGAAGCCGCGTACGCCCCGCAGCGTCCCGAAGTAGTGATCGAACGAACGGTTCTCCTGTATCAGCAGCACGACGTGCTCGATGTCCGCCGGCGAGCCGTACCGGGGCGGCCCGGCCGCGACCGCCTTCCGCACGCTCGGCGGCAGCACCGACAGCGCGGCGGCGCCGCCCACCGCGCCCGCTGCGGAACCGAGGAGTCTGCGGCGGGTCATGTGCCCGGGGCAAGCCCGCGACCGGCGGCGTCCGAAGTCGATCATCGCTGGCAGCCTAGGACGGGCGCGCCGCTTCCTGACGGAGGCTCAGGGAAACGTCACGCGGGCGGCCGGATGCCGTCCGCCCGTCTGTCCGGGTGCCGTCAGTCCGCGCCGATGTCCTCGTGCCACAGCTCCGGCCGCTCGGCGATGAAGCCGCGCATCATCGCCACGCACTCCGGGTCGTCCAGCACCACGACCTCCACGCCGTGTTCGGCCAGCCAGTCGTGGCCGCCGTGGAACGTCTCCGCCTCGCCGATCACCACCCGGGAGATCCCGAACTGGCGCACCAGCCCGCTGCAGTACCAGCAGGGCGAGAGCGTGGTGACCATGGTCGTGCCCTTGTAGGCCCGCCCGTCTCCCACCGCCGCCCCCGATGGAGAGCGCTGCGCGCTCCAGCTACTCGGCCGCCCGGCGGCCCTGAACGCGGCGGTCTCCGCGTGCACCGACGGGTCGCCGTCCTGCACCCGGCGGTTGTGGCCCCGCCCCAGCAGCGTGCCGTCCGCGCCGTACAGCGCGGCGCCGATCGGGATGCCGCCGGAGGCCAGGCCGGCCCGGGCCTCGGCCACCGCGGTGGCCAGCATCGCGGACGTGTCCGGGCCGCTCACTCGTCGCGCTCCCCGGTCTCCCGGCGCTCGCCGGGCTCTCTGCGCTCCTCGGACTCGCCGGTCTCGCGGCGGCGCAGCTCCTCCTCGCGGCGCTTCAGGTTCGCCTCCCAGTCCTTGAGCAGCGCCTCGTCCTCGTCCCGGCGCTGCTCCCGCTCCTGCGCGGCCAGCGACTGGAGGAACTCGGGGTTGTCGTCCGGCGCGACCCAGCCGCCCCGGCCGCCACGGGCGCGCCGGGGCCCGCCGCCCTCGGCGGCCTGTGCGGCGCGGTCCTTCCCGGCGATCAGCCAGGACACCGACCCGACGAGGGGGAAGAGCAGCACGAGGATCGCCCACAGCGGCTTCGGCATGTGGCGCACATGCTTCTCATCGGTGGTGACGCAGTCGATGAACGCGTAGATGCTCAGTGCCAGCGGCACCAGGATCATCAGCACCCGCAGCATGTGTCGCTCCCCCTGGGAGTGGCCGGGCGGGCCGGTCGGAGCGGCCCCAGTGACCAGTCCAGGGTAGTGCGTACCGGATACTGGGATGCATGGCTTATGACGATCTTCGCTCGTTCCTGCGCGCGCTCGACCGCGAAGGCGACCTCAAGCGCATCAAGGCCGAGGTCGACCCGCACCTGGAAGTCGGGGAGATCGTCGACCGGGTGCAGAAGGCCGGCGGTCCGGCGCTCCTCTTCGAGAACGTCAAGGGCTCGGCGATGCCGCTGGCCATGAACGTCTACGGCACCGACCGCCGCCTGCTGAAGGCGCTCGGCCTGAAGTCGTACGACGAGATCAGCAGCACGATCGGCGGCCTGCTCAAGCCCGAGCTGCCGCAGGGCTTCGTCGGCATCCGCGAGGCGTTCGGCAAGCTCGCGAACATGACGCACGTCCCGCCGCGCAAGGTGAAGGCCGACGACGCGCCCGTGCAGGAAGTGGTCCTCCAGGGCGACGAGGTGGACCTGGACCGGCTGCCGGCCCTGTTCACCTGGCCCGAGGACGGCGGCTCGTTCTTCAATCTGGGCCTGACCCACACCAAGCACCCCGAGACGGGCGTGCGCAACCTCGGTCTGTACCGCCTCCAGCGGCACGACAAGCGCACCATCGGCATGCACTGGCAGATCCACAAGGACAGCCGGAACCACTACCAGGTCGCCGCCAAGCGCGGTGAGAAGCTGCCGGTCGCCATCGCCTTCGGCTGCCCGCCGGCCGTGACGTACGCCTCGACCGCGCCGCTGCCCGGTGACATCGACGAGTACCTCTTCGCGGGCTTCGTGCAGGGCAAGCGGATCGAGATGGTCGACTGCAAGACCGTGCCGCTCCAGGTCCCGGCCAACGCCGAGGTGGTCCTGGAGGGCTGGCTGGAGCCGGGCGAGATGCGGCCCGAGGGGCCCTTCGGGGACCACACCGGCTTCTACACGCCGCAGGAGGACTTCCCGGCACTGACCATCGACTGCGTCACGATGCGCAAGCGTCCGCTGCTCCAGTCGATCGTGGTCGGCCGGCCGCCGACGGAGGACGGGCCGCTGGGCCGGGCCACGGAGCGGTTCTTCCTCCCGCTGCTCAAGATCATCATCCCGGACATCGTGGACTACCACCTGCCGGAGTCCGGGGGCTTCCACAACTGCGCGATCGTCTCGATCGACAAGAAGTACCCCAAGCACGCGCAGAAGGTCATGCACGCCATCTGGGGCGCGCACATGATGTCCCTGACCAAGCTGATCGTGGTGGTCGACGCCGACTGCGACGTGCACGACTACCACGAGGTGGCCTGGCGGGCGCTGGGCAACACCGACTACGCCCGCGACCTGACCGTCGTCGAGGGCCCGGTCGACCATCTGGACCACGCCTCGTACCAGCAGTTCTGGGGCGGCAAGGCCGGGATCGACGCCACCGCGAAGTGGCCCGAGGAGGGGTACACCCGCGACGGCGGCTGGCCGGAGATGGTCGATTCCGACCCGGCCACCGCCGAGAAGGTCACCCGCCGATGGAAGGAGTACGGCCTGTGAGCAGCGCCTCCGCAGCCATTCCGCAACCAGGCCGTACCAAGGCCTTCCTGCGCCTTGTCATGATCGAGCACTCGGTGTTCGCGCTGCCCTTCGCGTACATCGCGGCGCTGACCGCGATGTTCCAGGTGGACGGGTCCGTCCACTGGTGGGAGCTGCTGCTCGTCACCGTCGCGATGGTGGGCCTGCGCACCTTCGCCATGGCCGCGAACCGGATCATCGACCGCGAGATCGACGCCCGCAACCCGCGCACCGCCCACCGCGAGCTGGTCACCGGCGCGATGTCGGTGAAGCACGCCTGGACGGGCGCGCTGGTCGCCGTCGTCGTCTTCCTCGCCGCTGCCGCGCTGCTCAACCCGCTGTGCCTGGCCCTGGCCCCCGTCGCGGTGATCCCGATGGTGGTCTATCCGTACGGCAAGCGGTTCACGAACTTCCCGCAGGCCATCCTCGGCCTCGCCCAGGCCATGGGCCCGGTCGGCGGCTGGCTGGCGATCACCGGCGAGTGGTCCTGGGAGGCGGTGATCCTCGGTTTCGCGGTGGGCATCTGGATCGGTGGCTTCGACCTGATCTACGCCTGCCAGGACGTCGAGACCGACCGCGAGGTCGGCGTGAAGTCCGTACCGGCCCGCTTCGGCATCCCCGCCGCCATCTGGGGCGCCCGCGTCTGCCACACGGTCACCACGGCGCTGTTCGTCTGGTTCGCGCTGGCCACCGGTGCCGGGGTGTTCTTCTGGCTCGGCCTGGTGATCGTCGCGGGCGCTTTCCTGTACGAACACACGATCGTCCGCCCGAACGACCTGTCCCGCCTGAACCGCGCCTTCTTCAGCGTCAACGGCTTCATCGGCATAGCGCTGTTCGTCTGCGCGCTGCTGGACCTGCTCGTGCGCGGGCTGACGCCGTGAGAGCCGGTGTCCTCACCCCGGCCGGGCGCCCGCCGCCTGGCACTCCCCCCTCGGCTTCGCTCGAGCAGGGGAGACCCCGTCCTCGCGGCGTTGCCGAAAGGCCCTGGTAGCTCCTCCCCCAAGGCCTTGAGGGCCAGGGAGGTGCCCCTCGAGGGCCGTCCCGCGCCTTGCGATCGCACGCACCGGACGACGTTCGCTGATCCGACCAGGGTGATGACACAGGCTCTGACCGGCGAGTGAGCACCGGGAAGGGGCCGGTACCCGCCTGGGTACCGGCCCCTTCCGCGTGTCGGCGGGCGCTCAGTTCTTGACGAAGCGCCAGGCCACGAACTTCGGGTAGGACCACATCTCGCCGCTGTTGGCCTTCACCGTGCCGATGATGCCGAAGACCAGCGTGGTGATCCAGTACGCGCCGAAGACCACGAGGTAGATGATCAGGGGGATGAAGAACCCGGCCCCCGGGTCGCCCGTCCCGGAGTCGGCGGACACGGCGCCGCCGACCACCACGACGAAGTAGAGGATGCCGGTGAGCACCGCCATGACCGCCTGGGTGATGCCGTAGTTCATCCCCTGGGTGGCGTGGTGGCGGGTGTACGGGTCCTGGCCGTTCTGCCCGTTGTTCCGGATGCAGAGCGGGGCGATCCAGCCGCAGACCATGCCGATGCAGCACATGCCCGTGCCGACGAAGACCGTGAGCAGCGCGCCGAGGTGCGCCCACATCGCGGCGTTGGACGAGGGGCGGGGCTGCGCGTAGCCGTACCCGGGCTGGCCGCCCCAGCCGGGGGCGCCGGGAGCGCCGGGGGCGCCGTACGGCTGGTGCGGCTGCCCCGCGCCGGGGACGTACGCGCCGTACGGCTGGCCGCCGGGCGCGGCGCCGTACGGCTGCTGGCCGTACCCGGGAGCGGCCCCCGGCGCGCCGCCCTGCGGCGGCTGCTGCTGGCCCGGTTGCTGCTGACCGTCCTGCGGCGGTTCGGATGCTGACTTGTCGAATTCGACCATGGGCTGATCCCCCCGATGACGTAGCTCTCGCGCGTGAAGCGCTGGACTCAGGCGGCGCGCGGCGTAGACCGGCGCGTCCGCGTGCAGGCGAGACTACGGGACGTGGCCCGCGGACCGGAGGCCTGGAGTCCGCACCCGGAAGACGAAGGCGGCCAGCACTCCGCCGACGAGCCCGAAGAAGTGCGCCTGCCAGCTGATGCCGTCCGCGGCCGGGAGCGCGCCCCACAGGATCGAGCCGTACAGGACCGCGACGAGCACACCGATGGCGATGTCCAGGGCCTTGCGCTCGATGAATCCGCGCACGACGAGGTAGCCGAAGAGCCCGAAGATCACGCCGGAGACGCCCGCGGTATTGCTCCCCGGCGGCGATATCAGCCAGACGCCCAGGCCGCTGACGACGGCGATGAGCAGCGCCACGCCGGCCAGTCTGCGGATGCCGGAGCGGAGAGCGGCCAGGAAGCCGAGCACGAGCAGCGGGAGGGTGTTGGCCATCAGATGGGCGAAGCCGAAGTGGACGGCGGTCGCGGGGACCACGTCGATCAGCTCGCCCAGCTCGCGCGGGCGGATGCCGAAGGTGTCCAGGGCGTGGTCACCGGCGGTGTCCACCGCCTCCAGGACCCACAGCACTCCGACCCAGGCCAGCACCAGCAGCGCGGCGGGCTTGGCGCGTGCTCCCATGTCGGCCCTCCTCACCTGTGCGCCGGGGCGTCCGCCCGAGTGCGTGCGGCCGGCACGGCCGCACGAGCTCACAAGCAACAACGGCTGTGACGGTGCTTCTGGTTCCGCCGGATAGGCTCGGTGCCGTGGAGCCGCCGCACAACGTCACCAGTCAGCACGCCGGCCCGGACCGCCGCAGGCCGTGGGTCGTCGGGATCTCCGGCGCGTCCGGGACCCCGTACGCCGCGTCCGTGCTGCGCGGGCTGCTGGCCGCGGGCGAGGCCGTGGACCTGGTGGTGAGCCGGGCCTCGCGGCTGACCCTGCTGGACGAGACCGGCATCTCCTTCCGGGACGCGCACTGGCGCGCCGACCTGCGCGAGTGGCTGGCGCGCGGGGCCGACGGCAAACCGGACACCTTTCCGGTCACCGAGGCGGACCTGGCGGACGTGCGGCACTGGCCGGCCGGTGACCTGGCGGCGGGCCCGTCGTCGGGTTCGTACCCGGCCAAGGGCATGCTGATCGTGCCGGCCAGCACGGCGTGCGTGGCCGGGGTGGCGCTGGGGCTGTCGAAGGACCTGCTGCAGCGGACGGCGAGCGTGACGCTGAAGGAACGCAGGAAGCTGGTCGTCGCGGTGCGCGAGACGCCGCTGAACGGGCAGACCCTCAAGCACCTGGTCGCCCTGGACGAGGCGGGCGCCGTGGTGCTGCCGGCCTCGCCCGCGTTCTACGCGGGGGCGACGCACATCCAGGACCTGGTGGACTTCGTGGCGGGCCGGGCGCTGGACGCCGCGGGAGTGCCGCACGGCCTGTACCGGCGCTGGGAGGGCGAGCTCGGCGGCGCGGCGCGCGGGAACGGTGACGGTGGCGGTGCGGCGCGCGGGGAGGACGGCGGCAACGCCGGCCGACCCAGCAGAAATCGGTGATCCAACTCCGTTTTTTACCTGGGATTGCAGGCTAAATCGCCCTGCATGCCTTAGATTCTGTAATCAGTAGTGGCAGTGCGGAAAGATTGAAAGGTCGGGGACGCAATGGACGCGGTGGACAGGCAGCTCATCCAGGCACTGCGCGAGAACGGCAGGGCCTCCTACGCGGAGCTCGGCCGGCTCGTGGGTCTTTCCGGCCCCAGCGTCACGGACCGCATCAACCGGCTGGAGTCGGCCGGTGTGATCACCGGCTATCGCGCCACGGTCGACGCCGCCTCGCTGGGCCTGGGGGTCACGGCCCTGGTCGGCATCTCGCTGACGGACGCCACCGACCACGAGGAGCTCGCCCACCGGCTGCGCGACCTCTCCGAGATCGAGGACTGCTGGTTCATCGCGGGCGACGACTCCTACATGCTCAAGGTCCGCGTCGACGACGTGGACGGCCTGGAGCGCACCATCCGCCGGCTGTCCGGCACCAAGGGCGTGTCCCGTACGCGGACCACGGTCGTGCTCTCCACGAAGTGGGAGAACCGGGTCGGAGAGCTTCCTGAAGAGGCCTAGCGGCCGCGAAGCGGCTGCGTACGGGGGCACCGCCCGGCCGAAGGCCGGGGGAGTAGGCTCGGTGAGGCTTGTTATTCGGCAGAAACAGGAAAGGGCGGGCCGGAATGGACGCTGGGCTCAAGCGCGAGCTGGAGGAGAAGGTCCACGCCGGTGAGCGGCTGACCCGTGAGGACGGCATCGCCCTCTACGAGTCCGATGACCTGGCGTGGCTCGGTGGCCTCGCGCACGAGGTGCGGACCCGTAAGAACGGCGACATGGTGCACTTCAATGTGAACCGTCACCTCAACATGACGAACGTGTGCACCGCCTCGTGCGCCTACTGCTCCTTCCAGCGCAAGCCGGGCGAGAAGGACGCGTACACGATGCGCATCGAGGAGGCCGTCCGCCTGGCCAAGGCCATGGAGCACGAGAACCTCACCGAGCTGCACATCGTCAACGGCCTGCACCCGAACCTGCCCTGGCGCTACTACCCCCGCTCCCTGAAGGCCCTCAAGGAAGCGCTGCCGAACGTCGGCCTCAAGGCCTTCACGGCCACGGAGATCCACCACTTCGAGTCCATCTCGGGCCTGTCCGCCTCCGACATCCTCGACGAGCTGATCGAGGCCGGCCTGGAGTCGTTGACCGGCGGCGGCGCCGAGATCTTCGACTGGGAGGTCCGGCAGCACATCGTCGACCACCGCACCCACTGGGAGGACTGGTCGCGGATCCACCGCCTGGCGCACGAGAAGGGCCTCAAGACGCCCTCCACGATGCTGTACGGGCACATCGAGGAGCCGCGCCACCGCGTCGACCACGTGCTGCGGCTGCGTGAGCTGCAGGACGAGACCGGCGGCTTCCAGGTCTTCATCCCGCTGCGCTACCAGCACGACTTCGTGGACATGAAGGACGGCAAGGTCCGCAACAAGCTGCAGGCGCGCACGACGATGGCCACCGGTGCCGAGGCGCTGAAGACCTTCGCGGTCTCCCGTCTGCTGTTCGACAACGTGCCGCACGTGAAGTGCTTCTGGGTCATGCACGGCCTCCAGACCACGCAGCTGGCGCTCCAGCACGGCGCCGACGACATGGACGGCTCGGTGGTCGAGTACAAGATCACGCACGACGCCGACAACTACGGCACGCCGAACAAGCTCACCCGTGAGGACCTGCTGGACCTCATCCGGGACGCCGGCTTCCGGCCGGTCGAGCGGAACACCCGGTACGAGATCATCCGCGAGTACCCGGGCCCCGACGCGCACCGCCGCGACGAGCCCCAGCCGATGCGGGTGTGACACAACGCTCGGTGCGCGTGTGACGCACGCGCTCCGCGTCGTCAGTGGTGACGATTAGGGTCCAGATCATGAGCCTCCGCTTCGATCTGGACCCTTCCGTCACTCCGGAGCTGCGCGACGGCGTCTGCGCGCTGTGGGCGGACGTCTCGAACGCCGGCGGCGCGGTGGGGTTCGTGCCGCCTGTGACCCAGGACGACATCCGCCCCGAGCTGGTGAAGCACCTGGCGGCGATGGCCGAGGGCCAGGCCCGGCTGATCGTCGGCCGGGACGCTGCGGGCACGCCGCTGGCCACCGCCTTCGTGTACGCCAACACCCACCGCCTCATGCGGCACTGGCTGTGGGTCTACAGCGTGATGGTCCACCCGTCCCTCCAGGGGCAGGGCGTGGGCCGGGAGCTGATGGCCGCGGTCGAGGACGCGGCGCGCGGTGCCGAGGGGATACGGGGCGTCCGGCTCACCTGCCGCGGCGGCACCGGCGCCGACCGCTTCTACGCCTCCTGCGGGTACAAGGAGGTCGGCCGGGTCCCCGACGCCATCAAGGTCGCCGATGACGACTACCGCGACGACATCACGATGTGGCGGGAAGTGGCCTGACGGTCCCGGCGCCGGGGGCGGCAAAGATCACACAGGGTGCTGTGCTTGACTGGATGCAGACCCTTTCGGTTGTCGTTGAGAAGAAGGTCCGACCGTGAGCAGCCAGAAGCACGCCGCACTCCTCTACACCGCTTCCCGTGTGGGCATCTTTGTCGTCTGCTTCGCGGTCGTCTGGGTCCTCGCGTACTTCCGCGTCATCCCGCTGGGTGTGGGCAGCTCGAACACCATCTGGATGCTGCTGCTCGCCATCGTGATCTCCGCGCCGCTCAGCTTCGTGCTGCTGCGCAAGCAGCGGGACGCGATGTCCGAGCAGATCGTGGCCAAGGTCGACCGGCAGAAGGCGCGGCTCGCCGCCAACCGCAGCCAGGAGGACGGCGTCTGAGACCGCCCGGCCGTCGCCGGCCGGACGTGTAAGGCGCCTCACACACCACTCACGCCCGCCCGTGGAGTTTCCGCTCCACCGGCGGGCGTCGGTGTCTCCCGTCCGGTCCGCGGCGGAGCATGCCAAAGATTTTCTTTGAGTAACCCAAAGTTCAAGTGTTAACGTATCGGACATGAAGACAGCAGTAGCGCACTCGTTCCCCATGAGCCTCACGCTCGTGGCGCGCCTGCACGTCGATCTTTGCCGCTGTGAGTCCGCGGCCTGTTGCCGCCGCTGACGTCCGCGCGACGTCCGCCGCAGCGGCCGGAGATCCCGAAAACGGACCTCCTGGCGCCACACGCCCTCTTCCCGAAGCCTGCACGCACCCGGAGTGTGCCCGTTGTCCACGTCTTCCGAGACCTCTCGCAGAACCTCCCGCATACCGAAGGTCCCCTTCTGGGCCCAGATCCTGCTGGGTCTCGTCCTCGGTGTGCTCCTCGGCTGGATCGCCAAGAGCGGCGACGTCGGCTGGCTGGTCACCACCCTCGGCAAGATCGGTGAGCTCTTCGTCCAGCTGCTGAAGCTGGCCGTGGCCCCGCTGGTCTTCTTCGCCATCGTGGTGTCGATCACCAACCTGCGGCAGGTCAACAACGCCGCCCGGCTCGCCACCCGCACCCTGCTGTGGTTCATGGTCACCTCGCTGATCGCGGTCGCGATCGGCATGGCCATCGGCCTGGTCACCAACCCCGGCTCCGGTACGGGCCTCACGCCCGCCGACGGCTCCAAGCCCGACCACGCCGGTACCTGGATCGACTTCCTGACCGGGATCATCCCGACCGACATCATCACGCCCTTCACCGAGCTGCAGGTCCTGCAGATCGTCTTCATGGCGGCCGTCGTCGGCATCGCCGCGCTCCAGCTGGGCGAGAAGGCAGAGCCGGTCCTCAAGCTCAGCCGCTCGGCGCTGGAGCTGCTGCAGAAGGCCCTGTGGTGGGTCATCCGGCTGGCCCCGCTGGGCACCCTCGGCCTCATCGGCAACGCGATCGCCACGTACGGCTGGAACCTCATCGGCAAGTACGCGACCTTCACCGTCGACATCTACGTCGGCTGCGCGCTGGTGATGTTCGGCGTCTACCCGCTGCTGCTCTCCGCGGTCGCCAAGGTCAACCCGCTGCAGTTCTTCCGCGGCGCCTGGCCCGCGATCCAGCTGGCGTTCGTCTCCCGCTCCTCGGTCGGCACCATGCCGGTCACCCAGAGGGTCACCGAGCGCCTCGGCGTCCCGAAGGAGTACGCGTCCTTCGCGGTGCCCTTCGGCTCGACGACCAAGATGGACGGCTGCGCCTCCATCTACCCGGCGCTCGCCGCGATCTTCATCGCGCAGATCTTCGACGTGCCGCTGCACATCGGTGACTACATCCTGATCGCCTTCGTCTCGGTCATCGGCTCGGCCGCCACCGCCGGCCTCACCGGCGCCACGGTCATGCTGACCCTGACCCTGTCCACCCTGGGGCTCCCGCTGGCCGGTGTCGGTCTCCTCATGGCCATCGACCCGATCCTGGACATGATGCGTACCGCCACCAACGTGGCCGGCCAGGTCGTCGTCCCCATCCTGGTCTCCGCCAAGGAGAGGATCCTGGACCGCGACGCGTACGCCTCGGCCACCAGCATCAGCCTGGACGGCGACGCCGAGGCGCCGTCCGCCGCGCAGGAGGCCGAGCAGAAGGTCACCGTCCCGGCGCCCGCCGGCTGACCTTCCCGGTTCGCCCCCGTACGGCCGCAGCGCCCCGGAGCCGCCCGGTTCCGGGGCGCTCGTGCGTCAGGCGGCCGTGGGATCAGGCGGCCGCGGACGCTCGGAGGGTGTGCTCCAGCAGGGCGCCGGCCAGCGGATCCAGTACCTCCCTCGGCAGGGCGTGCCCCATGCCGGGGATGTCCACGAGCCGGGTGCCGTGTCCGATCACCTGCGCGAGGTGCTCCGCGTGCGGCGGCGGGAACACCGGCTCGGCGCTCGCGCGGACGACGAGCGTGGGCACCTCCGTCCGGGCCAGCTCCGCCGTCCGCAGCATCCCCGAGTCGTCGGCGCGGCCGTGCGCGCCGTTGGTGTCGTACCGCCCCGCGTGCGCGATGATCCGCTGTTCCAGCGCGCGGAAGTACGTCGCGTCGAACGGGATGCCGCCGCCGGTCAGCAGCCGCCAGTGCGCGACCCGCCGGTCCAGCTCGGCCTCCGGGCCGCGGTCCTCCACAGGCTGTGCCCAGGCCTCCAGGATCTCCGGCGCGATGCCCGGCAGCTCCGTGACCGGCACCCGGGTGCCGTCCGTCCGTACGTAGTCCGTCGTGCTGAGTGCGCACGTCCCCATGAGTGTCGCGCTCAGCAGCCGCTCCGGGTGATCGGCGATCAGCAGCTGCGCGAGCATGCCACCCAGCGACAGGCCGACGACGTGCGCCCGCGCCACCCCCAGCCCGTCGAGCACGCCGAGCGCGTCCTCGGCCAGGTCGGTGATCCGGTACGGCCGCTCGTCGAACGCCCAGGGGGAACGCCCGGTGTCGCGGTGGTCGTAGCGGATGACCCGGTGGTGCGCGGCCAGCGTGTCGACCAGCTCGTCGGGCCAGCCCAGCCCGGATGCCTGCGCGCCCATGATCAGCAGCAGCGGCGGGGCGTCCGCCGCGCCGCGCTGCTCGGTCCACAGGCGTACCCCGGGCGCCACCTCCACGTACCGCTCGCCGTCCATGGCGTCCTCCCTCCCGTCGCGAGACGTGGCGTCTCGCGTAACGAACCGTACCGTCTCGCAACCTCGGCGGCCAGTCCACGCGATAACACCGGCGGAGGGCGGGGCCCCGGAGGGGCGGATCCGTAAACTTACTTAGCGGTAAGAGGGCGGGGCGGAAGGACGTTCGGTGTGAGTGGCGTGAAGAACAAGCGGGTGCCGCGGGCGGTGCGCGAGCAGCAGATGATGGACGCGGCCGTGCTGACGTTCGCGCGGCGCGGTTACCGTGCCGCCTCCATGGACGAGATCGCCGAGGTCGCCGGCGTCTCCAAGCCGCTGGTCTACCTCTACCTGAACTCCAAGGAGGAGCTGTTCAGCGCGGTCATCCGGCGGGAGGCCACGGCCCTGGTCGCCGCCGTACGGGCCGCCGTGGAGGCCGGGGCGCCGGCCGACCGGCAGCTGTGGAGCGGCCTGCAGGGCTTCTTCGCGCACACCGCCGAGCACCCGGAGGGCTGGGCGGTGCTGCACCAGCAGGCCCGGACGCACGGCGAGCCGTTCGCGCTGGAGGTCGCCGCGATGCGGGCCGAGATCACCGAGTTCGTGACCGGCCTGATCGGCGCCGCCGCGCAGGAGGCGGGCTGTGACGAGAACCTGGCGGAACGCGAGGTCTCCGGCCTGGCCCACGCCCTCGTCGGTGCCGCCGAGTCCCTCGCCGAGTGGGCCAACGCCCGCCCGGCCGACGCCCGCCCCTCCGCCAAGGAAACGGCCGCCACCCTCATGAACTTCGCCTGGACCGGCCTGGGCCCTTTGATGTCGGGGACCCGCTGGTCGCCGGGCGGGTGAGCCGGTGGCCAACGTCTTCACGGCGGGTGAGGAGCGACTGGACCTGAGCAACGGCGGTACCGACGTCTTCGTCGAGGTGCTGATGCTCGCGGTGTCCGCGCTCGCCGAGAGCGAGTGGGAGCGCCGCTTCGCCGCCCTGCTGAACCAGCAGGACCAGCACGTCATGGGCAACGGCGTCGTCGGGTTCGACCTGGCGGACGTCGACTGGGGTGCCGATCCGTACGGTGCCCGGGACTTCGTCCTCCGTGCCGTACGGCTCGCCCGTCATCGCCACCGCTGGGACGAGCTGCGGTACGACCCGCCGCACGCCGAGGGGTACCTGCGGCGTTACGAAGCGATGGTGGCGGCGTTCGATCCACTGGACCCGCCGCCACCCGGGTTCCTCGCCGGTTGTACCGACTTCCCCGCCCCCGAAGAGGCGGCAAGCGCGAGCTGCCTGCGGCACCGCGTGCTCAGCGGGCTGCCGCAGTGGCACGGGTGCGTGTTCTGCCGGAGCGGCTTGCTCAGGTCCTGATCTCCGCCTCGCCGGAGAGGTGCAGGCGGGTCTCGTGGCCCGGGCCGCCGCGGAGGGCGAACGCGGAGCCGTCCGAGGCGTACGTCACCGTGGCCGGGAGCAGTACCGGCGCCCGGAACTCCGCGGTGAGGCGTACGGAGGGGGCGTCCTCGGGCACGGCCTCGGCGGCGCAGCGGGCGAAGGTCCACATGCCGTGGGCGATGGCGCGCGGGAAGCCCAGCGGACGGGCCGTCAGCGGGTGCAGGTGGATCGGGTTGTAGTCGCCGGAGACGGCGGCGTGGCGGCGGCCGAGACCGGCGGGCAGCCGCCACTCGGCGCGGGGCGGCAGTTCGGGGGCGGCCGGCGGGGAAGTGCCCGGTGCGCTTCCTGTGCGGTGGCGGGCCAGGTAGGTGCTGCGGTCCTCCCAGACCAGCTCGCCGTCGCGCCGGGCCTCCGTCACCAGGACGGCCTCGGTGCCCCGGCGGTGCGGGCGGAGTTCCGCCGCGTACACCGTCAGGTCCAGTGGCCGGTCGGCGGGGAGCGGCGCGTGCTGGACGATCTCGATCGTGGTGTGGACGAGGCCGAGCATCGGGAGCGGGAAGCTCCGGGCGCTCATCAGCCGGGCGGCCAGCGGGAAGCCGAGGATGTGCGGGCAGGTGACCGGCAGGAAAGGGCTGTCCGCGCGGAAGCCGCAGACCTCGGCGTAGGCGGCGGTGCGTACGGCGTCGGCCCGTACGCCGGGCAGGGTGAGGCGTACGGCGGGCAGCGGCGCGTCCGCCCGCGGCCGCTTGCCCGCCCCGGTCAGCGCGCCCTTGGCCAGCGCGGGCATCAGCCGCGGCGCCCGCGGGAGAGTCAGCTCCGTCATCACGCCCCCAGCAGGCTCTGCCCGCACACCCGGACGACCTGGCCGTTGACGCCGCCGGAGGCCGGGTCCGCGAGCCAGGCGACGGTCTCGGCGACGTCGACCGGCAGGCCGCCCTGGCCGAGTGAGTTCATGCGGCGCCCGGCCTCGCGGATGAAGAGGGGTACGGCCGCGGTCATCTTCGTCTCGATGAAGCCGGGGGCGACGGCGTTGACGGTGACGCCGTGCTCGGCCGCGGCCCGCGGTGCCAGTGAACGGACCAGGCCGATGATTCCGGCCTTGCTCGCCGCGTAGTTGGTCTGCCCGGTGTTGCCCGCGATCCCGGCGATGGACGCGGTGGCGACGATCCGGCCCGTGCCGTGCCGCAGCGTGCCGGCGGCCAGCAGCTGATCGGTCGTCCGCAGCACCGCGGCGAGGTTGACGTCCAGGACCGCGTCCCAGCGGTCGGCCGCCATGTTGGCCAGCCGCCGGTCCCGGGTGATCCCCGCGTTGTGGACGAGGACGTCCAGGCCGTCGGGGAGGGCGGCGGCGATGCGCTCGCCCGCGTCCGCCGCGGTGATGTCCAGCGCGAGGGCCTGCCCGCCCAGCCGCTCGGCGACCGCCCGTACGTCCGCCTCGGCCTGCGGCACGTCCAGGCAGACGACCCGCGCGCCGTACCGGGCCAGCGTCGCCGCGACCGCCTCGCCGATGCCGCGCGCCGCGCCGGTCACCAGCGCCGTACGGCCGTCCAGCGGCCGGTCCCGGTTCTCGGGCGCGGTGACGTCGGCGGCCCCGACCCCGATGACCTGGCCGCTGACGTACGCGGACCGGGGGGAGAGGAGGAAGCGGAGGGTGGACTCGGCGGCCTCGGCCGCGCCCGGCGCCAGCCGCAGCAGCTGTGCCGTGCGGCCGCGGCCCGCCTCCTTGCCCAGCGACCGCACGAACCCTTCGAGGGCCTGCTGCGCCGCGGCCTGGTGGTGGTCGGCCGGATCGGGCGCCGAGCCGAGCACGATCAGCCGCGCGCCGTCCGTCAGCGACCGCATCACGGGGTGCAGCCCGTCGTACACCTCGCGCAGGGCGGCCACGTCCGCGGCGCCGGTGGCGTCGACGACGACCGCCGCGTACCGCGCCCCGTCCTGGCGGGAGGTGTGCACGGGCAGTCCGGTGCGGTCCAGCACCGCAGCGGGCTCCGCCGTGCTCTTCCCGGCCGTCACGTGCAGCAGCGGGCCTTCCAGCACCGGCCGTTCCGCGCTCCAGCGGTGCAGCGGGGCGGGCTGCGGCAGCCCCAGCCGCCGGGTCACGAAGCGGCCCGGACCGGATTGCGTGAAACGAAGGTAGCGATCGGGCATTGGCCGGCTCCTGGTTCTCGCGTAAATTTACTTCCGAGTAAGGTTACTCATGGGTCAGGAGCTGGTCGAGGATGAGTACGCAGGAGCACACCGCGGGCATCCGGCGGGTCGCGGTGATCGGCGGCAGCCGCATCCCCTTCGCCCGCTCGGACGGCCCGTACGCCACCGCCGCCAACCAGGAGCTGCTGACCGCGGCGCTGGACGGCCTGGTCGGCCGGTTCGACCTGGAGGGCGAGCGGATCGGCGAGGTCGTCGCGGGCGCGGTGCTCAAGCACAGCCGCGACTTCAACCTCGCCCGCGAGACGGTGCTCGGCTCCGGGCTGGACCCCCGCACCCCCGCGTACGACATCCAGCAGGCGTGCGGCACCGGCCTCCAGGCCGTGATCACCGCCGCCAACAAGATCGCCCTCGGCCAGCTCGACAGCGCGGTGGCCGCCGGCTCCGACACCGCCAGCGACGCGCCGCTCGGCGTCAACGAGGAGCTGCGGAAGATCCTGCTGGCCACCCGCCGCGCGAAGTCCGCCGGCGCCCGCCTGAAGCAGCTCGCCCGCATCCGCCCGCGCCACCTCGTCCCCGAGATTCCCCGCAACGCCGAGCCGCGCACCGGCCTCTCCATGGGCGAGCACGCGGCCCGTACGGCCAGGAAGTGGGGCATCCAGCGCGCTGACCAGGACGCCCTGGCGGCGGCCAGCCACCAGCGGCTGGCCGCCGCCTACGAGCGCGGCTTCCTCAAGGACCTCGTCGTCCCCTTCCGCGGCCTGGACCGCGACCAGAACCTCCGGCCGGACTCCACGCCCGAGAAGCTCGCCCGGCTGAAGCCCGTCTTCGGCGTCCGGGACGGCGGCGCGACGATGACGGCGGGCAACTCCACGCCGCTGACCGACGGCGCGGCGGCCGTGCTGCTGGCGAGCGAGGAGTGGGCGCGGCAGCGCGGCCTGAAGCCGCTCGCGTACCTCACCGCGTACGAGACGGCCGCCGTGGACTTCGTGGACGGGGACGACGGGCTGCTGATGGCGCCCGCGTACGCCGTGCCGCGGATGCTGGCACGGGCCGGGCTCGGCATCGAGGACTTCGACCTGGTGGAGATCCACGAGGCGTTCGCCTCCCAGGTGCTCGCCACCCTCGCCGCCTGGGAGAAGCAGGGGCTGGCGCCGGTGGACCGCGACCGGCTCAACGTCGCCGGGTCCTCCCTCGCCACCGGCCACCCCTTCGCCGCGACCGGCGCCCGCATCGTCGCCACCCTCGCCGAGCTGCTGGCCGAACGCGAACCGGCCGCCGACGGCACGCCCGTACGCGGCCTGGTCTCGATCTGCGCGGCGGGCGGCCTGGGCGTGACGGCGATCCTCGAACGGGCCTGAGCCCACAGCGTCAGACGTACCTGAGCCCACAGCCTCAGAAGTACCTGAGCCCACAGCGGCAGGAGCGCCTGAGCCCCTGCCCACCACCCCTCCCGCAGCACCGAAGCACCACGGAAGTTCCGCCGGACAGTCCAGGGTGCCCCGCCCCCCGGGGCACCCGCCCGCCAGAGGAGCCGCTCGTGTCACGCCAGGAAGCCGCACCACCCACGCACCCCGTACTGGTCCCGCCGCACAAGACCGTCGAGGACGGCGTCGTCCGCGAGGTCTCCGTCCCGCCGCTCGCCCCCGCCGTCCGCACCGGCTCCCTCGGCGACATCCCCTTCGACAACGCCGCCGAGGCCCCCACCGAGGCGGTCCTCGGCCGCAAGCAGCACGACGGCAGCTGGCGCGACGTGACCGCCGCCGAATTCGCCGACCAGGTGCTCGCCCTCGCCAAGGGCCTGATCGCCCACGGCCTGCGCCCCGGCGACCGCCTCGCCATCATGGCCAGGACCAGCTACGAGTGGACCCTGTTCGACTTCGCGTCCTGGGCGGCGGGCCTGGTCACCGTCCCCGTGTACCCGACCTCCTCGGCACACCAGGTCCAGTGGATCCTGCGGGACTCCGGGGCCGCGGCCTGCGTCGTGGAGCACGTCGAACAGACCCGCATGGTCAGCGGCGTACGCGGCGACCTCCCGGAACTCGCCCACCTCTGGCAGCTGGACGCCGGTGCCGTCGCCCAGATCACCTCGGCGGGGCGCGACCTGCTCGCCGACGAGGTGACCAAGCGCCGCGCCGGACGCGGCCCGGGCGACACCGCCACCCTGATCTACACCTCCGGCACCACCGGCCGCCCCAAGGGCTGCGTCCTGACGCACGGCAACTTCTTCGCCGAGGTCGACAACTCCATCGAACTGCTGCACCCGGTCTTCAGGTCGGTCAGCAAGGACCCCGCCTCGACCCTGCTCTTCCTGCCGCTCAGTCACGTCTTCGGCCGGATGGTCGCGGTCGGCTGCCTGCGGGCCCGGGTGAAGCTGGGCCACGCGCCCAGCATTCGGACCGAAGATCTGCTGGCGGACCTGGCCGGCTTCCGTCCCACGTTCCTGCTGGCCATCCCGTACGTACTGGAGAAGGTCCACAACACCGGGCGGGCCACCGCCGAGAAGATGGGCCGGGCCGCCTCCTTCGACCGCGCGGCACGCATCGCCCGCGCGTTCGGCCAGGCCGTCGAGGCCGCCGAGCACGGCACCGGACCAGGCCCCGGGCTCGGCCTGAAGGCGGCGCGCGGCCTGTACGACCCGCTGGTCTACCGCCGCATACGGGCGGCGCTCGGCGGCCGGGTCCGGTACGCGATCTGCGGCGGCTCCCCGCTCGGCCGGCGGCTGGCCGCGTTCTACGAGGGCGTCGGCATCCAGGTCTTCGAGGGGTACGGCCTGACGGAGACCACCGCGGCCGCCACGGTCACCCCGCCGCTCAAGCCGCGCCTGGGCACCGTGGGCTGGCCGCTGCCCGGCAGCGCGGTCCGCATCGCCGACGACGGGGAGGTGCTGCTGCGCGGCGGCCAGGTCTTCACCGGCTACTGGGACCCGGCGAGCGGGACAGCCGTACCCGCGGTCGACGACCAGGCCTGGTTCGCGACCGGGGACCTCGGCGCGCTGGACGCGGACGGCTACCTGACGATCACGGGCCGCAAGAAGGAGATCATCGTGACCTCCGGCGGGAAGAACGTCGCGCCCGCGCCGCTGGAGGACCGGCTGCGCGCGCACCCCCTGGTCGGCCAGTGCATGGTGGTCGGCGACGACCGGCCGTACATCAGCGCGCTGATCACCCTGGAGCCGGACGGGCTCGCGCACTGGCGGCAGATGCAGAAGAAGCAGGACGTGCCGCTCGCGGAGCTGGTACGCGACGAACGGCTCCTCGCCGATCTGCAGCGCGCCGTGGACGACGCCAACCGGCTGGTCTCGCGCGCCGAGTCCATCCGCCGCTTCACCGTGCTGCCGGCCGACTTCACCGAGGAGGCCGGCCATCTCACTCCTTCGTTGAAACTGAAGCGAGCGGCCATCGCACGGGACTATGCGAAAGACATCGACGGGCTGTACGAAAGTAGTTGAGCGCGGAACCGACCCCGCCCGTCGCACGTCGAACCGGGCGCGTCAGACTGGAGTCCCGTGTCGCCTCTGTGGGGGAGGCGGCGCGGGGCTTCACCCTTCTGTGCCCGTTTTGCCCGGGCCGGGCCGGAGACGGGCGGAAGGGGCCCGGGAAGATCCAGGAGGCCCGAGAAGGCCGGAAGGGATGCGGAAAGGGCCGAAAAGGCACCGCGGGGTGAGGGTGGCAAAAGGCAGGAGCCCCGCTCGCCGCCGGAGCGACGGAGCAGGGCTCCTTGGGTACTGCTACTCACGGCCGCGATCGGCCGACCCGGGCAACTAGGCCGGGGTGACGTTCTCCGCCTGCGGGCCCTTCGGGCCCTGGGTGACGTCGAAGGTGACGGTCTGGTTCTCCTCCAGGGAGCGGAAGCCAGACGCGTTGATCGCGGAGTAGTGGACGAAGACATCGGGGCCGCCGCCGTCCTGGGCGATGAAGCCGAAGCCCTTCTCGGCGTTGAACCACTTGACGGTTCCGGTAGCCATAAGCCCTCCTTGGGCCAAAGGGTTGCCCTGCTCCAGAACCTGCAAAGAAGTCTGAAAACTACAAATGCCTGCGGGTCACATGATCCGCAGGCTCTGTACTGCAAGGGAAACCAAACTGCAACTTGCGCTGAGCCTAGCACGGTGCGCTCAGAAGGCGGAAGAGCCAAAGATCACGTTTATCGCCGCGCCGAGGCGGACGGGTGTCTCTCCGGTGCCTCTTCGGTACGTCTTCGTGGAGCCGCCGGGGACCGCGTGCCGATACGCGCGAGAGGCGGACGCACGTACGCGCGTGTGGCGGGAGCACGCCGTGCGGAGGCCCCCGCCGCCTCGCCGTCCGCCCCGCGGGTCTAGCCTCCACATGTGGACAATTCAACCGTAGGAGACGCACCCGCACCCACCTCCGGCCACCGCCGGACCCGGCCGCGGGTGGGCCACATCCAGTTCCTGAACTGCCTGCCCCTCTACTGGGGCCTGGCCCGCACGGGCACCCTGCTCGACCTGGAGCTCACCAAGGACACGCCGGACCAGCTGAACGACAAGCTGGTGGCGGGCGAGCTCGACATGGGGCCGATCACCCTCGTCGAGTTCCTCAAGCACGCCGACCAGCTGGTCGCCTTCCCCGACATCGCGGTCGGCTGCGACGGCCCGGTGATGTCCTGCGTGATCGTGTCGCAGAAGCCGCTGGACCAGCTGGACGGCGCCCGGGTCGCGCTCGGCTCGACCTCCCGTACGTCGGTACGCCTGGCGCAGCTGCTGCTCGCCGAGAAGGTCGGCGTCACGCCCGACTACTACACCTGCCCGCCCGACCTGGGCGTGATGATGCAGGAGGCGGACGCCGCCGTCCTGATCGGGGACGCCGCGCTGCGCGCGAACCTGCACGAGGCGCCGCTGCTGGGCCTGGAGGTGCACGACCTCGGCCAGATGTGGAAGGACTGGACCGGCCTGCCGTTCGTCTTCGCGGTGTGGGCGGCCCGGCGCGACTACCTGGAGCGCGAGCCGGTCGTCGTACGGAAGGTGCACGAGGCGTTCCTGGCCTCCCGCGACCTGTCCCTGGAGGAGGTCGGCAAGGTCGCCGAGCAGGCGGCCCGCTGGGAGCACTTCGACGAGGAGGTGCTCGCCAAGTACTTCACTACGCTGGACTTCCGCTTCGGCCCCGACCAGCTGCGCGGCGTCACCGAATTCGCCCGCCGCACGGGCCCGACGACGGGCTTCCCGGCGGACGTGCGGGTGGACCTGCTGGAGGTGTGAGCTGTTGCCGGGCCGTGCCGGTCCGGATGCGGGGGCCGGTCGCCCGTATGCGACGCCGGCCCCTCGCATTTTTCATGCCGTATACACCTTTCTGGTGTTCCTGCCGGTCTCTCCCGTCTCTCCCTTCCTCTCCGCCCTCTCCTTCCGGCCCCTTCCGCTCCTCCTTCCGGCCGCGCCTTCCGCGCGGGAATTCTTCGTGAACTCTGCGCGAACGAGACGGCGGCAATTCCCGGAATGGGTGGCCGCCGGAATTGAGGTCCGATTTCCCGGCGCCCGTTCGCCCGTCCCGTGGCCGGAAAGGACCCGCTTTCCGGCCGCGGCGCGTGACGCCGGCCCGCCGCATTCCGCCGATGGCCGGATCGCCGCCGTCCTAAGCTGAGGCGAACGGGTGGGACGCGAGGGGGAGGCGAGAGTCCATGCAGCCGCTGGCAGCGGAGGACCCGGCGGAGATCGGCACGTACCGGCTGCTGGCCCGGCTCGGCGCGGGCGGCATGGGACGGGTCTACCTGGGCCGCAGCGCCGGTGGCCGGACGGTCGCGGTGAAGGCCGTCCACCCGCAGTTCGCGGCCGACGACGAGTTCCGGGCCCGCTTCCGGCGCGAGGTGGCGTCCGCACGCCGGGTCGGCGGCGCCTGGACCGCACCCGTCCTGGACGCCGACGCCGAGGCACCCGTGCCCTGGGTCGCCACCGCGTACGTCGCTGCCCCCGCGCTCGACGCCGCCGTCGCCGGCCACGGCCCGCTGCCCGAACACTCCGTACGGGCCCTGGGCGCGGGCCTGGCCGAGGCGCTGGCCGCCGTGCACGGCCTGGGCCTCGTCCACCGGGACGTGAAGCCGTCCAACGTGCTGCTCACCCTGGACGGCCCGCTGCTCATCGACTTCGGGATCGCCCGCGCCACGGACGGCACCGCCTCGCTCACCGCCACCGGCGTCTCGGTCGGCTCGCCCGGCTACATGGCGCCGGAGCAGATCCTCGGCGACGGCGTCACGGCCGCGTCGGACGTCTTCTCGCTGGGCGCGGTGCTGGCGTACGCGGCGACCGGGACGAACCCCTTCCCCGGGGACAGCTCGGCCGCGCTCCTCTACAAGGTCGTGCACGAGGAGCCGCGGCTCGGTCCGGAACTCACCGGCGACCTGCGGGCCCTGGTCTCGGACTGCCTCCTCAAGCGCGCCGGTGACCGGCCGTCGCCCGCGGCCGTCGCCCGGCGGCTGGCGGGGGAGCAGGGCGCGGCGGGCCTGGTGCGTGCCGGGTGGCTGCCGCCGCGGGTGGTCGAACAGGTCAGCCGCCGGGCCGTCGAGGTGCTGAACCTGGAGGCGGAGACCCGGCAGGACGCGCCCCCGGGGCCGGCCCCCGCCGCCGGTTTCGGCCCGCCGGACCCCTCGTACGCGGCCGGCCCGCCGTACGCCGCCGACCCCTCGTACCCTGCGCCGGCGTACGGACCCGGCGCTCCGGGGCAGCCGGTCTCCGGGCCCGTCCCCTTCGACGCCCCGGCCGTGGTGCCACCGCGCCAGGAGTGGCCGGCACCTGCCGCCGCCACCGGTACCGGCGGGAACGCCACCGGCGCCAGGGAGCGCCGGTTCTCGCTCACCGGCATGTTCGGCGGCCGGGCCCGGCCCCGCCGCATGAGCTGCACGCTCGTACTGTCCGTCGCCGGGGCACTGGCCGCCGCGACCACCGCCGCCTTCGTCTTCCAGCTGCTGCCGGGCGGCGGGGGCGGGACCGGCGGGGCCCAGGGCACGCCGCCGCCCGGCGCGACCCCGGACGACCGCCCGGAGAGCGCCGTGCCCAAGGCGTTCCTCGGTACGTGGACGGGCACCGTCCGGCAGGACGACGGCTCGCCCAACGGCTCGGTCACGGTGACCGTCAGCAAGGGGGCGCCGGGCGAGAAGGTGGCGAAGCTGACGTACGACGCGATGGTCGTGAAGTGCCGTGCCACGGGCGAGCTGCGGGCTGCCACCGGCCGCAGGCTCACCCTCCGGGAGACCTCGGACGGGGACGCGGGCGCGCTGTGCACGGGCCGGACCGCGACCGTCACCCTCACCAGGGAGGGCGACGAGCTCGCGTACGCCTCCGACGACGAGCGCGGCGGCCGCCCGACGGCGCGCCTCTCGCGGGTCGGCTGACCGCCCGGCCGGGGCGGACCGGCCGACCGCCCCTGGCCTCGTCGGACCCCTGGCGTACGCTGGACCGGGTTGTTACGCATGCCCGCCCAAGAACCTCGAAAGGGACGCCCGGTGACCGAGAACGCCGACCTCCAGTCCGTACTCGACCGCGCCGCGGAAGGCGGGCGGATCTCCCCCGAGGAAGCCGTCGAGCTGTACCGGGACGCGCCGCTGCACGCCCTGGGCAAGGCCGCCGACGCCGTGCGCCGCCGCCGTTACGCCGGTACGGAGCACATCGCGACGTACATCATCGAGCGGAACATCAACTACACGAACTCCTGCGTGACGGCCTGCAAGTTCTGCGCCTTCTTCGCCGCGCCGAAGAGCCCCGACGTGTGGACGCGGGACCTGGACGACATCCTGCGCCGGTGCGCGGAGACCGTCGAGCTGGGCGGCACCCAGATCATGTTCCAGGGCGGCCACCACCCGGACTACGGCGTGGAGTACTACGAGAAGCACTTCGCGGCCATCAAGAAGGAGTTCCCGGAGCTGGTCATCCACTCCCTCGGCGCCTCCGAGGTCGAGCACATGGCCCGCATCTCCAAGGTCTCCACCAAGGAGGCCATCCAGCGGATCCACGCCGCCGGCCTCGACTCCTTCGCCGGCGCGGGCGCCGAACTGCTCCCGGCCCGCCCCCGCAAGGCCATCGCCCCGCTCAAGGAGTCCGGCGAGCGCTGGCTGGAGATCATGGAGGAGGCGCACAACCTCGGCGTCGAGTCCACCACGACGATGCTCATGGGCACCGGCGAGACCAACGCCGAGCGCATCGAGCACCTCCGCATGATCCGCGACGTACAGGACCGGACGGGTGGCTTCCGCGCGTTCATCCCGTACACCTACCAGCCGCAGAACAACGCGCTGAAGGGCCGCACCCAGGCCACGATCTTCGAGTACCTGCGGATGATCGCGATCGCCCGGATCTTCCTCGACAACGTCGCCCACATCCAGGGCTCCTGGCTCACCACCGGCAAGGAGGTCGGCCAGCTGTCGCTGCACTACGGCGCGGACGACCTCGGCTCGATCATGCTGGAGGAGAACGTCGTCTCCTCGGCCGGCGCCAAGCACCGCTCCAACCGCCAGGAGATCATCGACCTGATCCGCAAGGCGGGCCGCGTCCCGGCGCAGCGCGCCACGACGTACGAGCACCTGGTCGTCCACGACGACCCGGCGAACGACCCGGTCGACGACCGCGTCGCCTCGCACATCTCCTCGACCGCGATCGACGGCGGCACGGCCCACCCCGAGCTCAAGCTCGTCGACGCGAACTGAGCCACGGGCCGTGCTGACGATTCACCGCGTCCGGGCGGTCGAGGGCGCCCCGGCGGAGGGCGCGGACGCGGTGGTCGTCGATGGCGCGCGCATCGCGGCCATCGGCCCGTACGAGGAGCTGGCCGCCGAGTACGGCGAGCGGGCGCGGGTCCGGGAGTGGGACGGGGTGCTGTCCCCGGGCCGGCACGAGCCCGACGGCGCCGCGTACCTGGAATCGGCCTACCACCCCGACCCGCGCGAGGCGGCCGAGCTGGGCACGGAACCTCTGACGGGCGCCGCACTCGCCGCCCTGGACATGACCGACACCCGCTGGGGCGGCAGCGCCCGCCGCGGCCTCCAGCGTCTGCTGTCCACCGGTACGACCTCGCTGACCGGCTCCTTCACCCGCCCGTCGGTCCGCACGGCGGTGACCCGCTCCGGCCTCCGCGACCGCCCGGCCGTCCTCGCTCCCGGCGCGCCGGCCGTCTTCACGGTCCTCGCCGCGGACGACACCTGCCTGGTCACGGTCCTGAACGGCCGCCTCGTCTTCCGTCGGCGCTGAATCCCGGCCCACTCCTTCGGGTGCCGGTACGGTCATATACAGGACCGCGACTCGCACCCGCGTCCACACTCGCGTCCATGGGAGCAGTGATGATCGCTGAACGGCTGGAGCAGGCCACTCCTGAGACCTGGATGTTCCCGCCCGAGGAGGGCTGGACCGTCGATCAGGTGACGGACTTGGAGCTGCCTTTCGACTGGGAGCTCGTAGACGGACGGGTGGTGCCTTCAGGTATGACGTCGTGGTGGCACAACCGTGTGCGAAGGAAGATCGAGAGCGCAGTCGAGGAGGCGTTGGTCGATCCCTACACCTTCGACTCCGAGCAGTGCGTCACGGTCGACGAAAGGAACCGACCGAAACCCGACATCATCGTCTTCGATGACAGCCGGCTGAGCATGGACACTTTGGTGTGCATCCCGGTGGCCAAGGTTGTCCTGGTGATCGAGGTGATGTCTCCCGGTTCGCGCCAGGACGACCGCGTTCGCAAGCCGGCCATGTATGCCGAGGCAGGAGTGCCGTACTACTGGCGGGTCGAGCCGGGCGAGGACAACGTCCCCCGAGTCCATGAGTACTGGCTCCACGCTGAGCGCGGGGAGTACATCCCGGCGCCCGAGCATCCGATCCACACCACCAAGCTGGAGACCGGACACCCCTTCCCGATCACTATCGACCTCGCGTCCCTGACGGCCCGCTGAGTGCCCTCCGGGCGGTTCGCCGCGGCCCGTGGTGAACAATGGCTGTCGTGACCCGAGCATCCCTGGACAAGCAGCCGCACGAAGTCGCTTCCATGTTCGACGACGTGGCGGAACGGTACGACCTCACCAACGACGTGCTGTCCCTCGGGCAGACGCGGCTGTGGCGCAAGGCCGTGGACCGCGCGGTGGCCGCCCGGCCCGCCGAGCGGGTGCTGGACCTCGCGGCCGGTACGGGCACCTCCTCCGTGCCGTTCGCCCGCACCGGCGCGTACGTCGTGCCGTGCGACTTCTCCACCGGCATGCTGCGCGAGGGCAAGAAGCGCCAGCCGTGGCTGCCCTTCACCGCCGGTGACGCGATGAAGCTGCCCTTCGCGGACGGCGTGTTCGACGCCGTCACGATCTCCTTCGGGCTGCGGAACGTCCAGGACACCGACGCCGCGCTGGCGGAGCTGTACCGCGTGACCAAGCCCGGCGGCCGGGTCGTCATCTGCGAGTTCAGCCACCCGACGTGGGCGCCCTTCCGGACCGTCTACACCGAGTACCTGATGCGCGCGCTGCCGCCGGTCGCCACCGCCGTCAGTTCCAACCCCGACGCGTACGTCTACCTCGCCGACTCCATCCGCGCCTGGCCCGACCAGCCCGCGCTGGCCGCCCGGCTGCAGCGGGCGGGCTGGCAGCAGGTCGCCTGGCGCAACCTCACCGGCGGGATCGTCGCCCTGCACCGGGGGACGAAGCCGGCCGCCTGACCCCCGGAGGGTCAGCCGACAGCGCGGTCGCGTACCAGCAGGTCGATCAGGCCCGTGGTGCTCTCGTCGCCGTGCCCGGCCGCGAGCCTGCGCTCCATCAGGGCCAGCACGGGCGTCAGCAGTTCGGGACTGACGCCCTGCTCCTCGGCCGTGCGCAGCAGTGTCGGTACCCCCGCCACCTGCATGGCCAGGGTGGAGACCACGCCCCTGGTGTAGTCGCCGCTCTGGAGGTGCTCGGCGGCCTCGTGCACGGACGCGGTCATGGCCGACAGCCAGTCCGCGAGCAGCGGCGCGAAGTCCTTCGGCGCGATGTCCTCGCGGCGGATCAGCGCGAAGGCGTGCGCGACCCCGGCGAACATGCCGTACATCGCGCTCAGCAGCGCCTCGTCGTGCAGCGCCGCGTGCCCGGGGTCCGTGCCGACGTACCGGGTGGCGGCCGGCACGGCCAGGGTCTCCCGGTGGGCGTCGAAGAGGCCGCGGTCGCCGCTGTAGAAGACGTAACCACCGGCCTCCGGAGCGCCGATCATCGGCGGTGTCGCCATGATGCCGCCGTCCACGAAGCGGGCGCCCCGCTCCCGGGCCCACTCGGCGCGGGCCCGGCCCTGCCCCGGGGTACCGGTGGTGAGGTTCACCAGGTCCTTGCCCGTCAGGTCGGCGTCGGCGAGGGCTGTGCCGACCGAGGCGTCGTCGAGCAGGCAGACGACGACGAGGCGGTGGGCGGCCACCGCTTCGGCGGCGGTGGCGGCGACGGCCGCGCCCTCGGCGGCGAGCGGTGCGGCCCGCGCCGCCGTGCGGTTCCATACGGTGAGCGGATGGCCGGCGGCGAGCCAGGCGCGGGCGAGGGCGGTACCCATGTCACCGAGCCCGAGCAGCGTGAGGCCGGGCATTCCGTGCGTGTCAACGGCGTTGTCAGTCATGCGGATTAGCCTTGCCGCAGGCTCACGGGTGCACCAGTACGCACTTCGAAGTGGGCGGTTACCGCGGGGTGAGTGACCAGGTCGGAGGGGTGGGGCATGGGGGCCGTACGGAGGCCGGGGGCGTACGTCTGCGGGACCGACGCAGCGATGAGCGTGATCACCGGAAAGTGGAAGGTGCTGATCCTCTGGGCGCTCGGCGAGCGGACGTGCCGCTTCGGTGAGCTGCGTCGGCAGGTGCCGGGCATCACGGAGAAGGTGCTCGCCGCGCAGCTGCGGGAGCTGGAGGAGGACGGCATCGTGCACCGTGAGGTGTACGACGAGGTGCCGCCCCGCGTCGAGTACTCCCTCACCGCCCGCGGCGTGGCGCTGAACGACGCGCTGGCGCCGCTCGGCGCCTGGGGCCGCGAGCACATACTCGGCGGCGCGCCGTACCCGGCCGACGCGCCGCGCTGAGCGTACGGACCCGAGGGGCCCGGTGGCCCCGAGAGGGGCCGACGGGGTCAGAGGTCCAGCCGGTGGCACAGCCCCGTCGCCCGCGACACGGGCGAGACGAAGGTCTCCGCCTGCCGCATGCCCAGCCGCCGGGTCACCGCGATCGAACGGGCGTTGCGCGCGTCCACCATCGCCACGACGTGCGGTACCCCGGCAGCGCGTACGTGCTCCAGGGCCAGCCGGGCCGCGGCCGTGGCGTAGCCCCTGCCCCAGTACTTCCGGCCCAGCCGCCAGCCGATCTCTATCTCGCCGACCGGCCCCCAGTCCGTGTGCGGCCACGGCTGCGCGCCGGTGAAGCCGATCACCGCGCCGTCCGCCGGGTCGAGCATCGTGTAGAGGCAGTAGCCGCGTTCGGCGTGGTGGCGGCGCTGTCGGGCGGTCAGCTCCGCGTAGACCGACGGCTCGGCGGACGCGCCGCCGTGGAACTCCATGACCTCCGGGTCGTCGAACACCCGGTGCCAGTTCCATGCGTCCTCCTCCGTGGGGACGCGCAGCTCGACGGCGGGAAGCGGCGGGAGCGACTTCTGCATGGGCCAACCCTTCGGAATCGGATCACATCGGCCTGCATAGACTGCACAGGTCCAGTGCCGGTCGGCACCCAGATATCGAGTTCCGGGAGACAACGCCGTGACCGACGTGACCGATGCCGCCACCGCCACCCAGGCCCGCTCCGAGCACACCGCCGATGTGATCGTCGTGGGGGCCGGCCCGGCCGGCTCGGCGACCGCTTACCACCTCGCCAAGGCCGGCCTGGACGTCCTCCTGCTGGAGAAGACGGCCTTCCCCCGCGAGAAGGTCTGCGGTGACGGCCTCACCCCGCGCGCCACCAAGCAGCTGGTGGCGATGGGCATCGACATCTCCGAGGAGGCCGGCTGGCTGCGCAACAAGGGCCTGCGCATCATCGGCGGCGGCGTCCGCCTCCAGCTCGACTGGCCCGACCTCGCCTCGTACCCGGACTACGGACTCGTCCGCAAGCGTGACGACTTCGACGAGCAGCTGGCCCGCCAGGCGCAGAAGGCCGGCGCGCGGCTGTACGAGCGCTGCAACGTCAGCGGCCCGATCGTCAACGACCTCACCGGGCGCATCGAGGGCGTGACCGCCAAGCTCGGCGAGGAGAAGACCCCGGTCTCCTTCCGCGCCCCGCTCGTGGTCGCCGCCGACGGCAACTCCACCCGGCTCTCGCTGGCGATGGGCCTGCACCGCCGCGAGGACCGTCCGATGGGCGTCGCGGTCCGTACGTACTTCACCTCGCCTCGGCACGACGACGACTACCTGGAGTCCTGGCTGGAGCTGTGGGACCGCAGCGGCCCGCAGGACCGCCTGCTGCCCGGCTACGGCTGGATCTTCGGCATGGGCGACGGCACCTCCAACGTGGGCCTGGGCGTGCTGAACACCTCCAGCAGCTTCAAGGAGCTGGACTGGCGCGAGATCCTCAAGGCCTGGTGCGCCTCCATGCCGGAGGACTGGGGCTACACCCCGGAGAACATGACCGGCCCGATCCGCGGCGCCGCCCTCCCGATGGCCTTCAACCGCCAGCCGCACTACACCAAGGGCCTCCTCCTGGTCGGTGACGCGGGCGGCCTGGTGAACCCCTTCAACGGCGAGGGCATCGCGTACGCCATGGAGTCCGGCCAGATCGCCGCCGACGTCATCGTCCAGGCGCACGCGCGCGCCACGTACGCCCAGCGCGAGCTGGCCCTCCAGCGCTACCCGAAGGTCCTCAAGGACACCTACGGCGGCTACTACTCCCTGGGCCGCGCCTTCGTGAAGCTCATCGGCAACCCGAAGGTCATGAAGCTGGCCACGGAGCGCGGCCTCACCCACCCGGTCCTGATGAAGTTCACCCTGAAGATGCTGGCCAACCTCACCGACCCGACCGGCGGCGACGCCATGGACCGCATCATCAACGGCCTGAGCAAGGTCGCCCCGAAGGCCTGACCCGCTCCGCGCACCCCATCTGACCTGCCGCCCTCGGTTCCACCGAGGGCGGCATCGTCATGTCGCGCCCCGGGATCGAACCCCTGTCTCAACATGCGCCTTGACGCCCGAAGTTGGCGGAATGTGCCTACTGCCGTGCGGGCCGAACTGCGGTCAGGCTGGGGGGTGCACACACAGCACCGGACGCAGTACGGAGGGTGAGGGATGGACAAGGGTGTCGCGAGGGGACGGAAGCGGCTGTCGGGCGACGGGAAGGGGACGCCATGAGCGCGGTTCCGGAGGGTGGTGTGCGGGGCGAGCGGGAGGACGGTGGCGAGCGTACGGAGCCGGCGGGCCGGCCGGCGGACGCCGAGGGGGCCGAGGACCGGAAGGCGGAGCTGCGGGCGAGGGTGCGGGAGGCCAACCGGCAGAGCAGGCTCCGGCCGAGGTGAGGGATCCTGGAGGGACAGCAGCCGTCGCCCGAGAGGTCCGGAGGGATCCGTCATGTCCGCCGCACCCGTCAACGGACCCCACGCCGCCGGCGGCCCCGCCTCCGGTGGCGCCACGGGCGGGCCGCTCTCCGTCGACCGGGCGCTGGACGTGCTCGACGCGGTGGCCGGTTCCGCCGGGCCGGTGACGGCCAAGGCGCTGGCCCGGCGGCTGGGCTGCTCGCTGTCCACGGTCTACAACCTGCTGGGCCCGCTGACCGCGCGCGGGCACGTGACACGTACGGGCGGGGGATACGTCCTGGGTCCCCAGGTGCCCGCGCTGCACCGGGCGTTCCAGCGGCAGACCGGGATCGAGGACGGCGCACGCGAGCTGCTGCTGGGCGTACGGCGCGCCACCGGGACGCATGCGTACCTCAGCGCGGCGGGGCAGGACCGGATCGCGGTCGTCGACAGCACGCTGCCGGTGTCGGCGGCCGGCGGGCCGTTCGCGGTGGGCCCCGACCACGGGGCGCACGCCACCGCGCACGGCAAGGTGCTGCTCGCCACGCTGAACCGGCCCGCGCGCCGCCGCTACCTCGCCGCGCACGGGCTGCCCCGGCTGACCGACCGTACGATCACCTCGCCCGAGCGCTTCGAGGCGGAGCTGGCCCGGGTGCGCCGGGACGGGCTCGCCGTGTCGGTCGGGGAGACCGATCCGGCCCACACCTGTCTCGCCGTCCGCCTCCCGGGCGAGGGGCCCGACGGCTCCGTCCGCGCGCTGTCGGTGTCGCTGCCGACCGCGGACTACCCCGCGCGCCGGGGCGAACTGGCGTCCGTACTGATCCGCGCCGCGGCCGGGGCCTGACCGGCCGGGGCCGGCGGACCGGCAGCGGGTTTTCCGGCAGCGGGTTTTCCGGCAGCGGTGGAATGGCGGGCACGTCGGCTCGCGGCGAGGGCGTCAGCGGCGCACAGTGGTCGCATGATTTTCATCGCTGTGAAGTTCACCGTCCGGCCGGAGAAGAGCGACCAGTGGCTGTCGCTGACCGAGCCCTTCACGCTCGCCACCCGCGCGGAGCCGGGCAACATCTTCTTCGAGTGGTCCCGGAGCGTCGAGAACCCGGACCAGTTCGTGCTGCTGGAGGCGTTCGCGGACCAGGAGGCCGGCGTGGCGCACGTCCAGTCCGACCACTTCAAGGAGGCCATCGAGCTGATGTCCGGCCTCGTCGCGAGCACCCCGGAGATCATCAACGTCGAGACCGAGGGCACCGGCTGGGGCGAGATGGCCGAGGTCAAGCCGCGCCAGTAGGGCGCACAGGAACGGGCGAAAGCCTCGAAGTACGGCGAAAGGGCCGTCGTCCCGAGCGGGGGGACGACGGCCCTTTCGCCGTGTGCGTGCGAGCCCTGAGGGGCGTCAGCGGACGCGGACGGCGCCCGTCGGCTGGTCGTAGCTCATGTCGCGCTGCACGACGCCCGTGCTGGAGTTCTGCGCGCCGATGAACTGGCCGCCGCCGATGTAGACCGCGACGTGGTACGCGCTGCCCGCGCTGCCCCAGTAGAGGATGTCGCCCACCTGGAGGCTGTCCAGGCCCACCTGGGTGCCGGCGGTCGACTGGTCCTGGGAGACGCGCGGCAGGTCGATGCCGATCTGCCGGAAGGCGGCCTGGGTGAGGCCGGAGCAGTCGTACGCGGACGGGCCGGTCGCGCCGCTCACGTAGGCCTTGCCGACCTGGGCCTTGAGGAAGTCCACCAGGGAGGCGGTGGAGCCGGAGAGCGAGCCGGTGTCCACCGAGGCGGAGGCGGAGAGGAGCGGTCCGCGGTCGGCGGAGCGCGAGGCGCGGGCCTGCTCGGCCTCCTTGGCCTTGCGGGCCGCTGCGGCCTTCTTCTCGGCTTCTTCCTTGCGCTTGGCCTCGACGGCCTTGTCCTTGGCCTTCTGCGCGGCCTTGTCGGCCTTGGAGAAGACCGAGTCCTGCGCTGCCTGCAGCTCGTACTGGTCCGCCACCTGCTGGGTGGTGTCCGCGGTCTTCGCCACGGACGTCGCGAGCTCGGCGGTGATGGTCGGCAGCTCCTGGGTCTCGGAGGCCGGCTTCTCACCGTTGGCGTTCGCGGGAACGGCGGTACCGGTCACCGCCAGCGTGAGGATGCCACCGGTGAACCCTGCGCGCACGGCCCGCGAGGTCGCGGAGCGGCGGGGCTTCCGGTGGCTGGGTATGAGTGCGTTCGGGGACATGGCACCACGGCTATCAGGAGCCACAGGTTGCTGCCAACAAAGGTGGTGTGCACCACTTTTGACGCGTACACGGTGAACAAAACGGGCCAATCGGCCAGGCGTGAGCCGGGCGTGGGCGTGTCCGAATTTCGTGATCATGTTCCTGTGCACGGCATTTACCGCTCGATGCGCATCAGCACGGCACTTAGCACCTTCGCAACCGACACGCCAAGGCTTCCCGACCGTCAAGGTTTTAGAGATGTGAAACGCGTGGGATAGCTCACTCTTGAGTGACCGTTATGTCCTCGTGGGGTGCGCTCGTGAAGCGATGCACGTACCGGCGATCACGGCGAGGTCACGACTGGGTCACGCGGACGGATGGGTGAGCGCTATCAGTTGACGCCGTCCAGCGCCAATTTGCTTGCGCTGCGTAGCTCTTGATAGAGGAGGCACCGCTCTGACCAGCGGCGACCGCTGATTTTGTCACGTGAAGTGATCACCCGGACGCTTCCGGTGCGAAGATCACCGCTCATCCGACTTCATGATCCTTCGTCAGGTGGTGGAGATCACAAAGCCGTTGTCGCACCCCGTGTCGCAGATCACAGACGTACGGGCATAGGATGCAGGCGGCCAGGGCTTGTGAACTGCCTCACATAGACGCGATCTCTGTCGAGTCCCGTCGAGGAGTGAACGGGCCCGGGGCCGGACCGCCAACCAGTCATCGTCGACTGAAGGGAGCGAGGACGGTGAACGCCTATGCGCCCATCCTCGTACTGGGAGCCCTCGGGGCAGGCTTTGCGATCTTCTCCGTCGTCATGGCCACGCTCGTCGGACCCAGGCGCTACAACCGGGCCAAGCTCGAGGCGTACGAGTGCGGGATCGAGCCGACCCCACAGCCTTCAGGCGGCGGTCGCTTTCCGATCAAGTACTACCTGACGGCGATGCTCTTCATCGTCTTCGACATCGAGATCGTCTTCCTCTACCCCTGGGCCGTCACCTTCGACGCCCTGGGGCTGTTCGGGCTCGTCGAGATGCTGCTCTTCGCGCTCACCGTCTTCGTCGCCTACGCCTACGTCTGGCGCCGCGGCGGCCTGGAATGGGACTAGGGGTCACCCAATGGGACTGGAAGAGAAGCTGCCCAGCGGCTTTCTGCTGAGCACCGTCGAACAGGCCGCGGGCTGGGTGCGCAAGTCATCGGTCTTCCCGGCGACGTTCGGGCTCGCGTGCTGCGCCATCGAGATGATGACCACCGGCGCCGGCCGCTACGACCTGGCCCGCTTCGGCATGGAGGTCTTCCGCGGCTCCCCGCGGCAGGCCGACCTGATGATCGTCGCCGGCCGGGTCAGCCAGAAGATGGCGCCCGTCCTGCGGCAGGTCTACGACCAGATGCCGAACCCGAAGTGGGTCATCTCCATGGGCGTCTGCGCCTCGTCGGGCGGCATGTTCAACAACTACGCCATCGTGCAGGGCGTCGACCACATCGTCCCGGTCGACATCTACCTCCCGGGCTGCCCGCCCCGCCCGGAGATGCTGATGGACGCCATCCTCAAGCTCCACGAGAAGATCCAGGGCGCCAAGCTCGGGGTCAACGCCGAGGAAGCGGCCCGCGAGGCGGAGGAGGCGGCGCTCAAGGCACTCCCGACGATCGAGATGAAGGGGCTGCTGCGGTGAGCAACCCGGACAAGGGCACGCACGGCACGGGGGCCAACGGGGTCAACCCGGACAAGGACCTCAACGCGCAGAACCTCCCCGGCCAGCGCGGCGACCACGGCGAGGTCATCGGCGTCCGCCGCGGCATGTTCGGCGCGAACAACGGCGGCGACACCTCCGGCTACGGCGGCCTCGTACGGACCGTACGGCTGCCCGGAGCCACCTCCCGGCCGTACGGGGGGTGGTTCGACGAGGTCGCGGACGAGCTCGAAGGCGCGCTGGAGGAACAGGGGCTGGTCCCCGAGAACGTCATCGAGAAGACCGTCGTCGACCGCGGCGAGCTGACGTTCCACATCGAGCGGGAGTACCTCCCGGTCGTCGCGAAGACGCTCCGCGACGACCCGGCCCTCCGCTTCGAGCTGTGCACCGGCGTCAGCGCCGTGCACTTCCCCGGCGACAAGGGCCGCGAGCTGCACGCCGTCTACCACCTGCGGTCGATCACCCACACCCGGCTGATCCGGCTGGAGGTCTCCGCGCCCGACGCCGACCCGCACATCCCGTCGGTCGTCGCCGTCTACCCGACCAACGACTGGCACGAGCGCGAGGTCTACGACTTCTTCGGCCTCGTCTTCGACGGCCACCCGGCGCTCACCCGGATCATGATGCCGGACGACTGGCAGGGCTTCCCGCAGCGCAAGGACTACCCGCTCGGCGGCATCCCCGTCGAGTACAAGGGCGCCCAGATCCCGGCTCCCGACCAGCGGAGGTCGTACAGCTGATGTCCACTTCGTCCACTTCCCATGCGACTCCCCGTGAGACCACGGAAGGCACCGTCTACACGGTGACCGGCGGCGACTGGGACGAGGTCGCCGAGGCCGCCGCCAAGGCCGACGACGAGCGCATCGTCGTCAACATGGGCCCGCAGCACCCCTCCACGCACGGCGTGCTCCGGCTCATCCTGGAGATCGACGGCGAGACCGTCACCGAGGCCCGCTGCGGCATCGGCTACCTCCACACCGGCATCGAGAAGAACCTCGAATACCGCACGTGGACCCAGGGCACGACCTTCGTCACGCGGATGGACTACCTGACGCCGTTCTTCAACGAGACGGCGTACTGCCTGGCCGTGGAGAAGCTGCTCGGCATCACCGACGACGTACCGGACCGCGCTTCGGTCATCCGCGTGCTGCTGATGGAGCTGAACCGGCTCTCCTCGCACCTGGTGTGCATCGCCACCGGCGGCATGGAGCTCGGCGCCACCACGATCATGATCTACGGCTTCCGCGACCGCGAACTGGTCCTGGACATCTACGAGCTGATCACCGGCCTGCGCATGAACCACGCGTACGTCCGGCCCGGCGGCCTCGCCCAGGACCTGCCGCCCGGCACCGTCGACCAGGTACGCGCCTTCGTGAAGAAGATGCGCAAGAACCTCCCGGAGTACGACAAGCTCGCCACCGGCAACCCGGTCTTCAAGGGCCGCATGCAGGACGTCGGCTACCTGGACCTGGCCGGCTGCCTGGCCACCGGCGCCACCGGGCCGGTCCTCCGCTCCGCGGGCCTCCCGCACGACCTGCGCAAGACCGACCCGTACTGCGGCTACGAGACCTACGACTTCGAGGTACCGACCACCGACACCTGCGACGCGTACGGCCGCTTCCTGCTCCGCCTGGAGGAGATGCGGCAGTCGCTGCGGATCATCGAGCAGTGCCTGGACCGGCTGGAGCCCGGCCCGGTCATGGTCGGGGACAAGAAGATCGCCTGGCCCGCGCAGCTCGCGCTCGGCCCGGACGGCCTCGGCAACTCCCTGGACCACATCAAGAAGATCATGGGCACCTCCATGGAGGCCCTGATCCACCACTTCAAGCTGGTGACGGAGGGCTTCCGGGTCCCGCCGGGACAGGCCTACGTGGCCGTGGAGTCCCCCAAGGGCGAACTGGGCGTGCACGCGGTCAGCGACGGCGGCACCCGCCCCTACCGCGTCCACTTCCGCGACCCGTCGTTCACCAATCTGCAGGCCATGGCGGCCATGTGCGAAGGCGGCCAGGTCGCCGACGTCATCGTCGCCGTCGCGTCCATCGACCCCGTGATGGGAGGCGTCGACCGGTGACAGACGTCAGTTTGGGGATGCCGCAGCTCCCCGCCCCCGATTACCCGGCCGACGTACGGGCCCGGCTCGAAGCGGACGCCAAGGAGGTGATCGCCCGCTACCCCGGCTCGCGCTCCGCGCTGCTGCCGCTGCTGCACCTCGTCCAGTCCGAGGAAGGGCACGTCACCCGTACGGGCATCCGCTTCTGCGCCGAGATGCTGGACCTCACCACCGCCGAGGTCACCGCGGTCTCGACCTTCTACACGATGTACCGCCGCAAGCCCTCCGGCGACTACCAGGTCGGGGTCTGCACCAACACGCTCTGCGCGGTCATGGGCGGCGACGCGATCTTCGACGAGCTGAAGGAGCACCTCGGCGTCGGCAACAACGAGACCACCGCCGACGGCAAGGTCACCCTCGAACACATCGAGTGCAACGCCGCCTGCGACTTCGCGCCCGTCGTGATGGTCAACTGGGAGTTCTTCGACAACCAGACGCCCGAGTCCGCCAAGCGGCTCGTGGACGACCTGCGCGCCGGGCGGCCCGTGACCCCCACCCGCGGCGCGCCGCTGTGCACGTTCAAGGAGACCGCCCGCATCCTGGCCGGCTTCCCCGACGGGCGCGAGGGCGCGGTCGAGGCGAGCGGCGGCGCGGGCCCCGCCTCGCTGGCCGGGCTCCGGCTCGCCAGGGGCGAGGCGCTGCCGGGCGGCACCGACCACGTCGTCGCCCCGCGCGACGGCGCGCACCCGACGGAGGAGGCCCCGGCGGCCGGGGCGGCGGGGGAGGCGCCGGCGACCCACCCCAGCTCGCACGACGCGCCGCGGGACACCTCGGCCTCCGATCCGGCCAACCCTTCTCCCCCCACCGCCCCGGGTGGAGGGGCTCCGCCCCGCGGCGACATCGCGTCCGGACCTGTCGCCGAGGAGGGGGAGTGATGACGTTGGCGACCGAGATCAACGAGACCAGCCCGGAGAAGCTGCTCGCCCCCGTGCTGTCGGCCTTCTGGGACCAGCCGAACTCCTGGACCCTGGAGACCTACCGGCGGCACGAGGGCTACGAAGGCGCACGCAAGGCGCTCGCCATGGCCCCGGACGACGTCATCGCGTACGTGAAGGACGCGGGGCTGCGCGGCCGTGGCGGCGCGGGCTTCCCGACCGGCATGAAGTGGCAGTTCATCCCGCAGGGCGACGGCAAGCCGCACTATCTTGTGGTCAACGCCGACGAGTCGGAGCCCGGGACCTGCAAGGACATCCCGCTCCTCTTCGCGAACCCGCATTCCCTCATCGAGGGGATCATCATCGCCTGCCATGCGATCAGGTCGCATCACGCGTTCATCTACCTGCGCGGGGAGACCGTCCCCGTCCTGCGGCGGCTGCACGAGGCCGTACGGGAGGCCTACGCGGCGGGATACCTCGGCAAGGACGCCCTGGGGCCCGGTCTGGACCTCGAACTCACCGTGCACGCGGGTGCGGGCGCGTACATCTGCGGCGAGGAGACCGCGCTGCTGGACTCCCTGGAGGGCCGTCGCGGACAGCCCCGGCTGCGTCCCCCCTTCCCCGCCGTGGCCGGCCTCTACGCCTGCCCCACCGTCGTGAACAACGTCGAGTCCATCGCGTCGGTTCCCGCCCTCATGAACCGGGGCAAGGAGTGGTTCCGCTCCATGGGCAGCGAGAAGTCCCCGGGCTTCACGCTCTACTCGCTCAGCGGCCACGTCACCAACCCCGGCCAGTACGAAGCCCCCTTGGGCATCACGCTGCGCCAGCTGCTCGACATGAGCGGCGGCATCCGGCCGGGCCACCGCCTGAAGTTCTGGACCCCCGGCGGCTCCTCGACGCCGATGTTCACCGACGAGCACCTGGACGTCCCGCTGGACTACGAGGGCGTCGGCGCGGCCGGCTCGATGCTCGGCACCAAGGCCCTCCAGTGCTTCGACGAGACGACCTGCGTCGTACGGGCCGTGACGCGCTGGACAGAGTTTTATGCGCATGAATCGTGCGGTAAGTGCACGCCCTGCCGTGAAGGCACGTACTGGCTCGTCCAGCTGCTGCGCGACATCGAGGCAGGCCAGGGCCGCATGGAAGACCTCGACAAGCTGAACGACATCGCCGACAACATCAACGGCAAGTCCTTCTGCGCCCTCGGTGACGGCGCCGCCTCCCCGATCTTCTCCTCGCTCAAGTACTTCCGCGCGGAGTACGAGCAGCACGTCACCGGCAAGGGCTGCCCCTTCGATCCGGCCAGGTCCACCGCTTGGGCCGATGCGCACCTGGAGGTGAACGCATGACAGTGACCACTAACAACGCGCCCTCCGGGGGCGGCGAGGCGGCGGTCCCGCCCGAAGACCTCGTCACGCTGACCATCGACGGCATCGAGATCAGCGTGCCCAAGGGCACCCTGGTCATCCGGGCCGCCGAGATGCTCGGCATCGAGATCCCGCGCTTCTGCGACCATCCGCTGCTCGACCCGGCCGGCGCCTGCCGCCAGTGCATCGTCGAGGTCGAGGGCCAGCGCAAGCCCATGGCGTCCTGCACGATCACCTGCACCGACGGCATGGTCGTGAAGTCCCAGCTCACCTCGCCGGTCGCCGACAAGGCCCAGCGCGGCGTCATGGAACTGCTGCTGATCAACCACCCGCTGGACTGCCCGGTCTGCGACAAGGGCGGTGAGTGCCCGCTGCAGAACCAGGCCATGTCCGCCGGACAGGCCGACACGCGCTTCGAGGGCAAGAAGCGCACCTACGAGAAGCCGGTGCCGATCTCGAAGCAGGTGCTGCTGGACCGTGAGCGCTGCGTGCTGTGCGCCCGCTGCACCCGCTTCTCGAACCAGATCGCCGGCGACCCGATGATCGAGCTGATCGAGCGCGGCGCGCTCCAGCAGGTCGGTACGGGCGAGGGCGACCCGTTCGAGTCGTACTTCTCCGGCAACACCATCCAGATCTGCCCGGTCGGCGCGCTCACCTCGGCGGCGTACCGCTTCCGCTCCCGCCCCTTCGACCTGGTCTCCTCGCCGTCCGTGTGCGAGCACTGCGCGGGCGGCTGCGCGACGCGTACGGACCACCGGCGCGGCAAGGTCATGCGGCGGCTCGCCGCCGACGACCCCGAGGTCAACGAGGAGTGGATCTGCGACAAGGGGCGGTTCGCCTTCCGGTACGGGCAGCTGCCCGACCGGCTGGAGACGCCGCTCGTCCGGGACGCGTCCTCCGGTGAACTGACCCCGGCCAGCTGGCCCGAGGCGCTGGAGGCCGCGGCACGCGGGCTGCTCGCGGCACGCGGCCGGGCCGGGGTGCTGACCGGCGGCCGGCTCACCGTCGAGGACTCCTACGCGTACGCCAAGTTCGCCCGGACCGTCCTGGACACCCACGACATCGACTTCCGGGCCCGGGCGCACAGCTCCGAGGAGGCCGACTTCCTCGCCGCACGAGTGGCGGGCTCCGGCCGCGACCTGGACGGGGCGGGAGTCACCCACCGCTCCCTGGAGGCGGCGCCCGCCGTCCTGCTGGCGGGCATCGAGGCCGAGGAGGAGGCACCCGGCGTCTTCCTGAGGCTGCGCAAGGCGCACCGCAAGAACGGGCAGCGGACCTTCGGGCTCGCTTCGTACGCCACCCGGGGGCTCATCAAGGCGGGCGGCACGCTGCTGCCGGCCGCGCCCGGCACGGAGACGGAGTGGCTGGACGCACTGGCGGGCGGGGTCGGGCTCGAAGGTGAGGGCCGGGCCGCGGCCGAGGCGCTGCGGGCCGAGGGCTCGGTGATCGTCGTCGGCGAGCGGCTGGCCGCGGTACCGGGGGCGCTGACCGCCGCCGTACGTGCCGCCTCGGCCACCGGCGCACAGCTCGTCTGGATCCCGCGCCGGGCCGGCGAGCGGGGCGCCGTCGAGGCGGGCGCGCTCCCCGGGCTGCTGCCCGGCGGCCGGCCCGCGACGGACCCGCGGGCCCGTGACGAGGTCGCCCGCGCCTGGGGCGTGGCCGCGCTGCCGCACCGGCACGGCCGGGACACCGGCCAGATCCTGGAGGCCGCGGCCACCGGCGAGCTGAACGCCCTGGTGGTGGCCGGTGTCGGGGTCGAGGACCTGCCCGACCCGCGGCGCGCGGTCGAGGCGCTGGACGCCGTCGGCTTCCTGGTCAGCCTGGAGCAGCGGCCGAGCGAGGTGACCCGCCGCGCCGACGTGGTGCTGCCGGTGGCGGCCGTGGTGGAGAAGGCGGGCACGTTCCTCAACTGGGAGGGGCGGGCACGGCCCTTCGAGGCCGCGCTCAAGCCGGACCAGATGACGCGCCGCCATCTGCTCCCCGACGCCCGGGTGCTGCACATGCTCGCGGACGCGATGTCCGTGGCGGACGACTCCGTACCGGGTCTGGCGCTGCCGGACGTGCGCGCCGTACGCGCGGAGCTGGACCGGCTCGGCGGCTGGGACGGGCCGCGTGCCACCGGTGACGTGCTCGCCGGCACCGAGGCGCGGGCGCTGCCCCGGCCCGGCGCGGGCGAGGCGGTGCTCGCCGGACACCGGCTGCTGCTGGACCTCGGGCGGCTGCAGGAGGGCGACCCCGCGCTGGCCGGCACCCGGCACGCGGCGGTGGCCCGGATGTCCGCCGCCACCGCCGCCGAGGCGGGCCTCAAGGACGGTGCGGAGGTACAGGTCACCGGGCCGTACGGCGCGGTGACGTTCCCCCTCCAGGTCAGCGAGATGCCCGACCGGGTGGTGTGGCTGCCGCTCAACTCCCAGGGCGGCGGCGTCCCGCACGACACCGGAGCCAACCCCGGTGACCTGGTGACGGTCGCCGCGAAGACCACGGGCCCGGCGGCCCCGGCGGCCGGCACGGAGGTGGCGGAATGATGAACCTCGCGGTGGAACAGCTGGCGCCCGTCGCGGACCGCGTCGCGCTGGCCGCCGAGGACCTGAGCGTCTTCGGGCGTGACCCGTGGTGGCTGGTGGTCATCAAGGCGGTCTTCTGCTTCGCGTTCCTGATGCTGACCGTGCTCTTCTCGATCGTCTGGGAGCGCAAGGTCGTCGCCTGGATGCAGCTGCGCATCGGGCCCAACCGGCACGGTCCCTGGGGCATGCTCCAGTCCCTCGCCGACGGCGTGAAGCTGATGCTCAAGGAAGACCTGGTCGTCAAGCGGGCCGACAAGGCGGTGTACGTCCTCGCCCCGATCGTCGCGGCCATCCCGGCGTTCATGGCGTTCGCCGTCATCCCGTTCGGCCCGGCCGACAACCAGGTCTCGATCTTCGGGCACCGCACCCCGATGCAGCTCACCGACCTGCCGATCGGCATCCTCTACATCCTCGCCACGGCCTCGGTCGGCATCTACGGCATCGTGCTCGCGGGCTGGTCCTCGGGCTCGACGTACCCGCTGCTCGGCGGGCTCCGCTCGTGCGCCCAGATGATCAGCTACGAGATCGCGATGGGCATGGCCTTCGCGTCGGTGTTCCTCTACTCCGGCTCGATGTCCACCTCGGCGATCGTCGACGGACAGCAGAGCACCTGGTACGTCGCGCTGCTGCCGGTCTCCTTCCTGATCTACATCGTGGCGATGGTCGGCGAGACCAACCGCGCGCCGTTCGACATGCCGGAGTCCGAAGGCGACCTGGTCGGCGGCTTCAACACCGAGTACTCCTCCATCAAGTTCGCGATGTTCATGCTCGCCGAGTACGTCAACATGGTCACCGTCTCGGCGGTCGCGGTCACCCTCTTCCTCGGCGGCTGGCGCGCCCCCTGGCCGATCAGCACCTTCTGGGAGGGCGCGAACCACGGCTGGTGGCCGCTGCTCTGGTTCACCATCAAGATCCAGCTGCTGCTGTTCTTCTTCATCTGGCTGCGCGGCACGCTCCCACGCGTCCGCTACGACCAGTTCATGAAGCTGGGCTGGAAGGTCCTGATCCCGGTCTCGATGGTCTGGCTGATGCTGGTCGCGACCGTGCGGGCGCTGCGCAACGAGGGCTACGACTTCCAGCGGATCGTGCTGTACGTCGGCGGCGCCGCGGTGGCCCTGCTGCTGATCTCCCTCGTCGCGGACTTCTTCCGCAAGGGCGAGAAGGAGGAGGAGAAGCCCCTCGCCGAGGAGCCCTTCGACGCGATGGCGGGCGGTTTCCCCGTACCGCCCCTGCCCGGCCAGAGCCTGCCGCCGGTGCCACGGCGGCGGCCGCGGCACCAAGATCGCGAGCTGATTGTCAGTGGCGGCGTGAATACTGACAGTGACGAAAACGGGAACGACCGCGGAAAGGGGGCCAGTGGTGTCTGACTTCCAGAATCCGGTGGCCGGCTTCGGCGTGACCTTCAAGGCCATGTTCAAGAAGCGGCTCACCGAGCAGTACCCGGAGGAGAAGAAGCCGACCGCGCCTCGTTTCCACGGCCGGCACCAGCTCAACCGCCATCCGGACGGCCTGGAGAAGTGCGTGGGCTGCGAGCTCTGCGCCTGGGCCTGCCCGGCCGACGCCATCTACGTGGAGGGCGCGGACAACACCGACGAGGAGCGGTACTCGCCCGGCGAGCGGTACGGCCGCGTCTACCAGATCAACTACCTCCGCTGCATCCTCTGCGGCCTGTGCGTCGAGGCGTGCCCCACCCGGGCGCTCACGATGACGAACGAGTACGAGCTCGCCGACCGCACCCGCGAGTCCCTCATCTACACCAAGGAGGAGCTGCTCGCGGGGCTGGAGGAGGGCATGGTCGACAGCCCGCACGCGATCTTTCCCGGGATGACGGAGAAGGACTACTACAACGGCCTGGTGACCGAGGCCGCGCCGGGCACGGAGCGGCAGGTGGCGGTCAGCAAGGGCGAGTGTCCGGCGGGGCTCCCCGAGACCCCCGCCCCCGCCGGTGAGCGCCCCGCGGGTACGGGGGTGGAGGCATGAGCAGCACGCTGCTGGCCGCGGCCTCGGCCACCTCCACCGGCGAGGCCGTGCAGTTCTGGATCCTCGGCACGGTCGCCGTCATCGGCGCGCTCGCCACGGTCCTGATGAAGCGGGCGGTGCACAGCGCCCTCTCGCTCGCCGGCACCATGATCATCCTGGCGGTCTTCTACCTCGCCAACGGCGCGTACTTCCTCGGCATCGTCCAGGTCGTCGTCTACACCGGCGCGATCATGATGCTCTTCCTCTTCGTGGTCATGCTGGTCGGCGTGACCGCGGCGGACTCCCTCAAGGAGACGCTCAAGGGGCAGCGCTGGCTGGCGGCCGGCGCCGGGCTCGGCTTCGGCATCCTGCTGATCGCCGGCCTCGGCAACGCCTCGGTGCGCCACTTCAACGGCCTGGCCGAGGCCAACGCCGGCGGGAACGTCCAGGGCCTGGCGGCGCTCATCTTCACCAAGTACGTCTTCGCCTTCGAGATCACCGGCGCGCTGCTGATCACCGCGGCGGTCGGTGCGATGGTGCTGACGCACAAGGAGCGCACCGAGCGGGCCAAGACCCAGCGCGAGCAGGCCGAGCGCCGGGTACGCGAAGGCACCCAGGTCACGCCGCTGCCGGCACCGGGTGTGTACGCCCGCCACAACGCGGTCGACGTGCCAGGCCTGCTGCCCGACGGCACCCCCTCCGAGCTCACCGTCAATCCGACCCTGCGCAAGCGGGGCCAGATCCGGGACGTCTCCGGGGAGTCGCTGGCCGAGCTGGCGGCGCTGGAGCGGCGCTCCTCGGAGTGGCTGGAGCGCGGTGAGGACCCGAAGAGGGGCGAGCAGGCACTGGAGCGCGGCGAGGAGGCCACGCGATGAACCCGGTCAACTACCTCTATCTGGCGGCGCTGCTCTTCACCATCGGCGCGGCCGGGGTGCTGATCAGGCGGAACGCCATCGTGCTCTTCATGTGCGTCGAGCTGATGCTGAACGCCTGCAACCTCGCCTTCGTGGCCTTCTCGCGGCTGCACGGAAATCTGGACGGCCAGATCATCGCGTTCTTCACGATGGTCGTCGCCGCGGCCGAGGTCGTGGTCGGCCTGGCGATCATCGTCACGATCTTCCGTACCCGCCATACGGCCTCGGTCGACGACGCCAGCCTGATGAAGCTGTAAGGGGTCGCACTCGTGGAATCTCTGATCGCGCTGCTCGTCGGGGCACCACTGGTCGGTGCGGCCGTGCTGCTCTGCGGCGGCAAACGCCTGGACCGTACGGGCCACTGGCTCGGCACCCTGCTCGCGGTGGTGTCGTTCGTCATCGGCCTGGTGCTGTTCACCGACATGCTGGGCAGGGGCGCCGAGGACCGCGCCCTGCACCAGCACCTCTTCAGCTGGATCCCGGTGGGCGGCTTCCAGGCCGACATCGCCTTCCAGCTCGACCAGTTGTCGATGACCTTCGTCCTGCTGATCACCGGTGTCGGATCGCTGATCCACCTCTACTCGATCGGCTACATGGAGCACGACGAGCGGCGCCGCCGCTTCTTCGGCTATCTGAACCTCTTCCTCGCGGCGATGCTGCTGCTCGTCCTCGCCGACAACTACCTCCTGCTGTACGTCGGCTGGGAGGGCGTCGGCCTCGCCTCGTACCTCCTCATCGGGTTCTGGCAGCACAAGCCGAGCGCGGCGACGGCCGCCAAGAAGGCGTTCCTCGTCAACCGTGTCGGTGACGTCGGCCTGTCCATCGCGATCATGCTGATGTTCACCACCTTCGGGACGTTCGCCTTCGGGCCGGTGCTGGGCGCGGCGAGCCAGACGAGCGAGGGCATGCTCACCGCCATCGGGCTGATGCTGCTGCTGGCCGCCTGCGGCAAGTCGGCCCAGGTGCCGCTGCAGTCCTGGCTCGGTGACGCGATGGAGGGCCCGACCCCGGTCTCGGCCCTGATCCACGCCGCCACCATGGTCACCGCGGGGGTCTACCTGATCACCCGCTCCGGCGCGATCTTCAATGCCGCGCCCGATGCGCAGACGGCCGTGGTCGCGGTCGGCGCGGTCACGCTGCTCTTCGGTGCGATCGTCGGTTGCGCGAAGGACGACATCAAGAAGGCCCTCGCGGGCTCGACCATGTCGCAGATCGGGTACATGATCCTCGCGGCGGGGCTGGGGCCGATCGGGTACGCCTTCGCCATCATGCACCTGGTCACCCACGGCTTCTTCAAGGCGGGCCTCTTCCTCGGCGCCGGTTCCGTGATGCACGGGATGAACGACGAGGTGGACATGCGCCGCTACGGCGGCCTGCGGAAGTACATGCCGGTCACCTTCGTGACGTTCGGCCTCGGCTACCTCGCCATCATCGGCTTCCCCGGCCTGTCCGGCTTCTTCTCCAAGGACAAGATCATCGAGGCGGCGTTCGCCAGCGGCGGTGCCCAGGGCTGGATCCTGGGCACGGCCACCCTGCTGGGTGCCGGGATCACCGCGTTCTACATGACGCGCGTGATGCTGATGACGTTCTTCGGCGAGGAGCGCTGGCGCAAGGCCCCGACCCCGTCGCCGGACCAGCCGAGCGTGGAGCCCGCCGCCGAGACGCGTGGCGAGTACACGCCGCCGCACCCGCACGAGTCGCCGAAGTCCATGACGATCCCGATGATCGTGCTGGCCTTCGGGTCGGTCTTCGCGGGCGGCCTGTTCAGCATCAACGAGGCGTTCGTGCACTGGCTCGAGCCGGTCACCGCCTTCGAGCACGGCCACTCCCCGCTCAGCGCCGCGGCGGTGACCGGCTCGACGATCGTGGTGCTGCTGATCGGTGTCGGCCTCGCCTGGCTGCAGTACGGCCGCAAGCCCGTCCCGGCCGTCGCGCCGCGCGGCTCGTTCCTCACCCGCGCCGCCCGCCGCGACCTGCTCCAGGACGACTTCAACCACGTCGTACTGGTCCGCGGCGGTGCGGAACTGACCCGGGCGCTGGTCCGGATCGACGAGAGCGTCGTCGACGGCGCGGTCAACGGCACCGCGGTGTCGGTCGGCGGTCTCTCCGGCCGGCTGCGCCGCCTGCAGACCGGTTACGTCCGCTCCTACGCCCTCCAGATGCTGGGCGGCGCCGCGGTGCTGGTCTTCGCGACCCTGCTGATGAGGGGTGTCTGAGCCATGTCGTTTCCCCTGCTGACGGCCGCCGCGGCAGTGCCGGCGATCGGCGCGGTCGCCACGGCCGCGGTGCCCGCCGCGAAGCGCACCGCCGCCAAGTGGCTGGCCCTGCTCTTCTCACTGGCCACGCTGGCGCTGGCACTGGTGATCGCGGTCCGCTTCGATCCCGGCGCCAAGGGCCCGTTCCAGCTCACCGAGTCGTACGCCTGGATCGCCGACTTCGGTGTCCGGTACGAGCTCGGCGTGGACGGCATCGCGGTCGCGCTGATCGCGCTGACCGCGCTGCTGATCCCGTTCGTGATCCTCGCGGGCTGGCACGACGCGGACGCGCTGGAGAAGGAGACCACCAAGCGCTGGCGCCCGACCCAGGGCTTCTTCGCGCTGATCCTCGCCGTCGAGGCGATGGTGATCATCTCTTTCGAGGCCACCGACGTCTTCGTCTTCTACATCTTCTTCGAAGCCATGCTCATCCCGATGTACTTCCTCATCGGCGGCTTCGGGGACCGGGCCGACGGCCAGGGCGCGACGGAGAGCGCGGCCCGGCGTTCGTCCGCCGCGGTGAAGTTCCTGCTGTACAACCTCGCCGGCGGTCTGATCATGCTGGCCGCGGTGATCGGCCTGTACGCCGTCACCGCCGACCAGATCGGCACGGGCACCTTCTCGCTCCAGCAGATCGTCGAGGCCCGCGCGGCCGGCGAGCTGACCATGGGCGCGACCACGGAGCGGCTGCTCTTCCTCGGCTTCTTCTTCGCCTTCGCGGTGAAGGCGCCGCTGTGGCCGCTGCACACCTGGCTGCCGGGCGCCATGGGCGAGTCCACCGCACCGGTCGCCGTGCTGATCACCGCGGTGGTCGACAAGGTCGGCACGTTCGCGATGCTCCGCTTCTGCCTCCAGCTCTTCCCCGAGGCCAGCAAGTGGGCGACGCCGGTGATCCTCGTACTGGCGCTGGTCAGCATTCTGTACGGCGCGCTGCTCGCGGTCGCCCAGAAGGACATCAAGCGCCTGGTCGCGTACGCCTCCATCTCCCATTTCGGCTTCATCATCCTGGGCATCTTCGCGATGACGAGCCAGGGCCAGGGCGGCGCGACGCTCTACATGGTCAACCACGGCATCTCCACCGCCGCGCTGATGCTGGTCGCCGGCTTCCTGATCTCCCGCCGCGGCTCCCGGATCATCGGTGACTACGGCGGTGTGCAGAAGGTCGCCCCGGTGCTGGCCGGCACGTTCCTGATCGGCGGCCTCGCCACCCTCTCGCTGCCCGGCCTCGCGCCGTTCGTCAGCGAGTTCCTGGTCCTGGTCGGCACGTTCAGCCGGTATCCCGTCATCGGCATCATCGCCACGGCGGGCATCGTGCTGGCCGCGCTGTACGTCCTCGTGCTCTACCAGCGCACGATGACCGGGCCGGTCAAGGCCGAGGTGCGGGGCATGCCCGACCTCAAGGCCCGGGAACTGGTGGTGGTGGCGCCGCTGATCGCGCTGCTGCTCTTCCTCGGCGTCTACCCGAAGCCGCTGACCGACCTGGTGAACCCCGCGGTGGACCACACCCTGTCCGTCGTGGACCAGCAGGACCCCAAGCCCGACGTCCGGGTCAACGCCGAGCCGCGTGAGGCCGGTACCGATCGAGATGCGGAGGCCGCGAAGTGACATCCGTGGCAGCGGTCCACAGTCTGTGGACGATGGCGGAAGGGGCGGCCGGCTCCCCCTTCGCCCCCGACGGCCCGGGGCGGATCCCGGCGCCGCACATCGAGTACGCCCAGCTGGCGCCCACCCTCATCGTGCTCGGCGCGGCGGTGCTCGGCGTGGTGATCGAGGCATTCTGGGCGCGCCGCGGCCGGTACCACGCGCAGGTGCTGCTGACGGTGGTGGCGCTGGCCGCCGCGTTCGCCGCGGTCATCGGCCTCGCGGCGGGCGGCTTCGGCACGACGAAGGCACATGTCGCCGCGATGGGCGCGCTCGCGGTGGACGGCCCGGCACTCTTCCTGCAGGGCACGATCCTGCTGGTCTCGCTGGTCGCGGTCTTCACCTTCGCCGAGCGCCGGCTCGACCCCGCGGCGCACGGCCGGCCGGTGGACTCCTTCGCGCCCCAGGGCGCGGCGGTGCCCGGCGGCGAGGCCGAGAAGGCGGCCATGAAGGCCGGGTTCACCACGACCGAGGTCTTCCCGCTCGCCCTCTTCGCGATCGGCGGCATGCTGGTCTTCCCGTCGGCCAACGACCTGCTGACGCTCTTCATCGCGCTGGAGGTCTTCTCCCTCCCGCTGTACATCCTGTGCGCGCTGGCCCGCCGCCAGCGGCTGCTCTCGCAGGAGTCGGCGGTGAAGTACTTCCTGCTCGGCGCGTTCTCCTCGGCGTTCCTGCTGTTCGGCGTCGCCCTGCTGTACGGCTACGCGGGCACGGTGACGTACGCGGGCATCGCCGAGGTGGTCAGCGACGGCGCCAAGCAGATCGACCCGGCGCTCGCCGACACCATGGGCAACGACGCGCTGCTGCTGATCGGCGGCGCGCTGGTGGTCATGGGCCTGCTGTTCAAGGTCGGCGCCGTGCCGTTCCACATGTGGACGCCGGACGTGTACCAGGGCGCGCCCACTCCGGTGACCGGCTTCATGGCCGCCGCCACGAAGGTCGCCGCGTTCGGCGCGCTGCTGCGGCTGCTGTACGTCGCGCTGCCGGGCCTGCGCTGGGACTGGCGCCCGGTGATGTGGGGCGTGGCGATCCTGACGATGCTGGCCGGTGCGGTGATCGCGGTCACCCAGACCGATGTGAAGCGGCTGCTGGCGTACTCCTCCATCGCGCATGCCGGGTTCATCCTGGCCGGTGTGATCGCCGCCAGCGAGGACGGCATCTCCTCGGTCCTCTTCTACCTGCTCGCGTACTCCTTCGTGACGCTCGGCGCGTTCGCGGTGGTCACGCTGGTGCGGGACGCGGGCGGCGAGGCGACCCAGCTGGCCAAGTGGGCGGGGCTGGGCCGGCGGTCGCCGCTGGTGGCCGCGGTCTTCGCGGTGTTCCTGCTGGCCTTCGCCGGTATCCCGCTGACCTCGGGTTTCGCGGGCAAGTTCGCGGTGTTCAAGGCGGCGGCGGAGAGCGGCGCTGGCTGGCTGGTCGTGATCGGCGTGCTCTCGTCCGCGATCGCCGCGTTCTTCTACATCCGGGTGATCGTCCTGATGTTCTTCAACGAGCCGAAGGCGGACGGCCCGACGGTGGCGGTGCCCAGCCCGCTGACCATGACGGCCATCGCGGTCGGCGTGGTCGTGACCCTGGTGCTGGGGCTGGCGCCGCAGTACTTCCTCGACCTGGCGGGGCAGGCGGGCGTGTTCGTCCGCTGACGGCCGGTTCCGGTACGTACGCCGCTGCCCGGCGCTCCCGTGAGGAGGGCCGGGCAGCGGCGTACGTATGCAGGACGGCAGGGCAGGTCAGCTGTTCTGCCGGAAGCCGTCGAGCGACGAGGGATCGATGGACGGGAGGTCCGTCGTGCCTTCGGTACGGATGAAGACGTCCTCCTTGCCGGAGGTCCAGGTGACGGTGAGCTTCTTGCCCGTCAGGCTCTTCACCGTGCCCCCGGTGTGCTCGGAGTCGCCGTCCGCGCACTGGAAGGCGAGCTTCAGCGGCGTGCCGTCGACGACCTTGCCGCCGCAGGACTCCTTGCCGATCAGCACCGCCTTGTGGCCCGAGATGGACAGGATCATCAGGCCCTTGTCGGCGTGCGACGCGTCGGTGGTCCAGCCGCCCTCCAGGGCCGCCACGGTGACCCCGCCATCCTCGCCGCCGGGCGTCGGAGCGGCTGACGAGGCGGACGGCGACGGCGACTCCGTACCCTTCCCGCCACCGCCGTCGTCGCTGCCGCCGCATCCGGCGAGCAGTACCGCGGCCACCGCGGCCGCCGCTGCGGACTGAATGCCCTTGCGCACGTTGATCTCCTCGGGGAAGACGCTCAGTTGGCGCCGGTCGGCAGGTCCGGCTTCGGGATCTCCACCTTGCCCTCGGCCTTGGTGAACTCCTCCGTGGGGCCGTTCTCCCAGCTGACGGTCAGCTTCTCACCGTTCTGCTGCACGTTGCCCATCGAACGGGTGTCGTCGCCGTCGCTGCACTTCAGCGCGAGCATGGTGGTGCCCATGTCCTGGACCTTGCCCTGGCAGGCGGTCCGGCCGGCGGACAGGGTCGCCGACTCGCCGATGATGGCGAGGGTGGTGACCGTGCCGTTCGCGGACTTCGCCTGCCAGGCACCGTCGATGCCGGTCGCGGCCTTGTCCGCGCCGCCCGCCGATGCCGACGGGCTCGGCGTGCTCTCCTTGCCGCCCCCGCTGCTGCCGCAACCGCTGAGCAACAGCGCGGCGATGGCGGCCGCCCCGGCGATCTGCGCTGCCTTGCGCACGTACGTCTCCTCCGTTGTGGGACAGGATTCGAGAGGCTAGCAGTCACGCGCATGACAACCGCCCCAGCGGCCCCGCGGTATGCCTCCGGTCCACCCCGCCACACGTACCCATTTGGCACCACCTTTCCGAGACGTACCTAAAGAGTTGGCAATGTCCGGAAATGGATTGGCGGGCTGCCCACTGGGGTTCTAGCGTCCTTACGAGGCGCGGCCGGGGTGGGGCTGTGGCCGTAGGGGGGACACGTGGCTCATGCCAGCACGCGGTTCACGGTCGACCGGACCGTGCCAGGGCTGATTGTGAAAATCGGTGATTATCCGCTGCACCACGGCGGGGTGGGGGCGATCCGCAGCCTGGGACGGCTGGGCGTGCCCATGTACGCGATCACGGAGGACAGATACACGCCGGCGGCGGCGTCGCGGTACCTCCACGGCCGGTTCGTCTGGCCGACCACCGGCCGGGAGAACCCGGAGCGGCTGGTCGACGGCCTGCTGCGGATCGGCCGCCGGATCGGCCGGCCGGCCGTCCTCGTGCCGACCGACGAGGAGGCCGCCGTACTGATCGCCGAGCACGCCGGCGTCCTGGGCGACCGCTTCCTCTTCCCGCGCACGCCCCCCGGGCTGTCCCGCAGAGTGGCCAGCAAGCAGGGCCTGCACGAGCTGTGCACCGAACACGGCATCCCGTCCCCCCGGGCGGTCTTCCCGCAGACACAGGCGGACATCGAGGACTTCGCCGAGCACGCCCGCTTCCCGGTCGTCGCCAAGAACCGCGAGGCCTTCCAGCGCCGCAGCCGGCCCGCCGTGAACGGCACCACGCGCATCGCGGACGCCGCTCACCTCCGGCACCTCGCCAAGGACTGGGGCCCGCGCCCCGGCGTGATCCTCCAGGAGTACCTCCCGCGCGAGGACGCCGAGGACTGGATCGTGCACGCGTACTTCGACGCGGACAGCGCGGCACTGACGATGTTCACCGGGGTGAAGGTCCGCTCCTGGCCGCCGCACGCCGGGATGACCGCCTGCGCGTACGTCGTGGGCAACCCCGAACTCGCCGAGATGTCGGCGCAGTTCGTCAAGCGCATCGGCTTCAGCGGCATCGTCGACCTGGACTGGCGCTACGACCGCCGGGACCGCCGCTACAAGCTGCTGGACTTCAATCCGCGGATGGGCGCGCAGTTCCGGCTCTTCGAGAACGAGGCCGGGGTGGACGTGGTCCGCGCCCAGCACCTGGACCTGACCGGACGCGCGGTGCCCGAGGCCGAACAGCGCGACGGCCACCGCTTCGTCGTGGAGAACATCGACCTGCCCGCCTGGCTGGCCTACCGCCGCAGCGGCTACACCACGCCGCACGTGCCGGACCGCCCGGCGAGCACGGAGCTGGCCTGGCTGGCCGCGGACGACATGAAGCCGTTCTTCACGATGCTCGCGCGGTTCGTCCGCCCGGGCGCCAAGCACCTCTGGCAGATGTGGCGCGGCCGGGCGGGCCGGCACCACGACCGCTGACGCCCCGCGGCGCCCCGCCGGACCGCAGGGCCGCCGCTCCGATTCCACCGCACACGGCTGCCGGGCAGCGCGGCCCCGGGCCGTGTCCGGCACGCAGTACACAGCACGACGCATCAGCAGCACCCTGGGGAGGGAAACCCGAGTGAACACTCCGGTAGCAGTCATCGGTGCAGGCCCCTTCGGCCTGTCCACCGCCGCTCATCTCCGCGCACGCGGCATACCCGTACGGACCTTCGGCCGCCCGATGGTGAGCTGGAGCGAGCACATGCCGGCCGGGATGCTGCTCAAGTCCACGCCGGCGGCGTCCAGCATCGACACCCCGCAGCCCGGCCACACGCTCGTCGACTACTGCGCGGCCGCGGGGGAGCGGCGGTACGAGTCGGACTGGGACATCATCCCGGTGGAGACCTTCGTACGGTACGGGCAGTGGTTCCAGCAGCGGCTGGTGCCGGACCTGGAGGAGGTCCGGGTGGTCTCCGTCGACCGGCAGCGCGACGGCTTCGAGCTGAAGCTGGACAGCGGCGAGCAGTTCAGCGCCCGTGCGGTGGTCGTGGCCACGGGACTCACCGGCTTCGCACACGTCCCCGCGGAGCTGGCCGACGCGGTACCGGATGGACCGTCCCCCACTGGGCCCATCTCGCACAGCTCACAGCACGCCGACCTGTCCGGCTTCGCCGGCCGGGAGGTCGTGGTCGTGGGCGCCGGGCAGTCGGCGCTGGAGAGCGCGGTGCTGCTCGCGGAGGCCGGCGCCTCGGTGCGGGTGCTGGCCCGGGGCCGGCAGGCCGTCGGCTTCGGCGCGCCGCCGGACCGGCAGCCGAAGCTGCGCCCCGAGACCCCGTTCGGCAACGCCTGGTCGCTGTACGCCTTCTCGTACCACGCGGACGGCTTCCGCCATCTGCCGGCGCCGGCCCGAAAGTTCCTGGTCAAGCGGGTGCTGGGGCCGCTGGGCGCATGGTGGCTGCGGGACCGGTTCGTGGGCCGGGTGCAGGTGAGCGCCGGGCGGCGGATCGTGCGGGCCCGGGTGGAGGACGGCCGCCCCGTGCTGTCGCTGCGCGGCGACGACGGGTACGGCGGTGAGCTGGCCGCCGACCACGTGCTGGCGGCCACCGGCTACCGCGTCGACCTGGGCGCGCTGGACTTCCTGGGGCAGGGGCTGCGGACGGAGCTGGCGGTGGGCGCGGGCGGGCCGCGGCTGGGTGCCGGTTTCGAGTCGTCCGTGCCGGGCCTGTACTTCACGGGGCTGCCGGCGGCGGCCAGCTACGGCCCGGTGATGCGCTTCGTGTGCGGCACGGAGTTCGCCTCCCCGCGGTTGGCCGCCTCGCTGGCCGGCAAGCGGTAACGCTCCGCCGGGGCGGCTTCCGTGGGGCGGCTTCCATGAGCCGGCGGCTGCGGGCCGCAGGTGGCTGGTCGCGCGGTTCCCCGCGCCCCTGAGCGGGCGGGCCTCGTACGGCACTTGCTGCCGTACGAGGCCCGCCCGCTCTTCGGGCTCACACCGCCGTGCGGGGAATGCGGCGCTCCCAGCTGCGGCGGAAGATCTCTTCCTCGCCGTCGTGGCACACGACCTCGTTGCGCGTGACGAAGTCGCCGCCGTCCGTGGTGATCTCCGAGCGGGTCTCGACGCGGGCGTCCCAGCCGAGCTCCGGCCGGTGCAGCCGGATCGACCAGTCCGACCGGGTCGCCGCGCTCTCCGGGTCGGCGCTGTCGATGCGGTACGTCTCCAGCGCGTCCTCGGTGAACTCCAGCCCGTCCGGGTAGATCCGGGTGCCGCCGTACCGGGGGTCCACCTCCAGCGTCCAGGTGCCCGCCGCGACGTCCCGGATCACCTTGCGCTCGGGGCGCTGGTCGCCGCCGTCGGGGAAGACCACGCCCAGCGGCTCGGACTGTTCGGGCTCCGCGAAGGTGATCTCCGGTTCGTCGGCGCGCGGGGTGCGGACCGGCAGTTCGACCGTGCTGGCGGCCGGGTCGACGGTCCAGCCCGCCTCGCTGCCCGCGTGCGGCCAGATCCACGGCCAGTACGCGGAGGAGAGCGCGACGCGGATGCGGTGCCCGGCGGGGAAGGCGTGTCCGATGCCGTTCAGCTCGAAGGTCACGTCCTCCGTCGTGCCCGGCATCCACTCCACGGCCCGGTCCCGGCCGTGCCGCGTGAGCAGGTTGAGCACGCCGCGGGTGACCAGCGTGGACGAGCCGTCGGGGGCCACGTCGCAGATGCGGGCGATGACCTGGCCGCGCGGCACCTCGGAGGTCAGCCGCAGGGTCACCCGGGGGCGGCCCAGGATCTCCACCCGCTCGGTCAGCTCCGGCAGGTCGAAGCAGACCGAGCGGCCGTCCTCCTCACGCTGGTCCGGCGGCAGGTCGGCGTCGTTGCCGAACGGGAAGTAGCGGCCCGCGTCGACGCCGGTGTGCTGCGGGGAGCGGACCAGCAGCGGCCGGTCGCCGGGCAGGGCGTACGCCGTCGGCGTCACGTGCGGGGACGGCCAGGCCGGATCGGCGACCCAGCGGCCCGGCAGCTCGTCGTAGACGGTGGCCGGCGGGTGCGACTCGCTGATCCAGGAGCGCAGCAGCGGGTCGTCCTCGACGCCGGTGTCCTCGCCCTTGAGGTAGTGGTCCCACCAGCGCAGGGTCTCCTGGAGGAAGCCGATCGCGGGGCCGGGCGGCAGGCCGCGGTCGGGGTACTGGTGCGACCAGGGCCCGATGAGACCGCGTACGGGCGCGTCGAGGTGTTCGACCAGCCGCAGGACGGTGTCGCGGTACGGGTCGTGCCAGCCGCCGACGGCGAGCACCGCCGCCTTGATCGCCGAGTAGTCCTCGCAGACGCTGCCGTGCCGCCAGTACGCGTCCCGGGACTGATGGCCCAGCCAGGTGTGGAGGAACGGGTCGACCGCTTCGAGGCGGTCCGTCCACTGCTTGCGCCAGCCGTCGCCGACCTGCGCCGGGTCCGGCGGCCGGGAGACGAAGGCGAGCATCGTGGCGGCCCAGGCATGCATGTCGACGGCGAGCAGCGACCCGCCGGTGTAGTGCACGTCGTTGTCGAACCGGTCGTCGGCCGAGCAGACCGTGACGATCGCCTTCAGCGCCTCGGGTGCGCGCGCCGCGAGCTGGAGGCTGTTGAAGCCGCCCCAGGAGATGCCGAACATGCCGACCTTCCCGGAGCACCAGGGCTGCGAGGCCAGCCACTCGATGACGGCGACGCCGTCGGCGAGCTCGGTCTCGGAGTACTCGTCGGTCGGCAGCCCCTCGGAGTTGCCGTGGCCGCGGACGTCGACGCGTACGGAGGCGTAGCCGTGGCCCGCGTAGTACGGGTGGCGCTGGGCGTCGCGCGGCGCGGTCCAGTCGCTGAGCCGGTAGGGCAGGTATTCGAGCAGGGCGGGGACGGGCTCCGTGCCGTACGGGCGCCAGATGCGGGCGTAGAGCTGGGTGCCGTCCGGGAGGGGGATGCGGACGTCCTCCTGGAACGTCCGGTGCGGGAGGTCGGTCCGGATGTGCATGGGGGCAGGTCCAATGAGCGTTAGTGGACGGGGTGCATGGTGCGGCGCAGCCACGGGCCCGCGGCGATCACCGCGAGGCCCACGACGACCGCGAAGGCGCCGTTGAGACCGAAGTACAGGTCGTTGGGGATCTCGCCGAAGAACTTCACGGCCTGCGCCTGGATGCCGTTGGCCAGGGCGAGCGAGAGGAACCACAGGGTCATCGTCTGGCTGGCGAAGGCGGCGGGCGCCAGCTTGGTCGTCGCGGACATGCCGGTGGTCTCCAGCAGGATGTCGCCGAGGCCGAGCAGCACGTAGGAGAGCAGGATCCACCAGGCGGCCATCTTCCAGTCGCCGCTCTGCCCGTGCGTGGCGGGGACCATGACGAGGAAGGACAGGCCGCCCAGGAGCACGCCGTACGCGATCTTGTGGGAGGCGTGCGGCTGGCGCCTGCCGAGCTTGACCCAGACGGCCGCGACGACCGGCGCGAGCAGCACCTCGGCACCGCCGAGCACCGAGTTGTACCAGGTGGAAGGGAACTCCCAGCCGAGGATCGCGGTGTCCGCATGGCTGGCGGCCAACAGCGTCATGGTCGAGTACGACTGGAAGAGGACGAAGTTGAAGACCACCGACGCGGCGAAGAGCACGAGGTACGGGCGGAGCCGGCCGCGCTCCTCGGTACCGACCCGCGGGCTGCGGAACATCACCACGAAGTAGGCGACGGGCGCGAGCACCGAGAGCACCGTCAGGACGTCCACGGTGCGGTCCAGGGTCAGCCACCCGGTCGGCGTGAGGGCCGTGGCGACGACGGCGACCAGCACGCAGCCGCCGGCGATCAGCCAGGTCGCGCGGCGCATCGCCGCCTGCGGCAGGGCGTACTCGGCGCTGTGCTTGCGGCCCGCGAGCCCCTTGCGCCCCGCGACGTACTGGATCAGGCCCAGCGTCATGCCGACCGCGGCGGCGGAGAAGCCCCAGTGCCAGCCCTGCTTCTGGCCCAGCCAGCCGATGACCAGCGGCGCGAGGAAGGCGCCGATGTTGATGCCCATGTAGTACAGCGCGAAGCCGGCGTCCCGGCGCTCGTCCTCGGTGGCGTAGAGCTTGCCGACCATGGTCGAGACGTTCGGCTTCAGCAGGCCCGTACCGGCGATGATCAGGCCCAGGCCCACCCACGTCATGGCCGCGGTGGGCACGGCCATGCAGTAGTGGCCGCAGGCGATGAGGACGCCGCCCCACAGGACGGCGCGGTAGGAGCCGAGCATCCGGTCCGCGAGCCAGCCGCCGGCGACCGAGACGAGGTAGACCAGGGTGCCGTAGGCGGCGGTGACGGACGCCGCGGTGTTCTCGGCCATGCCCAGACCGCCGTGCGCGACCTGATCGGCGAAGTACAGGACCAGGATGGCCTGCATGCCGAGGAAGGAGAACCGTTCCCAGACCTCCAGGCCCGAGAGCGTCAGCAGTCCTCGTGGGTGGCCGAGGAAGGAACGGTCGTCGCTGGGGTGCGGTGGTCCGGACACGAGTGTGGCTCCTGGGGCCGGCGGGAATCAACTTGCTTCTGCTGTCCGTTCCTCCGAGTGCAAAACCCATGACGTCGGGTGATCAAGAACATACCGGGCCGGGTGCGGGGCGGCCCGTCGGCCGCCGGGACGGGGGAGACGGGCAGGCGCTCACGGTGATCGAACTGGGACCGGATACGCTGGCCAATGGTGGAGACAGCGACAGATCGACAATCCGTTTGATCGTCAGCAGACAGGAGTAACCCTCGTGACCGTCGTCGGGCCCTTCGGGCTGAGCGTGCGGGACCAGGCTCTTGAGGCCGATGTCCAGGCCGGGTTGGCGGCTGTCGAGGAGGGCCTGCTGGAGGCCACCAAGAGCGACGTGCCGTTCATCACCGACGCCGCACAGCACCTCGTCCGCGCAGGTGGCAAGCGCTTCCGGCCGCTGCTGGTGACGCTGGCGGCCCAGTTCGGCGACCCGCACGCGCCCGGCATCATCCCCTCGGCCGTGGTCGTGGAGCTGACGCACCTGGCGACGCTGTACCACGACGACGTCATGGACGAGGCCGACGTACGCCGCGGGGTGGCCAGCGCGAACGCCCGCTGGGGCAACTCCGTCGCCGTCCTGACCGGTGACTTCCTCTTCGCGCGCGCCTCGCACATCCTGGCCGACCTGGGCCCGGAGGCGGTCCGCATCCAGGCCGAGGCGTTCGAACGCCTGGTCACCGGCCAGATCCTGGAGACCGCGGGGCCGCGCGACGGCCGCGACCCGATCGAGCATTACCTCGACGTGATCGCGGGCAAGACCGGCTCGCTGATCGCCGTCGCGGGCCGCTTCGGCGCGATGATGTCCGGCGCCGACGAGGCCACCGTCGACATCCTCACGCAGTACGGCGAACGCCTGGGCACCGCCTTCCAGCTCGCCGACGACGTACTGGACATCGCCAGCGACTCCCACGAGTCCGGCAAGACCCCCGGCACCGACCTGCGCGAAGGCATCCCGACACTGCCGGTCCTGCACCTCCGGGCGCTCGCCGCCTCGGACACCGCGACCGACGCCGACCGCGCGCTGGCCGACCTCCTGGCGCAGGACCTCACCGACGACGCCCGGCACGCCGAGGCGCTGGCCGGACTGCGTGCCCACCCCGCCCTCGAACAGGCCCGGCGCGACACGGTCCGGTACGCCCAGGAGGCCCGCGCGACGCTGGCGCCGCTGCCGGAGTGCACGGCGAAGACGGCGCTGCAGGAGCTGTGCGACGCGGTGGTGCACCGGGCGGGCTGAGGGCCCGTTGTCCGAGCCGGCCGGGCGGCCCTCCTCAGGGGCGGTCTCATCCTTCAGCAGTACACGGTTCCAGCCCCCGGGCTGACGCTTCGCGATGGCGGATTTGGTGGCATTGACACCACCACGCCACGGCGGACCGGGCCACAATGAGCCCGAGGTGTGGACGAGTGCGTTGCGTTGAGACCGCCGCCGACGACGGAGGTAGAGCACATGCCACGGAACGAATCGACACGGATCACCGGCGAATGGGACGACGAAGGAAAGCGGTCAGGACGGCGCAAGGCTGTCCGGTACGGCGTTCCGGTCGTGGTGGCGGGGGTGGCGGCGGCGACGATCGGGCTGGTCCCGGCGTTCGCCGGCCCCGGTGATCCCGACCTGCCCGGGATATCCGCCCAGGACCTGATCGCGAAGGTGGCCGCGTCGGACGTGCGGCAGCTGTCCGGCACGGTGCGGATCAGCACCGACCTCGGCCTGCCGGAGCTGCCCGGCGGCATGAGCGCCGACGCGTTCGGCGGCTCGGGCCGGGGCGAGGACGGCGGAGCCGCCGATCCCAAGGACAAGCTCATGGAGCTGGCCTCCGGCACGCACACGCTGCGGGTGGCCGCCGACGGCGCCGACCGGCAGCGGGTGTCCGTCATCGACAAGGCCGCCGAGTACAGCCTGGTCCGCAACGGCGACAAGGTATGGGCGTACGACAGCGGCAGCAACACCGCCTTCCGCGCCACCGGCCCGGAGGCCGGGAAGCACGCGGCGCCTCGGTCGATGGGGGACATGACCCCGCAGACCCTTGCCGAGCGGGCGCTCGAGGCGGCCGGTGACACCACGTCGGTCACCGTCGACGGCACCGCGAAGATCGCCGGGCGGGACGCCTACCAGCTGCTGGTCAAGCCCAAGCAGGCCGGCTCGACCGTCGGTTCCGTCCGTATCGCGGTGGACGCGGAGAACGGCGTGCCGCTGCGGTTCACGCTGACGCCGAAGAGCGGTGGCGCCCCGGCCGTCGAGGCGGCCTTCGCCTCGGTCGACTTCGACAAGCCGGAGGCGAGCACGTTCGCCTTCACCCCGCCGAAGGGCGCGAAGATCATCGACGGCGACGAGGTCCGTACGCAGCACGAGGGCAAGCCCGGTGAATTCCCGAAGAAGCTGCCCGGCGGGCTGCCGCAGGAACTGAACGAGGCACGGTCCGGGGACGCGGGCGGCATGGACGTCATCGGCCACGGCTGGACCGCGATCGCGAAGATCGACGGCGGCGGCGAGGGGCTGGACGGGAAGGCGGCCGAGGGGCGGAAGCCGGGCGCTCCCGAGGCCGCGAAGTTCCTGGACTCGATGGGCGAGAAGGTGACCGGCAGCTTCGGCTCCGGGCACGTCTTCAGCACGCGCCTGGTCAACGCCCTGATGACGGACGACGGCACGGTCTACGTCGGCGCCGTCGACCGGCAGACCCTGATCAGGACGGCGAACACGGCGAAGTGATCAATTGATCGCGGCGAGGTGACCGAGGCGCAGTGACTGCGGCGAAAGTGACTGCGGCGAAGTGACCGTGGTGGTGGCGCCCGGCCGCCGTCACCGGCGATCTCGGCAGACGGCCGACCGGGCGCGGTCGCCGCTTCGCGCGCGCCGCGCCCGCGGCCCGGCTCACAGTGGGGGAATGCATGGCGCCACCGTCGTCGGACGGGGATCGTGGAGCAGGCCTCGAAGGCGGCGCGGCCGGTCCGCCCGTCATCGAGACGCGCGGGCTGACCAAGTCGTACGGGAGCGGACGGCCGGCCGTCCAAGGGCTCGACCTGTCCGTACCGCCCGGCAGCGTCTTCGGCTTCCTCGGCCCCAACGGCTCCGGCAAGACCACCACCATCCGCATGCTGATGGGGCTGATCCGGCCGACGGCGGGCGGCGCCCGGCTGCTCGGCGAGCCGATGCCCGCCGCCGCGCGCCGGGTGCTGCCCCGGGTCGGCGCGCTCATCGAGGGCCCGGCTCTCTACGGCTTCCTCACCGGGCGGGCCAACCTGCTGCGGTACGACGCCGCCGACCCGACCGCCGACCCCCGCACCCGGTCCGCACGGGTCGCCGCCGCGCTGGACCGGGTGGGCCTGGCCGCGGCCGCCGGCAAGAAGGCACGCGCGTACTCACTCGGCATGAAGCAGCGGCTCGGGCTGGCCGCCACCCTGCTGCGCCCCCGTGACCTGCTGATCCTGGACGAACCGACCAACGGCCTGGACCCGCAGGGCATGCGCGAGATCCGCGGCCTGGTGCGCGAACTGGCCGCCGACGGCACGACCGTCTTCCTCTCCTCCCATCTCCTGGACGAGATCGAACAGGTCTGTACGCACGCCGCCGTGATGTCCCGCGGCCGGCTGATCACGCAGGGCACGGTCGCCGGGCTCGCGGCCGGGACGCGCGGCCGGCTGGCCGTCACCACGCCGGACACCGCGGACGCGGCCCGGGTGCTCAAGGAACACGGCCTGTCCGATCTCGTGGTCGCCGAGGACCGGGTGACGGGAGAGCTGCCGGAGGGCCCGGATCCGGCCGTACTGAACGCCGCGCTCGTCACGGCCGGCGTACGCGTCCGCGGCTTCGGGACCGAACGGGCCTCCCTGGAGGACGTCTTCGTGGCACTGACGGGAGAGGGCTTCGATGTCGCGGACTGAGACGGCGGCGCAGGCGCGGCAGCGGGCGCAGGCGCGTACGGCGGACGGCGCGCCGGACGTACGCTCCCCGAACCCCCTGTGGACGCTCGGCCTGCTGCGCAACGAGATCGGTACGACGTTCCGGCGCCGCCGCACCCTCGTCCTGCTCGCCGTGCTGGCCTGCGTACCGGTACTGGTCGGGATCGCCGTACGCGTCCAGACCTCGGACGGCGGCGGGCACGGCCCGGCCTTCATCTCGCTGGTGACCAACAACGGGCTGTTCCTGGTCTTCACCTCCCTCGCGGCCACCCTCCCGGTGTTCCTGCCGATGGCGCTGGGGGTGGTCGCCGGGGACGCGATCGCGGGCGAGGCGGGCGCCGGGACGCTGCGGTACCTGCTGGTCGTCCCCGCGGGCCGGACCCGTCTGCTGCTCGTCAAATACGTCACCGCGCTGGTGTTCTCCCTGGTGGCGACCCTGGTGGTGGCGGCCTCCGCGCTGGCCGTCGGCGCGCTGCTGTTCCGGCTGGGGGAGGTCACGCTGCTGTCGGGGACGACCGTGCCGTTCACCGAGGGCCTGCTGCGGGCGCTGGCGGTCGCGGGTGTGGTCGCGCTCTCGCTCACCGGCGTGGCGGCGCTGGGGCTGTTCGTCTCCACGCTCACCGGGAGCGGCATCGCGGCGATGGCGGCGACGGTCGGACTGGTGATCACCGCCCAGATCCTGGACACGATCCCGCAGCTGGCGGCCGTGCAGCCGTACCTCTTCCCGCACTACTGGCTGAGCTTCGCCGATCTGCTGCGGGACCCGGTCTACTGGGACGACATCCGCACCAACCTCGGCCTCCAGGTGGTCTACGCACTGGTCTTCGGCTCGGCGGCCTGGGCCCGCTTCACGACACGGGACATCACGGCCTGAGGCGCGGGGCCCGGGCGCACGGGCCGGTCAGGAATGCAGGTGGCCGGTCACGGCTTGGCCGACGTGGCGGCCGGTCCGGTGGTGGGTCCGGCGGGCTCGGGTGCGGGGCCGGCGGCCTCCGCCACGGTCTCCGGTCCGGCGCCCTCCGCCACCGCCTCGGCGGCGGAGGCGCGGGCGGCGGCCAGCGCGGCCCGGGACGACCGCGCCGTACGCAGCGCGTCCCAGGTCAGCACGGCCAGAGCCAGCCACACGAGGACGAAGCCCGCCCAGCGCTCGGGCGGCATGGCCTCGTGGAAGACGGTGAGACCCAGCACGAACTGGAAGGTCGGCGCGAGGTACTGGAGCATGCCGAGCACCGACAGCGGCAGCCGGACCGCGGCAGCGCCGAAGGCGATCAGCGGCAGGGCGGTCGCGAGGCCGCTGCCCGCGAGCAGCAGGGCCTGGCCGGTGCCGCCGTCGAGGAAGCCGGACTCGCCCCGGACGCCGAGCAGGACGAGACAGGCCAGCGCGGGCAGGAACTGGACCACCGTCTCCATGCCGAAGCCCTCGACACCGCCGAGCTTGATGCCCTTCTTGACCAGGCTGTACGTCGCGAAGGAGAAGGCGAGCGCGAGGGCGACCCACGGCACCCGGCCGTAGGCGACGGCCATGACCAGCACCGCCAGCGTGCCGACGCCCACCGCGGTCCACTGCAGCGGTCGCAGCCGCTCGCGCAGGAAGATCACGCCGAAGGCGATGCTGACCAGCGGGTTGATGAAGTAGCCGAGGGACGCCTCCAGCACATGGCCGGCGTTGACCGCCCAGATGTAGAGGTACCAGTTGACCGAGATGACGGCGGCCGCGACCACGACCAGGCCGAGCCGCCTGGGCTGCCGCAGCAGCGGACGTATCCAGGACCAGCGGCGCAGCGCGGCCAGCATGAGGAAGGCCACCGGCAGTGACCAGGCCATGCGGCTGGCCAGGATCTCGGTGGGGGAGGCGGCGGACAGCAGGTGCCAGTAGAGGGGGAGGAAGCCCCACAGGCCGTACGCGGCGAAGCCGAAGGCCAGGCCGGTGCGCTGCTCGGACGGGGATGACACGGGTTCCTCCTGGGCGGGACGGACGCGGCGGGGGCGCGCGGCTCTCCGAAGGTAACGCCGCTCGTCCCGCCTGTCATGCCCGTATCTTGAGCACGGTCGTTACAGATCCGGATTCGGGCAGACGCGCCGCGGGTGGGGGCGGGGGCCGGTGGGGGCACACGCACGGCTGCCCGGGACCGGATCACGGGCCGGTCCCGGGCAGCCGGGCGGAAAGCGGCGGCCGACGGCCGCCCGGGGCGTCAGCCGACGACCGTCCAGGTGTCGTTGCCGGCGAGCAGGGTGGCGAGGTCGCCCTTGCCCTTCTGCTCGATGGCGGCGTCCAGCTGGTCGCTCATCTCCGTGTCGTAGACCGGCCGGTCCACGCTGCGCAGCACGCCGATGGGGGTGTGGTGCAGGGTGTCCGCGTCGGCGAGCCGGGAGAGGGCGAAGGCCGTGGTGGGGGAGGGGCTGTGCGCGTCGTGCACGAGCACGCCGGCGGTGCCCTCCTGGGTGACGTCGATGACCCGCAGATCACCGGTGGCCGGGTCGCGGACGACGCCCTTGGAGCCGAGGCCGTCCTCTGCGGGGGCGCCGAACCGGATCGGCTGCCCGTGCTCCAGCCGGATCACGGCCTCCTCGGCCTTCTCCTTGTCCTTGAGCACCTCGAACGCGCCGTCGTTGAAGATGTTGCAGTTCTGGTAGATCTCCACCAGTGCCGTGCCGGGGTGGGCCGCGGCCTGGCGGAGCACCGAGGTGAGGTGCTTGCGGTCGGAGTCGACGGTGCGCGCGACGAAGGACGCCTCGGCGCCGATTGCGAGGGAGACCGGGTTGAAGGGCGCGTCCAGGGAGCCCATCGGCGTCGACTTGGTGATCTTGCCGACCTCGGAGGTGGGCGAGTACTGGCCCTTGGTCAGGCCGTAGATCCGGTTGTTGAACAGCAGGATCTTGAGGTTGACGTTCCGTCGCAGGGCGTGGATGAGGTGGTTGCCGCCGATGGAGAGCGCGTCGCCGTCACCGGTGACCACCCACACCGACAGGTCCCGCCGGGAGGAGGCCAGGCCCGTGGCGATGGCCGGGGCGCGGCCGTGGATGGAGTGCATCCCGTAGGTGTTCATGTAGTACGGGAAGCGGGAGGAGCAGCCGATGCCGGAGACGAAGACGATGTTCTCCTTCGCCAGGCCGAGCTCGGGCATGAAGCCCTGCACGGCGGCGAGGATGGCGTAGTCGCCGCAGCCGGGGCACCAGCGCACTTCCTGATCGGACTTGAAGTCCTTCATGGACTGCTTGGCCTCGGCCTTGGGCACCAGGGAAAGCGCCTCGATCTGAGCCGCTCCCTCCGAGATCGTCTCAGTCATTGATGGCCTCCTTCGGGCCCTGCTTCATTACCTCTGTGAGGTGGGCGGCGAGCTGCTCTGCCTTGAAGGGCATCCCGCTGACCTGGGTGTGCGACTGCGCGTCCACGAGGAACTTCGCCCGCAGCAGCGTGGCGAGCTGGCCGAGGTTCATCTCGGGGACCACTACCTTGTCGTAACGCCCCAGCACCGCACCGAGATTCCCCGGGAAGGGGTTGAGGTGGCGCAGATGCGCCTGGGCGATCTGCCCGCCCGCGCGGCGCACCCGGCGCACCGCCGCGGTGATCGGGCCGTACGTCGAACCCCAGCCGATGACCAGGGTGTCGGCGTCGCCTGAGGGGTCGTCGACCTCCACGTCCGGCACCTCGATGCCGTCGATCTTGGCCTGCCGGGTGCGGACCATGAAGTCGTGGTTGGCCGGGTCGTAGGAGATGTTGCCCGTGCCGTCCTGCTTCTCGATGCCGCCGATGCGGTGCTCCAGGCCCGGGGTGCCGGGCACCGCCCAGGGGCGGGCCAGGGTCTGCGGGTCGCGCTTGTACGGCCAGAAGACCTCGGTGCCGTCCGCCAGCTCGTGGTTGGCCGAGGTGGCGAACTGCACCCGCAGGTCGGGCAGTTCATCGACCTCCGGGATGCGCCAGGGCTCGGAGCCGTTGGCCAGGTAGCCGTCGGAGAGCAGGAACACCGGGGTGCGGTAGGTCAGCGCGATCCGGGCCGCGTCCAGCGCCGCATCGAAGCAGTCCGCCGGCGTGCGCGGCGCCACGATCGGCACCGGCGCCTCGCCGTTGCGCCCGTACATCGCCTGCAGCAGGTCGGCCTGCTCGGTCTTGGTCGGCAGCCCCGTCGAGGGGCCGCCGCGCTGGATGTCCACGATCAGCAGCGGCAGCTCCAGGGAGACCGCCAGGCCGATCGTCTCCGACTTCAGCGCGACACCGGGGCCGGAGGTGGTGGTCACCGCCAGCGAGCCGCCGAACGCCGCGCCCAGCGCCGCGCCGATGCCCGCGATCTCGTCCTCCGCCTGGAACGTCCGCACGCCGAAGTTCTTGTGCTTGGACAGCTCGTGCAGGATGTCGGAGGCCGGGGTGATCGGGTACGAGCCGAGGTAGAGCGGCAGATCCGCCTGGCGGCCCGCGGCGACCAGGCCGTAGGACAGCGCCAGATTGCCGGAGATGTTCCGGTACGTGCCCGTCGGGAACGCCTTCGTCGCCGGCGCGACCTCGTAGGAGACCGCGAAGTCCTCGGTGGTCTCACCGAAGTTCCAGCCCGCCCGGAACGCGGCGACGTTGGCCTCCGCGATCTCCGGCTTCTTGGCGAACTTCTGCCGCAGGAACGCCTCGGTGGACTCCGTCGGCCGGTGGTACATCCACGACAGCAGGCCCAGCGCGAACATGTTCTTGCTCCGCTCGGCCTCCTTCCGGGACAGGCCGAAGTCCTTCAGCGCCTCGATCGTCAGCGTCGTCAGCGGCACCGGATGGACGTTCCACGCCTCCAGCGAGCCGTCCTCCAGCGGACTGGTGGCATACCCCACCTTCGCCATCGGGCGCTTGGTGAACTCATCGGTGTTCACGATGATGTCCGCGCCGCGCGGCACGTCCGCGAGGTTGGCCTTCAGCGCCGCCGGGTTCATCGCGACCAGGACGTTCGGCGCGTCACCGGGCGTGAGGATGTCGTGATCGGCGAAGTGCAGCTGGAAGCTGGACACGCCCGGCAGCGTGCCGGCGGGTGCCCGGATCTCGGCGGGGAAGTTCGGCAGGGTCGACAGGTCGTTGCCGAACGAGGCCGTCTCGGAAGTGAACCGGTCGCCCGTGAGCTGCATACCGTCACCGGAGTCGCCCGCGAACCGGATGATCACCCGGTCCAGCCGGCGGACCTCCTTACCGGCGCCGTTCTCCGTCGCGGGGGTACACGACTCCCCCGCAAGTGCACCGTCGGTCTTGTCGGCTGGGCTACTGACCTGGCTGGTCACTGCTTCGGACCTCCCTCGGGGCCTGGGGTGTCCCCGCCGTGGGCGGGAAATCCGGGACGCAACGTGCGGACCTGTCGTCCCATGGCCATCGTACGTGGGTAAGGGTCGCCTTCCCTGAGGCGATCACATGCTGGACGTGAATATGAGACGCCGCGCTCACATGCTGGACGCGCGAGCATGGTGCCACTCTGTCGTAATTCGCCATGAATCATCCGCCCCCCGCGGCTCTTTCTGTAGGACGCTCCGTGCTTCAACGCTGGTTCAGCGCTCCGTACTCCGCGCCGGAGTGACGCCCCGCACCGGCGTCCTCGGCTGAAAGGGTGTCAGGTGATCAGGAGTTGAGGTAGGTGAGCACTGCAAGTACACGTCGGTGATCCCCGTCACTCGGGGCCAGGCCGAGCTTCAGAAAGATGTTGCTGACGTGCTTCTCCACCGCACCGTCGCTCACCACCAGCTGCCGGGCTATCGCGGAGTTCGTCCGACCCTCGGCCATCAGTCCCAGCACCTCACGCTCCCGCGGCGTGAGACCGGCCAGCACGTCCTGCTTACGGCTGCGGCCCAGCAGCTGGGCGACGACCTCCGGGTCGAGCGCCGTGCCGCCCTCCGCCACCCGCACCACCGCGTCGACGAACTCACGCACTTCTGCTACCCGGTCCTTGAGCAGATAGCCGACGCCTCGGCTCGAACCGGCCAGCAGCTCCGTCGCGTACTGCTCCTCGACGTACTGCGACAGCACCAGCACGCCCAGATCCGGATGGTCCCGGCGGAGCCGGATCGCGGCGCGCACCCCCTCGTCCGTGTGCGTCGGCGGCATCCGGACGTCCGCCACGACCACGTCCGGCAGCGCCCCGTCGTCCGCCAGCTCCCCGATGACCTTGATCAATGCCTCCGCGTCGCCCACCCCCGCGACGACCTCATGCCCCCGGTCGGTCAGCAGCCGCGTCAGACCCTCTCTCAGCAGCACCGAATCCTCGGCGATGACCACCCGCACGCTGTTTCCCACGATCTTCGGCTCCCCCACCCGTTCTCGGCTCGACGCTCTTCAGCATCCCAGGATTCGGACGCGCGCGTCGGATCACCGTGCGGGTTGTGGATAACTCGGAATGGCCGGTTGTGGACGGCCGCGCGAACGGGCGGGGAGCCGTACGATCACCGGCTCGCGAGCGCGGTACGCCGGACGGCGGAGGCGCGCGTGGCCACGCCTCCGCCGTCCGGTCCGCGCTGCGTCGACCACCGTCACGCCGGCTCCTGCGCCGGTCCTCCCGGCGCACCGGTCTCCCACCGCGCCGGGCCCGCGCCGGGCGGCGTGCTTCTGCCGGGCCTCGTGCTTCTGCCGTACCGGCCCCGCGCCGTGCGGCATGCTTCCGCCGTGCCGGACTCCCGGCGCATCGGCCCCCCGCCGAGGCCTCGTGCTTCCGCCGTACCGGCCCCGCGCCGTGCGGCATGCTTCCGTCGTGCCGGTCTCTCGCCGCGCCGGGCCCCGGTCGGGCCGCGTGCTTCCGCCGCGCCGACCCCGCGCCGGGCCGCGTGCTTCCGCCGCGCCGACCCCGCGCCGGGCCATGTGCTTCTGCCGCGCCGCATGGTCCCGCCGGGCGGCATGCTTCCGCCGTGCCGAACGGCGCCCGCCGGGTGTCAGTCGCGCCAGGGCAGCTCCGCCGTGACCGCCGTCGGGCCGCCTGCCGGCGAGTCGACGACCAGCAGCCCGTCCACCGCGTCCAGCCGCTCGGCCAGCCCCGACAGGCCGCTGCCCGTCCCGGTGTGGGCACCGCCCCGGCCGTCATCGGTGACCAGCACCATCAGCCGGTCCTCGGCCCGCCACACGTCGACCGAGGCGCCGGTCGCGCCGGAGTGCTTGGAGACGTTCTGCAGCAGCTCGGAGACCGTGAAGTACGCGATGCCCTCGATCGCCGCCGCGGGGCGCGACATCATATCCACGTCGAGCTGCACCGGCACCGTGCACCGTGCGGCGAGCGCCGAGAGCGCGGGGCCCAGGCCGCGGTCGGTGAGGATCGCCGGGTGGATGCCGCGGGCCAGGTCGCGCAGCTCCTGCAGCGCGGTCTTCACCTCGCCGTGCGCCTCGTCCACCATGCGGGCCGCGGCCTCCGGGTCCTCCTGCAGCTTCTCCTTGGCCAGCCCGAGGTCCATGGCGAGCGCCACGAGGCGGGCCTGCGCCCCGTCGTGCAGGTCGCGCTCGATGCGCCGCAGGTCGGCCGCCGCGGTCTCGGACACCGCCGTACGGTCCGACTCCAGCTCCGTCACCCGGTCGGCCAGCCGGGACGGACCGAGCAGCCCGTGCACCAGCAGCCGGTCCACCTGGGACAGGCCGCGCACCGTCCCGCCCCAGACCAGCACGAGCAGCAGGCCCACGGCGCTGGCCACGGCGATCTCGAAGGGGGTGTCCAGGTAGATGCCGTGCGTCCCGTCGCCGTACAGCTGGATGCCGTCCTGGCCGAGGTACATCGGGAAGGTCCAGCGCCACAGCGGGTACGTGAGCAGGCCCCAGCCGGCCGACCACAGCGCCACCGAGAGGGAGAAGGCGAAGACGGCCCACGGGAAGTGCAGCAGGCAGTAGAGGAAGTGCCGCCAGGACGCGCCGCTCTTCAGTACGCCGCCCACCCAGCCCATCAGGCCCGGCCTGGCGGTCCGCACGGGCTCGGGGGCGCGCACCTCCAGGCCGAGCAGGGCGTGCGCCCGTACCCGCTCCAGCGCGCCGAAGCCGCGGCAGCCGACGAGGCCGGCGGCCAGCACCGGTATGCCGAGGAAGGTGATCAGCAGCCCCGCACCGAGCGACAGCATCGTGACGGCGTAGGTGAACATCACGACGGCGAGCGGCAGCCCGAGCAGGAGATGGAGGAACTCCCGCCAGGTACGGCCGGAGAAGGGGGCGCGCAGCGCGATGGGGATGCGGGCCGGGCCGCGCCCTCCGGGGGCGTGCGGCGCGTGGGATGACGGACCGTATGCGGTGTCCATGGCGTCTCGTCCTTCTGCGGGTGCGGAGCGCTACCGGATGCCGCGGGGCGGGCGGCGCTCGCTTCGAGGGCGCCGGGCGCTTCGGTTGGTCACGTACGTCCAGCCTGTCCCTTTCCGGCCGGCCGCGACATGGAGCCGGTCGGCGTCTTGGGCCTCGGGTTTTCCCCACCCTCCCCGGGTGGAGCGCCCGCTACGGCGCGCTGCGCCACGGCAGCTCGGCCGTGACCAGCGTCGGCCCGCCCGCCGGCGAGTCGAGGACGAACAGCCCGTCGACCGAGCCGAGCCGCTCGGCCAGCCCGGCCAGCCCGCTCCCGCCGTCCGGCCGCGCGCCTCCGCGCCCGTCGTCGCGCACCTGGAGCAGCAGCCGGTCCTCGGCCCGCCACACCTCCACCGAGGCGCCGGTCGCGCCGGAGTGCTTGGAGACGTTCTGCAGCAGCTCGGAGACCGTGAAGTACGCGATGCCCTCGATGGCCGGCGCGGGCCGCGTCCCGATGTCCACCGAGACGGTGACCGGCACCGTGCAGCGCGCGGCGAGCGCCGAGAGGGCCGGGCCCAGGCCGCGGTCGGTGAGGATCGCCGGGTGGATGCCGCGGGCCAGGTCGCGCAGCTCCTGAAGGGCCAGCTTCACCTCACCGTGCGCCTCGTCCACCATGCGCGCCGCCGCGTCCGGGTCCTCCAGCAGCTTCTCCTTGGCCAGACCCAGCCCCATGGCCAGCGCCACGAGGCGGGCCTGCGCCCCGTCGTGCAGGTCCCGCTCGATGCGCCGCAGGTCGGCCGCCGCGGTGTCCACGACCACGCCCCGGCCCGACTCCAGCTCCGCGATCCGCCGCTCCAGTTCGTCCGAGGGCGACAGCAGCCCCCGTACCAGCGCCCGGTCCACGTTCGTCAGCCAGCGCGCCAGCCACGGCAGTGCCGGCCACACCACGAACAGCGACACGAAGGCGAGCGCGAAGGTGAGGACGCCCCAGGGCAGCCGCACGAAGACGTAGAGCGCGTGGCGCCAGCCGACCGGGTCCTTCAGGCGCGCCCACAGCCAGGGGAAGAAGCCCGGCTCCCGGGCGAACGGCGGACTCGGTTCGTCGACGCGCACCCCGAGGAGCGCGCGTGCCCTCGCCCGCTCCAGCTTCCCGTACCACCGGCAGCCCGACAGCACCAGGGCGAGCAGCGGCAGCCCGACGACCGTGACCGACAGCCCCAGGCCTGCCGCGAGGCAGGACACCAGCAGCCCGAAGGACACCAGTGCCAGCGGGAGGTTGCCCAGCAGGTGCGCGATCTCACGCCAGGTGCCCGCGCTCAGCGGCGCGCGGGGCGGGGGCGGAACCGGGGCGGAATCGTCACCGCCACCGTCGGGGAAGCGCGTGCCCGGGTCGTAAGTCACCGTCATACGGGCCAGCTTGCCGGGCAGCGCGCCCCGGTGCCATGGGGTGGATAGGTGGGGCGAAGTGGGGATATCCCCACCTTCCCGCAGATGGGACTGCTCGCCCCGACCCGCGCAGGGCCTAGACTCCCGTGCGTACAGATCGTCGAAAATTTTCGTCGAAAGCGGTTGCAGGGGAGTGGCCCGGCGCCTACGGCGCACAAGAGGCGGCCCGCTGCACACGAGCAGTCAGGGAGCGAGGGGCGGACGTGCCGGACACGACCGTACGCACCATCAGCGCCGCGGACTACTTCCAGGGCTATTCGGCCGTCGGGCTCATCGCCGTGATCGGTGTGCTCTTCGTGGCCGTCGCCTTCGGGGCGGGCCGGCTGATGCGTCCAGTGGTGCCCACACCCGAGAAACTGCTCACGTACGAATGCGGAGTGGACCCCGTGGGGGAGGGCTGGGCGCACACCCAGGTCCGCTATTACGTGTACGCGTTCCTGTACGTCATCTTCGCCGTCGACTCGATCTTCCTGTTCCCCTGGGCGACGGTCTTCGCCGCACCTGGTTTCGGCGGCATCACGCTGGTGGAGATGTTCATCTTCCTCGGCTTCCTCGCTGTCGGCCTGCTCTACGCATGGAAGAAGGGCGTCCTGGAATGGACGTGACCCCCGCCTCCGCGGCCAACGGAGCCTCGCCGGGCCCCGAGCTCCTGCCCGAGCCGCGCCGCCTCGGCCCGCTGGCCCGCCTCGCCCCCGAACCGATGAAGGTGGTCCTGAACTGGGGCCGCCGCTACAGCCTGTGGGTCTTCAACTTCGGGCTCGCCTGCTGCGCGATCGAGTTCATCGCCGCCTCCATGGCGCGCCATGACTTCATCCGGCTCGGCGTGATCCCCTTCGCGCCCGGCCCGCGCCAGGCCGACCTGATGGTCGTGTCGGGCACGGTCACGGACAAGATGGCGCCCGCGGTCAAGCGGCTCTACGAACAGATGCCCGAGCCGAAGTACGTGATCTCCTTCGGGGCCTGCTCCAACTGCGGCGGCCCGTACTGGGACTCGTACTCCGTCACGAAGGGCGTCGACCAGATCATCCCGGTGGACGTGTACGTACCGGGCTGCCCGCCGCGCCCCGAAGCGCTGCTCCAGGGCATCCTCAAGCTCCAGGAGAAGATCGCCCGGGAGTCGCTGGACGAGCGTTACGGCCCCAGCGGCAAGGCCGGCGGGGCCGGCAAGGGCGCGGGCCGGCCGTCCGCCGACGCGCTGCGCAGCGGGCTGGTGGCCCCGCCGGCACCGCCCGCCGCGTCCGGTCGGCCGTCGGGCGGGCAACCGCCCACCGAACAGCCGACCACCGGCCGGCCGGCCACCACCGAGCAGTCGCCGTCCGAGAAGACCGGGGAGGACACCCGATGACGGCCCAGCCGCCGACGCCGGGTACGCCCGAGGAGCCCACGGGCGCGGCACCCGAGAAGGCGAAGAGCGCGGCCCCTGAGGGGGCGTCGGGCGCGGCGTCTGAGGGGGCGAAGAGCGCGGCCCCTGAAGGCGCGACGGGCGCGGCCCCTGAAGGGGCGGCCGCGGAGGCCGCGCAGGGTACGGAGACCGCCGAGGCCCCGCCCGCGGCCCCCGTGGGGTGGCTGCCGGAGCCGGCCGAGCGGATCTTCGGGGCCGGGGCCACGGCCGAGGAGGCGTACGGCCTGCTCACCGTCGACGTACCGGCCACCGCCTGGACCGACGCGCTGACCGCCGCCCGGGACGTCCTGGGCTGTACGTTTTTCGACTGGCTGAGCGCCGTCGACGAACCCGGCACCGGCTTCCGCGTCTGCGCGCACGTCGCCGACGTGACCCGTCCGGGGGACGTGCGGCGGCTCCTCGTACGGACGACCGTGCCGCACGAGAAGGCCGTGCTGCCCACGGCCGTCGCCGTGTACGCGGGCGCCGGCTGGCACGAGCGCGAGACGCACGAGATGTTCGGCGTGGAGTTCACCGGTCACCCGGGCCTCACGCCGCTGCTGCTGCCCGAGGGTTTCGAAGGGCACCCCCTGCGCAAGGACTTCGTCCTGGCCGCGCGGGTCGCCAAGGCGTGGCCGGGTGCGAAGGAGCCGGGCGAGTCCGAGCACGGCGGCCCCAAGCGCCGCCAGATGCTGCCGCCCGGCGTGCCCGACCCGAACGAATGGGGCCCGCTCAAGGGCCAGCTGCCGCCCGCTCCGGCCCGTCCGGCGCGCGGGGCCGCCCGGGGCGCCCGAGCGGCCGGTGCGGCGGGACGTGCCGCCGGTGCCGGCCGGGCGGCCGGTGCGGGCCGGGACGCAGCGGCTGGAGCGGCGGGCGCGGCCGGGGAGCGTCCGGCCCGCCGGACGCGCAGCGCGAGCGCCGGTTCGGCGAGCCAGCAGGCCGCCGCGGCCACCGAGAAGCCCGAGTCCAAGGGCGTCGAGCCGCCGAAGGACACGGAGGCCCCGAAGGCCGCCGACGCCGCCAAGGAAGCGGCGGCGGACCCGGCTCGTACGAAGGAGACCGGTACGCCCGCGTCCGCCCCGCGGACCGCCGCACGCTCCTCGGACGCGCCGTGGCACCATGCGCGTCCCGCGTTCGACGGCGAACCGTCACCGGAGGGCTCCGGGGACAAGCCGTCCCCCGAGCCCGCCCCGGAAGCCGAGGACGGCGCCCGTAGGGACGCACCGGCCGACGGCACGGGAGGTACCGACGGCGCCGACCGTCCCCGCGACACCGACCGTCCCCGCGACACCGACCACACCGACGACGAGACAGGAGGCGGCACCGCATGAGTGACACGCTCGCGATCGTCCTCCGCGTCCTCGCCGTCTTCGTGATCTTCCTGGTCTTCCCGCTCGTCATCGGGCAGACCGAGCACAAGGTCATGGCGCACATGCAGGGCCGCCTCGGCCCGATGTACGCGGGCGGCTTCCACGGGTGGGCGCAGCTGGTCGCCGACGGTGTGAAGTTCGCGCAGAAGGAGGACGTCGTCCCGGCCGGCGCCGACCGGCGGATCTTCCAGCTCGCGCCGGCCGTCGCCCTGCTGCCGTACCTCCTCGTCCTGATCGCCATCCCGGTCGGCCCCGGCAACGCGGTCGGCCAGGCACTCGACGCGGGCGTCTTCTTCGTACTCGCGGTGATGGGCGTCGGCGTCCTCGGCTCCCTGATGGCGGGCTGGGCCTCGGCGAACAAGTTCTCGCTGCTCGGTGGTCTCCGTACGGCCGCGCAGCTGCTGTCGTACGAACTGCCGATGCTGCTCGCCGCCGCGTCCGTCGCGATGGCCGCCGGCACGCTCTCGCTGCCCGGCATCCTCGACGCCTTCCACTGGTGGTGGGTGCCGTGGCAGATCGTCGGCGGGCTGGTGTTCTTCACGGCCGGACTCGCCGAGCTCCAGCGGCCGCCGTTCGACATGCCGGTGGCCGACTCGGAGATCATCTTCGGTGCGTACACCGAGTACACCGGACTGCGCTTCGCGCTGTTCCTGCTCGCGGAGTACGCCGGCATCGTGGTCCTCTGCGCGCTGACCGCGGTCCTCTTCCTGGGCGGCTGGCACGGTCCCTTCGGTGCCGACGGCCTCGGCTGGCTCTGGATGCTGCTGAAGACCGTCGTCCTGGCCTTCGGCGTCATCTGGCTGCGGGTCACCTATCCCCGGCTCCGTGAGGACCAGCTGCAGAAGCTCGCCTGGACCTGCCTCATCCCGCTCGCTCTCGCCCAGATCGCCCTCACCGGCGTCGTCAAGGTGGTGATCCAGTAATGGGCATCCCCGGCAGTGGCCTCGCCAAGGGCCTCGCCGTGACCCTCCGCACGATGACCAAGCGCACGGTCACCGAGCAGTACCCCGACGTCCAGCCCGAGCTGGCGCCGCGCACCCGTGGTGTCATCGGGCTGTTCGAGGAGAACTGCACGGTCTGCATGCTGTGCGCCCGTGAGTGCCCGGACTGGTGCATCTACATCGACTCCCACAAGGAGACGGTGCCGCCGGCCGCCCCCGGAGGCCGCGAGCGCAGCCGTAACGTGCTGGACCGCTTCGCCATCGACTTCTCGCTGTGCATGTACTGCGGTATCTGCATCGAGGTGTGTCCGTTCGACGCCCTCTTCTGGTCGCCGGAGTTCGAGTACGCCGAGACCGACATCCATGACCTGACCCACGAGCGCGACAAGCTGCGCGAGTGGATGTGGACCGTGCCCGAGCCGCCCGCGCTCGATCCGGGCGCGGAGCAGCCCAAGGAGATCGCCGCCGCACAGAAGGCCGCCGACAAGCTGGCCGCACAGCAGGCCAAGGAGGCCGAAGAGGCCGAGGCCGCCCGCCAGGCCGAAGCAGCGCAGGCCGCCGCGGCGGACCAGCAGGCCGAGGACGCAGGGGAGGAAGCGTGACGCTCGCCGCCGCAAGCCACGGCTTCCTGACGACCAGCGGCGTGGAGATCGCGTTCCTCCTCGTCGGCCTGGTCACGCTCGGCGCGGCCGTGGTCACCGTCACCACCAAGCAGCTGGTGCACGCCGCCCTGTGGCTGGTGGTCGCCCTCGGCGGGATCGCCGTGGAGTACCTCCTGCTCACCGCGGAGTTCATCGCCTGGGTGCAGGTGCTCATCTACGTCGGTTCCGTGGTCGTCCTCCTCCTCTTCGGACTGATGCTGACCAAGGCGCCCATCGGCCGGTCCCCGGACGCCGACTCCGGCAACCGCTGGGCCGCGCTCCTGGTGGCCGTGGCCTCCGCCGCGGTCCTCGTCTGGGTCGTCGTGGACGCCTTCCGGGCGTCCTGGATCGACCTCGACGGCGCCGTCCAGGGCTCCACCGAAGTCTCCGGGCGCAGCCTCTTCCAGCACTGGGTGCTGCCCTTCGAGGCGCTGTCCGTCCTTCTGCTGGCCGCCCTCGTCGGTGCGATCGTCCTCTCCCGCAAGCACGGGGAGGACGCGCCGACCGGCCGGGCCGTACCGGACGCCGCCGCGGGCACCGTCCCCGACTCCGCACGCCGAGAGGGACAGCGCTGATGCATCTCGCCTACCCCGCCGTCCTCGCCGTCCTCCTCTTCTGCGTCGGCCTCTACGGCGTCCTCGCCCGGCGCAACGCGATCCTGGTCCTGATGTCCGTCGAGCTGATGCTCAACGCCGTCAACCTCAACCTCGTCGCCTTCGACGTCTGGCTGCGCGACGCCCTGCACGCCGGCCAGGCGCTGACCCTCTTCACGATCGCCATCGCCGCCGCCGAGATCGGCATCGGCCTCGCGATCGTCCTGCTCGTCTACCGCAACCGCGGCAGCTCCGACGTCGACAAGCTCACCGACCTCGCCGAGCGCCCCGCCGGGGACGGCGCGGACGAGCACGCGCACCACCAGCCCGACCAGCAGGCGGAGGCCGCCGCGTGACGACCACGACCACCGCCGTCCTCGTCCCCCTCCTGCCCTTCCTCGGCGCCGCCTTCGGCCTCCTCCTGGGACGGCGCGCGCCCGGATTCGTCCGGCCGCTGGCCGTCCTGCCGACCCTCGCCGCGGCCGTGCTGGCCGTCGTCGTGGCCGCCCGGCAGGGCGGGGGAGCGGCCGTCGACGCCGCGACGGAGCTGACCCCGACCGGCTCGGTCCCCATCGAGCTGGCCCTGCACATCGACGGCTTCGCCGCCCTGGTGGCGGTACTCGTCGGCGTCGTCGCCACGTGCGTGCAGATCTACTCCACCGGCTACCTGCGCGACGACCCGCGCTACGCCTCCTACGCCGCGCTGGTCTCCCTCTTCACCTCCGCGATGCTGCTCGTCGTCTACTCCGGCGACCTGATGGTGCTGCTGGTCGGCTGGGAGATCATGGGCATCTGCTCGTACTTCCTCGTCGGCCACTACTGGGAGACCGAGGCCGCCCGGTCCGCCTCCCTCAAGGCCTTCCTGGTCACCAAGCTCGGCGACGTCCCCTTCCTGTTCGGTCTCTTCGCGCTCGCCGCGGACGCCGGCACCTTCCGCATCACCGGCGTCCTGAACGCCGTCACCAGCGGCGACCTGCACCACCCGACGCTGATCGCGCTGCTGCTGCTCGCCGGTGTCGCGGGCAAGTCCGCGCAGTTCCCGCTGCACACCTGGCTGCCCGACGCGATGGCCGGCCCGACGCCGGTCTCCGCGCTCATCCACGCCGCCACGATGGTCGCGGCCGGTGTCTACTTCATCGCCCGGCTCCTCCCGGTCTTCGCGGCCTCCGCCGCCGCGCTGGTCGTGCTCGCGGTCATGGCCGCCGTGACCATGGTCGGCTCGGCGCTCGCGGCCCTCGCCCAGGACGACATCAAGCGCGTCCTGGCGTACTCCACGGTCGGCCAGCTCGGTTACATGACCGGCGCGCTGGCCGTCGGCGACCGCGGCGCGGCCGTCTTCCACCTCCTCTCGCACGGCGCCTTCAAGGCGCTCCTCTTCCTCGGCGCCGGCGTGATCATCCACGCCGCCGGCACCAACTCGCTCGCCGCCATGTCGCGGATGCGCGGCCTGTCCAAGCGCATCCCCGACGCCTTCTGGACGGTGACCGTGGCGCTGCTCGCGCTCGCCGCGATCCCGCCCTTCGCGGGCTTCTTCTCCAAGGAAGCCGTCCTCGGCGCCGCCGAGCACGCCGCCGTCGGCGAGGCCCACCTCACCCTCGGCGGAGCCCACGGCGACCTCGGCTCCGTGCCGGCCGCCGCCGGCTGGACCGTCCTGATCGCCGGCCTGCTCACCGCCCTCCTCACGGCCGCCTACGCGACCCGCCTGTGGCTGCTCGCCTTCTTCGGCCGCGGCCCCCAGGAGGCCCCCGACCACGGCAAGCAGCCGCTCGTCATGAACGCCGTGCTGTGGGTGCTCTTCGTCCCCACCGCCGCGTTCGGCATCGCCGCGCCCGTCCTCCCGGACTGGTTCGACGGCAACGAACTGACGCCGACCCTGGTCACCTCCGTCCTCGGCACCGGCCTCGCCCTGGCCGGCGCGCTGATCATGTACGGCGCCTGGCGCCATACGACGGCCGTCGCGGCCCGCCGCCCGATCGGCGCCGTCGCGGTGGACCCGGAGGCCGCCCCCGCGGTCTCCGAGGAGGAGGCCATCGCCACGCACGCCGCGGCCTACGGCGACAACGCCGGAGCACCGGACCCGGCCGACCCGGGCCGCCTTCTGCTCGGCCCGCTGCACGCCCCCGCGACCTGCGGCTTCCACCTCGACGCCGGGTACACCGCGCTCTTCGTCCGGCCCGTACGCGCCGCCGCCCGGCTCGTCCGCTTCCTCGACCGCGAGGTCGTCGACACGTACGTGCACGGCGCCGGCACCGGAGCCCGCTGGCTGGGCTCGGCCGTCCGCCGGGCGCAGACCGGCAACGTGCAGACCTATCTCGGCGCGCTGCTCGCGGGCTCACTCGTGCTGGCCGTCGCCGCCGTCCTCGTCGCTACGGGCACGGGAGCCTGACCGATGAATCACACCGTCATGCAGATCCTTCTCGCGGGCGTCGTCGTACTCCCGCTGATCGGCGCTCTCGCGGCGCTGCTCCCGGCCCCGCCCGGCCTGAAGGGACGCAACCCGGACCAGGCCGTGCTGCGGCACGGCGTGACCGTCACCGGTGTCGTCCTGGCCGCGTCCGTCGCGCTCGCGGCCGGCTTCGACCACGGGCACCCCGCCCGGATGCAGGCTCAGACGGATATCAGCTGGATCCCGGCGCTGGGCATCCGTATCCACCTCGGCATCGACGGCATCTCGCTCCCCCTCCTGGTCCTGACCGCGCTGCTGACCTTCCTCTGCGCGCTCTACAGCTACTTCAAGATGCCTGCGGGCCCGTCTCCCAAGGCATTCGTCGCGCTGATCCTCGTGCTGGAGTCCGGCACCCTGGCGACCTTCGCCGTGCTGGACCTGATGCTCTTCTTCCTCGCCTTCGAGATGGTCCTCATCCCGATGTACTTCCTGATCAACCGCTGGGGCGGCGAGAACAGGGCGTACGCGGCCTGGAAGTTCATCCTCTACACGCTGCTCGGCTCGGTCGTGATGCTGCTGGGCCTCCTCCTCGTCGGCCTGAAGTCCGGCACGTTCGACATGGTGGCACTCGCCACTGACAACGGCCCGAAATCCCAGCTCAGCCACACCGTTCAGCTGCTGGCCGTGCTCGCGATCGGCATCGGCCTGGCGGTCAAGGCGCCGATGTGGCCGCTGCACAGCTGGCTGCCCGACGCCCACACCGCCGCCCCCACCGTCGGCTCGGTCCTGCTGGCCGGCGTGCTGCTGAAGATGGGTACGTACGGGTTCGTCCGTATCGCGCTGCCGATCGCGCCGGACGGCATGCACACCTTCGCGCCGTACCTCGCCGCCTTCGCCGCGGTCGGGATCGTCTACGGCTCCCTCGCCTGCCTGGCACTGGCCCGCCGCGGCGCGAAGGGCGACCTCAAGCGCCTGATCGCGTACAGCTCGGTCGGCCACATGGGCTTCGTCCTGCTCGGCATCGCCTCCATGACGCCCACCGGGATCAACGGCGCGCTCTTCGCCAACATCGCCCACGGCCTCATCACCGGCCTCCTCTTCTTCCTGGTCGGCGCGCTCAAGGACCGGTACGGGACCACCGACCTGGACCGGCTCGCGGGCCGCACCGGCGCCGCGCTCTACGGCCGCGCGCCCCGCTTCGGCGGGCTGCTCGCCTTCGGCGCGATCGCCTCGCTCGGCCTGCCGGGCCTGGCCGGCTTCTGGGGCGAGATGCTCGCGATGTTCGGCGCGTTCGAGCCCGCCGACGGGCTCAGCCGCCCCGCCTTCCTCACCTTCATGGCCCTGGCGGGCCTGGGCACCCTGCTCACCGCCGCGTACCTGCTGATCGTCGTCCGCCGGGTCTGCATGGGCAGCAAGGAGACCGCCGAGCAGGAGGCGCTGGCCGCCGCCACCGGCGAGGGCGCGACCGCCGGAGTCACCCCGGGCCCGGCCGGCGCGACCACCGCCGCCACGGCCCCCACCGCGGTCAAGGAGAAGGCCCCGGCCGTCCCCGACGTCGCCCCCTACGAGTACGTGGCCTGGACCCCGCTGGCCGCCCTCACCGTCCTCGCCGGTCTCTGGCCCGCGGCCCTGCTGGGCCTCACCGACCCGGCCGTGCAGAACCTCCTCGGAGGCGGTAGCTGATGATGACTGTCCTCGCCGCGAGCGCCGGGGGCGCAGCAGCCGACGGGACCGCCGCGCAGGCCGCGGGCGGCGTCGCGAGCCTCGTCCAGTCCGTCGACTGGCTCGCCATCGCCCCGCCGACCCTGACCGCCCTCTTCGCGCTGATCGTGCTCGTCGCCGATCTCTTCCTTCCCGAGCGCCGCAAGCCGGTCCTCGGCTGGATCAGCGTCGTCGGCCTGGTCCTGGCCGGGCTGTCGCTGCTGCCGCTCCTCAAGGGCGACCGCACCACCTTCTGCCTGACCGGGCGCCCGGAGGTGTGCTCCTACGCCGCCGACCACTTCGCGATCGTCATCCAGCTGCTCGTCCTGGGCGGCGCCCTGCTCACCGCCCTGCTGTCGGTCAACCAGGTGAAGGACCAGAAGCTGCCCGGCGGTGAGTTCTGGTTCCTGCTGCTGTCCTCCGCGGCCGGCGCGGCCCTGCTCCCGGCCTCCCGGGACCTCGCCACGCTGGTCATCGCCCTCGAAGTGGCCTCGCTCCCCGCGTTCGCCCTCGTGGGCATCAGGCGCGACGACCGGCTCTCCTCCGAGGCGGCGCTGAAGTTCTTCCTCTCCTCGGTCACCGCCACCGCCGTCATGCTGCTCGGCGTCAGCTTCGTGTACGCCGCCACCGGCAGCCTGCACCTCGCCCAGGTGGCGGAGGCCCTCACGCATCCGGACCCGCAGCTGGACGTGCTGGCCAAGGCCGGCGTCGCGCTCACCCTCGTGGGCTTCGCCTTCAAGACGGCCGCCGCACCCTTCCACTTCTGGGTGCCCGACACCTACGTGGGCGCGCCGCTCCCGGTCGCCGCGTACCTCTCCGTGGTCGGCAAGGCCGTGGGCTTCTCCGGTCTGATCGTCGTCACCGTCGAGGCGTTCCCCTCGTACGGCGACGTGTGGGGCCCCGTCCTCGCCGTACTGGCCGCGCTCACGATGACGGTCGGCAACGTGGCCGCGCTGCGCCAGCGCCCCGAGCGTGCGCACAGCGCCGTACGCCTGCTCGCCTGGTCCTCCGTGGGCCAGGCGGGGTACCTCCTGGTGCCGATCGCGTCCGCCGCGTACGCCGACGACGCCGCACACGCCGTCGGCTCGACGGTGGCGTACGCCCTGATGTACGCGGCGGTGAACCTCGGGGCCTTCGCGGTGGCCGCCCTCGTGGCCCGTACGCACCCGCGGAACCGCATCGCCGACTACCGGGGGCTGTACCACGCCCGCCCCGTGTACGCCCTCGCCCTCGGCTTCTTCCTGCTGTGCCTGGCGGGACTGCCGCCAGGCATCATCGGGCTGTTCGCCAAGGTCACGGTCTTCTCCGCGGCCGTGGACGCGGGCCTGGCCTGGCTGGCCGTCGTGATGGCCGTCAACGTCGTGATCGCGCTCTACTACTACCTGCAGTGGACCGCCGTCCTCTTCCGTGCGCCGGAGGAGGCCCCCGAGGGCGAGGCGGCACCCACTGCCCGGCCGCGCATCCCGGCCCCGCTCGCCACCGCCGTCGGCCTCACCGCGGTCGTCGGCATCGCGCTCTCCGGGGCGCCGCAGCTCGTCCTGCGCTTCGCCTCAGGGGCGCTGCTCTGACGCCCTGAGGAGGCGCCCCCCGAACGGACGAACGCCCTCTCCAGGGGTGCAGGGAACCACGCTCCGCCGTCTGGCGTTGACCAGAAACGGAGGGTCCACTGAAAAGTGGACACGTAATCGCAAAGGGTTCCCCTGCCGCACCACCTGGAGGGCGTACCGTGCACCGCCGGCACAACGGGCTCAGGACCGCAGTTCTCCTCGGGGGACTGTCCGCGCTCATCATCGTCATCGGCAGTATGTTCGGCCGCATGGGCCTGGTCGTCGCGGTCCTCGTCGCGCTGGGTACCAACGCGTACGCGTACTGGAACAGCGACAAGCTCGCCCTGCGCGCCATGCGGGCCCGCCCCGTCAGCGAGTTCCAGGCGCCCCAGCTGTACCGCATGGTCCGCGAGCTCTCCACGGCCGCCCGCCAGCCCATGCCGCGCCTGTACATCTCGCCCACGCAGGCCCCCAACGCCTTCGCCACGGGGCGCAACCCCCGCAACGCCGCGGTCTGCTGCACCGAGGGCATCCTGCAGCTGCTGGACGAGCGCGAGCTGCGCGGCGTCATCGGACACGAGCTCAGCCACGTCTACAACCGCGACATCCTGATCTCCTCGGTCGCCGGCGCGCTCGCCTCCGTGGTGATGTTCCTGGTGAACTTCGCCTGGCTGATCCCGATCGGCAGGTCCGACGACGACGAGGGCCCAGGGCTGTTCGGCATGCTGCTGATCATGATCCTCGGGCCGGTCGCCGCGTCCCTCATCCAGCTCGCCGTCAGCCGCTCCAGGGAGTACGAGGCGGACGCCTCGGGCGCCCGGCTGACCGGCGACCCGCTCGCCCTCGCCTCGGCCCTGCGGAAGCTGGAGTACGGCACCCAGCAGCTTCCGCTGCCGCCCGAGCCGCGGCTGGAGACCGCGAGTCACATGATGATCGCCAACCCGTTCCGGGCCGGTGAAGGGCTCTCCAAGCTCTTCTCGACACACCCGCCCATGCGGGAGCGCATCAGCCGTCTGGAGGAACTGGCAGGGTACCGACCGTGAAAACCATCCTGAACGTCATCTGGCTCGTCCTCTCCGGCTTCTGGCTGTTCCTCGGGTACGCCCTGGCCGGCGTGATCATGTGCATCCTGATCGTCACGATCCCCTGGGGCATAGCCTCCTTCCGGATCGGCGTGTACGCCCTCTGGCCGTTCGGCCGCACGACGGTCGACCGGCGCGACGCGGGTGCCGCCTCCTGCCTGGGCAACGGCGTCTGGCTGCTGCTCGCGGGCTGGTGGCTGGCCCTCGGGCACATCGTCACCGGCATCGCCCTGTGCGTGACGATCATCGGCATCCCCTTCGGGATCGCCAACTTCAAGCTGATCCCGGTCTCCCTGCTGCCCCTGGGCCGCGAGATCGTCCCCACGGACCAGCCCTTCGCCGCGCGCTGAGGCGGCCCGGACGGTGCGCCGCCGGGCTCAGTGCCCGGCGGGCCGCCGTCCCGCCCACGTACGCCGAGGGGGCGGCACGCCGTGTGCGTGCCGCCCCGTCCGGTGCGTCCGTCGCCCGTAGGCGCAGTGCCTACCGGTAGTTCACGAACTGGAGGGCGAAGTCCAGGTCCTTGCCCTTCAGGAGCTGCTGGACGGCCTGGAGGTCGTCGCGGCTCTTGGAGGAGACGCGCAGCTCGTCACCCTGGACCTGGGCCTTGACGCCCTTGGGGCCCTCATCGCGGATGATCTTGGCGACCTTCTTCGCGTTCTCCTGGGAGATGCCTTCCTGGAGCGAGGCGAAGATCTTGTACTCCTTGCCGGAGGGCTGGGGCTCGCCCGCGTCCAGCGCCTTCAGCGAGATCCCGCGCTTGACCAGCTTGGACTGGAAGATGTCGAGGACAGCCTTCACCCGCTCCTCGGCGTTGGCGCGCATCTCGATCTTCTCGCCGGACCAGGCGATCGAAGCGTCGACGCCCTTGAAGTCGTACCGCTGCGAGATCTCCTTGGCGGCCTGGTTGAGGGCGTTGTCGACCTCCTGCCGCTCGACCTTCGAGACGATGTCGAAACTGGAGTCGGCCATGTTGAGTTGGCTCCTCGTACGTAGATCCTTCAGGGACACGGCCCGTCCCGGACCGTCCCGCAAGCCTAGCTACCTGGGCGGCGGGCCCGGCCATGATCAGGGCGCGCGGAACCGAGTGGCGGACCACCCCCCGCCATCAGGTATGGTTTACGTCGTTGCCACGGAGCACCGCCCAGGCGGGACTCCCGGCAGCGATCCCAGGCGGTGTGCCCGAGCGGCCAAAGGGAGCAGACTGTAAATCTGCCGGCTCAGCCTTCCCAGGTTCGAATCCTGGCGCCGCCACAGGAGAGCGAAAGGCCCCCACGAGAGTGGGGGCCTTTCGCGTTCCCTAGCGACACGGCTCGGTACGGCGTCAGTGCGGCCTGGTGCGGCCGTGGAGGCCTCCGGCGGGTGGCCGCCGGAGGGGCCGGCCGGGTCAGGCCTCCGCAGCGTTCCGTACGGCCTCCTCGACCGGGGTGTCGCCGCCGATCAGCTCCAGCGTCCGGCCGGCCGTCCGCGGCTCGTCCAGCAGGGCCGCCAGCACCGCCGCCACGTCGTCCCGGGTGACGTCGCTCCGCCCCGTCGACACGTCCAGCGTCACCCGGCCCGTGCCCGGGTCGTCGGTCAGCCGCCCCGGGCGCAGGATCGTCCAGTCCAGGCTCTTCCGGGCCCGTACGTCCGCGTCGGCCGCCCCCTTCGCCCGCAGGTAGGCGGCGAACACCGGGTCCGTGCCGGGCGGCGGCTCGCGGTCGGCGCCCATGGACGAGACCACCAGGAACCGCCGTACGCCGACCGCCTCGGCCGCGTTCGCGAAGAGCGTGGCGGCACCCCGGTCCACGGTCTCCTTGCGGTCCTCGCCGCTGCCGGGGCCGGCGCCCGCGGCGAAGACCGCGGCGTCCGCGCCCTCCAGATGCCGCGCGACCTCGTCGACCGAGGCCTTCTCCAGGTCGCACACGACCGGTTCGGCGCCGGCGGCCAGCAGATCCCCGGCCTGCTCGGGCCGCCGGATGATGCCCGCTACCTCGTCCCCGCGCGCGGCGAGCAGACGCTCCAGCCGCAGCGCGATCTGACCATGTCCTCCTGCGATGACAATGCGCATGATCCCGACCGTACGCCCGCGCGCCACGTGCCGGGCGCCGGAGCCGCGCACACGCCGTCGGGCGAGTGCGTTCCACGCCATCCGGCGCACAGCGGGCCCCTGGCACATGGCCGGACACCGAGGTCCGGCGGCGTCTCCGTACGCGCCGTACGCCCGCTCTCAGCGCTGCGACTGCCGCGGCAGCTCCAGTGCCACGGTCGCCTCCGAGTCGCAGTACTCACGGACCGCGCTCGTACGGGCCACCACCCGCCCCCGGTGGACCACGATCCGGCTGTACGCCAGGGACAGCGCGGCCGCTACAGAGGTGCCGCGCACGGCCAGCAGTTCGGCCGGGAAACCCGCCTCCACCCGCACCTCAGGGAGGCCCAGCGTCTCCCGCGCCGCCGCGCTCACCGCGTCGTACGCGCCGTCGGGGCCCGCCTCGCCGCGCGCCGCCAGCAGGTAGGCGGCCTCCAGCGGGTCGCCCCGGCCGACCGGGTTCGCCGCGTCCCGGAGCGCGCCGCTGCCCGCCGTGACCCGCACCCCGGCCGCCCGCAGCAGCCGCACCGGCGCGGGACCCGTCACCTGCGAGGAGGGCCGCTCCAGGCCCGCGCAGTCGCCCTGCGGCAGACAGACGACCGTGACACCGGCCGCCGCGAGCTGTTCGGCGGCGCGCGCGGCCACCCGCCACGGCATCCGGCCCAGCCCCGCGCACGGACCGATCGCCACGCCGGGCCGCAGCCCGCCGGCCATCGCGGCCAGCCGCCCCAGCCGGGCCGGGTCGTCGCCGTCGGTGTGCAGGTCGACGGCGCAGCCGTGTTCGGCGGCCAGGTCCAGGACCGTTTCCGCGTAGCCCGCCGGATCGGGGTCCAGGTCGGGGCAGCCGCCGAGGACGGTGGCGCCCGTCTTCACCGCGTCCCGCAGCATCGCCAGCCCGTCCGCGCCCGCGGCGCCGGTCAGCAGCCGAGGCACGGCCACCGCGGTGAGGTCCACGAGGCCGTGCAGCGTCCTGCGGGCCTGCAGGACGGCCTCCAGGGAGCGCAGCCCGGAGACGTCACCGATCCGTACGTGCGTGCGCAGCGCCGTCGAGCCGTGCCCGAGGTGCAGCAGCGCCGACTCCGTGGTGCGGCGCTGCACGTCGTCCGGGTCGTCGGAGGCGGGGCCGCCGCAGTCGGCGGTCAGCGCCGTGTCGCAGTGCGCGTGCGGTTCGGCCGGGGCCGGCAGCAGCAGGTAGCCGTGCAGGTCGATGCGGGGCCCCCGGGTGTCGAGCCGGCCGGCCGTGCCGACCGCCTCGATGCGCCCGCCGCCGAGCCGCACGTCCACCGTCCGGCCGTCCGCCAGCCGGGCGCCGCACAGCGTCAGAGAGCCCGCCTCGGCCCGCTCGGAACGGCCGGCCCCGTGCGGCTTCCCCGGATTCGGCTGCTGACTGCTGTCGGCCATCGCGCTCCTAGGGGCGTGTCCGATGGGTCTCCGCGGCGTCGCGACGCCTGGCACGCACGCTCGCGGCGTTGTCGTCAGTCACCGACTCCCCCAAGGCCTTAAGGGCCAGGGAGGCACCCCCTCGCGTCGGCTCCCTCCTCCGCCTTGCGATCGCACGCACCGGACGCCGCTCCTGTCTCCACGGCGTCCCGTCGGACGCGCCCTGGAGGGTGCAAGATCACGCAGCGTGGTCCGAGCCTAGGCCGCGGTACGGGCGCCTTCGAGCAGGCGCGGAATAGTCGTACCGGTGTGGTGCACGAGGCAGATGTGGCGACGAGCCGATACGGATTTCACGTTTGGCTGTCGGCCGTGTAATGTCTTCATCGCTCGCCCCAATAGCTCAGTCGGCAGAGCGTCTCCATGGTAAGGAGAAGGTCAACGGTTCGATTCCGTTTTGGGGCTCTGGTGTGTGAGGTACTCACCTTCGGGTGAGTCCCACATGCATCACAGCGGTGTAGCTCAGTCGGTAGAGCAAGCGGCTCATAATCGCTGTGTCACCGGTTCAAGTCCGGTCACCGCTACACACAGTAGCCGATTGTGGGGTCGGTCCTCCGATCGGCTACTCTTTATGCGTTAATCCGTCCATCTTGTTCGTCAAGGAGCACTCACGTGGCTGCCACCGACGTCCGCCCGAAGATCACGCTGGCCTGCGTGGAGTGCAAGGAGCGGAACTACATCACCAAGAAGAACCGGCGTAACAACCCGGACCGTCTTGAGATGAAGAAGCACTGCCCGCGTTGCAACTCGCACACCGCGCACCGCGAGACGCGATAACGAAGGCACTGCACTGAAGCAGTAACTACGAGGCCGCCCCCACACCCGGGGGCGGCCTCGTAGCGTTGGAGCCTGCGTGACACCCCAGGAGGTTGCGAGCCATGGCGCTCGACCAGTCCTTTGTCGGACGGACCTATCCGCCCACCGAGCCGTACGAAGTGGGCCGCGAGAAGATCCGGGAATTCGCCGAGGCGATCGGTGACCCGAACCCGGTCTACACGGACACCGAAGCCGCCAAGGCGCTCGGTCACCCCGATGTGATCGCCCCGCCGACTTTTGTGTTCGCGATCACTTTCAAGGCCGCGGGACAGGTGGTCGAGGACCCGCAGCTGGGTCTGGATTACAGCCGGGTGGTGCACGGCGACCAGAAATTCACGTACACCCGTCCGGTGCGCGCCGGTGACCGGCTCACCGTCACCTCCACCATCGAGACGATCAAATCCCTCGCGGGCAACGACATCCTCGATGTCCGCGGCGAGGTGTACGACGAAGCCGGCGAGCACGTGGTGACGGCCGTCACCAAGCTGGTGGCCCGCGCGGCCGACGAGGAGGCCTGACAGCGATGACGGCGAAGATCTCTTACGACGACGTCGAGGTCGGCACCGAACTGCCCGCGCAGTCCTTCCCCGTGACGCGCGCCACGCTCGTCCGGTACGCGGGCGCCTCCGGCGACTTCAATCCGATCCACTGGAACGAGAAGTTCGCCAAGGAGGTGGGCCTCCCGGACGTCATCGCGCACGGCATGTTCACCATGGCCGAGGCGGCCCGTGTGGTGACCGACTGGGCGGGCGACCCGGCCGCGGTGGCCGAGTACGGCGTGCGCTTCACCAAGCCGGTGGTCGTGCCCAACGACGACCAGGGCGCGGTGATCGAGGTGTCCGGGAAGGTCGCGGCGAAGCTGGACGACGAGGCGCGGACGGTGCGGGTCGACCTGACCGCGACGAGCGCCGGCCAGAAGGTGCTCGGCATGTCGCGGGCGGTCGTACGGCTCGCCTGAGGCGCCCGGTACGCGAGGGGGCGCTCCCGGCCGGTGCTGGGGACGCCCCCGTACTCTTGAGGGGTGCAGGAACTTCACGACGCCCCTCTCGCCCCCCTGACCACCTTCCGGCTCGGAGGGCCCGCCGCGCGGCTCGTCACGGCCACGACCGACGACGAGGTGATCGCCGCCGTCCGCGCGGCCGACGCGAGCGGCACGCCGCTGCTGCTCATCGGCGGCGGCTCCAATCTGGTGATCGGCGACAAGGGCTTCGAGGGCACCGCGCTGCGCATCGCGACCCGCGGCTTCGAGCTGGACGGCACGGCGCTGACCCTCGCGGCCGGCGAGAACTGGTCCGAGGCCGTGGCCCGTACGGTCGAGGCGGGCCTGGCGGGCGTCGAGTGCCTGGCCGGCATCCCCGGCTCGGCGGGCGCCACGCCCATCCAGAACGTGGGCGCGTACGGCCAGGAGGTGTCGTCCACCATCACCGAAGTGATCGCGTTCGACCGCCAGGCGGACGAGACGGTGACGCTGACGAACGCCGAGTGCGACTTCTCGTACCGGCACAGCCGCTTCAAGGAGCACCCCGACCGGTACGTCGTGCTGCGCGTCCGCTTCGCCCTGGAGGACGCCGGCGGCCTGTCCGCGCCCATCAAGTACCCCGAGACCGCCCGCGTGCTCGGCGTCGAGGCCGGGGACCGGGTGCCCGCCGCGGCCGCCCGCGAGACGGTGCTCAAGCTGCGCGCCGGCAAGGGCATGGTCCTGGACCCGGAAGACCACGACACCTGGTCGGCGGGTTCGTTCTTCACCAACCCGGTCCTCTCGGCGGAGGAGTACAAGGAGTTCGTCACCAAGGTGCACGAACGTCTCGGCGACGACGTCATGCCGCCCGCCTTCCCCACCGAGGACGGGCGCACCAAGACCTCGGCCGCCTGGGTCATCGACAAGGCCGGCTTCACCAAGGGTTACGGCGACGGGCCGGCCCGCATCTCCACCAAGCACACGCTCGCGCTCACCAATCGGGGGGCGGCGACGACGGAGGACCTGCTCTCCCTGGCGCGCGAGGTGCGCGACGGGGTGCGCGCGGCCTTCGGAGTGACGCTGGTGAACGAGCCGGTGATGGTGGGTGTCGGGCTCTGAGGAGAGCCGCGTGGCCTGAGGGCGCCCGCGTGACCTAGTAGGCCACGCCCACGCCCCGCTTCACGGTGGTCGGGTCGCCGATCATCGCGAGCATCGCGTGGGCCACGTCGGCACGGGAGACGGTGCGGCCGCTGCGCGGCCCGGTGCCGACCGCCGTACGGTACGTGCCGGTCAGCGGGCCGTCGGTCAGCTTCGGCGGGCGTACGGCGGTCCAGTCCGTCGCGGAGCGGGCCAGCTCGGCCTCCATGGCGGTGAGGTCGGTGTAGACGTCCTTCAGGAGCGCGCTGATCACCGCCCGTACGGCGCGGTCGAGGAGCGGATCGCCCTCGGGGGCCGGGCCCACGGGTGCCGCGCTCACCACCAGGAGGCGCCGCACACCCTCCGCCTCCATGGCGCGCAGTACGGGAACCGTCACCCGGGTGGCGGCCCCCGCCACCGCCTCCTTACGGGAGCGCGCGCCCAGCCCGGAGAGGACCGCGTCCCGCCCCGCCACCGCCGGGCGCAGCGTCTCCGGGTCCGCGAGGTCCGCCCGGAACACCTCCAGACCGGGCCCCGAGGCCGTCAGCCGCGCGGGGTCGCGCACCACGGCCGTCACTTCGTGACCCGCCGCCAGGCCCTGCTTGACGATCTCCTGTCCGATGCCGCCGGTCGCGCCGAAGACCGTGAGCCGAAGTGTCATGACGTACCTCCTGAGGCAGGTGGGTAAGTACTCACTCACCCTTAGGGTGAGTGAATGCCCACCCCGAAGTCAACGCCCGCCAGGATCCTCGACGCGGCCCACGAACTCCTGCGCACCGCCGGGCTCGCCCGCACCACGACCAAAGAGATCGCGCGCGCCGCCGGCTGCTCCGAGGCCGCGCTCTACAAGCACTTCGCGAACAAGGAAGAGATTTTCGTGCGGGTGCTGAAGGAACGGCTCCCGAGTGTCGGCCCGCTCCTGGAGGAGCTCACCGCCGACCCGGGGGAGCGAACCGTCGAGGAGTGCCTGACCGCCGTCGCCCGCCGGGCCCTGGACCTGTATACGCAGACCCTGCCGATCGCCGGCTCACTCTTCGCCGAACCCGCGCTGCTGCGGCGGCACCAGGAAGGCCTGGCGGAGCTCGGCACGGGGCCGCGCGAACCACGCGACCAGCTCGCCCGTTACCTGCGCCGCGAACGGGACCGCGGCCGCATCCGCGCCGACGCCGACCCCGAGGCCGCCGCCGCGCTGCTGCTCGGCGCCTGCTTCCAGCGCGTCTTCTTCACGGCCTTCGCGCAGGCGGAAGCGGGCGCGGGCGAGGAGGCGGGCGACTTCGCGGCGGAAGTGGCCCGTACGGTCCTCACGGGCATCGGCTGAAGGCCCGTACGCCGGGGGCCGGCGGGGTGCGCGGCGCTCAGGCCGCCAGCCAGGCGTCGATGTCCGCCAGCATCCGCCGCTGCTCGTCCAGCGGCGCGCGGGAGCCGCGTACCGACTGCCGGGCCAGCTCGGCCAGTTCGGCGTCCGAGAAGCCGTGGTGCTCGCGGGCGATCTCGTACTGCGCCGCCAGCCGGGCCCCGAACAGCAGCGGGTCGTCCGCGCCCAGCGCCATCGGCACGCCCGCGTCGAAGAGCGTCCGCAGGGGCACGTCCTCGGGCTTCTCGTACACGCCCAGCGCCACGTTCGAGGCCGGGCACACCTCACAGGTCACGCCGGAGTCCGCCAGCCGCTTCACCAGGTACGGGTCCTCGGCGGCCCGTACGCCGTGCCCGACCCGGCCGGCGTGCAGGTCGTCCAGGCAGTCCCGGACGCTGGCGGGGCCCGACAGCTCACCGCCGTGCGGCGCGGCCAGCAGCCCGCCGTGCCGGGCGATCGCGAACGCCCGGTCGAAGTCGCGCGCGAAACCGCGCCGTTCGTCGTTGGAGAGGCCGAAACCCACCACCCCGTGGTCGGCGTAGCGCACCGCGAGCCGGGCCAGCGTGCGGGCGTCCAGGGGGTGCTTCATGCGGTTCGCGGCGACCAGGACGCGCATCCCGAGGCCGGTCTCGCGGGAGGCGTCCGCCACCGCGTCGAGGATGATCTCCAGCGCCGGGATCAGTCCGCCCAGCCGGGGCGCGTACGAGGTGGGATCGACCTGGATCTCCAGCCAGCGGGAGCCGTCCCGGACGTCCTCCTCGGCCGTCTCGCGCACCAGCCGCCGGATGTCCTCGGGCGATCTCAGACAGGACCGCGCGATGTCGTACAGCCGCTGGAATCTGAACCAGCCGCGCTCGTCGGTCGCCCGCAGCTTCGGCGGCTCACCCCCGCTCAGCGCCTCCGGCAGGTGGACGCCGTACTTCTCGGCGAGCTCCAGCAGGGTCGAGGACCGCATCGAGCCGGTGAAGTGCAGATGCAGATGGGCCTTGGGCAGCAGACGGAGATCTCGGACACGCTCCATTCCAGGATCTTGCCGCACACAACCGCCGATCCGGTAGGCCTCTCCCCGAACGGAGGGTTCCGAGAACAAGCGAGCGGCGGATCCCGGACAACTTCGGGATCCGCCGCCTCACGAGCCCGCCCAGGAACGTTCCTAGGCGCGTCTCACAGGTCACCTACGGTTGTCCGTAGGTGAGGATTCACTCCGCCTCGGCCAGCAGCTTCTGGATGCGCGACACGCCCTCGACGAGGTCCTCGTCACCCAGCGCGTACGAGAGGCGCAGGTAGCCCGGCGTACCGAAGGCCTCGCCCGGGACGACCGCGACCTCGGCCTCCTCCAGGATGACCTCGGCCAGCTCCACGCTGGTCTCCGGCCGCTTGCCCCGGATCTCCTTGCCGAGCAGCCCCTTCACCGAGGGGTACGCGTAGAACGCGCCCTCGGGCTCGGGGCACACGATGCCGTCGATCTCGTTGAGCATCTGGACGATCTTCTTGCGGCGGCGGTCGAAGGCGACCTTCATCTCGTCGACGGCCTTCAGGTCGCCGGAGACGGCCGCGATGGCGGCGGCCTGCGCGACGTTGGAGACGTTCGACGTGGCGTGCGACTGCAGGTTGGTCGCGGCCTTGATGACGTCCTTCGGGCCGATGACCCAGCCCACCCGCCAGCCGGTCATGGCGTACGTCTTGGCGACGCCGTTGACGACGATGCACTTCTCGCGCAGCTCCGGGACGACGACCGGCAGCGAGGAGAACTCCGCGTCGCCGTAGACGAGGTGCTCGTAGATCTCGTCCGTCATGACCCACAGGCCGTGCTCGGCGGCCCAGCGGCCGATCGCCTCGACCTGCTCGCGGCTGTAGACCGCGCCGGTCGGGTTGGACGGCGACACGAAGAGCACCATCTTGGTGTTCTCCGTACGGGCCGCCTCCAGCTGCTCCACGCTCACGCGGTAACCGGTGGTCTCGTCGGCCACGACCGGGACCGGGACACCGCCCGCGAGCTGGATCGACTCGGGGTAGGTGGTCCAGTACGGGGCCGGGACGATGACCTCGTCGCCCGGGTCGAGGACGGCCGCGAACGCCTCGTAGATGGCCTGCTTGCCGCCGTTGGTCACCAGGATGTTGGCGGCCTCGACCTCGTACCCCGAGTCGCGCAGCGTCTTCGCGGCGATCGCGGACTTCAGCTCCGGGAGGCCGCCGGCCGGCGTGTAGCGGTGGAACTTGGGGTTGCGGCAGGCTTCGACGGCGGCCTCGACGATGTAGTCGGGGGTCGGGAAGTCGGGCTCACCGGCGCCGAAGCCGATCACCGGGCGCCCGGCGGCCTTGAGGGCCTTCGCCTTGGCGTCCACGGCCAGCGTGGCGGACTCGGAGATCGCGCCGACACGGGCCGACACACGACGCTCGGTAGGGGACTGTGCGGGAGGAGTAGCAGCACTCATACCTGCATCGTCGCAGACCGGCCAGGCACCCGGTACACGGGTTTGTCCGGGCCGCCCCGGGGGTTTCCGTTCGACGCCCGGCCGCGGAACACGTACACTCGACCACCGTTGGCTCCCCGACGGGTCGTCGTCGGCCGCGCACACAGTGCACCGGTCGCATGCTGTAGGTTGGGGGAACCACAAAGGGTCGTAGCTCAATTGGTAGAGCACTGGTCTCCAAAACCAGCGGTTGGGGGTTCAAGTCCCTCCGGCCCTGCTACACGCACTTCATCACCAGGGTGCGTGCACGCGTACGTAAGGCAATGCACCGCCGTGCGGGCTCTACCGGGCGCGGCACGGCCACGACCCGGATTCAGGTGAGGACGAGTGACGGACGCCCTGGGCTCCATCGACATGCCTGAGCGTGGCCGTTCGGACGACGACGCGACCGAGTCGAAGAAGAAGCCCCGCCGCGGCGGCAAGCGCGGCAAGAAGGGCCCTCTCGCCCGGCTCGCACTGTTCTACCGCCAGATCATCGCGGAGCTCCGCAAGGTCGTCTGGCCGACGCGGAACCAGCTTTCGACGTACACCACCGTGGTGATCGTCTTCGTAGTCATCGTCATCGGTCTCGTAACCGTGATTGACTTGGGAATCAAGGAAGTCGTCGATTACGTCTTCGCCTGATCCCGCGATGGGCGCCTGAAGCGGGCGCCCGTTCGCATGTTCAACCCCTTGTAGCCAGGAAGAAGCAGCCACAGTGTCTGACCCGAACCTGAACGAGCCCGCCGAGCCCGTCGCGGCGGCAGCGGCCGACGTCGACGCGGCGGCTACGGCCGAGGTCGAGGGCGACGACACCCCGCAGGAGATCGTCGAGGGCGCCGACGCCGTCGACGAGCTCGACGCGGAGGACGCTGCCGCCGGCGAGCCGGCCGAGGAAGCCGCGGTGCGCACCGAGGACGACGAGGCCACCGCCGAGGCCGCCGAGGACGCGGCCGAGGAGGAGCCCGTCGACCCGATCGCGGCGCTCCGCGAGGAGCTGCGCGGCCTGCCCGGCGAGTGGTACGTCATCCACACCTACGCGGGCTACGAGAAGCGCGTGAAGGCCAACCTGGAGCAGCGCGCCGTCTCGCTCAACGTCGAGGACTTCATCTACCAGGCCGAGGTCCCCGAGGAAGAGATCGTCCAGATCAAGAACGGCGAGCGGAAGAACGTCCGTCAGAACAAGCTCCCGGGCTACGTGCTCGTGCGCATGGACCTGACGAACGAGTCCTGGGGCGTCGTCCGCAACACGCCGGGTGTCACCGGATTCGTCGGCAACGCCTACGACCCGTACCCGCTCACGCTCGACGAGATCGTCAAGATGCTCGCCCCGGAGGCCGAGGAGAAGGCCGCCAAGGAGGCCGCCGAGGCCGAGGGCAAGCCGGCGCCGCAGCGCAAGGTCGAGGTCCAGGTGCTGGACTTCGAGGTGGGCGACTCGGTCACCGTTACCGACGGTCCGTTCGCCACGCTGCAGGCCACGATCAACGAGATCAACGCCGACTCGAAGAAGGTCAAGGGCCTCGTCGAGATCTTCGGCCGCGAGACCCCGGTCGAGCTGAGCTTCGACCAGATCCAGAAGAACTGACCCCTTCTGGAACACGCACTTCCGAGCAGGTCAGGCGGGTCATCGCGACCGGCCTGACCTGCTCGGTTTTTGGCCGCACCTCTATACCCGTTATCGTTGTGCGGTATGCCTCCATCCGGATGACCGGATGGTGGCGAAACACCTCTCACATGCCGCGTGAGCCGAAGGTCGACGCAGGATTCGAGCGGCCGGACGCGAGCGCGGGTTAACAGGACCCGGAGAGAGCATGCCTCCCAAGAAGAAGAAGGTCACGGGGCTCATCAAGCTCCAGATCCAGGCCGGTGCCGCGAACCCGGCCCCGCCGGTCGGCCCCGCGCTGGGTCAGCACGGCGTGAACATCATGGAGTTCTGCAAGGCCTACAACGCCGCGACCGAGTCGCAGCGCGGTTGGGTCATCCCGGTGGAGATCACGGTCTACGAGGACCGTTCCTTCACCTTCATCACGAAGACCCCGCCGGCCTCCAAGATGATCCTGAAGGCCGCGGGCGTGGAGAAGGGCTCCGGCGAGCCGCACAAGACCAAGGTCGCCAAGATCACGGCTGACCAGGTCCGCGAGATCGCCACCACCAAGATGCCCGACCTGAACGCCAACGACCTGGACGCCGCGTCGAAGATCATCGCCGGCACCGCCCGTTCCATGGGCATCACGGTCGAAGGCTGATCGAGCCTCGTCGCACCAACGTGGCAGGGCCAGGCGCTGGCCCGGACCACGACTCCACCTGCCAGGCGGCACGAGCCGCATGGCGTAACTGCATTCAGGAGCAGCAGTGAAGCGCAGCAAGACTCTTCGCAACGCGGACGCGAAGATCGACAAGGAGCGTCTGTACGCCCCCCTCGAGGCCGTCCGTCTCGCCAAGGACACCTCGTCCGTCAAGTTCGACGCGACCGTCGAGGTCGCCATGCGTCTGGGTGTCGACCCGCGCAAGGCCGACCAGATGGTCCGTGGCACCGTGAACCTCCCGCACGGCACCGGTAAGACCGCCCGGGTCCTGGTCTTCGCGACCGGTGACCGTGCTGCGGCCGCGGAAGCCGCCGGCGCCGACATCGTCGGCGCGGACGAGCTGATCGACGAGGTCTCCAAGGGCCGCCTGGACTTCGACGCCGTCGTCGCCACCCCGGACCTCATGGGCAAGGTCGGCCGCCTCGGCCGCGTGCTCGGTCCCCGTGGCCTGATGCCGAACCCGAAGACCGGCACCGTCACCCCGGATGTCGCCAAGGCTGTCACCGACATCAAGGGCGGCAAGATCGAGTTCCGCGTGGACAAGCACGCGAACCTCCACTTCATCATCGGCAAGGTGTCCTTCGACGACGCCAAGCTGGTGGAGAACTACGCCGCGGCGCTCGAGGAGATCAACCGCCTCAAGCCGTCCGCCGCCAAGGGCCGCTACATCAAGAAGGCCACCATCACCACCACGATGGGCCCCGGCGTTCCGGTGGACGCCAACCGCACCCGTAACCTCCTCGTCGAGGAGGACCCGGCCGCGGTCTGAGCCGTTTGCGCGCGTAGCGCGTTTGTGCCTTGTGGCCGGGCCTCGCACCGTTCGTCGGTGCGGGGCCCGGCCCTTTTGCGCACCGGCGGCGGTACGGCGCTGTACAGGCCTGTGGGAGCACTTCCGAGGGCGCGTCGGGCCTGGGGCTTCGTTGTCCGGCTGACGCCGGTGGTCGTCCGCTGTGCCAGCCCGTCCCGCGGGGTGCGGGCCGGATTTGCTATGGCCTAGGCCGTTCGCGTACCGTACTGGGGAAGCCAAAGACCGCTGGTTGTCCCTGTGCGCCCATTCGGGTGTGCGGTGGCCGAAGGATCCGCTAGCTGCGGACGGCCTGCGCAGGTGACGAAGGAAGAACTCCCGGATACGTATGTCTCCGGTCGAGTCTGCCCCGTGCGCCTGCGCCGGGGCGTTTGTTTTGCCCAGCCCCTTCTGCGCGGTCCTCATCACCCGGAAGGAGGCCGAGGCTCATGGCAAGTCCTGACAAGGTCGATGCTGTCGAGGAGATCACGGACAAGTTCCGTAACTCCAACGCCGCAGTCGTCACCGCGTACACCGGACTTTCTGTCGCGCAGCTCAAGCAGCTGCGTCGTTCGCTCGGTGACAACGCTCAGTACCGTGTGGTGAAGAACACGCTGACCAAGATCGCGGCCCAGGAGGCCGGGATCTCCGTGCTGGACGAGCACCTCGTGGGCTCGACGGCCGTCGCCTTCGTGACCGGTGACCCGGTCGAGGCGGCGAAGGGTCTTCGTGACTTCGCCAAGGAGAACCAGAACCTCGTCATCAAGGGCGGTGTCTTCGAAGGGAAGGCACTCTCCGCTGACGACATCAAGAAGCTTGCGGACCTCGAGTCCCGCGAGGTTCTGCTCGCCAAGCTGGCGGGTGGCATGAAGGCGTCCATGGCCAAGGCCGCGGCGACCTTCCAGGCCCCGCTCACGAAGTTCGCCCGCACCGCGGACGCGCTTCGCAGCAAGGCCGAGCAGGGCGGTGCCGAGTAATTCGGCTCGCACATTGACCGCTGCCTGAAGGCAGTGGTCACAGCGGGCCAGACGTACGCCCGCCGACATGTACATCCGGCACCAGCCGATTTAGTGGAAGGACCGCCACCATGGCGAAGCTCAGCCAGGAAGACCTGCTCGCGCAGTTCGAGGAGATGACCCTCATCGAGCTCTCCGAGTTCGTGAAGGCGTTCGAGGAGAAGTTCGACGTCGAGGCCGCCGCCCCGGCCGCCGTCGTTGCCGCTGCCCCGGGTCAGGGTGGTGGCGAAGCCGCCGCCGCCGAGGAGCAGGACGAGTTCGACGTCATCCTCACCGGTGCGGGCGACAAGAAGATCCAGGTCATCAAGGTCGTGCGTGAACTGACCTCCCTGGGTCTGAAGGAGGCCAAGGACCTCGTGGACGGCACCCCGAAGCCGGTCCTCGAGAAGGTCGCCAAGGACGCCGCCGACAAGGCCAAGGAGGCCCTCGAGGGCGCCGGCGCCTCCGTCGAGGTCAAGTGACCTCTGTCAGTCGCTGACTGAACACCTCCGGGATCCGGGTTCTCGCCTGGTCCCGTGCCAAGGGCGATCACCCATCAGGGTGGTCGCCCTTCGGCGTTCCGATGTCCTTGCCGGGTTGCCGCGCACTCCCGTGCGAGTATGGTGATCTTCGTTGTCCGGCCCGTGCGTCCCGTGACGATCTCGCAGGGGTGGGGGGCCTTGACGAACAGCACGCGGCGCGCAATTCTCAGGGACGCGACGTCGGAAGCGATCCGGAGTCCGAGGCATGGATCGCCGACGAAGAGGGCAGTATCGATGTGCGCCCAGGGGCGCACGGTATGCAGCAGGCGCTGAGCGTGAAGAACTACAACGAGGGGTATCCCTCTTAGAGGGAGTCACCTTCCGGAGGAGAGATTGGGTGCAGAGCCGGTCTCCGAAAACCCGGGCTGGACATCAGTGTGGTCAGTGGCTACACTGACCCTTTGCGCTGCCTGTTAGCTGCTCCCTGCCCGTCACCAGGGGCATACCCACATCTCAGCACTGCGGTTCAGACCTCCCTGACCAGGGATTTCTTCCCGCTTGTGCGGACGTGGGACCGGTACGCGCGTAGTGAGTCCGAGCCCTCGGAAGGACCCCCTCTTGGCCGCCTCGCGCAACGCCTCGACTGCCAATACGAACAACGGCGACAGCACCGCCCCGCTGCGCATCTCTTTTGCGAAGATCAAGGAGCCCCTCGGGGTTCCGAACCTCCTTGCGCTGCAGACCGAAAGCTTCGACTGGCTGCTCGGCAACGCCGCATGGAAGGGTCGCGTCGAGGCTGCGCTGGAGTCCGGTCAGGACGTCCCCACCAAGTCCGGTCTGGAGGAGATCTTCGAAGAGATCTCCCCGATCGAGGACTTCTCCGGGTCGATGTCGCTGACGTTCCGCGACCACCGCTTCGAGCCCCCGAAGAACAGCATCGACGAGTGCAAGGAGCGCGACTTCACGTACGCGGCTCCGCTCTTCGTCACCGCCGAATTCACCAACAACGAGACCGGCGAGATCAAGTCCCAGACGGTCTTCATGGGCGACTTTCCGCTCATGACCAACAAGGGCACCTTCTGCATCAACGGCACCGAGCGTGTCGTCGTCTCGCAGCTGGTCCGCTCGCCGGGCGTCTACTTCGACAGCCAGATCGACAAGACGTCCGACAAGGACATCTTCTCCGCCAAGATCATCCCGTCCCGGGGTGCCTGGCTGGAGATGGAGATCGACAAGCGCGACATGGTCGGCGTGCGCATCGACCGCAAGCGCAAGCAGTCGGTGACCGTCCTCCTCAAGGCCCTCGGCTGGACGACCGAGCAGATCCTGGAGGAGTTCGGCGAGTACGAGTCGATGCGCGCCACCCTGGAGAAGGACCACACCCAGGGCCAGGACGACGCGCTGCTCGACATCTACCGCAAGCTGCGTCCGGGCGAGCCGCCGACGCGTGAGGCCGCGCAGACGCTGCTGGAGAACCTCTACTTCAACCCGAAGCGCTACGACCTCGCCAAGGTCGGCCGCTACAAGGTCAACAAGAAGCTCGGCGGCGACGAGCCGCTGGACGCCGGCGTCCTCACCACCGACGACATCATCGCCACGATCAAGTACCTGGTGAAGCTGCACGCCGGTGAGACCGAGACGATCGGTGAGAACGGCACGGAGATCGTCGTCGAGACCGACGACATCGACCACTTCGGCAACCGCCGTCTGCGCAACGTCGGCGAGCTGATCCAGAACCAGGTCCGTACGGGTCTCGCCCGTATGGAGCGCGTCGTGCGCGAGCGCATGACCACCCAGGACGTCGAGGCGATCACGCCGCAGACCCTGATCAACATCCGGCCGGTCGTCGCCTCCATCAAGGAGTTCTTCGGCACCAGCCAGCTGTCCCAGTTCATGGACCAGACCAACCCGCTGTCGGGTCTGACCCACAAGCGTCGTCTCTCGGCGCTGGGCCCGGGTGGTCTCTCCCGTGAGCGGGCCGGCCTGGACGTCCGTGACGTGCACCCGTCGCACTACGGCCGTATGTGCCCGATCGAGACCCCTGAGGGTCCCAACATCGGTCTGATCGGTTCGCTCGCGTCCTACGGCCGGGTCAACGTCTTCGGCTTCATCGAGACCCCGTACCGCAAGGTCATCGACGGTCAGGTCACCGAAGAGGTCAAGTACCTCACGGCCGACGAGGAAGACCGCTACATCATCGCCCAGGCGAACGCCCCGCTGACCGAGGACATGCGCTTCGCCGAGCAGCGTGTGCTGGTCCGCCGGCGCGGCGGCGAGGCGGACCTCGTCAACGCCGAAGAGGTCGACTTCATGGACGTCTCGCCGCGCCAGATGGTGTCGGCCGCGACCGCCATGATCCCGTTCCTCGAGCACGACGACGCCAACCGCGCGCTCATGGGCTCGAACATGATGCGCCAGGCCGTACCGCTGATCAAGGCCGAGGCGCCGCTGGTCGGTACCGGCATGGAGTACCGCTGCGCGGTCGACGCCGGCGACGTCATCAAGGCCGAGAAGGACGGTGTGGTCCAGGAGGTCTCCGCGGACTACATCACCGTCGCCAACGACGACGGCACGTACACCACGTACCGCGTCGCCAAGTTCACCCGCTCGAACCAGGGCACGTCCTTCAACCAGAAGGTCGTCGTGGACGAGGGCGCGCGGGTCATCGAGGGCCAGGTCCTCGCCGACGGTCCGTCCACGGACGAGGGCGAGATGGCGCTCGGCAAGAACCTGCTCGTGGCGTTCATGCCGTGGGAGGGTCACAACTACGAGGACGCGATCATCCTGTCGCAGCGCCTCGTGCAGGACGACGTCCTCTCCTCGATCCACATCGAGGAGCACGAGGTCGACGCCCGTGACACCAAGCTGGGCCCCGAGGAGATCACCCGGGACATCCCGAACGTCTCCGAGGAGGTCCTCGCCGACCTCGACGAGCGCGGCATCATCCGCATCGGTGCCGAGGTCGTCGCCGGCGACATCCTGGTCGGCAAGGTCACCCCGAAGGGTGAGACCGAGCTGACCCCGGAGGAGCGCCTGCTCCGCGCGATCTTCGGTGAGAAGGCCCGTGAGGTCCGTGACACCTCGCTGAAGGTGCCGCACGGTGAGACCGGCAAGGTCATCGGCGTGCGCGTCTTCGACCGCGAGGAGGGCGACGAGCTGCCCCCGGGCGTGAACCAGCTGGTCCGCGTCTACGTCGCGCAGAAGCGCAAGATCACCGACGGTGACAAGCTCGCCGGCCGCCACGGCAACAAGGGCGTCATCTCGAAGATCCTGCCGGTCGAGGACATGCCGTTCCTGGAGGACGGCACCCCGGTCGACATCATCCTCAACCCGCTGGGTGTCCCGTCCCGAATGAACCCGGGACAGGTCCTGGAGATCCACCTCGGCTGGCTCGCCAGCCAGGGCTGGAAGGTCGAGGGTTCCGAGGAGTGGCAGCAGCGGCTGCAGGCCATCGGCGCCGACGACGTCGCGCCGCGGACCAACGTCGCCACGCCGGTCTTCGACGGTGCGCGCCAGGACGAGCTGCAGGGTCTGTTCGACTCCACGCTCCCCAACCGCGACGGCGAGCGCATGGTGAAGAGCTCCGGCAAGGCCCGGCTCTTCGACGGCCGCTCCGGCGAGCCGTTCCCGGACCCGATCTCGGTCGGGTACATGTACATCCTCAAGCTGCACCACCTGGTCGACGACAAGCTCCACGCCCGCTCGACCGGTCCGTACTCGATGATCACCCAGCAGCCGCTGGGTGGTAAGGCCCAGTTCGGTGGCCAGCGCTTCGGTGAGATGGAGGTGTGGGCGCTGGAGGCGTACGGCGCCGCTTACGCACTCCAGGAGCTGCTGACGATCAAGTCCGACGACGTGACCGGCCGCGTGAAGGTCTACGAGGCCATCGTCAAGGGCGAGAACATCCCCGAGCCCGGCATTCCCGAGTCCTTCAAGGTGCTCATCAAGGAAATGCAGTCGCTGTGCCTGAACGTGGAGGTGCTGTCCTCGGACGGCATGTCCATCGAGATGCGCGACACCGACGAGGACGTCTTCCGCGCGGCGGAGGAGCTCGGTATCGACCTGTCCCGGCGCGAGCCGAGCAGCGTCGAAGAGGTCTGACGGGTCTGGCCGGGGCCTCCCAGCGAGGTCCCGGCCCCACCCCGGACCCCCTCAGACCATGATTGAGACTCGACCCTGAAAGAGGGATTGACGACAGTGCTCGACGTCAACTTCTTCGACGAGCTGCGGATCGGCCTCGCCACCGCTGACGACATCCGTCAGTGGTCCCACGGCGAGGTCAAGAAGCCGGAGACCATCAACTACCGCACCCTCAAGCCCGAGAAGGACGGCCTCTTCTGCGAGAAGATCTTCGGCCCCACCCGGGACTGGGAGTGCTACTGCGGTAAGTACAAGCGCGTCCGCTTCAAGGGCATCATCTGCGAGCGCTGCGGCGTGGAGGTCACCCGCGCCAAGGTGCGCCGTGAGCGGATGGGCCACATCGAGCTGGCCGCCCCCGTCACGCACATCTGGTACTTCAAGGGCGTCCCGAGCCGGCTGGGATACCTGCTCGACCTGGCCCCGAAGGACCTCGAGAAGGTCATCTACTTCGCCGCCTACATGATCACGTGGGTGGACGAGGAGCGCCGTACGCGCGACCTGCCCTCGCTGGAGGCGCACGTCTCCGTCGAGCGCCAGCAGATCGAGCAGCGCCGCGACGCCGACCTGGAGGCCCGCGCCAAGAAGCTCGAGACCGACCTGGCCGAGCTGGAGGCCGAGGGTGCCAAGGCCGACGTGCGCCGCAAGGTGCGCGAGGGTGCCGAGCGTGAGATGAAGCAGCTGCGCGACCGCGCGCAGCGCGAGATCGACCGCCTGGACGAGGTCTGGAACCGCTTCAAGAACCTCAAGGTCCAGGACCTCGAGGGCGACGAGCTGCTCTACCGCGAGCTGCGTGACCGCTTCGGCACGTACTTCATGGGCGGCATGGGTGCCGCGGCGCTGCAGAAGCGCCTGGAGTCCTTCGACCTCGACGAGGAGGCCGAGAAGCTCCGCGAGATCATCCGGACCGGCAAGGGCCAGAAGAAGACCCGTGCGCTGAAGCGCCTGAAGGTCGTCTCCGCGTTCCTGCAGACCCGCAACAGCCCCAACGGCATGGTGCTGGACTGCATCCCGGTCATCCCGCCGGACCTGCGTCCGATGGTGCAGCTGGACGGTGGCCGCTTCGCGACCTCCGACCTGAACGACCTGTACCGCCGTGTGATCAACCGCAACAACCGCCTCAAGCGTCTCCTTGACCTCGGTGCCCCCGAGATCATCGTGAACAACGAGAAGCGGATGCTGCAGGAGGCCGTCGACGCGCTGTTCGACAACGGCCGCCGCGGTCGCCCGGTCACCGGTCCCGGTAACCGCCCGCTGAAGTCCCTCAGCGACATGCTGAAGGGTAAGCAGGGCCGGTTCCGTCAGAACCTGCTCGGTAAGCGTGTGGACTACTCCGCGCGTTCCGTCATCGTCGTCGGCCCGCAGCTCAAGCTGCACCAGTGCGGTCTGCCGAAGGCCATGGCGCTGGAGCTCTTCAAGCCGTTCGTGATGAAGCGCCTGGTCGACCTGAACCACGCGCAGAACATCAAGTCGGCGAAGCGGATGGTCGAGCGCGGCCGCACGGTCGTGTACGACGTCCTCGAAGAGGTCATCGCCGAGCACCCGGTTCTGCTGAACCGTGCGCCCACGCTGCACCGCCTCGGTATCCAGGCGTTCGAGCCGCAGCTGGTCGAGGGCAAGGCCATTCAGATCCACCCGCTCGTCTGCACCGCGTTCAACGCGGACTTCGACGGTGACCAGATGGCCGTCCACCTGCCGCTCTCCGCGGAGGCGCAGGCCGAGGCCCGCATCCTGATGCTGTCCTCGAACAACATCCTCAAGCCGGCCGACGGCCGTCCGGTCACCATGCCGACCCAGGACATGGTGCTGGGCCTGTTCTTCCTCACCACCGACGAGGAGGAGCGCAAGGTCATCGGTGAGGGCCGGGCCTTCGGCTCGGTCGCCGAGGCGATCATGGCGTTCGACGCCAAGGAGCTCTCGCTCCAGGCGAAGGTCGACATCCGCTTCCCGATCGGCACGGTTCCGCCCCGCGGCTGGACCCCGCCGGCTCCGGAGGAGGGCGAGCCCGAGTGGCAGCCCGGTGACAGCTTCCGCCTGCGGACCACCCTGGGCCGCGCGCTCTTCAACGAGCTGCTGCCCGAGGACTACCCGTTCGTCGACTACTCGGTGGGCAAGAAGCAGCTCTCCGCGATCGTCAACGACCTGGCCGAGCGGTACCCGAAGGTCATCGTCGCGGCGACCCTGGACAACCTGAAGGCGGCCGGTTTCCACTGGGCCACCCGCTCCGGTGTCACCGTCGCCGTCTCCGACATCGTCGTGCCGGAGGCCAAGAAGGAGATCGTCGCGGGCTACGAGGCCCAGGACGAGAAGGTCCAGAAGCAGTACGAGCGCGGTCTGATCACCAAGGACGAGCGCACTCAGGAACTGATCAACATCTGGACCAAGGCGACCAACGAGGTCGCCGAGGCGATGAACGACAACTTCCCCAAGACCAACCCCATCTTCATGATGGTTGACTCGGGTGCCCGAGGAAACATGATGCAGATGCGGCAGATCGCCGGTATGCGTGGTCTGGTGTCGAACGCGAAGAACGAGACCATCCCGCGACCCATCAAGGCGTCGTTCCGCGAGGGTCTCTCCGTGCTGGAGTACTTCATCTCCACGCACGGTGCCCGTAAGGGTCTCGCCGACACCGCCCTCCGTACCGCCGACTCGGGTTACCTCACCCGTCGTCTCGTGGACGTCTCCCAGGACGTCATCATCCGCGAGGAGGACTGCGGCACCGAGCGCGGCCTCAAGCTGCGGATCGCGAGCAAGGGCGCGGACGGCGTCCTGCGCAAGGCGGACGACGTCGAGTCCTCCGTGTACGCGCGGATGCTCGCCGAGGACGTCGTGGTGGACGGCAAGGTCATCGCGTCGGCCAACGTCGACCTCGGTGACGTGCTCATCGACCAGCTGGTCGCGCACGGCGTCGAGGAGGTCAAGACCCGCTCGGTCCTGACCTGTGAGTCCGCGGTCGGCACCTGCGCCTACTGCTACGGCCGTTCGCTGGCCACCGGCAAGCTGGTCGACATCGGTGAGGCCGTCGGCATCATCGCCGCCCAGTCCATCGGTGAGCCCGGTACCCAGCTGACGATGCGTACCTTCCACACCGGTGGTGTGGCCGGTGACGACATCACCCTGGGTCTGCCGCGAGTCGTCGAGCTCTTCGAGGCCCGTACGCCCAAGGGTGTCGCCCCGATCTCCGAGGCCGCCGGCCGCGTGCGGATCGAGGAGACCGAGAAGACCAAGAAGGTCGTCGTCACGCCGGACGACGGCAGCGACGAGACGTCCTACGGCGTCTCCAAGCGTGCCCGTCTGCTGGTGAGCGAGGGCGACCACGTCACGGTCGGCCAGCCGCTGACCGTCGGTGCGATCAACCCGCACGACGTGCTGCGCATCCTCGGCCAGCGTGCGGTCCAGGTCCACCTGGTCGGCGAGGTCCAGAAGGTCTACAACAGCCAGGGCGTGGCGATCCACGACAAGCACATCGAGATCATCATCCGGCAGATGCTGCGCCGCGTGACGATCATCGAGTCCGGCGACGCGGAGCTGCTGCCGGGCGAGCTGGTGGAGCGCTCGAAGTTCGAGGGCGAGAACCGTCGCGTCGTGGCGGAGGGTGGCCACCCGGCCTCCGGCCGTCCGCAGCTGATGGGTATCACCAAGGCCTCGCTGGCGACGGAGTCCTGGCTGTCGGCCGCCTCCTTCCAGGAGACGACCCGAGTCCTGACGGACGCGGCGATCAACGCCAAGTCCGACAGCCTCATCGGCCTCAAGGAGAACGTCATCATCGGTAAGCTCATCCCGGCCGGTACGGGCCTGTCCCGCTACCGCAACATCCGGGTCGAGCCGACCGAGGAGGCCAAGGCCGCGATGTACTCGGCCGTCGGCTACGACGACATCGACTACTCGCCGTTCGGCACCGGCTCCGGCCAGGCCGTCCCGCTGGAGGACTACGACTACGGTCCGTACAACCAGTAAGCGGTACGGCGGCGGCCGGCTCCGCACGGGCACAACACGAGAACGCAGCCACAGGGCGGTCATCCTCATGTCGGGTGACCGCCCTGCGGTGTCTGGGGGATGATGGAGCGGTCAGCGCTCCGGCCGGGGGGAGGTCTCAGAGGTGGCGTTCGAACCGTGGCAGGGTGGCCGGCCGGCCTACCCGCCTCGTCAGGTGCCCGCCATGCGTGCTTCGCACGCGGACCGGGAGCGGGCGGTCGATGTGCTGAAGGCGGGATTCGCCGAGGGGCGGCTCTCGCAGGACGAGTACGAGCAGCGGGTGGCGCGTGCCTACCAGTCGCTGACCTACGCCGATCTGCAGTTACTGGTCGGGGACCTGCCGCAGGGGCCGGTGCCGCAGCAGCCGATGGTGCTGCCGCCGATGGTCCCGCCGACGTTCCTGCCGGTGCCGCCGCAGCGGACCAATCCGTCCGCGACCGGGGCCATGGTCTGTGGTCTGCTCACCCCGCTGACCTGGGGCGTCACCGCGGTTCCCGCGGTGATCCTGGGGCACAAGGCACGGACGGAGATCCGCCGGACGGGCGAGCGGGGCGACGGCATGGCGCTGACCGGGGTGGTGCTCGGCTGGCTGGCGATCGGGGGCTGGTGCCTGGTGATGCTGGTCACGCTGCTGGCGCTGCTCCCGAAGACCTGAGCGGGCCGCGGGCGGGCGCCCGGGCCTGTCGCAGCGGGGCCGGAGACGTCCTTCCGTAGGCCGCGTGAGCCCACTACGGTGGCGGCAGCGCCGTAGGAGTCCGGCGTGTCCTACGCGTGTGCATTTGTTTTGACCGCAGCCCATGCGGTAGGTACGCTCTGACCTTGTGCCTGGGGTGTCCCTGGCCTGCCGTGCGCGCATCTCCTCAGCCTCCGGGCGAGCGGTGCCGGTGCGTACGAAGCCGGGTCTCGACACCGTAATCCGCCGCTCCTCGTTCCAGCGAGGAAATCTGCGGTATTCGACACACCCGACCTCGTGGGTCGGCGAAGTTCCAGGTTAGCTTTACCGAGACTGGCACACAGAAACCGGAGAAACGGTGCCTACGATCCAGCAGCTGGTCCGCAAGGGCCGGCAGGACAAGGTCGAGAAGAACAAGACGCCCGCACTCGAGGGTTCGCCCCAGCGTCGCGGCGTCTGCACGCGTGTTTTCACCACCACCCCGAAGAAGCCGAACTCGGCCCTGCGTAAGGTCGCGCGTGTGCGTCTGACCAGCGGCATCGAGGTCACCGCTTACATTCCGGGTGAGGGCCACAACCTGCAGGAGCACTCGATCGTGCTCGTGCGTGGCGGTCGTGTGAAGGACCTGCCGGGTGTTCGGTACAAGATCATCCGCGGCTCCCTCGACACGCAGGGCGTCAAGAACCGCAAGCAGGCTCGCAGCCGCTACGGCGCCAAGAAGGAGAAGTAAGAATGCCTCGTAAGGGCCCCGCCCCGAAGCGCCCGGTCATCATCGACCCGGTCTACAACTCTCCTCTGGTGACCTCCCTCATCAACAAGGTGCTGCTGAACGGCAAGCGCTCCACCGCCGAGCGCATCGTCTACGGCGCCATGGAGGGCCTGCGTGAGAAGACCGGCAACGACCCGGTCATCACGCTGAAGCGCGCGCTGGAGAACATCAAGCCGACCCTCGAGGTCAAGTCCCGCCGTGTCGGTGGCGCGACCTACCAGGTTCCAGTCGAGGTCAAGCCGGGTCGCGCGTCGACCCTGGCGCTGCGCTGGCTCGTCGGTTACTCGCGCGCCCGCCGCGAGAAGACCATGACCGAGCGCCTCATGAACGAGCTGCTGGACGCCTCGAACGGCCTCGGCGCTTCGGTCAAGAAGCGCGAGGACACGCACAAGATGGCCGAGTCCAACAAGGCCTTCGCGCACTACCGCTGGTAGTCGCTACCCACATCGAGACCGAGAGAAGACGAAAGCCTTATGGCTACCACTTCACTTGACCTGGCCAAGGTCCGCAATATCGGGATCATGGCCCACATCGACGCGGGCAAGACGACGACCACCGAGCGGATCCTGTTCTACACCGGTGTTTCGTACAAGATCGGTGAGGTCCACGACGGCGCTGCCACCATGGACTGGATGGAGCAGGAGCAGGAGCGTGGCATCACGATCACCTCTGCTGCCACCACCTGCCACTGGCCGCTGGAGAACGTCGACCACACCATCAACATCATCGACACCCCGGGTCACGTCGACTTCACCGTCGAGGTGGAGCGCTCGCTGCGCGTGCTCGACGGTGCCGTGACGGTGTTCGACGGCGTTGCCGGCGTTGAGCCCCAGTCCGAGACGGTGTGGCGTCAGGCGGACCGCTACGGCGTTCCCCGTATCTGCTTCGTCAACAAGCTCGACCGCACCGGCGCCGAGTTCCACCGCTGCGTCGACATGATCACGGAGCGCCTCGGCGCGACCCCGATCGTGATGCAGCTGCCGATCGGCACCGAGGCGGACTTCAAGGGCGTCGTCGACCTCGTCAGCATGAAGGCCCTGCTGTGGTCCGCCGAGGCCGCCAAGGGCGAGATGTACGACACCGTCGACATCCCGGACACCCACATCGAGGCTGCCGAGGAATGGCGCGGCAAGCTCCTCGAGACGGTCGCCGAGAACGACGAAGAGCTCATGGAGCTGTACCTGGAGGGCCAGGAGCCCACCGTGGAGCAGCTGTACGCGGCCATCCGCCGTATCACCATCAGCTCCGGCAAGGCGGAGAACACCACCGTCACGCCCGTGTTCTGCGGCACCGCCTTCAAGAACAAGGGTGTCCAGCCGCTGCTGGACGCGGTCGTGCGCTACCTGCCGTCGCCGCTGGACGTCGAGGCGATCGAGGGCCACGCGGTCAACGACCCCGACGAGGTCATCAAGCGCCGCCCCTCCGAGGAGGAGCCGCTGGCCGCGCTCGCGTTCAAGATCGCGAGCGACCCGCACCTCGGCAAGCTCACCTTCATCCGGGTCTACTCGGGTCGCCTGGAGTCCGGCACGCAGGTGCTGAACTCCGTCAAGGGCAAGAAGGAGCGCATCGGCAAGATCTACCGCATGCACGCGAACAAGCGTGAGGAGATCGAGTCGGTGGGCGCCGGTGACATCGTCGCCGTCATGGGTCTGAAGCAGACCACCACCGGTGAGACCCTGTGTGACTCCTCCAACCAGGTGATCCTGGAGTCGATGGAGTTCCCGGCCCCGGTCATCCAGGTCGCCATCGAGCCCAAGTCCAAGGGCGACCAGGAGAAGCTGGGTGTCGCCATCCAGCGCCTCGCCGAGGAGGACCCGAGCTTCCAGGTCCACACCGACGAGGAGACCGGCCAGACCATCATCGCGGGTATGGGCGAGCTGCACCTCGACGTGCTGGTCGACCGTATGAAGCGTGAGTTCCGGGTCGAGGCCAACGTCGGTAAGCCGCAGGTCGCGTACCGCGAGACGCTGCGGAAGGCCGTCGAGCGCGTCGACTACACGCACAAGAAGCAGACTGGTGGTTCCGGCCAGTTCGCGAAGGTGCAGATCGGGGTCGAGCCCCTCGAGGGCGACGGCTACGAGTTCGAGAACAAGGTCACCGGTGGCCGCATCCCGCGGGAGTACATCCCGTCCGTGGACGCCGGTTGCCAGGAGGCCATGGAGTTCGGTGTTCTCGCCGGCTACCCGCTGACCGGCGTCAGGGTGACGCTGTTCGACGGCGCCTTCCACGAGGTCGACTCCTCCGAGATGGCCTTCAAGATCGCCGGTTCGATGGCCTTCAAGGAGGCCGCGCGCAAGGCCTCCCCGGCCCTGCTCGAGCCGATGATGAAGGTCGAGGTCACCACGCCCGAGGACTACATGGGCGACGTGATCGGCGACATCAACTCCCGCCGTGGACAGATCCAGTCCATGGAGGACCGCCACGGTGCCAAGCTCGTCACGGGCCTGGTTCCGCTCTCGGAGATGTTCGGCTACGTCGGAGACCTCCGCAGCAAGACGTCGGGTCGCGCGAGCTACTCGATGCAGTTCGACTCCTACGCCGAGGTTCCGCGGAACGTCGCCGAGGAGATCATCGCGAAGGCCAAGGGCGAGTAAGACCCGTCTCGTCAGAGTCGGACCCCGACACGCTTTAGGCTTGACACCGACTGACGGGGCAATCCCCGCGTTCCGTGAGGATTGCCCCCGTCAGCCGGCACCCCAGCAAAGATCACCTGGCGCCGATGAGTAAGGCGTACAGAACCACTCCACAGGAGGACCCCAGTGGCGAAGGCGAAGTTCGAGCGGACTAAGCCGCACGTCAACATCGGCACCATCGGTCACATCGACCACGGTAAGACGACCCTTACCGCGGCGATCACCAAGGTGCTGCACGACGCGTTCCCGGACCTGAACGAGGCCTCGGCCTTCGAGAACATCGACAAGGCTCCTGAGGAGCGCCAGCGCGGTATCACCATCTCCATCGCGCACGTCGAGTACCAGACGGAGAACCGTCACTACGCCCACGTCGACTGCCCGGGTCACGCGGACTACATCAAGAACATGATCACCGGTGCCGCCCAGATGGACGGCGCGATCCTCGTGGTCGCCGCGACCGACGGTCCGATGCCGCAGACCAAGGAGCACGTGCTCCTGGCCCGCCAGGTCGGCGTTCCCTACATCGTTGTCGCCCTGAACAAGGCCGACATGGTGGACGACGAGGAGATCCTGGAGCTCGTCGAGCTCGAGGTCCGTGAGCTCCTCTCCGAGTACGAGTTCCCCGGCGACGAGGTTCCGGTCGTCAAGGTCTCGGCGCTCAAGGCGCTCGAGGGCGACAAGGAGTGGGGCGACTCCGTCCTCAAGCTCATGGCCGCCGTCGACGAGGCGATCCCGGAGCCGGAGCGCGACACCGACAAGCCGTTCCTGATGCCGATCGAGGACGTCTTCACGATCACCGGTCGTGGCACCGTCGTCACCGGCCGCATCGAGCGTGGTGTCCTGAAGGTCAACGAGAACGTTGACATCATCGGCATCAAGCAGGAGAAGACCTCCACCACGGTTACCGGCATCGAGATGTTCCGGAAGCTGCTGGACGAGGGTCAGGCCGGTGAGAACGTCGGTCTGCTGCTCCGCGGCATCAAGCGCGAGGACGTCGAGCGCGGCCAGGTCATCATCAAGCCGGGCTCGGTCACCCCGCACACCGAGTTCGAGGCCCAGGCCTACATCCTGTCGAAGGACGAGGGTGGCCGCCACACCCCGTTCTTCAACAACTACCGCCCGCAGTTCTACTTCCGTACCACGGACGTGACCGGCGTCGTGACCCTCCCCGAGGGCACCGAGATGGTCATGCCGGGCGACAACACCTCCATGTCCGTCCAGCTGATCCAGCCGGTCGCCATGGAGGAGGGCCTGAAGTTCGCCATCCGTGAGGGTGGCCGGACCGTCGGCGCCGGCCAGGTCACCAAGATCGTCAAGTAAGACCTCTTACTGACGGTCGGGGAGACCCGGCGCTCCTAGGAGCACCGAGCCTCGGCTCATGAGAAGTGCCCGTACGACTTCGGTCGTACGGGCACTTCTGCGTTGTCCGGGGTACCGGGCGGGGACGGCTAGTGCGCAGCGGCCTCGTCGGTGAAGAGGACCTGCGCGCTGGACGCGGTGACCGCACGGTCGAACCAGCGGTCGAGGACGTCCGGGACGGCGCACCCCGTGATCCGCTCCCTGGCGGCTTCCGGTACGGGGACGCCGCGCGCGGCCAGCAGGCTCAGGACCGCGTGCGCCTTGGCCTTGGCGATCCCTTCGGCGACGCCGGCGGCATGGCCCACGGCCCTGCCCTCCAGCCGGCCTTCCGCCCGCCCCTCCGCCCGTCCGGCGGCCTTCCCCTCAAGGAACTTCTCCTCGACGAGAGTCCCGCGACCGGGGAAGAAGGAACCGTTCACCGTCATCATTTCCCTCCAGACGGACCGGGCCGGGGTGTCGCCGAGGCCGATGTCCAGCAGTTCGGTGCAGTAATCGGCGGCTTCGGGGGCCGCCGGTCCCAGAGCCGACGCCAGCGCTTCCAGCGCGGGGGCGACGTCGTGGCTCCGGGAGTGGGTGAGGGCGCTCAACGCGGCCATCGCGGGGTCCTGGCCGGCCTCGGCCGTGTCGGTGACGACCGGGACGTTGTGCGGCCCCAGGACGAGTGGGTGCATCGTGAGGCCCGTCCAGCCGGTGACGCCGGTCGTGAAGGGCCCCGCTGCCCAGGTCGCCGTCGCTTCGTCCGGGCAGACGACCAGCAGCAGGACCGGGCAGCCGTGCTCCGCGCGCAGCCGTGCGAGGTAGTACATCCAGCGCGCCGCCTTCGCCGGGTCGCGCCGGCCCTGGGCCTCGACGGCGAGCAGGAAGGCCTCGCCTTCGGCCGGAACGACGCGCAGCACGCTGTCCACGCAGCGCCCCGACGGCCGCGACCCGGTGTCGCCGGTGTCGTCCACGGAGAGCACCTCGACGGACACCTTGTCCGGCAGCGGCACGCCGAGCACCCGGAACACCGGCGCCAGCAGCGCCGGCCGTTCTCGGAGGGCCTGGTGCGCGGCTTCATGCGATGAAGTGACCATGTGCGCGAACGTAGGGCCGCGGTGACCCGGGTGAACGTTCCTGTGGCATATGACCACCCGATCGAGTGGGGGTGCCCGAGCCGGTGTCAGCCGTGTCGTCAACGACGGACAGGCGTTCCCATCCTTTCGGGCGGTGCCGGGGCCGGGAGGGCCACTACCGTGGGTACACGGTCCAGGATCTCGTCCATGGGAGGAATCATGACCGCCGAACCGCAGCACACCTGGCCGGTGCCGCCGCCGGACGGCTACACCGTGGACGACCTGTTCGCTCTGCCCGATCTCCCGCCGCACACCGAGTTGATCGACGGGAGCCTGGTCTTCGTGAGTCCGCAGCGGATGTTTCACATGGCGACGCTGTATCTGCTCGAGAGTGGCCTGCGGCGGATGGCGCCGGATCATTACCTGGTCGGCCGGGAGATGACCGTAGTGCTGGGGCCGCGGAACGCTCCGGAGCCGGATCTCTTCGTCGTCCGCAGAGAGGCCAAGCGGGATCAGCGCCAGACCCGTTTCGACGCCGCCGACGTCGTGCTCGCCGTCGAGGTGGTCTCGCCGGATTCCGAGGCGCGGGACCGGGACACCAAGCCCCGGCGGTACGCGGAGGCCGGTATCGAGCACTTCTGGCTGGTCGAGATGGCGGGGGAGAAGGACCACCCGGCGGTGCACACGTACGAGCTGGACCCGGTCACCAAGGCGTACGGGCTCACGGGCATCCACCACGAGCGGCTGAAGCTGACCGTGCCGTTCACGATCGACATCGACCTCACCGAGGTCGACCACCTCTAGTGAGGTGCGCCTCACCCTTTGCCGCCCCGGCGGCGCCGCCTAGCATGGCCGCGTCGGCGCGCACCTCGTCCAGAGGGCGCGACCTTTTCCCATGGGAGTGACGCCATGCTGCGCACCATGTTCAAGTCCAAGATCCACCGGGCCACCGTGACCCAGGCCGACCTGCACTACGTGGGATCGGTGACGGTCGACGCGGAGCTGATGGAGGCGGCCGATCTGCTGCCCGGCGAGCTGGTCCACATCGTCGACATCGACAACGGGGCCCGGCTGGAGACGTACGTGATCGAGGGGGAGCGGGGGAGCGGCGTCATCGGGATCAACGGTGCGGCGGCGCATCTCGTACACCCCGGTGACCTTGTGATTCTCATCAGTTACGCGCAGGTCGAGGACGCCGAGGCGCGGTCCCTGAAGCCCAGGGTCGTCCATGTGGACGCCGGGAACCGGATCGTGGCGCTGGGGGCCGACGCCTCCGCTCCCGTGCCGGGGAGCGGGCAGGAGCGCAGCCCGCAGGCGGTCGTACCGGCCGGCTGAGGAGGGTCCGCCGGGCCCGTTCGGTGGCGTTTCGGGCGGGCCCGAGGATTCGCGCGGTGTGGCGTGGGGTACTCTCTCCCCTTCGGTTGGCCAGCCGTGTGCCCCATATGGCACACTAGCCAAGTTGCTCGGTTGAGTGCCGATGCTGCGCGCCTCCCGCCGGGAGGACCGGAAGCGAGTCCTAGGTATTCGTCGCCTCTCATCAGGGGCGGAAGTACGGGAATCTTCCGGGAAGCGTCAGCGGGGTGCCTCAGCCAGGCGCCCGGTGGGTGTCCACGACCCCACGTTCTCCTTCTCGAAGGATCTCCCCTGCGGAGATGTGCGGGAAGGGATGCGACACGCCCGACCGCGTGGGTCGGACGGGGAGCGGGACGTGACCGTGGGCGCGTGTCTCCGACAGGCACAAGCGCACCGGGTCCCAGAGCGTTACGAGAGACAGGACTACGAAGTAGCCATGGCGGGACAGAAGATCCGCATCCGGCTCAAGGCCTACGACCACGAGGTCATCGACAGCTCGGCGAAGAAGATCGTCGAGACGGTGACCCGCACTGGTGCGTCGGTCGCGGGCCCGGTGCCGCTGCCCACTGAAAAGAACGTGTACTGCGTCATCAAGTCGCCGCACAAGTACAAGGACTCGCGCGAGCACTTCGAGATGCGGACGCACAAGCGCCTGATCGACATTCTCGACCCGACGCCGAAGACCGTTGACTCCCTGATGCGACTCGACCTTCCGGCCGGTGTCGACATCGAGATCAAGCTCTGAGGCGGGTGATCTGAGAATGGCTAAGCAGATCAAGGGCCTCCTGGGCGAGAAGCTCGGCATGACCCAGGTCTGGGACGACAACAACCGCGTTGTCCCGGTCACCGTGGTCAAGGCCGGCCCCTGTGTCGTTACCCAGGTGCGCACCGCAGACCAGGACGGCTACGACTCCGTCCAGATCGCCTTCGGCGAGATCGACCCGCGCAAGGTGAACAAGCCCCTCAAGGGCCACTTCGCCAAGGCCGACGTCACCCCCCGCCGTCACCTCGTCGAGGTCCGTACCGCCGACGCCGGCGAGTACACCCTCGGCCAGGAGATCAACGCCGAGGTCTTCGACTCCGGCGTCAAGGTGGACGTGACCGGCAAGACCAAGGGCAAGGGCACCGCCGGTGTCATGAAGCGTCACGGCTTCCACGGCGGCAAGGCCTCCCACGGTGCGCACCGCGTGCACCGCAAGCCGGGCTCCATCGGTGGCTGCGCCACCCCGGGCCGCGTGTTCAAGGGCATGCGGATGGCCGGCCGTATGGGCAACGAGCGGGTCACCACCCAGAACCTGACCGTCCACGCCGTTGACGCGGAGAAGGGTCTGCTGCTCATCAAGGGCGCAGTTCCTGGTCCGAACGGCGGCCTCGTCCTGGTCCGTACCGCGGCCAAGGGGGCCTGAGGTAACCGATGAGCACCATTGACATCCTTTCGCCGGCAGGCGACAAGGCCGGGACCGTCGAGCTCCCCGCGGAGATCTTCGACGCGAAGGTCAGCGTTCCGCTGATCCACCAGGTCGTCGTCGCACAGCTGGCCGCGGCCCGTCAGGGCACGCACAAGACCAAGACCCGTGGCGAGGTCCGCGGCGGTGGCAAGAAGCCGTACCGCCAGAAGGGCACCGGCCGCGCGCGTCAGGGTTCGACCCGTGCGCCGCAGTTCGCCGGCGGTGGCATCGTCCACGGCCCCGTGCCGCGTGACTACTCGCAGCGGACCCCGAAGAAGATGAAGGCCGCCGCCCTGCGCGGTGCCCTCACCGACCGGGCCCGCAACTCCCGTGTCCACGTCGTTTCCGGCGTGGTCGAGGGTGCGATCTCCACCAAGGCCGCCAAGGCTCTCCTCGGCAAGATCAGCGAGCGCAAGAACGTGCTCCTGGTCGCCGAGCGCAGCGACGAGGCCGCGTGGCTGTCCGCCCGCAACCTGCCCCAGGTTCACATCCTGGAGCCGGGCCAGCTGAACACGTACGACGTGCTCGTCTCCGACGACGTGGTCTTCACCAAGGCCGCTCTCGAGTCCTTCGTGTCTGGCCCCAAGGCCGTTGAGACCGAAGGGAGCGACGCCTGATGAGTGAGGCCGTCGTCACCAGCAAGACCTTCACGGACCCCCGCGACGTGCTCGTGAAGCCCGTCGTCTCCGAGAAGAGCTACGCGCTGCTGGACGAGAACAAGTACACGTTCATCGTCGACCCGCGTGCCAACAAGACCCAGATCAAGCAGGCCGTCGAGGCGGTCTTCTCGGTCAAGGTCACCGGGGTGAACACGATCAACCGGCAGGGCAAGCGCAAGCGCACCCGCACCGGTTTCGGCAAGCGCGCTGACACCAAGCGCGCCATCGTGACCCTCGCCGAGGGCGACCGCATCGACATCTTCGGCGGTCCGACCGCCTAAGGGCGGTCTGGATCGTCCGGAATCGGACGAGGACTGAGAAATGGGTATCCGCAAGTACAAGCCGACGACCCCGGGCCGTCGTGGCTCCAGCGTCGCCGACTTTGTCGAGATCACGCGGTCCACGCCGGAGAAGTCGCTGGTTCGCCCGCTGCACAGCAAGGGCGGCCGTAACAACGCCGGTCGTGTGACCGTTCGCCACCAGGGCGGTGGCCACAAGCGCGCCTACCGCGTGATCGACTTCCGTCGTCACGACAAGGACGGCGTGCCGGCCAAGGTCGCGCACATCGAGTACGACCCGAACCGCACCGCGCGCATCGCGCTCCTGCACTACGCGGACGGCGAGAAGCGCTACATCATCGCCCCCCGCGGTCTGTCGCAGGGCGACCGGGTCGAGAACGGCCCGGGCGCGGACATCAAGCCGGGCAACAACCTGGCGCTGCGCAACATCCCGGTGGGTACGACCATCCACGCCATCGAGCTGCGGCCCGGCGGCGGCGCGAAGTTCGCCCGCTCCGCGGGTGCCTCCGTGCAGCTGCTGGCGAAGGAGGGCACCATGGCCCACCTTCGTATGCCGTCCGGTGAGATCCGCCTGGTCGACGTCCGCTGCCGCGCCACCATCGGCGAGGTCGGCAACGCCGAGCAGTCGAACATCAACTGGGGCAAGGCCGGCCGCATGCGCTGGAAGGGCGTCCGCCCGACCGTGCGTGGTGTCGTGATGAACCCCGTCGACCACCCGCACGGTGGTGGTGAGGGCAAGACCTCCGGTGGTCGCCACCCGGTCTCGCCGTGGGGTCAGAAGGAGGGTCGTACGCGTTCGCCGAAGAAGGCTTCGAACAAGTACATCGTCCGCCGCCGCAAGACGAACAAGAAGCGCTAGGAGCGGGTTTAGATGCCGCGCAGTCTCAAGAAGGGGCCCTTCGTCGACGACCACCTGATCAAGAAGGTGGACGCCCAGAACGAAGCCGGCACCAAGAACGTCATCAAGACCTGGTCCCGTCGCTCCATGATCGTGCCGGCCATGCTCGGCCACACGCTGGCGGTGCACAACGGCAAGACCCACGTCCCGGTGTTCGTCACCGAGTCGATGGTCGGCCACAAGCTCGGCGAGTTTGCGCCGACCCGCACCTTCCGCGGCCACGAGAAGGACGACCGCAAGTCGCGTCGTCGCTGATCTGCGGAATAGCGAAGACCAATGACTGACACCGAAGGGACAACCATGGAAGCCAGGGCCCAGGCGCGCTACGTGCGTGTCACGCCCATGAAGGCCCGCCGCGTGGTGGACCTTGTCCGTGGCATGGATGCCACGGAGGCTCAGGCGGTCCTGCGTTTCGCCCCGCAGGCCGCGAGCGTGCCGGTGGGCAAGGTGCTGGACAGCGCCATTGCCAACGCCGCGCACAACTACGACCACACGGACGCCTCCCAGCTGTTCATCAGCGAGGCGTACGTCGACGAGGGCCCGACCCTGAAGCGCTTCCGTCCGCGCGCTCAGGGCCGTGCCTACCGGATCCGCAAGCGGACCAGCCACATCACTGTGGTCGTCAGCAGCAAGGAAGGAACCCGGTAATGGGCCAGAAGGTAAACCCGCACGGGTTCCGGCTCGGCATCACCACCGACTTCAAGTCGCGCTGGTACGCCGACAAGCTGTACAAGGACTACGTCAAGGAAGACGTCGCCATTCGTCGCATGATGACGAAGGGCATGGAGCGCGCCGGTATCTCCAAGGTGGAGATCGAGCGCACCCGTGAGCGCGTCCGCGTTGACATCCACACCGCCCGTCCGGGCATCGTCATCGGCCGCCGCGGCGCCGAGGCCGACCGCATCCGCGGTGAGCTGGAGAAGCTCACCGGCAAGCAGGTCCAGCTGAACATCCTCGAGGTCAAGAACCCCGAGACGGATGCCCAGCTGGTCGCGCAGGCCGTCGCGGAGCAGCTGTCCTCGCGCGTCTCCTTCCGTCGCGCCATGCGTAAGAGCATGCAGTCGACGATGAAGGCCGGCGCCAAGGGCATCAAGATCCAGTGCGGCGGTCGTCTCGGCGGCGCCGAGATGTCCCGCTCGGAGTTCTACCGCGAGGGCCGTGTGCCCCTGCACACGCTCCGGGCCAACGTCGACTACGGCTTCTTCGAGGCCCGTACGACCTTCGGCCGCATCGGCGTGAAGGTCTGGATCTACAAGGGCGACGTCAAGAACATCGCCGAGGTTCGCGCCGAGAACGCCGCTGCCCGTGCGGGTAACCGCCCGGCCCGCGGCGGGAACGACCGTCCGCGCCGCGGTGGCGAGCGTGGCGGCCGTGGCCGCAAGCCGCAGCAGCAGGCTCCCTCCGCCGAGGCCGCGAAGGCCGAGGCTCCGGCCGGTGCCGCCGCTGAGCCCAGCGCTGCCGGAAAGGAGAGCTGACCCATGCTGATCCCTCGTAGGGTCAAGCACCGCAAGCAGCACCACCCCAAGCGGAACGGCATGGCCAAGGGTGGCACCGAGCTGGCGTTCGGTGAGTACGGCATCCAGGCCGTCACCCCGGCCTACGTGACGAACCGGCAGATCGAGTCCGCTCGTATCGCCATGACCCGTCACATCAAGCGTGGCGGCAAGGTGTGGATCAACATCTACCCCGACCGTCCGCTGACGAAGAAGCCGGCCGAGACCCGCATGGGTTCCGGTAAGGGTTCTCCGGAGTGGTGGGTCGCGAACGTCAAGCCCGGCCGGGTGATGTTCGAGCTGTCCTTCCCGAACGAAAAGGTTGCCAAGGAGGCGCTGACCCGCGCCGCCCACAAGCTTCCGATGAAGTGCCGCATCGTGCGGCGCGAGGCAGGTGAGTCGTGATGGCGGCCGGTACCAAGGCGACCGAGCTGCGCGAGCTGAACAACGAGGACCTCGTTGCCAAGCTTCGTGAGGCCAAGGAGGAGCTGTTCAACCTCCGCTTCCAGGCGGCGACCGGACAGCTTGAGAACCACGGCCGGCTGAAGGCCGTCCGCAAGGACATCGCCCGGATCTACACCCTGATGCGCGAGCGCGAGCTCGGCATCGAGACGGTGGAGAGCGCCTGATGAGCGAGACGAATGTGACTGAGAAGAAGCAGGAGCGCGGCTTCCGCAAGACCCGCGAGGGTCTGGTCGTCAGCGACAAGATGGACAAGACCGTCGTCGTCGCCGTCGAGGACCGCGTCAAGCACGCGCTGTACGGCAAGGTCATCCGTCGTACCAACAAGCTCAAGGCGCACGACGAGCAGAACGCCGCGGGTGTCGGCGACCGCGTCCTCCTCATGGAGACCCGGCCGCAGTCCGCGACGAAGCGCTGGCGCGTCGTCGAGATCCTCGAGAAGGCCAAGTAATTCCCTGCCGGGAATTCAACGGCAAGCACATCCCCCCGAGGGGGATTCCCTCGGAAAAGTTCCGCCAGGCTCGGCAGGGACGCCCCAGTAGGCGCGTCCCTGCCGGGAACCGGCAGACGATCAGGAGATAGACGTGATCCAGCAGGAGTCTCGGCTTCGCGTCGCCGACAACACGGGTGCGAAGGAAATCCTCACCATCCGTGTTCTCGGTGGCTCGGGCCGACGCTACGCGGGCATCGGTGACGTCATCGTCGCCACCGTGAAGGATGCGATCCCCGGTGGCAACGTGAAGAAGGGTGACGTCGTCAAGGCGGTCATCGTGCGCACCGTGAAGGAGCGCCGCCGTCCCGACGGTTCGTACATCCGCTTCGACGAGAACGCGGCCGTCATCCTCAAGAACGATGGCGACCCCCGCGGCACCCGTATCTTCGGCCCCGTGGGCCGTGAGCTGCGCGAGAAGAAGTTCATGAAGATCATCTCGCTCGCGCCGGAGGTGCTGTAACCGATGAAGATCAAGAAGGGCGACCTGGTCCAGGTCATCACCGGTAAGGACAAGGGCAAGCAGGGCAAGGTCATCCAGGCCTTCCCCCGCGAGGACCGTGTCCTGGTCGAGGGTGTCAACCGGGTCAAGAAGCACACCAAGGCCGGCCAGACCGCTCGTGGTTCGAAGACCGGCGGCATCGTGACGACCGAGGCCCCGATCCACGTGAGCAACGTGCAGCTCGTGGTGGAGAAGGACGGCCAGAAGGTCGTCACCCGCGTCGGGTACCGCTTCGACGACGAGGGCAACAAGATCCGCGTTGCCAAGCGGACCGGTGAGGACATCTGATGACTGCCACCACCAACGCACCGCGCCTCAAGCAGCGGTACCGCGAAGAGATCGCCGGGAAGCTGAAGGACGAGTTCTCGTACGAGAACGTCATGCAGATCCCCGGCCTGACCAAGATCGTGGTCAACATGGGTGTGGGCGACGCCGCCCGCGACTCCAAGCTGATCGAGGGCGCCATCCGCGACCTCACCACGATCACCGGCCAGAAGCCGGCCGTGACCAAGGCCCGGAAGTCCATCGCGCAGTTCAAGCTGCGTGAGGGCCAGCCGATCGGTGCCCACGTCACCCTCCGCGGTGACCGCATGTGGGAGTTCCTGGACCGCCTGCTGTCGCTGGCGCTGCCGCGCATCCGCGACTTCCGCGGTCTGTCGCCGAAGCAGTTCGACGGCCGGGGCAACTACACCTTCGGTCTCACGGAGCAGGTCATGTTCCACGAGATCGACCAGGACAAGATCGACCGTACCCGGGGTATGGACATCACCGTGGTCACCACGGCGACCAACGACGACGAGGGCCGCGCCCTCCTCCGTCACCTCGGCTTCCCGTTCAAGGAGGCGTGAGCGAGATGGCGAAGAAGGCTCTCATCGCGAAGGCTGCTCGCAAGCCCAAGTTCGGCGTGCGCGCGTACACCCGCTGCCAGCGCTGCGGTCGTCCGCACTCCGTCTACCGCAAGTTCGGCCTGTGCCGCGTGTGCCTCCGTGAGATGGCTCACCGTGGCGAGCTGCCGGGCGTGACCAAGAGCTCCTGGTAGTTCCCCACTTGGGAATTACCGGAGGCTCTCGGTAAGCGTTCGGTCGGCGGGGGCCCGGTCCTTCATCACCTAGAGTGGAAGGGTTGGGCGCCCGCCGCCTGAGACCGACCGCGGGCCACCGTGCCCGCTCAAAGTCGCTTACTACGCCGTAGGTCCCCGTGCCGCACCCGTCCCGCCAAGGAGTGGGGAGAGGGATGGCGCATATAGGAAACCCCGGCGAGAGAGGCCGAAGGCCAATTCATGACCATGACTGACCCCATCGCAGACATGCTGACCCGTCTGCGGAACGCGAACTCGGCATACCACGACACCGTGTCGATGCCGCACAGCAAGATCAAGTCGCACATCGCGGAGATCCTCCAGCAGGAGGGTTACATCACCGGCTGGAAGGTCGAGGACGCGGAGGTCGGCAAGAACCTCGTCCTGGAGCTGAAGTTCGGCCCGAACCGCGAGCGCTCGATCGCCGGCATCAAGCGGATTTCGAAGCCGGGCCTGCGGGTCTACGCAAAGTCCACCAACCTGCCGAAGGTCCTCGGCGGCCTGGGCGTGGCGATCATCTCCACGTCCCACGGTCTCCTGACCGGTCAGCAGGCCAGCAAGAAGGGTGTAGGCGGAGAAGTTCTCGCCTACGTCTGGTAACCAGGGAACGGAGGAATAGCTAATGTCGCGCATTGGCAAGCTGCCCATCCAGGTTCCCGCTGGTGTGGACGTCACCATCGATGGCCGGACGGTCTCCGTGAAGGGCCCCAAGGGTTCCCTTCAGCACACCGTCGCCGCGCCCATCGAGGTCGCCAAGGGTGAGGACGGCGCCATCAGCGTCACCCGCCCGAACGACGAGCGTCAGAACAAGGCCCTGCACGGCCTGTCCCGCACGCTGGTGGCGAACATGATCACCGGCGTGACCCAGGGCTACAGCAAGGCGCTCGAGATCAGCGGTGTGGGTTACCGCGTCCAGGCGAAGGGCTCCAACCTGGAGTTCTCGCTGGGCTACAGCCACCCGATCCTGGTCGAGGCCCCCGAGGGCATCTCGTTCAAGGTCGAGTCCCCGACCAAGCTCAGCGTCGAGGGCATCGACAAGCAGAAGGTCGGCGAGGTCGCCGCGAACATCCGCAAGCTGCGTAAGCCCGACCCGTACAAGGCCAAGGGCGTCAAGTACGCCGGCGAGGTCATCCGCCGCAAGGTCGGAAAGGCTGGTAAGTAAGCCATGGCATACGGTGTGAAGATCGCTAAGGGCGACGCCTACAAGCGCGCCGCTGCGAAGCGTCGCCACATCCGCATCCGTAAGCGGATTTCGGGTACCCCGGAGCGTCCTCGTCTGGTCGTGACGCGGTCCAACCGTGGCATCACCGCCCAGGTCATCGACGACATCAAGGGCCACACCCTGGCCTCCGCTTCGACGCTGGACGCGTCGATCCGCGGTGGCGAGGGCGACAAGAGCGCGCAGGCGAAGCAGGTCGGCGCGCTGGTCGCCGAGCGTGCCAAGGCTGCCGGTGTCGAGGCCGTCGTGTTCGACCGTGGTGGCAAGCAGTACGCCGGGCGGATTGCCGCTCTGGCCGACGCCGCCCGCGAAGCCGGGCTGAAGTTCTGAGCCCCGGTTCCGTAGCTAGCGGACGTAACAGAGAGAGGTAATTCCAATGGCTGGACCCCAGCGCCGCGGTGGCGGCGCCGGTGGCGGCGAGCGGCGGGACCGTAAGGACCGGCGGGACGGCGGCGCAGCTGCCGAGAAGACCGCCTACGTCGAGCGTGTTGTCGCCATCAACCGTGTCGCCAAGGTTGTGAAGGGTGGTCGTCGCTTCAGCTTCACCGCGCTGGTCGTGGTGGGCGACGGTGACGGCACCGTGGGTGTCGGTTACGGCAAGGCCAAGGAGGTGCCGGCCGCCATCGCCAAGGGTGTTGAGGAGGCCAAGAAGCACTTCTTCAAGGTCCCCCGTATCGCCGGCACCATCCCGCACCCCATCCAGGGCGAGAAGGCCGCGGGCGTCGTCCTGCTCAAGCCTGCTTCCCCCGGTACCGGTGTGATCGCCGGTGGCCCGGTGCGCGCCGTGCTCGAGTGCGCCGGCATTCACGACGTGCTGAGCAAGTCGCTCGGTTCGTCGAACCCGATCAACATCGTGCACGCCACGGTGGAGGCGCTTCAGGGCCTGCAGCGGCCCGAGGAGATCGCCGCCCGTCGTGGTCTGCCGCTGGAGGACGTTGCTCCCGCCGCTCTGCTGCGGGCGCGTGCCGGGGTGAATGCGTAATGCGCATCAAGATCACCCAGACCAAGTCCTACATCGGTAGCAAGCAGAACCACCGTGACACGCTCCGTACGCTCGGCCTGAAGAAGCTGAACGACAGCGTCGTCCGGGAGGCCCGTCCCGAGGTCGTCGGCATGGTGCACACCGTGCGTCACCTCGTGACGGTCGAGGAGGTCGACTGACATGGCGGAGAACAACCCGCTGAAGGTCCACAACCTCCGTCCTGCCCCGGGTGCCAAGACCGCCAAGACCCGTGTCGGTCGTGGTGAGGCGTCCAAGGGTAAGACCGCTGGTCGTGGTACCAAGGGCACCAAGGCCCGTTACCAGGTTCCGGAGCGCTTCGAGGGTGGGCAGATGCCCCTCCACATGCGTCTCCCGAAGCTGAAGGGCTTCAAGAACCCCGCCCACAAGCAGTTCCAGGTCGTGAACCTGGAGAAGCTGGCCGCGCTGTACCCCGAGGGTGGCGAGGTCACGGTGGCCGACCTGGTCGCCAAGGGCGCGGTGCGCAACAACGAGCTCGTCAAGGTCCTGGGCCAGGGCGAGATCTCCGTGGCGCTGCAGGTGACGGTCGACGCCGTCTCCGGCTCCGCCAAGGAGAAGATCACTGCCGCCGGCGGCAGCGTCACCGAGCTGCTCTGACGCCGCTCTGACGCCGCTCCCGAGCGAGTGAATCAACTGACCGGGGATGCCCACGAATTGGGGCATCCCCGGTTGGTCGTTCCAAGGGGGGCATGGTCGCCGGTAAGGTGGCGTGCACTATTGCTGTACTTTCGCCGGGGGCTGTCGCATCAGGTGACTGATGTGACAGCCCGCGGAGGATACGCCGCGTGGCCGGGGGCCACGCGGTTTTCGGCCGCTCAGTATTCGTAGATCCTCAAGACCGTCACCTCTCGCCCACGAGGCGGGAGGCGCAGGAGGCACCGTGCTCACCGCGTTCGCCCGAGCGTTCAAGACGCCCGACCTGCGCAAGAAGCTGCTGTTCACGCTGGGCATCGTGCTGGTCTATCGGCTCGGGGCGCACGTACCGGTTCCGGGAGTGAACTACTCCAACGTCGAAGCCTGTATGAAGCAGGCCGGCTCCGGTAGTGGGCTTTTCGGCCTGGTGAACATGTTCAGCGGCGGCGCGCTGCTCAAGATCACCCTCTTCGCGCTGGGGATCATGCCGTACATCACGGCGAGCATCATCCTTCAGCTGCTCACCGTGGTGATCCCACGGCTGGAGGCCCTGAAGAAGGAGGGCCAGTCCGGGCAGGCGAAGATCACGCAGTACACCCGGTATCTCACCGTGGCGCTCGCGATCCTGCAGGGCACCGGCCTGGTGGCCACCGCCCGCAGCGGCGCGCTGTTCAGCACCTGCACCCTGCGCAACGAGATCATTCCCGACCCCGCGATCTTCACGACCATCACCATGGTCATCGTCATGACCGCCGGCACCGGCGTCGTCATGTGGCTCGGTGAGCTCATCACCGACCGTGGCATCGGCAACGGCATGTCGATCCTGATGTTCATCTCGATCGCCTCCGGCTTCCCGGCCGCGCTGTGGCAGATCAAGGTCTCCGGCAAGCTGGCCGACGGCTGGATCGAATTCGGTTCCGTCATCGCCATCGGGCTCGTGATGATCGCGCTGGTGGTCTTCGTCGAGCAGGCCCAGCGCCGTATTCCCGTGCAGTACGCCAAGCGGATGATCGGGCGTCGTTCCTACGGAGGAACGTCCACCTATATCCCGCTCAAGGTGAACCAGGCAGGTGTGATTCCTGTCATTTTCGCGTCGTCGCTGCTCTACATTCCTGCGCTGATCGCGCAGTTCAGCGGCTCGAAGGCGGGCTGGGCCACGTGGCTTCAGACACACTTCCAGCGTGGAGATGGCCCGGTTTACATCGTTACGTACTTCCTGCTGATCGTCTTCTTCGCGTTCTTCTACGTCGCCATCTCCTTCAACCCCGAAGAAGTTGCCGACAACATGAAGAAGTATGGTGGCTTCATCCCGGGTATCCGGGCTGGTCGCCCGACGGCCGAGTACCTCAGCTACGTGCTCAACCGGATCACGTGGCCGGGCTCGCTGTACCTGGGTCTCATCGCGCTGGTGCCAACGGTGGCTCTGGTGCTCTTCAACGCGGACCAGAACTTCCCGTTCGGCGGGACGAGCATCCTGATCATCGTGGGTGTGGGTCTGGAGACCGTGAAGCAGATCGAGAGCCAGCTTCAGCAGCGTAACTACGAAGGGTTCCTCCGCTGATGCGAATCGTCCTCGTCGGTCCTCCTGGGGCAGGCAAGGGTACGCAGGCTGCGTACCTCGCCGAGAACCTCGCGATCCCGCACATCTCCACGGGCGACCTGTTCCGAGCCAACATCAGCCAGGGCACGCCCCTCGGGCTCGAGGCCAAGTCGTACATGGACGCGGGGAACCTGGTGCCCGACGAGGTCACCATCGGGATGGCACGCGACCGGATGAACCAGCCCGACGCCGCGAACGGCTTCCTGCTGGACGGCTTCCCGCGGAACGTCTCGCAGGCCGAGGCGCTGGACGAGGCCCTCAAGGACGACAGCGTGCAGCTGGACGCCGTCCTGGACCTGGAGGTCCCCGAGGACGAGGTGGTCAAGCGCATCGCCGGCCGCCGCATCTGCCGCAAGGACTCCGGCCATGTCTTCCACGTGGCCTACAACCCGCCGAAGCAGGAGGGCGTCTGCGACGTCTGCGGCGGCGAGCTGTACCAGCGCGACGACGACCGTGAGGACACCGTCCGCAACCGGCTCGAGGTCTACCACACGCAGACCGAGCCGATCATCGACTACTACCGCGCGCAGGGCCTCGTGACCACCATCTCGGCGATGGGCAAGGTCCAGGACGTCACCGCGCGTGCGATGGCGGCGCTGGACCGCGAGGCCGCGTAACAGCGCACGCACTCTCCGATACGGCCGTGGTCCCCGGCAGGGGCGCCACGGCCGTATCGTATACGGCGGCCTGCCGGGCCGCCATATGTTCGAACGTCGTCGGTTCAGGAAGGCGCAGGCCACCATGGTGGAGATCAAGACCCCCGAGCAGATCGCGAAGATGCGCGAGGCGGGGCTGGTCGTCGCCGCGATCCACGCCGCGACCCGCGAGGTGGCGGTCCCCGGCGCCACCACCAAGGATCTGGACGACGCCGCGCGCAAGGTGCTGGCCGAGCACGGCGCCAAGTCGAACTTCCTCGGCTACGGCGGCTTCCCCGCGACGATCTGCACGTCGGTGAACGACGTGGTCGTGCACGGCATCCCCTCCGCCGACACCGTCCTGCAGAACGGCGACATCATCTCCATCGACTGCGGCGCGATCGTCGACGGCTGGCACGGTGACGCCGCGTACACGGCGTTCGTCGGGTCCGGTCACTCCGCGGAGCTGATCGAGCTCAGCCGGGTGACCGAGGAGTCGATGTGGGCCGGTATCGCCGCGGTCCGCAAGGGCAACCGCCTGGTCGACATCTCCAAGGCCATCGAGGGCTACATCAAGCGCCAGCCGCGCCCCTCGTCCGGCAAGTACGGCATCGTCGAGGACTACGGCGGCCACGGCATCGGGTCGCAGATGCACATGGACCCGCACCTGCTGAACTACGTCGACCGCAAGCGCGGCCGCGGCCCCAAGCTCGTCCCCGGCTTCTGCATCGCCATCGAGCCGATGGTCAACCTCGGCACCGCCAAGACCCACGTCCTCGAGGACGACTGGACCGTGAAGTCGAACGACGGCGGCTGGTCCTCCCACTGGGAGCACTCCGTCGCCCTGACCGAGCAGGGCCCGCTGGTCCTGACCTGCCCCGACGGCGGCAAGGCCAAGCTCGCCGAGTACGGCATCGAGGCCGCGCCGGATCCGCTGGCGTGAGTGCGGTGAAGAGGGGGTGGGTATCGAAACCGTCCCCGCCCCGGCTGCGTAACGATCTACGAGGCTGGGCAATAATCGTGGATTCGTCTTTTCGTGTGCACTGACGTAGACTGACGCGTCGGCTCTCGTGCATCCGCATGCCTGCGTCCCCGGACGTGGGAATCGGGTGAACCCGACGAGAGTTGATCAAGGTAGCCGATTCGAAGGGCGAAGCGTGGCCAAGAAGCAAGGTGCCATCGAGATCGAGGGCACCGTGATCGAGTCCCTGCCGAACGCGATGTTCAAGGTGGAGCTTCAGAACGGTCACCAGGTCCTCGCGCACATCAGCGGAAAGATGCGGATGCACTACATCCGTATCCTCCCGGATGACCGGGTCGTCGTGGAGCTTTCCCCGTACGACCTGACGCGTGGGCGGATCGTCTACCGCTACAAGTAGATCTTGCCGCTGCCCCGCTCCCGTGGGGCTTACGGCACTGACCCGGAGAACCTCACATCCCATGAAGGTCAAGCCGAGCGTCAAGAAGATCTGCGACAAGTGCAAGGTGATCCGCCGCCACGGCCGGGTCATGGTCATCTGCGACAACCTGCGCCACAAGCAGCGCCAGGGCTGACGCACGCCACCTGCATTTCCGCAGTTCTTCGCGCGACGCGAGCAACAGTTCATACGCAGAGCCCGTCCGGCCATGACGGCTGACGACACCTCCGGCGGGGGCCGGAGACCTGGCCGTACCACTGCTCCTCCGGGAGTGGTCGGCGGTCACGGAGCGGTTCTGTGGAAGACCCCCGATTCAACACAGGAGCCATTCGATGGCACGCGTTTCAGGTGTTGACATCCCGCGCGAAAAGCGCGTGGAGGTCGCCCTCACCTACGTCTTCGGCATCGGCCGCACGCTGGCGAAGCAGACCCTCGCCGCTGCCGGTGTCGACCCGAACACCCGCGTTCGTGACCTTCCCGAAGAGGACCTGGTCAAGATCCGCGAGTACGTGGACGCCAACCTCCAGACCGAGGGTGACCTCCGTCGCGAGATCCAGGCCGACATCCGCCGCAAGGTCGAGATCGGCTGCTACCAGGGTCTCCGTCACCGTCGCGGTCTGCCCGTCCACGGTCAGCGCACCAGCACGAACGCTCGCACCCGCAAGGGCCCGCGTCGCGCGATCGCCGGCAAGAAGAAGCCGGGCAAGAAGTAGTCCTCAGCGGACGCACTGCGGCTGACCGGGGGCGACTCCGGAAATCCGCAGAAGTTAGCGGTCTTCGCTGTAGGACCGACCACCTCCACGGGAGTAATTCATGCCTCCGAAGGGCCGTACGGCCGGCGCCAAGAAGGTGCGCCGCAAGGAGAAGAAGAACGTCGCCCACGGGCACGCTCACATCAAGAGCACGTTCAACAACACGATCGTTTCGATCACCGACCCCACCGGCAACGTGATTTCCTGGGCCTCGGCCGGTCACGTGGGCTTCAAGGGCTCGCGTAAGTCGACGCCGTTCGCCGCGCAGATGGCCGCCGAGTCGGCTGCCCGTCGCGCGCAGGAGCACGGCATGCGCAAGGTCGACGTCTTCGTCAAGGGTCCCGGCTCCGGCCGTGAGACCGCGATCCGCTCCCTCCAGGCCACCGGCCTCGAGGTCGGCTCGATCCAGGACGTCACGCCGACCCCGCACAACGGCTGCCGCCCGCCGAAGCGCCGCCGCGTCTGACGATCAGCTGAACTAGGAGACAACTAGACAATGGCGCGTTACACCGGGGCCGACTGCAAGCGTTGCCGTCGGGAGAAGCAGAAGCTCTTCCTCAAGGGGAGCAAGTGCGAGAGCGCGAAGTGCCCGATCGAGATCCGTCCTTACCCCCCGGGTGAGCACGGTCGCGGGCGCACCAAGGACAGCGAGTACCTGCTGCAGCTGCGGGAGAAGCAGAAGTGCAGCCGTATCTACGGTGTCCTTGAGAAGCAGTTCCTCGGGTACTACAAGGAAGCGAACCAGAAGACCGGCAAGACCGGTGAGAACCTGCTTCGCATCCTTGAGACCCGTCTGGACAACGTGGTCTACCGCGCGGGCTTCGCGAAGTCCCGCGACCACGCACGTCAGCTGGTCCGTCACGGACACATCAACGTGAACGGCCGCAAGACCGACATCCCGTCGGCCCGCGTCGCCGTGAACGACATCATCGAGGTCCGCGAGGGCTCCCGGAACCTGACCCCCTTCCAGGTGGCTCAGGCCGAGGCCGGCGAGAAGACCGTCCCGGCGTGGCTGGAGGCGATCCCCTCGAAGCTGCGGATCCTCGTGCACTCGCTGCCCGAGCGCCCGGTCATCGACACCCAGGTGCAGGAGCAGCTGATCGTCGAGCTCTACTCCAAGTAAGAGCTCGCCGCGGCCGGGTCCCCGTGGCCCGGCCCAGGGTGCTGTGGGCCGTACGACATGCGATTCCCTCGGATTCGTGGTCGTACGGCCCGTACCCTTGTCAGTACCGCGGGCGTCAAATAGCGGGCGCCCCAAACTGAAGGAACGAACACATGCTGATCGCTCAGCGTCCCTCGTTGACCGAAGAGGTCGTCGACGAGTACCGCTCCCGGTTCGTCATCGAGCCGCTGGAGCCGGGCTTCGGCTACACCCTCGGCAACTCCCTGCGTCGTACGCTCCTCTCCTCGATCCCGGGTGCGGCGGTCACGTCCATCCGCATCGACGGTGTCCTGCACGAGTTCACCACCGTGCCGGGCGTCAAGGAGGACGTCACCGACCTCATCCTGAACATCAAGCAGCTGGTCGTCTCCTCGGAGCACGACGAGCCGGTCGTGATGTACCTGCGCAAGCAGGGCCCCGGCCTGGTCACCGCCGCGGACATCGCGCCGCCGGCCGGTGTCGAGGTGCACAACCCCGACCTGGTCCTCGCCACGCTGAACGGCAAGGGCAAGCTGGAGATGGAGCTGACCGTCGAGCGCGGTCGCGGCTACGTCTCCGCGGTGCAGAACAAGCAGGTGGGCCAGGAGATCGGCCGTATCCCGGTCGACTCCATCTACAGCCCCGTGCTCAAGGTCACCTACAAGGTCGAGGCGACCCGTGTCGAGCAGCGCACCGACTTCGACAAGCTGATCGTCGACGTCGAGACCAAGCAGGCCATGCGCCCGCGCGACGCCATGGCGTCCGCCGGCAAGACCCTGGTCGAGCTGTTCGGTCTGGCCCGTGAGCTCAACATCGACGCCGAGGGCATCGACATGGGCCCGTCCCCGACGGACGCCGCCCTGGCCGCCGACCTGGCGCTGCCGATCGAGGAGCTGGAGCTCACGGTCCGCTCCTACAACTGCCTCAAGCGCGAGGGCATCCACTCCGTGGGTGAGCTCGTCGCCCGCTCCGAGGCCGACCTGCTCGACATCCGCAACTTCGGTGCGAAGTCGATCGACGAGGTCAAGGCGAAGCTGGCCGGCATGGGCCTGGCCCTGAAGGACTCGCCCCCCGGGTTCGACCCGACCGCCGCGGCGGACGCCTTCGGCGCCGACGACGACGCGGACGCCGGGTTCGTCGAGACCGAGCAGTACTGAGCCGACCGGCTCAGCGACACTTCCGGCGGGCGTCCGCTCGTCGGTAACTGACACCGGTACCTGACACGGCCGGTGCAGACAGAAGGAGAAACACCATGCCGCGTCCCGCCAAGGGAGCCCGTCTGGGCGGCAGCGCTTCGCACGAGCGTCTGATGCTGGCGAACCTCGCGACCGCGCTCTTCGAGCACGGCCGCATCACCACGACCGAGGCCAAGGCCCGCCGCCTGCGCCCGGTCGCGGAGAAGCTGGTCACCAAGGCGAAGAAGGGCGACCTTCACAACCGCCGTCTGGTGCTCCAGACCATCCGTGACAAGAGCGTCGTGCACACGCTCTTCACGGAGATCGCGCCGCGCTTCGCGGAGCGTCCGGGTGGCTACACCCGCATCACCAAGATCGGCAACCGTCGTGGCGACAACGCCCCGATGGCGGTCATCGAGCTGGTCGAGGGCGAGATCGCCAAGAAGGCCACCGTTGCCGAGGCCGAGGCCGCGACCAAGCGCGCGGTGAAGGAGGCCGACGAGGCCGCCAAGGCCGAGGACACCAAGGACGAGGCCGCCGAGGCCCCGGCCGAGGAGTCCAAGGACGCCTGAGCCTGACCAAGGCCGTTGAACGGGCCCGTTCCCCTCGGGGAGCGGGCCCGTTCTCCTTGAGAGGATGGTCGCGTGAGCGATGAGGTGGAGCCCGGGTACGTACGGGTGCGGCTGGATCTTTCGTACGACGGAAAAGACTTCTCCGGGTGGGCCAAGCAGCGGGAGCGGCGGACGGTCCAGGGGGAGATCGAGGACGCGCTGCGGACGGTGATGCGCGCTTCGGAGACGTACGAGCTGACCGTGGCCGGCCGGACGGACGCCGGGGTGCATGCCCGGGGCCAGGTGGCCCATGTCGACCTGCCGCAGGAGCTGTGGGCCGAGCACGGCGACAAGCTGCGGCGGCGGCTCGCCGGGCGGCTGCCGAAGGACGTACGCGTCTGGCGCGTGAGCGAGGCGCCCGCAGGCTTCAACGCGCGGTTCTCGGCGATCTGGCGCCGGTACGCGTACCGGGTCACCGACCACCCCGGCGGCGTCGACCCGCTGCTGCGCGGGCACGTGCTCTGGCACGACTGGGACCTGGACGTCGCGGCGATGAACGCGGCGTCGGAGCCGCTGCTGGGCGAGCACGACTTCGCGGCGTACTGCAAGCGGCGCGAGGGCGCGACGACCATCCGTACGCTGCAGGAGCTGAGCTGGGAGCGGGGCGCCGACGGGATCGTCACGGCGACCGTGCGCGCCGACGCGTTCTGCCACAACATGGTGCGGTCGCTGGTGGGCGCGCTGCTGTTCGTCGGGGACGGGCACCGGCCCGTGGAGTGGCCGGGCAAGGTGCTCGCGGCGGGGGTGCGGGACTCGGCGGTGCACGTCGTACGGCCGCACGGGCTGACCCTGGAGGAGGTCGGCTACCCGGCCGACGAACTGCTGGCCGCCCGCAACAAGGAGGCACGCAACAGGCGGACCCTGCCGGGCGCCGGCTGCTGCTGAGACGCGGCGGGAAGCGGGCGGGGCCGGGCGCCCCGCCCGCCGCCGCTCAGTTCTGCAGCTGCTTCTTCGCGGCCGCGTCGGCCTGGTCGCGGCCGCGCTGCATGATGCGGCCCCAGGCGTAGGCGGCGCCGTCCCGGCCGGCCTGGAGGGCCTGGGTCTCGCTCGTGGTGACGGCCTTGCCGTTGAGGTAGCCGGAGATCGTGAAGTACGCGTACCGGCCGGTCGCGTTGACCGAGGTCCGGCAGGCGGTGGCCTGGCAGAACGGGGCGACCTTGCCGCCGGCGAGCGCCGCGAGGTTGGGCTTGTACTCCTCCTTCACCGCGGCCGCGGCGGCCTTGGTGTCGAACCGGGCGACGCCGACGGTCACCGCCACGCCGTCCCGGGAGAAGGTGGCGCGCAGCAGTTTCTCGCAACCGTGCTTCTTCAGCACCGGGCCGAGGCCGCCCTGGGCGACGCTCGTGCAGCTGTCGGTGGAGCTGGTCGTGGCCTTCGGGTAGGTCCGGCCGCCGGCCGTCAGCTGCTTATCGGGGAAGAGCGAGGCGGCGGTGAGCGGCGCGGTGTCCTTCTTGGCGTCGCTGATGTACTCCATCGGGTCCGGCGGCGGCGGGACCGAGACGTCGGAGAAGGTCGGCTTGGGGTCGGCCGGTTCGTCGGGGAGCTTCTCGGGCGAGGGCAGCGCGGACGGTGTGCCGCTGCCGTTACTGGTGATCACCGCGGTGGCGACGATGCCGGCCACCGCGAGGGTGGCCAGGGCGCCACCGCCGATCAGGAGCCAGCGCTTGCGCTTGCTGCGCGCCTCGCTCTCTTCCGCCAGCGCGGCCCAGTCCGGAGTGGACGACGGACCGGATCCCCCGGGGCCGTACGGCCCCCCATCCCCAAAGCTCATGGCGCGCATCCTAGTGCGCACAGGTCACAGAAGGACTTCGGGTGCCGGGCCGGGCGGTGCCCGGGAAACCCGTTTGTCCCGTGTGGTGCCGCGGGCCGAGAATTTCCCGCATGGGACATGTGGAGGCGGGACATCTGGAGTACTACCTGCCCGACGGGCGGGTGCTGCTGGGCGATGTGTCCTTCCGGGTGGGGGAAGGCGCCACGGTCGCGCTGGTCGGGGCGAACGGGGCGGGCAAGACGACGCTGCTGCGGCTGATCGCGGGCGAGCTGAAGCCCGACGGGGGATCGGTCACGGTCGGTGGCGGCCTCGGTGTGATGCCGCAGTTCGTGGGCTCGGTGCGGGACGAGCGGACGGTCCGGGACCTGCTGGTGTCGGTGGCCCGGCCCGAGATCCGTACCGCCGCCGAGGCCGTGGACCGGGCCGAGCTGGCGGTCATGGAGCGGGACGACGAGGCGGCGCAGCTCCAGTACGCGCAGGCGCTCTCCGACTGGGCCGAGGTGCGGGGGTACGAGGCCGAGACGCTCTGGGACATGTGCACCATGGCCGCGCTGGGCGTGCCGTACGAGAAGGCGCAGTGGCGCCAGGTGCGGACCCTCTCGGGCGGCGAGCAGAAGCGGCTCGTGCTGGAGTCGCTGCTCCGGGGCACCGACGAGGTGCTGCTGCTGGACGAGCCGGACAACTACCTGGACGTGCCCGGCAAGCGCTGGCTGGAGGAGCAGCTGCGCGAGACGAAGAAGACGGTGCTGTTCATCTCGCACGACCGGGAGCTGCTGGCCCGTTCGGCGGAGAAGATCGTCAGCGTCGAGCCGGGGGTCGCCGGGAGCGACGTGTGGGTGCACGGCGGGGGCTTCGCGACGTACCACGAGGCCCGCAAGGAGCGGTTCGCGCGCTTCGAGGAGCTGCGGCGGCGCTGGGACGAGGAGCTCGCCAAGCTCAAGCGGCTGGTGCACATGTACAAACAGAAGGCGGCCTTCAACTCCGACATGGCCTCCCGGCTCCAGGCGGCCAGGACGCGGCTGCAGAAGTTCGAGGAGGCGGGCCCGCCGATGGAGCCGCCGCGCGAGCAGGACATCCGGATGCGGCTGCGCGGCGGGCGTACCGGCGTACGGGCCGTGACCTGCGAAAACCTTGAGCTGACCGGTCTGATGAAGCCCTTCTCGCTGGAGGTCTTCTACGGCGAGCGGGTGGCGGTACTGGGCTCCAACGGCTCGGGCAAGTCGCACTTCCTGCGGCTGCTGGCGGGGGACTCCGAGAAGCCCGTGGCGCACACGGGCACGTGGAAGCTGGGCGCCCGCGTCGTCCCCGGCCACTTCGCGCAGAACCATGCGCACCCGGAGCTGGAGGGCCGCACGCTCCTGGACATCCTGTGGAAGGAGCACGCCAAGGACCGCGGGCAGGCGATGAGCGCGCTGCGCCGGTACGAGCTGGAGCGCCAGGCCGAGCAGCGCTTCGACCGGCTCTCCGGCGGCCAGCAGGCCCGCCTGCAGATCCTGCTGCTGGAGCTGGCGGGCGCGACGGCGCTGCTGCTGGACGAGCCGACGGACAACCTGGACCTGGAGAGCGCGGAGGCGCTGCAGGAGGGGCTGGAGGCGTACGAGGGGACGGTGCTGGCGGTGACGCACGACCGCTGGTTCGCCCGCTCCTTCGACCGGTACCTGGTCTTCGGCGCGGACGGCCGGGTACGGGAGACGGCGGAGCCGGTGTGGGACGAGCGGCGGGTCGAGCGGAAGCGGTGACCCGGGGGTTCTAGGGTGGCCGCGTGGCAGCGGCGGACGAAGCGGGGCGAACGGGACAGTCACCCCGGGTGGCGTGGCTGCTGCGGCCCGCTCCCTGGCCGCTGCGGGCCGTCGCCGCCGGGCTGACGGCCGCGGTGGTCGTGGCGACCGTCCGGCGCGGCGGCCACCTCGGCATGGACAACGCCTTCGCGGTGAAGGCGGCGCGGGCGCTGCTGGACGGCGGTGCTCCGTACGCCGACGAGCGGTTCCTCTACCTGCCGGGTGCGGTGCTCGCCGCGGTGCCCGAGGCGCTGCTGCCCGGGCGGTGGCTGCCGTGGCTGGTGCCGGCGGCCGGGGTCGGCCTCGTCCTGCTGGGCTGGGTCCTGAGCCTGCGGCTCTTCGGCGTCCGGGCGGACAGCCGGCTCGCGGTGCTGGCCGTGGCCGCGCTGCCGTTCTTCCAGCCGTTCCGCAATCTCGTGACGCTGGGTAACTGGACGCTCTCCTCCGTGGTCGCGCTGCCCCTCGCGCTGCTGCTGGTCCGCCGTGCGCGGTGGGCGGCGGCGGGTGCGGTCATCGGGTGCGCGCTGGCCGTGAAGCCGATGCTGCTGCCCGTCCTGCTGCTGTTCGTCCTCGCCCGCCGCTGGGGCGCGCTGGCCGCCGCGCTCGCCGTGCCGCTGGCCGCCTCCGTGGCGGCGGCGCTGATGATGCCGCGGCCCGGCATGTTCCTCACCCGTACGCTGCCGTTCCTCCTCCGCGGCCAGGACGCCTTCGCGCGGCCGTACGACGCCTCGCTCGGGGCGGTGCTGACCAGGCTCGGCGTGCCGGCCGCCACGGCCTTCGGGCTGGCGGCGGTGGCGGCCGCCGCCGGTGCGGTCTGCGCGTACCTGCGCTGGCGGCGCGGGGACGACGGGCCGCTCCGGCTCGTCGAGACCGCGGCGATGCTGCTGCTCGCGGCCTTCCTGGTGTCCCGGCCGGCCTTCGACCACTACCTGCTGGTGGTGCTGGGGCCGCTGCTCGCCTCGGCCGTGCTGCCCGGCTCCGTGCCCCGTACGGTGTGGTTCTGGGCCGCTCTCGTGCCGCAGGTCGCCGGGCTGGACTGGCCGTACCTGGAGGACGTCCGGCGGCGGGCCTTCAAGGACGCGGCGATGCTGTGGACGCTCGCCGCCGTGGTCGCCTCTGCCTGTCTGCGCCGTCCGGGCGGGCGTGGCGCGGACCGGTCCCCGGTGCCCGGCGCGTTTTGACCCGCCTGGGGGAGGCCCGGTATTCTGCCAGTTCGTTATGCGTATTGGTCTGCTCTATCTCACGTGAGGGGCCCTTACGCCGGTCCACCGGGCCGATGACCGGCGGCGTGCTCCGGGTTGCGTCACCCGTGAAGCGTCCATGCCGGTCCGTCGACCGTGGTGGCCTTGTACAAGGACCCGTCTCCCTGTGCCCTCGCGGGCCCGGGGTGACCCACGACTGAAGAAGCGAAGGCTAAGACGTGCGTACGTTCAGCCCCAAGCCCGGCGACGTCCAGCGCCAGTGGCACATCATTGACGCGCAGGACGTTGTCCTGGGCCGTCTGGCATCTCAGGCCGCGTCCCTCCTGCGGGGCAAGCACAAGCCGGTCTACGCCCCTCACGTTGACACCGGTGACTTCGTCATCATCATCAACGCCGACAAGGTGCACCTGTCCGGCAACAAGCGCTCGCAGAAGATGGCGTACCGCCACTCCGGCTTCCCGGGTGGTCTGCGCTCCGTCCGCTACGACGAGCTGCTCGACAAGAACCCCGAGAAGGCTGTCGAGAAGGCCATCAAGGGCATGCTCCCCAAGAACACCCTGGGCCGTCAGATGCTCTCGAAGCTGAAGGTCTACGCGGGCGCCGAGCACCCGCACGCTGCTCAGCAGCCGGTCCCGTTCGAGATCACCCAGGTCGCGCAGTAAGTCCGGCCACCCCCTAAGACGAAGAGAATCTGAGGAGCATCGTGGCTGAGACCACCGCCGAGACCCCGCTCGAGGTCGAGGAGTACACCACCGAGACCGAGGCGCCGCTGGAGGGTGAGTACACCTCCGAGTCCCTCGCCTCCCGCTTCGGTGACCCGCAGCCGGCCGCCGGCCTGGGCCGCCGCAAGAACGCCATCGCCCGCGTCCGGATCATCCCGGGCACCGGCCAGTGGAAGATCAACGGTCGCACCCTCGAGGGTTACTTCCCGAACAAGGTGCACCAGCAGGAAGTCAACGAGCCCTTCAAGGTGCTCGAGCTCGACAACCGCTACGACGTTGTCGCCCGCATCTCCGGCGGCGGCATCTCCGGCCAGGCCGGCGCGCTGCGCCTGGGCGTGGCCCGTGCGCTGAACGAGGCGGACGTCGAGAACAACCGCGGCCCGCTGAAGAAGGCCGGCTTCCTGAAGCGCGACGACCGTGCGGTCGAGCGCAAGAAGGCCGGTCTCAAGAAGGCCCGCAAGGCGCCGCAGTACAGCAAGCGCTAATTGCCGCTTGCTGCGATGCGCAGCCGCTTGGAACGCCCCGGTGGCACTTCTCGTGCCGCCGGGGCGTTCGGCTATCCGGGACCAGATAGGCGTATACCTGTACGTAACCGGTCATAACGGTCTGGTCCAAGCGAAATGACTCGGAGGACACCAGTGGGACGACTCTTCGGCACGGACGGGGTGCGCGGTGTCGCCAATGCGGACCTGACGGCGGAGCTGGCGCTCGGGCTGTCGGTCGCTGCGGCGCATGTTCTGGCGGAAGCTGGGACCTTTGACGATCATCGGCCGGTGGCCGTGGTCGGGCGCGATCCGCGGGCGTCGGGGGAGTTCCTGGAGTCCGCCGTGGTGGCGGGGCTGGCCAGCGCGGGCGTCGACGTGCTGCGGGTGGGCGTGCTGCCGACCCCGGCGGTGGCGTACCTCACCGGCGCGCTCGGCGCCGACCTGGGCGTGATGCTCTCCGCCAGCCACAACCCGATGCCTGACAACGGCATCAAGTTCTTCGCGCGGGGCGGGCACAAGCTCGCCGACGAGCTGGAGGACCGGATCGAGAGCAGGTACCGCGGGCACGCCTCCGGTGAGCCGTGGGACCGGCCGACCGGCGCGGGCGTGGGCCGGGTCAGGGACTACGCCGAGGGCTTCGACAACTACGTCGCGCACCTGGTCGGCGTGCTGCCGAACCGGCTGGACGGCCTGAAGATCGTCATCGACGGGGCGCACGGCGCCGCCGCCCGGGTCTCGCCCGAGGCGTTCGCGCGGGCCGGCGCCGAGGTCGTCACGATCGGCACCGACCCCGACGGCCTGAACATCAACGACGGCTGCGGCTCCACCCACCTGGACAAGCTGCGGGCCGCCGTCGTCGAGCACGGCGCGGACCTGGGTGTCGCGCACGACGGCGACGCGGACCGCTGCCTGGCCGTGGACCACGAGGGCAACGAGGTCGACGGCGACCAGATCCTCGCCGTGCTCGCGCTGGGCATGCGGGACGCGGGCACGCTGCGGCAGAACACCGTGGTCGCCACCGTCATGTCCAATCTGGGCTTCAAGCTGGCGCTGGAGCGCGAGGGCATCGAGCTGGTGCGTACCGCGGTCGGCGACCGGTACGTCCTGGAGGAGATGAAGGCCCGCGGCTTCGCGCTGGGCGGCGAGCAGTCCGGGCACGTCATCGTGCTGGACCACGCCACGACCGGCGACGGCACGCTGACCGGCCTGATGCTGGCGGCGCGGGTCGCGGCGACCGGCCGGACGCTGGCCGAGCTGGCGGGCGTCATGGAGCGGCTGCCGCAGGTCCTGATCAACGTCCCGGACGTGGACAAGTCCCGGGTGACGACCTCCGCCGAACTGTCGGCCGCGGTGACCGACGCGGAGCGGGAGCTGGGCGCGACCGGCCGGGTGCTGCTGCGCTCCTCCGGTACGGAGCCGCTGGTGCGGGTCATGGTCGAGGCCGCCGACCTGGAGCAGGCGCGCGCCGTCGCGGGCCGGCTGGCCGACGTGGTGAAGTCGGCGCTGGGCTGACCCGGGGCCGTCAGGCCTGCCGGCCGGCGCGCCGGCGCTGCCTGGCCCAGAAGTACCTCTGGGCCAGCAGCGTCAGCGTGCCGGCCACGACGATGCCGAGGAGGTTCAGCAGCAGCTGCTTGCTGGAGCCCCAGGTCTGGCCGTAGTCGCGGTAGAGGAAGGCCACCGCGGCGTTGGCGGCCGCCGGTACGGTCGTCACCGAGATCGCGACGCCGACCAGCGCGCCGGACTTCGCCGAGGTCAGCGAGAGCGTGCCGGCGATGCCCGCGAGGAACGCCACCACGAAGGACATCGGGTCCGGCTGCCAGATGAAGGACGTGTTGGGCCGGTCGGCCTCGACCTGGTGGAAGCTGAAGAGGCCCATCTGATCCATCAGGTAGCTGAAGCCGACGGTGAGGATCATCGCCAGCGCGAAGCCCGCGATCAGCGCGTACAGCGACCGCCAGACGAGCCGCGGGGCGCGCTGCACCAGCGCCGTGCAGACCCCGGCGAGCGGGCCGAACTCCGGCCCGACCGCCATCGCGCCCACGATGAGCACCGCGTTGTCCAGCACCACGCCGCACGCCGCGAGCATCGTCGCCAGCGCCAGGAAGGCGACGTAGGTGACGGTGAGGGTGGACTCCTCGTGCGTGACGCCCCGCAGCTGTTCCCACAGGACCGCGTCCGCGCCCTCGCCCGGCGCGTCCTCCTCGGCCCGCGCCGCGCGGGTGGACAGCGACAGGTCGATGTCCTCGACGGTGATCGCCCCGCACTGATCGATGCCGCGCTCGCGCAGCGCCGCCAGTACCTCGTCGCCGGCCTCCCGGGCGACGTCGCAGGTGATGACGTCGCCGGCCGGGTCGCGGGCGGCGCCGGCCAGGACGACCAGGTGGGTGGTGCCGACCGTGCGTGCGAGCAGGTCGGTCACCTCGTCCGTACGGCCGGCCGGGACGATCAGGCGCAGGTGCAGCACGGTGGTATCCCTCGGGAGCGTCAGAGTTTGCGCAGCGAGAGCCGCTGCACCTTGTGGTCGGGACCCTTGCGGAGCACGAGGTTCGCGCGCCCGCGGGTCGGTGCCACATTCTGCTCCAGGTTCGGCTGGTTGATGTTGCGCCAGTTCTTCCGCGCGTACTCCATCGCCTCCTCCTCCGGCACCTGGGCGTACTTGCGGAAGAAGGAGAACGGGTTCTGGAACGCGGTCTCCCGCAGCTTCCGGAACCGGCGGTAGTACCACTGCTCGATGTCCTCGGTGCGGGCGTCCACGTACACCGAGAAGTCGAAGAAGTCGGCGAGGCCGAGCCGGGTGCGGCCGTCCTTGCCGGGCAGCGCGGGCTGCAGCACGTTCAGGCCCTCGACGATGAGGATGTCGGGGCGGTGCACGGTCAGCCGCTCGCCGGGGACGATGTCGTAGATGAGGTGGGAGTAGACCGGGGCCGTGACCTCGGCCTTGCCGGACTTCACGTTGGCCACGAAGCGGGTCAGGGCGCGCCGGTCGTAGGACTCGGGGAAGCCCTTCCGGGACATCAGGCCGCGCCGGTGCAGCTCGGCGTTGGGCAGCAGGAAACCGTCGGTGGTCACCAGCTCCACCCGCGGGTGGTCGGGCCAGCGGGCCAGCAGCGCCTGGAGGAGGCGGGCCGTGGTGGACTTGCCGACCGCGACGCTGCCCGCGACGCCGATCACGAACGGGGTGCCCTCCTGGGCGCCGTGGCCCTCCCGGTCGCCGAGGAAGGTGTTCAGGGCGCCGCGGAGGTTGCTGGTGGCCCCGAAGTAGAGGTTCAGGAGCCGGGAGAGCGGCAGGTAGACGTCGCGTACCTCGTCCAGGTCGATGACGTCGCCCAGACCGCGCAGCCGCTCGACCTCTTCGGCGCTCAGCGGGAGGGGGGTCTTCTCGCGCAGGGCGCTCCACTCCGCGCGGGTCATGTCGACGTACGGCGTGGCGTCGGCGCGGCGTCGTTGCTGCGGCTGCTCTGTCGTCATGGGCACGTCGCCCATTGTCCGCAGCCGTCCGCCGCGGCTCATCCCGGGGGGTGGCGGAATACCGCATGTCTATACCAATCAGATATTCCCCGGTACCGTCCGAAGGCGGGGGAACGCGTCAGTTTCCGCGTCGCGAGGAAATGGGGGTGAGCAGGGTGACACGCCTGCTCGATTACGTACGGCAGCGCCAGCGGAGAGCCGGCGCGGACGAGGTGTGGATCCCGGAACAGGGCGGGCACGCCGGTCTCGTACAGAGCGAACTGGCCGCCGAACTGCCCGAGGAGGACCTGGGGGAGGAGCTGACGGACTGCCTGGTCCTGTACGAGATGGGCAGCAAACCGCGTTGCGAGGAGGTGGAATTCCTCGATCTGGTCCAGGAGGCCATCGACCGCGTCGAGCGCGGGCATTGACGCGTACGGTACGCAGGCAATGATCTCCGTGCGCCGTAGGCTGCCTCCATGTGCGGAATCGTGGGATACGTGGGCGGGCAGTCGGCCCTGGACGTCGTACTGGCCGGACTGAAGCGGCTGGAGTACCGCGGCTACGACTCGGCCGGCGTGGCCGTTCTGGCCGACGGCGGCCTGGCGGCGGCGAAGAAGGCCGGCAAGCTCGCCAACCTGGAGAAGGAACTGGCCGCGCGCCCGCTGCCGGCCGGCAGCACGGGCATCGGGCACACCCGGTGGGCCACGCACGGCGGCCCCACCGACGCCAACGCCCATCCTCACCTGGACAACGCCGGGCGGGTCTCGGTCGTGCACAACGGCATCATCGAGAACTTCGCCGCGCTGCGCGCCGAACTGACCGACCGCGGCCACGAGCTGGCCTCCGAGACGGACACCGAGGTGGTCGCCCACCTGCTGGCGGAGTCCTTCTCCTCCTGCGGCGACCTCGCCGAAGCGATGCGGCAGGTCTGCCGCCGGCTGGAGGGGGCCTTCACCCTCGTGGCGGTGCACGCCGACGCGCCGGACGTGGTGGTCGGCGCGCGCCGGAACTCCCCGCTGGTCGTCGGCCTCGGCGAGGACGAGGCGTTCCTCGCCTCCGACGTGGCCGCCTTCATCGCGCACACCCGGGAGGCCGTCGAGCTGGGCCAGGACCAGGTCGTCGAGGTACGCCGGGACGGCGTCCAGGTCACCGACTTCGAGGGCCGCCCGGCGGAGGTGCGCCCGTACCACGTGGACTGGGACGCCTCGGCCGCCGAGAAGGGCGGCTACGACTACTTCATGCTCAAGGAGATCGCCGAGCAGCCCAAGGCCGTCGCGGACACCCTCCTCGGGCGGATCGGCGCGGACGGGCGGCTCTCGCTGGACGAGGTGCGCATCCCGGACGGGGTGCTGCGGGAGGCGCAGAAGGTCGTCATCGTGGCGTGCGGCACGGCCTTCCACGCGGGTCTGATCGCCAAGTACGCCATCGAGCACTGGACGCGCATCCCGTGCGAGGTGGAGCTGGCGAGCGAGTTCCGTTACCGCGACCCGATCCTGGACCACCGCACGCTCGTCGTCGCGATCTCCCAGTCCGGCGAGACGATGGACACCCTGATGGCGCTGCGGCACGCCCGTGAGCAGGGCGCGAAGGTGCTCGCCATCTGCAACACCAACGGCTCGACCATCCCGCGCGAGTCCGACGCGGTGCTCTACACGCACGCCGGGCCCGAGGTGGCCGTCGCCTCCACCAAGGCGTTCCTCACCCAGCTGGTCGCCTGCTACCTGGTCGCGCTGTACCTGGGCCAGGTGCGCGGCACGAAGTGGGGCGACGAGATCCAGGCCGTGGTGAAGGAGCTGGCCGAGATCGGCACCCAGGTGGACGAGGTGCTGGGCACGATGGAGCCGGTACGGGAGCTGGCCCGCGGCCTCGCGGACAAGAACACCGTGCTCTTCCTCGGCCGCCACGTGGGCCACCCGGTGGCCCTGGAGGGCGCGCTGAAGCTCAAGGAGCTGGCGTACATGCACGCCGAGGGGTTCGCGGCGGGCGAGCTGAAGCACGGGCCGATCGCGCTGATCGAGGAGGACCTGCCGGTGGTGGTGATCGTGCCGTCGCCGCGCGGGCGGTCCGTCCTGCACGACAAGATCGTCTCCAACATCCAGGAGATCCGGGCCCGCGGCGCCCGCACCATCGTCATCGCCGAGGAGGGCGACGAGACGGTCGTGCCGTACGCCGACCACCTGGTCCGCATCCCCGTGACGCCGACCCTGCTCCAGCCGCTGGTGGCCACCGTGCCGCTCCAGGTCTTCGCCTGCGAGCTGGCCACGGCCCGCGGCAACGAGGTCGACCAGCCCCGCAACCTCGCCAAGTCGGTGACCGTCGAATGATCATCGGGGTCGGCATCGACGTCGCCGAGATCGACCGGTTCGCCGCGGCCCTGGAGCGCACGCCCCAGATGCTGGACCGGCTCTTCGTCGACAGCGAGCGGTACCTGCCCGGCGGCGAGCCGCGCGGCGTCGCCTCCCTCGCGGCCCGATTCGCCGCGAAGGAGGCACTGGCCAAGGCGCTGGGCGCGCCGCGCGGCCTGCACTGGACGGACGCCGAGGTGTACGTCGAGGAGAGCGGGCAGCCCCGGCTCCGGGTGTCCGGCACCGTGGCGGCGGCCGCCCAGGAGCGGGGTGTGCAGTCCTGGCACGTCTCGCTCAGCCATGACGCGGGCGTGGCCTCGGCGGTGGTGATCGCGGAGGGGTGAGCCACCCCTCCGCTGAGGGGCGGGGCGGAGCGCGCCGCGGGGGGCGCGCCCGGTGGTCTTCCGCAGGCGCGTCGTGGCTGGTCGCGCCCGCGGGGCGGAGCCGCATATCGACACGCCCCGCGCCCCTGACGGGGCGCTGCCGTCGGTCAGCCGTCAGGCGGAGGCTACCGACCGCCACGTCTCGGGCAGCGCCGCCGCCACGTCGCACGCGGTCAGTGGCGTACCCGCGGACGCCGCCTGACGCGCCGCCAGGCCGTGCAGGTACGCGCCCGCCGACGCCGCGTCCCGGGGCGCCAGGCCGGTCGCCAGCAGCGCACCGGCCACCCCCGAGAGCACGTCCCCGCTGCCCGCCGTGGCCAGCCAGCCCGTACCGGTCGGGTTGACGCGGACGGCCGCCCCCTCGGGGTCGGCGACCAGCGTCGAGGAGCCCTTCAGCAGGACCGTCGCGCCGTACCGGGCGGCCAGCTCCCGTACGGAGCGCAGCCGGGCCGACTCCACCTCCTCGCGGGCCGCGCCGAGCAGCGCGGCGGCCTCGCCCGCGTGCGGGGTGAGCAGCGTCGGCGCCGTACGGGACCGCACCCGTGCCGGGTCCAGATGGTGCAGCCCGTCCGCATCCACCAGTACCGGCACGTCGGAGTCCAGGACGTCCGCCATCGCCTCCTCGTTGTCGCCGAGCCCGGGGCCGATCACCCACGCCTGCACCCGCCCCGCCTTCGAGGGCGGGCCCGCGTGCACCAGCGTCTCCGGATGCGCCGCGATCACCGCGTCGGCACCGGGGCCCACGTACCGGACCGCGCCCGCGCCGCCGCGCAGCGCACCCGACACCGACAGCACCGCAGCGCCCGGATAGCGCGCCGAGCCCGCCACGACGCCCACCACGCCGCGCCGGTACTTGTCGCTGTCCGCCGCCGGGACGGGCAGCAGATCCGCCACGTCCGCGTGCTGCAGCGCCTCGACGTCCGGGGCCGGCAGCTCCAGACCGATGTCCACCAGGCGCAGCGCGCCCACGTACTCGCGCGCCGGATCGATCAGCAGCCCCGGCTTGTACGCGCCGAAGGTCACCGTCGCGTCGGCCCGTACGGCCGTCCCGTCGACCTCTCCGGTGTCCGCGTTCACGCCGCTCGGCAGGTCCACCGCGAGCACGGTCGTGCCGCGTGCCGCCTCGGCCAGCTCCGCCGCCTCCGGGCGCAGCCCGCCCTTGCCGCCGATGCCGACGATGCCGTCCACGACGAGGTCCGCGCGGGCGATGTCGGCACGCGGGTCGGCCGACACCCGGCCACCCGCCGCCCGGAGGGCCGCCAGACCGCCCTGGTGGGCCCGCTCCGGGGACAGCAGCACCGCGCGCACCCCGGCGCCCCGGCGGGCCAGCCGGGCGCCCGCGTACAGGGCGTCGCCGCCGTTGTCGCCGCTGCCCGCCAGCAGCACCACCCGGGACCCGTACACCCGGCCCAGGAGGTCCGCACAGGCCACCGCCAGGCCGGCGGCGGCCCGCTGCATCAGGGCGCCGTCCGGCAGCCGCGCCATCAGGTCCCGCTCCGCCGCCCGCACCTTCTCCACGCTGTAAGCAGTCCTCATGCCCCCAGTCTCACCCGACGGGCCGCGGCCACGCCGTCCGGCGCCGCCGCGCACGGCGGGAGCCCCCGCCCGGCCGAAAATCCCGCTCGCCAGGGCGAACCTGGCCCCCGCCGCGGGGCGCGGGACCCCGGCCACGGCACACGTACCCTCATGAACCGTTACTTCTCCACCCTCCTGGCCACGGCCACGGGCACCGCCACCCTGCTGGGCCTCGCGGCCGTCCCCGGGGCCGCCGCCGGTGACCCCGAGCCGCAGAAGCCGCACGTCTACACCGTGTCCGAGCTCGTCCCCGGCGTCCCCAACAGCGCGCAGCCGAAGGACACGCCCGACCAGACGTACGAGTCGATGCCGTCGGCCACCGGGAAGCCCGCCGCGGCCCCGCCCGGCGCACCGGAGGCCGACGGCCCCCGTGCCGACACCGGTGACGTGTCGGTGGAGTACGTGCCGCCCGCCGAGGTCCTGCGTGCCCCGGCCGGTACCCAGGCCGCCGCGCCGGCGGACCCGGCCTGCACCACCTCCACCGGCCCCTTCCAGAAGCAGGTGGAGCGGTACCTGAAGCGGCCGGTGGACGGCAAGCAGTCGCCGGCGGACTGCAAGGCCATCAGCGCCTTCCAGAAGAAGGAGAACATCAGTCCGGCCAACGGCTTCACCGGCCCGGCCACCTGGGGCACCATCCGGCTCCTCCAGGCCAAGGCCGATCCCAACAAGGAGGGCCGCTGTCCCGTGCCCCGGATGCGCAAGCAGGGCGAGCACTGGGCACCCCGTGTGGCCTGCGTCGACCTGCCGCGCCAGATCATGTGGGTGCAGAACCACGACAAGGTGATCTTCGGGCCGGTCGCCGTCCGCAGCGGACGCGCCGGTTACCCCACCCGTCCCGGAGCGCACAAGGTCTACCTGCGCAACCGCCACCACCACTCCACGATCTACAACTCCCCGATGCCGTACTCCCAGTTCTTCGACGGCGGCCAGGCGTTCCACGGCATCTCCGGCAACATCTACAGCCCGCCCGGCTCGTACGGCTGCGTGAACATGCGGATGCCGCACGCGGCGAAGCTGTGGAAGACCCTCAGGAACGGCGACGGCGTCTTCGTCTGGGGCCGCAAACCGGCCGCGTGACCTCGCATCAGGCGGCCGGAAACGGCCCGGCACGGCGGCCGGACGGGCTCCGCCCGCCGCACCTGCGACACTGATGACGATGAACGAGAGAGCACTGCGCGCCCGCGCCACCATCGACCTCGACGCACTGAGGTCGAACGTGCGTGCCCTGAAGGCGCACGCTCCCGGTGCCCGGCTGATGGCCGTGGTCAAGTCCGACGGGTACGGACACGGCGCGGTGGAGTGCGCCGCCGCGGCCCGCGAGGCCGGCGCCGAATGGCTGGGGACCGCGCTCCCCGAGGAAGCCTTCGCGCTGCGCGAGGCGGGCGACACCGGCCCCCTCATGGCGTGGCTGTGGACGCCCGGCGGCCCGTGGCGCAAGGCCGTGCTGCTCGGCATCGACGTCTCGGTGAGCGGCATGTGGGCGCTGCGCGAGGTGTGCCACGCGGCGCGCGCCGCCGGCCGCCCGGCCCGCGTCCAGCTGAAGATCGACACCGGTCTCGGCCGCAACGGCTGCCAGCCCGCCGAATGGGCGGAGCTGACCGAGGCGGCCCGCGCCGCCGAGACCGAGGGCCTCCTCCAGGTCACCGGCGTCTGGTCGCACTTCGCCTGCGCCGACGAGCCGGGCCACCCCTCGGTCGACGCGCAGCTCACCGTCTTCCGCGAGGCGCTGGCGACCGCGGAGGCGGCGGGCCTGGCCCCCGAGGTGCGGCACATCTGCAACACCCCGGGCCTGCTCACCCGCCCCGACGCGCACTTCGACCTCGTCCGCGCCGGCATCGGCGTCTACGGCATCTCGCCGAGCCCCGAGGTCGGCACGCCCGCCGACTTCGGGCTGCGCCCGGTGATGACGCTCTCCGCCTCCCTGGCGTCGGTCAAGCCCGTACCGGGCGGCCACGGCGTCTCGTACGGCCACCACTACACGACCCCCGGCGACACCACGCTCGCACTGGTCCCGCTCGGCTACGCCGACGGCATCCCGCGGCACGCCTCCGGCACCGGCCCGGTGCTGATCGCCGGCAAGCGGCGGACGATCGCCGGACGGGTCGCCATGGACCAGTTCGTCGTCGACCTCGGCGGGGAAACCGCCTCTGTGGGGGACGAGGCCGTGCTCTTCGGCCCTGGCGACCGCGGGGAGCCGACCGCCGAGGACTGGGCGCAGGCCACGGGAACCATCGCCTACGAGATCGTCACCCGGATCGGAAGCCGGGTGCCACGCGTCTATGTCTCCGAACACGGAACTGTCCCTGAGCACGACGGAACGGGGGAAGGGACATGAGTGAGGGCACACACGGCGTCGTCCCGGACGTGGCCGGGGCCGCCGCCGACGCGGCGGAGACGGTGGGCAGCTGGGCACGGGCCGGACGGCACGCGGGCGTCGCGGGCGCCGCGATCGGCATGGTCGCGGCCGGCGCCGCCGCGGGGGTCGCGCTGGAGCGGCTGACGGTCGGCCGCGGGATGCGCCGCAAGGCACGGATGGCGCTGGACTCGGCGGGCCCGTACGGCACGCTGCGCGGCACACCGGGCACCGCGTACTCCGAGGACGGCACCGAGCTGTACTACGAGATCGACGAGCCGGAGGAGCGGCCGGACGGCGAGGCGCAGCGGGCCCGCCGCAAGCGCCTGCTGGGGGCCCTGGGGCGACGCTCCGCGGCCCCCACGGTCGTCTTCTGCCACGGTTACTGCCTCAGCCAGGACGCCTGGCACTTCCAGCGGGCCGCGCTGCGCGGCAGCGTCCGCACGGTCCACTGGGACCAGCGCAGCCACGGGCGCTCGGCCCGCGGCCACGCCCAGATCGAGGGCACCGCACCGGTCACCATCGACATGCTGGGCCGGGACCTGAAGGCGGTGCTGGACGCCGCGGTGCCGGACGGGCCGATCGTGCTGGTCGGGCACTCCATGGGCGGCATGACGGTGATGGCGCTCGCGGACCACTTCCCGGAGTACGTCGCCGAGCGGGTGGTCGGCGTCGGCCTGATCGGCACGTCGGCCGGGCGGCTGAGCGAGATCGCCTCCTTCGGTCTGCCGTCGCTCGGCGTGAAGGCGCTGCACCGGTTCGCGCCGGGCGTGCTGAAGGCGCTGGGCGCGCAGAGCGAGCTGGTCGAGAAGGGCCGGCGGGCGACGGCCGACCTCTTCGCGGGGCTGGTGAAGCGGTACTCCTTCGGCGCGCCGAAGGACGTGGACCCGGGGGTCGCGCGGTTCGCCGAGCGGCTGATCGAGGCGACGCCGATCGACGTCGTCGCGGAGTTCTTCCCGGCGTTCGCGGTGCACGACAAGACGGCGGCGCTGGCGGCCTACGACGGCGTACCGGCGCTCGTACTGGCCGGCGACCGCGACCTGATCACACCGCCGGAGCACAGCCGCGCGATCGGCGACCTGCTCCCGGCCGCCGAGCTGGTCTGCGTACCGGACGGCGGCCACCTGGTCATGCTGGAACACCCCGAACTGGTCAACGGCCACCTGACGACCCTGGTCGAGCGCGCCGCGACGGAATCCCGGGCCTGGCGCCCGGCACGGGCCTAGCAGGGGCGGCGCCGGCCGAGTGCCGGCCGGGCGGAGGCGGGGCGCCGCCGCCGTGGCGCGCGGTGTACGCGCGGCCTCGTACCATCGGCGGCATGAGCACCACCGACGCCATCACGCAGGTAACCGTCAAGTCTCCGGACCGGATGCAGGAGTTGGGCCGGCGGCTCGCCGGCCTGCTGCGCCCGGGGGATCTGGTGCTGCTGACCGGGGAGCTCGGCGCGGGCAAGACGACGCTGACCCGGGGCCTGGGCGAGGGCCTGGGCGTACGCGGCGCCGTCACCTCGCCGACCTTCGTCATCGCCCGGGTGCATCCCTCGCTGCACGTCGGCCCGCCCCTGGTGCACGTCGACGCCTACCGGCTCGGCGGCGGCCTGGAGGAGATGGAGGACCTGGACCTGGACGTCTCGCTGCCGGAGTCCGTGGTCGTCGTGGAGTGGGGCGAGGGCAAGGTCGAGGAGCTGTCCGAGGACCGGCTGCACGTCGTCATCGCGCGTGCGGTGGGCGCCGAGGCGGCCGCGTCGGGTGACGAGGACGACGTCCGCGAGGTGACGGTCACGGGCGTCGGCGCGCGCTGGGCGGGCTGCGACCTGAGCGTGCTGCAGGAGCTCTGAGCAGGGCGGGCCCGCGGCCCTTTCCGGGGCGGCGGGCTCCGTAGTTTCCGACAAGCCGTCGGGAAGATGTTGCGTCGGCGGTGCCGGGCGTGGTCACATGGAGGGAGAGAGCCGGTTAGGTCTACCTAACCATGCCCGCTCGCCCCAGGATTCCCGGGAGGCATCCATGTCGGCCCACCAGTCCCTCGCCGCGGCGGCCCGCCGCGACGACAGCGAACCGTCTCCGTTCCGGCGCGAGGACGGCCCCCGGCCGACGATGAACGAGCTCCTGGCGTCCTGTGCCGCCGCCAGCGCGGTCTCCACGCCCCCGGGCGCCCCCGAGGCCACGGCCGGCGCCGAGGACCGCGGCGAGGGCCGTGCCGACGGCTGTATCGAGCCCCAGGGCGAGGACGCCCGCCTGCCGGGCAGCGGCCGCGACGCGGCCTAACGGCCGCCGGGACCGTCGGGACCGCTCAGCGGTCCGGCGCCCGCGCTCCGGCGTGAGCCGTCCACTCGCGACCGCGACGATCCGTAGTCCGTACGGGTGAAACATCAGTTCGCGGCGGCGCCCTGCGCCGTACGGGTGCCGCCGCGGAGCGGCTACGGGACGACGACGACCTTCGTGCCGACCGTGGCGAACTTCCACATCGCCGCGCCGTCGGCGCGCTTCTCGCGGACGCCGCCCGTCTTCTTCTGCTGCGCGTCCGGCTGCGGCATCGACCCGTCGACCGCCGCGCTGAAGCCGACCACCACGTTGTCGACCGTGGCGAACCGCACGACGTTCTCGATCGGGATCCCGTCGGAACCGGTCACGCTCGCCGAGCGCGTGGTCACCGAGTACGCCCCGGGCGCCGGGCTGACCGTGCTCGGGACGACCTCGTACGTGCGCAGGACCTGCTCCTTCGGACCGATCAGCCACACCCGCCGGGAGTCCAGCGCGTACACCACGCGCTTCCCCGTACCGGAGTGCGCCGGCACCGCGGTCTCCCGCTTCTCCTTCTCCGCCGCCGACTCCTCGGGCTTCTGCTGCCCCGACGGCGTGGGCGACGCCGAGACGCCCTTGGCGGAGCGGACCGGCTTCAGCGGGTCGGAGGCGTCGGCCGAGGCCTGGAAGGCCAGGAAGCCGACCGCGGCCAGTGCCATCACGGTGAGAGCCGTCACGATCGAGCTGCTCCTAGCGGCCACCGCCGTGCCACCTTTCCGTACGGGTCCGTACGCGTCCGAGGTCCGAAAGCCGGCACGCGACGTGCCGGAGTCCCAGCACGCAGCGTACCGGCGAGCGCAGCACCCGGCAGGGCGGTGTCCGCCGCGCCGTAGTCTTGAGGACGTGCTGCTGCTTGCCCTTGACACCGCAACCCCCGCCGTCTCCGCCGCGCTGCTCAGCTGCGACCCCGCCCCGGACGGCGGTACGGCCGCCCCGCGCGTGCTCGCCGAGGCCCGCGAGGTGGACGCCCGCCGCCACGGTGAACTGCTGCTGCCCGCCGTCGACCGGGTGCTCGGCGAGGCCGGAGTGAAGCTCGACGCGGTCACCGACATCGCCGTGGGCGTCGGTCCCGGCCCGTACACCGGGCTGCGCGTCGGCCTGGTCACCGCCGCCACCTTCGGCGCGGCCCTGGACGTGCCCGTGCACGGCCTGTGCTCGCTGGACGGCATCGCGTACGCCTCCGGGCTCACGGAACCCTTCGTGGTGGCGACGGACGCGCGCCGCAAGGAGGTCTACTGGGCCCGCTACGGCGACTTCCGTACCCGGCTGACCGAGCCCGCCGTCGACCGCCCGGCCGACATCGCCGAGCAGGTCGCCGGGGTGCCGGCGGTGGGCGCCGGCGCCGTGCTGTACGACGGCACCTTCGACGGCGTACGGGCGGACGGACCCGAGCACCAGTCGGCGGCGGCGCTCGGCGCGCTCGCCGCCGAGAAGCTGGCCCGGGGCGAGACACTGCTGCCCCCGCGGCCGCTGTACCTGCGGCGGCCGGACGCGCAGGTCCCCGCCAACTACAAGGTGGTCACCCCCAAGTGACCGCCCACGCCGACCAGCCCGCCGCCGTGCTGCGCGAGATGCGCTGGTGGGACATCGAGCCGGTGCTGGCGCTGGAGGAGGAGCTGTTCCCCGAGGACGCCTGGTCGCGCGGGATGTTCTGGTCCGAGCTGGCACACGCCCGCGGGCCCGGCGCGAACCGCCACTACACCGTCGCCGAGCGGGACGGCCGGCTCGTCGGCTACGCCGGACTCGCCGCCGTCGACGGCACCGGCGACGTCCAGACCATCGCCACCGCCCGCGACCAGTGGGGCTCCGGGCTCGGCGGCCGGCTCCTCGCCGACCTGCTCACCGCCGCCACCGCCTTCGAGTGCCACGAAGTCCTCCTCGAAGTGCGCGTCGACAACCTCCGTGCCCAGCGGCTGTACGAACGCTTCGGCTTCGAGCCCATCGGCTTCCGCCGCGGCTACTACCAGCCGGGCAACGTCGATGCCCTGGTCATGCGCTACACCTCCGAATCCCTCGTACAAGGAACACCGATCAATGGCTGACGAACCGCTCGTCCTCGGCATCGAGACCTCCTGCGACGAAACCGGTGTCGGCATCGTCCGCGGTCACACCCTGCTGGCCGACGCCATCGCCTCCAGCGTCGACGAACACGCCCGCTTCGGCGGCGTCGTCCCCGAGGTCGCCTCCCGCGCGCACCTGGAGGCGATGGTGCCCACCATCCAGCGCGCCCTGAAGGAGGCCGGCGTCGCCGCCTCCGACCTGGACGGCATCGCGGTCACGGCGGGGCCAGGACTCGCCGGCGCCCTGCTCGTCGGCACCTCGGCGGCCAAGGCGTACGCGTACGCGCTGGGCAAGCCGCTGTACGGCGTCAACCACCTCGCCTCGCACATCTGCGTCGACCAGCTCGAACACGGCGCGCTGCCCGAGCCGACGATGGCGCTGCTGGTCTCCGGCGGCCACTCCTCGCTGCTGCTCGCGCCGGACATCACCTCCGACGTACGGCCGCTGGGCTCGACGATCGACGACGCGGCGGGCGAGGCGTTCGACAAGGTCGCCCGCGTGCTGAACCTCGGCTTCCCCGGCGGCCCGGTCATCGACCGGATGGCCCGCGAGGGCGACCCGGAGGCCATCGCGTTCCCGCGCGGCCTGACCGGCTCCCGCGACCCGAAGTACGACTTCTCCTTCTCCGGCCTGAAGACCGCCGTGGCCCGCTGGATCGAGGCCAAGCGGGCAGCGGGCGAGGAGGTGCCGGTGGCGGACGTCTCCGCGTCCTTCCAGGAGGCCGTCGTGGACGTGCTGACCCGGAAGGCCGTCCGGGCCTGCAAGGACCACGGTGTGGACCACCTGATGATCGGCGGCGGCGTGGCGGCCAACTCCCGGCTGCGCGCGATGGCCGAGCGGCGCTGCGAGGACGCGGGCATCACGCTGCGCGTGCCGCGCCCGAAGCTGTGCACGGACAACGGTGCGATGGTCGCGGCCCTCGGCGCCGAGATGGTCGCCCGGAACCGCCCGCACTCCGCCTGGGAGCTGTCCGCCGACTCCTCCCTCCCGGTCACCGAGCCGCACGTCCCGGCCCCGGGCCACGAGCACCGGCACGGCGTCCCGCACTCCCACCACGGCCACGGGCACAGCCACGATCACGTGCACGAGGTCAGCAAGGACAACCTGTACTCGTGATCAGTCTGTACCTGTGATCGGCCGGTACTCGTGATCAGCCGTCGACGGGCTTCGCGGGCTGCCCGACGAGCATCGTCGGGGCGCCCGCGACGCGGGTGAGGAGCACCGTGGCCGCGTTCGGGCCGCGCAGCTTGACCTTGCGGCGGATCTCCTCCGGTTCGACGGCGGAGCCGCGCTTCTTGACCGTCAGCACGCCGATCTCGCGTTCCCGGAGGAGTGCCTTGAGCTTCTTCAGGTTGAAGGGCAGCTCGTCGGTGATCTCGTAGGCGGCGGCGTACGGGGTGGGGCGCAGCTCGTCGGCGGTGACGTACGCGATGGTCTCGTCGATCAGGCCGCCGTCGAGCTCGGCCGCGGCCTCCGCGACCAGGTGCGCGCGGATGACAGCGCCGTCCGGTTCGTACACATAGCGGCCCACGGGGCGTACGGGCGGGTCGGGGAGCGGGGCCGTGGTGCGGAGCGCGGCGCCCGAGGGCAGCAGGGTCGCCCGCATCTCGCCCGGCTCCGTGCCGAACCAGAGCACCGCCTCCTTCACGTCGCCGCCGTCCGAGATCCACTCCGCGGCGGCGTCCTCGGGGATCGCCTCGTGGGGGATGCCGGGCGCGATCTTCAGCGCGGCGCGCGGGGCCTTGCGGGCCGCCTCGATCGCCCAGGAGAGGGGCGGGGAGTACGCCTCGGGGTCGAAGACGCGGCCGCGGCCGCCACGCCGCGCCGGGTCCACGAAGACGGCGTCGTACGGGCTCGTGTCGATCTCCGTGACGTCCGCGCAGCGCACCTCGATGAGGTCGGACAGGCCGAGCGCCTCGGCGTTGGCGCGGGCCACCTCCGCCGTGAGCGGGTCGTGGTCCACCGCCAGGGCGCTGATGCCCGCCCGGGCGTACGCGATCGCGTCGCCGCCGATGCCGCAGCACAGGTCGGCGACGCTGCGTACGCCCAGCTCCGCGAGGCGGGCCGCGCGGTGCACGGCGACGGTGCGGCGGGTGGACTGCTCGACGCCGTTCGGGGTGAAGAACATCCGGTACGCGTCCTCGGCGCCGAACTTCGCGACCGCCCGCTGCCGCAGCCGGGCCTGGCCCAGGGCCGCCGACACCAGGCCGGCGGGGTGCTCGCGGCGCAGCCGGGTGGCGGTGGCGAGCTCCTGGGCGGGGTCGTGGTCGCGGAGGCCGGCCAGCAGGGTCCGGCCTTCATCGGTGAGCAGCGCGGAGAAGGCGTCGAGAGGGTTCACCCGTCCCATTCTGGGGCAGGTCGTGGATCTCTTTGCGAGCCACGTTGGCACTCCGCTTGACCGAGTGCTAACCGCGTCATAGTCTCGGCGCTGGCACTCACCACTGGAGAGTGCCAAACACAGCGACGGGCAGGTCCGGCACCCGCGACGACGGATCCACCTGGTCGCCACCTCAGACAGTTAACCCCGTGAGATCTCCGAAGGGGGAGGTCGGATCGTGACGACCGCCAGCTCCAAGGTTGCCATCAAGCCGCTCGAGGACCGCATCGTGGTCCAGCCGCTCGACGCCGAGCAGACCACGGCTTCGGGCCTGGTCATTCCGGACACCGCCAAGGAGAAGCCCCAGGAGGGCGTCGTCCTGGCCGTGGGCCCGGGCCGCTTCGAGGACGGCAACCGTCTTCCGCTCGACGTTTCCGTCGGCGACGTCGTGCTCTACAGCAAGTACGGCGGCACCGAGGTGAAGTACAACGGCGAGGAGTACCTCGTCCTCTCGGCTCGCGACGTTCTCGCGATCGTCGAGAAGTAAGCCGGGACCTGGGTTTCCCCAGGCCGACGCTTCACCCCAGCTGTTCTGATCTGCGCCCCTGGTTCCCGCGTCTCACCACCCGGGGCAGGGGCGCATTTCGTTGAGAGTACGACTAAGGACACGTAACTCATGGCGAAGATTCTGAAGTTCGACGAGGACGCCCGTCGCGCCCTCGAGCGCGGCGTCAACAAGCTTGCCGACACGGTCAAGGTGACGATCGGCCCCAAGGGCCGCAACGTCGTCATCGACAAGAAGTTCGGCGCCCCCACCATCACCAACGACGGTGTCACCATCGCCCGTGAGGTCGAGGTCGACGACCCGTACGAGAACCTCGGCGCCCAGCTGGTGAAGGAGGTGGCGACCAAGACCAACGACATCGCTGGTGACGGCACCACCACCGCCACCGTCCTGGCCCAGGCGCTGGTCCGCGAGGGTCTGCGCAACGTCGCCGCCGGTGCCTCCCCGGCCGCCCTGAAGAAGGGCATCGACGCCGCCGTCAAGGCCGTGTCCGACGACCTGCTCTCGACGGCCCGCCCGATCGACGAGAAGTCCGACATCGCCGCCGTCGCCGGCCTGTCCGCCCAGGACAAGCAGGTCGGCGAGCTCATCGCCGAGGCGATGGACAAGGTCGGCAAGGACGGTGTCATCACCGTCGAGGAGTCCAACACCTTCGGCCTGGAGCTCGACTTCACCGAGGGCATGGCCTTCGACAAGGGCTACCTCTCCCCGTACATGGTCACCGACCAGGAGCGGATGGAGGCCGTCCTCGAGGACCCGTACATCCTCATCCACCAGGGCAAGATCTCCTCGATCCAGGACCTGCTGCCGCTGCTGGAGAAGGTCATCCAGGCCGGCTCCTCCAAGCCGCTGCTGATCATCGCCGAGGACGTCGAGGGCGAGGCCCTGTCGACCCTCGTCGTCAACAAGATCCGCGGCACTTTCAACGCCGTCGCCGTGAAGGCCCCCGGCTTCGGTGACCGCCGCAAGGCGATGCTCGGCGACATGGCCACCCTCACCGGTGCCACCGTCATCGCCGAGGAGGTCGGCCTCAAGCTCGACCAGGCCGGTCTGGACGTGCTGGGCACCGCCCGCCGCGTGACCGTCACCAAGGACGACACCACCATCGTCGACGGTGGCGGCAAGGCCGAGGACGTGGCCGGCCGCGTCGCGCAGATCAAGGCCGAGATCGAGACCACCGACTCGGACTGGGACCGCGAGAAGCTCCAGGAGCGCCTCGCCAAGCTCGCCGGTGGCGTCTGCGTCATCCGCGTGGGTGCGGCCACCGAGGTCGAGCTCAAGGAGAAGAAGCACCGTCTGGAGGACGCCATCTCCGCGACCCGCGCCGCGGTCGAGGAGGGCATCGTCTCCGGTGGTGGCTCCGCCCTGGTCCACGCCGTCAAGGTGCTCGAGGGCAACCTCGGCAAGGAGGGCGACGAGGCCACCGGTGTCGCCGTCGTCCGCCGCGCCGCCGTCGAGCCGCTGCGCTGGATCGCCGAGAACGCCGGCCTGGAGGGCTACGTCATCACCTCCAAGGTGGCCGAGCTCGACAAGGGCAACGGCTTCAACGCCGCCACCGGCGAGTACGGCGACCTGGTGAAGGCCGGCGTCATCGACCCGGTCAAGGTCACCCGCTCCGCCCTGGAGAACGCCGCCTCCATCGCCTCCCTGCTGCTCACGACCGAGACCCTGGTCGTCGAGAAGAAGGAAGAGGAGGAGGCCGAGGCCGGTCACGGTCACGGCCACGCGCACTGAGTGAGCTGACTCCACAACGAGGCCCGGCCCCCGATGGGGAGCCGGGCCTCGGGCTTTCCGGTACCCGACCGGCTACTGCGGCCCGTACTTCCGCCCCGTCCGGGACGTGACGCCGCCCAGGAGGTTGCGCGGGGCGAGCTTCACGACGCCCATCAGGGCCTTGTACCGCGGGTCGGGGATGGAGAGGGAACGGCCGCGGGCCAGGTCCTTCATCGCGGCGTCCACCAGATTGTCCGCGTCCAGCCACATCCAGCCGGGGATGTTGTCGGTGCCCATCCCGGCGCGCTCGTGGAATTCGGTACGGACGAAGCCCGGGCACAGGGCCATCAGCCGCACCCCGCTGCCCGCCAGATCGCGCGCCGCGCCCTGGGTGAACTGCACGACCCACGCCTTGCTCGCGCCGTACGTCCCGCGCGGTACGAAGGCCGCGACCGAGGCGACGTTGACGACCCCGCCGCGCCGCCGCTCGCGCATCCCCTTCACCGCCGCCGAGGTCAGCCGGAGCACCGCCTCGCAGTGCACCTTCAGCATCGCCAGCTCGTCGGCCATCGGGACGTCCAGGAACTCGCCCTTGTTGCCGAAGCCCGCGTTGTTGACCAGCAGGTCCACCGGGTGCTTGCGGTCGTCGAGCCGCTTCTCGACGGCCTCGATGCCCTCCTCCGTCGCCAGGTCGGCGGTCAGCACACCGACCTCGACGCCGTGCCGGTCGTGCAGTTCGGCCGCGTGCTCGCGCAGCTTCTCTTCGTTACGGGCCACCAGCACCAGGTTGTGTCCGTCGGCCGCCAGCCGGCGCGCGAACGCCGCTCCGATGCCCGCCGTCGCTCCCGTGACCAATGCAGTCGTCATAAGAGAACGCTATCTGTCCGGCGGGGCCCCGCCGGGCCCGGCACCCGCCGTGCGGGTGACCGACCCACCGTCAGTTGCCCTGCCCCGCCCGCCACTTCCCTGCCGCGTACCGTACGTATCCAGCCCAGTAGCGGTCGTCTTCGCGCCGAAAAGTCCACCCGTGCGGCCCGCCCGGCACGGATCGTGGCGCTCCAAAGCGGTGACCGATAATTCCGGCTCCGCCCCAAGTAGTGCTTATGCTTGAGGAATGATCGAGGCCCGTCATCTCCGCGTGCTGCGCGCCGTCGCCCGGACCGGCTCCTTCTCCGCCGCCGCACGGGAGCTCGGCTGCACCCAGCCCGCCGTCTCCCAGCAGATCAAGGCGCTCGAACACGCGGCGGGTACGCCACTGATCATCCGTGCCGGCCGCGAGATGCGCCTCACCGAGGCGGGCGAGGCCCTCGTACGGCACGCCGTCGGCATCCTCGCCGGGCTCACCGCGGCCGAGGAGGAGGTCGCGGCGATCGCCGGGCTGCGCGCCGGACGGGTGCGGCTGGTGTCCTTCCCCTCCGGCAGCTCGACCCTGGTGCCCACCGCGCTGGCCGCGATGCGGGCCGCGCACCCGGGTACGGCGGTCTCGCTGGACGAGGCGGAGCCGCCGCGCTCCATCGAGATGCTGCGCGGCGGGGACTGCGAGATCGCGCTGGCCTTCCGCTACCCCGAGGTGCCGGGCGCCGACCCGGCCGCCGAGTCCGAGTGGGACGACCTGATCGTCCGCCGGGTGCTCACGGACCGGCTGGTGGGGCTCGTACCGGAGCGGCACCGGTTCGCCGAAGTGGGCCGGGCCGGCTTCGCCGAGCTGGCCGAGGAGCCGTGGATCGCGGGCTGCCCGCGCTGCCGCCGCCACCTGGTCTCGGTCTGCGAGAGCGCCGGTTTCACGCCCCGCATCGACTTCGCGACCGACGACTACCCGGCGGTGATCGGCCTGGTCGGCGCGGGGCTGGGTGTCGCCGCGCTGCCGGAGCTGGCGCTGGCCTCCGTACGCCCCAAGGGCGCGCGGACGGTCCTGCTGGAGCCGGTCGTGCAGCGCGAGATCGTGGCACTCACCCTGCCGGACCTGGCCCAGGTCCCGGCGGTGACGGCCATGCTCGACCAGCTGGCCGCCGCGGGCGGCCGCTGATCCGGCCCCGTACCGCCCTGCACCGTACCGTTCTCCCGCCGGTACGGGTGCAGAAACGTTTCGTCTGTTCGGGTGTCCTTACGGAGCGTCAGCCTCTGTGCATCATCGCCGGACCGGAGCCGCCCGCCGGCACCAGGCGATGCCGGGCCCGGCCCATCAGCTCTTCCCTCTCGTCCTCGGTCAGGCCGCCCCACACGCCGTACGGCTCGCGGACGGCCAGGGCGTGGGCTGCGCATTCCGCGCGTACCGGACAGCGCATGCAGACCTCCTTCGCCGACGTCTCGCGTGCGCTACGGGCCGCACCGCGCTCACCCTCGGGATGGAAGAAGAGTGAACTGTCCACGCCGCGGCAGGCGGCGAGCAGCTGCCAGTCCCAGAGGTCCGCGTTCGGGCCCGGAAGGCGGGAGAAATCTGCCATTGCTAGTCCCCTCGAAGCGTGGCGGTATCGGGCTCCTGCTCATGACCGTACATCTACCTTCTAAGTAGATGTAAATATGACTCTTCTCGAATCTTGCCTCAGACAATGTCCAAACGGAAAAAAAGCACCGAACAGGGCAAAGCGGACAGGTTGCGGAAAGTGGAGTGCCGAGGGGCGCGGGTCTTGCTGCTGCGTGTCCGGCCCCTCACATAGAGTGTCGAAAACGGCCCCTCAGCCCGTAACTCTTTCGGGTGACCGTCGTTGAGAGTGCGGAAGCGGTTGACAGAGGGACTCCCCGGGCAGGTGTCCGAGGCCGTCAATCGCACAGGTGACGATACGTACCAGCCTGGAGGCACAACGTGACGCGCATCAGCTGCGGAGGACGGCCATGACTTCCGTCCTCGTCTGCGACGACTCCCCGCTTGCCCGAGAGGCGCTCCGTCGGGCGGTTGCGACCGTCCCCGGTGTCGAGCGCGTGACGACCGCGGCCAACGGCGAGGAAGTCCTCCGCCGCTGGGGTGCCGATCGCTCGGACCTGATTCTGATGGACGTACGGATGCCCGGCCTCGGCGGTGTCGAGACCGTGCGCCGGCTGCTGTCCGCCGACCCGGGCGCCCGGATCATCATGCTCACCGTCGCCGAGGACCTCGACGGCGTGGCGCTCGCCGTCGCCGCCGGCGCCCGCGGCTATCTGCACAAGGACGCCTCGCGCGCCGAGCTGCGCGCGACGGTGACCCAGGCGCTCGCCGACCCGACGTGGCGGCTCGCCCCGCGCCGGCTGCGGTCCGCCGAGATGGGCGCGGCGCCGACGCTCACCGCGCGGGAGATCCAGGTGCTGGAAGGCATGAGCCACGGGCGGTCCAACGCCGAGATCGGGCGCGAGCTGTTCCTCTCCGAGGACACGGTCAAGACGCACGCCCGCCGGCTCTTCAAGAAGCTCGGCGCCTCCGACCGCGCACACGCGGTGGCGCTCGGCTTCCGCTGGGGCCTGGTCCGCTGAGCCGTTCGTCGGCGAGGGCACAGCGGGGCCGCGTCGCGCGCCGTTCCGGAAGGGTGGCGCGTGCCACGGCCCCGCTGTGCCGCCGTCCGGCGCCGAAACCTCACGCGATGCCGCATGCTTGAGGTGTGACTCCTCCCCGGCTCCAGGGCCGGGGCTTCTCACTCGGCCAGAAGAGACCTCATGACGGACATGCCCCTCACGGTGCCACGCGGCACCGGTGAACGCCGTGGGCGACGTCTCGGGTCCGGCATGGGCAACACCCGAAAGGGGGAGGCGTGGGACGTGAGTGCTGGCACACCGACGCATAACACTTCGGTGCACAACTACGGGGGCGATGCCGCGAACCGTGCGGCGTCAAGGCACCATGGACCGATGCGCGAGGACGGGACCCAGGAGATCGGCGGGCTCGTCGCACGTGCCGTCGAGGGGGACCGGCAGGCGACGCACGACCTCCTCGCGCATGTGCACCCGCTCGCCCTGCGCTACTGCCGTACGCGGCTGTCCAGGCTGCCGGGTGACGCTCGCCACTTCGTCGAGGACCTCGCGCAGGAGGTCTGCGTGGCGGTGCTCTGCGCGCTGCCGCGCTACCGGGACACCGGCAAGCCGTTCGAGGCGTTCGTCTTCGCCATCGCCGCCCACAAGGTCGCCGACCTGCAGCGAGCCGCGATGCGCGGCCCGGGCAGCACGGCCGTGCCCTCGGACGAGATGCCGGAGCAGCCGGACGACTCGCTCGGTCCCGAGGAGCGGGCGCTGCTCAGCAGTGACGCGGAGTGGGCCAAGAAGCTGCTGGCCAACCTGCCGGAGAACCAGCGGGAGCTGGTGCTGCTGCGGGTGGCGGTCGGGCTGACGGCGGAGGAGACCGGGCAGATGCTGGGGATGTCGCCGGGAGCGGTCCGGGTCGCGCAGCACCGCGCGCTCAGCCGGCTCCGGGCGCTCGCCGAGCAGTAGGCGCCGCCGTCCCCGCGTACGGAGCGGGGTGGCCTGCCGAACGCCCTGATCCGTACGTGTGAACGTACAAAGAACATGGGTGATCTTGCTCGTGGAATGAGCCACCGGTCATTCCCGTTAGCATGGACATCCGCACTGATCAAGGCCATTGGGAAGGTGTCATGACCAACGTCGACGGAGTCCCCGGAAAATTCGCGACACTCGGGCTGACCTACGACGATGTGCTGCTGCTGCCGGGCGCCTCCGACATGTCGCCCGACCAGATCGACACCTCCTCGTACATCTCGAAGAACGTCCGGGTGAACGTCCCGCTGCTGTCCGCGGCGATGGACAAGGTCACCGAGGCCCGGATGGCCATTGCCATGGCGCGTCAGGGCGGCGTCGGCGTGCTGCACCGCAACCTCTCCATCGAGGAGCAGGCCAACCAGGTCGACCTGGTCAAGCGCTCCGAGTCCGGCATGGTCACGGACCCGATCACGGTGCACCCCGACGCGACCCTGGCCGAGGCCGACGACCTGTGCGCACGCTTCCGTATCAGCGGTGTGCCGGTGACCGACGCGGCGGGCAAGCTGCTCGGCATCGTGACCAACCGCGACATGGCCTTCGAGACCGACCGCGGCCGTCAGGTCCGTGCCGTCATGACCCCGATGCCGCTGGTCACGGGCAAGGTCGGGATCTCCGGCGTGGACGCCATGGAGCTGCTGCGCCGCCACAAGATCGAGAAGCTGCCGCTGGTCGACGACGCGGGTGTCCTCAAGGGCCTGATCACGGTCAAGGACTTCGTCAAGGCCGAGCAGTACCCGAACGCCGCCAAGGACTCCGAGGGCCGGCTGCTGGTCGGCGCGGCCGTCGGCGTGGCGGGCGACGCGTACGAGCGGGCCCAGGCGCTGATCGAGTCCGGTGTGGACTTCATCGTCGTGGACACCGCGCACGGCCACTCCCGGCTGGTCGGCGACATGGTCGCCAAGATCAAGTCGAACTCCTCCGTCGACGTCGTCGGCGGCAACGTCGCCACCCGCGAGGGCGCCCAGGCGCTGATCGACTCCGGCGTGGACGGCATCAAGGTCGGCGTCGGCCCCGGCTCCATCTGCACCACCCGCGTCGTCGCCGGCATCGGCGTCCCGCAGGTCACCGCGATCTACGAGGCCTCGCTCGCCGCCAAGGAGGCCGGCGTCCCGGTCATCGGCGACGGCGGCCTGCAGTACTCCGGTGACATCGCGAAGGCCCTCGTCGCGGGCGCCGACACGGTGATGCTCGGCTCGCTGCTGGCGGGCTGCGAGGAGTCGCCGGGCGAGCTGATGTTCATCAACGGCAAGCAGTTCAAGTCCTACCGCGGCATGGGTTCGCTCGGCGCGATGCAGACCCGCGGCGACCGCAAGTCCTTCTCCAAGGACCGGTACTTCCAGGAGGGCGTCGCCTCCGACGAGAAGCTGGTGCCCGAGGGCATCGAGGGCCAGGTGCCCTACCGCGGCCCGCTCTCCTCGGTCGTCCACCAGCTCGCCGGCGGCCTGCGCCAGTCGATGTTCTACGTCGGCGGCCGCACGGTCCCGGAGCTGCAGGAGAAGGGCCGCTTCGTGCGGATCACCTCGGCGGGCCTCAAGGAGAGCCACCCGCACGACATCCAGATGACGGTCGAGGCACCGAACTACAACGCCCGCTGAGCGGGTAGGCCCGGTTCCGGAACCACGGCTTGAGGGGGAGCCCGCGGACAGCCGTCCGCGGGCTCCGGCATGTCAGGGATACTGGAACGGCAGACACAGAGGAAAGGCCACACAGTGACTGAGATCGAGATCGGGCGCGGCAAGCGCGGCCGCCGGGCGTACGCCTTCGACGACATCGCCGTCGTACCGAGTCGGCGGACCCGCGACCCGAAGGAGGTCTCGATCGCCTGGCAGATCGACGCCTACCGTTTCGACCTGCCCTTCCTGGCCGCTCCGATGGACTCCGTGGTCTCCCCGGAGACCGCCATCCGCATCGGTGAGCTGGGTGGCCTGGGCGTCCTCAACCTCGAAGGCCTGTGGACCCGGTACGAGGACCCGGAGCCGCTGCTCGCGGAGATCGCCGAGCTGGACGAGTCCGCCGCGACCCGCCGCCTCCAGGAGATCTACGCGGCCCCGATCAAGGAAGAGCTGATCGGCCAGCGCATCAAGGAGGTGCGCGACTCCGGTGTGGTCACCGCCGCCGCGCTCTCCCCGCAGCGCACCGCCCAGTTCTCCAAGGCGGTCGTGGACGCGGGCGTGGACATCTTCGTGATCCGCGGCACCACCGTCTCCGCCGAGCACGTCTCCTCCGCCGCCGAGCCGCTGAACCTCAAGCAGTTCATCTACGAGCTGGACGTCCCGGTCATCGTCGGCGGCTGCGCGACCTACACCGCGGCCCTGCACCTGATGCGTACCGGCGCGGCCGGCGTGCTGGTGGGCTTCGGCGGCGGCGCCGCGCACACCACCCGTAACGTCCTGGGCATCCAGGTCCCGATGGCCACCGCCGTCGCGGACGTCGCGGCGGCCCGCCGGGACTACATGGACGAGTCCGGCGGCCGGTACGTGCACGTCATCGCCGACGGCGGCGTGGGCTGGTCCGGCGACCTGCCCAAGGCCATCGCCTGCGGCGCGGACGCCGTGATGATGGGCTCCCCGCTGGCCCGCGCCACCGACGCGCCGGGCCGGGGCCACCACTGGGGCATGGAGGCCGTCCACGAGGACGTGCCGCGCGGCAAGCGGATGGACCTCGGTGCGGTCGGCACGACCGAGGAGGTCCTGCTCGGCCCGTCGCACACCCCGGACGGTTCGATGAACTTCTTCGGCGCGCTGCGCCGTGCGATGGCCACGACCGGCTACTCCGACCTGAAGGAGTTCCAGCGGGTCGAGGTGACCGTGCGCGCGTAATCCGCGTACTTCGTGTGCAAGGGGCCCTGCCGGCGCGGCGGGGCCCCTTTGCATGACAGGCGTCACAGCCGGTGGGCTGCCCCTGTCGGTGTCGCCCCGCGGGTGTCCAGCAGGAGCTGGGCCTTCACGGCCAGGCCCTGGAGGTCGTACGTGCGGTGGTGCTGCAGGAGCAGGGTGAGGTCGGCGCCGGCGGCGGCCTCGTAGAGGGAGTCCGCGCGGGGGACGGGGCGGCCGAGCACCTGCCACTGGGGGACGTACGGGTCGTGGTACGTCAGGTGGGCGCCCAGCTCCAGCAGCCGGGCGGCGATCTCGCGGGCCGGTGAGCCCTCCTGGTCGGCGATGTCCGGCTTGTAGGTGACGCCGAGGAGCAGGACGCGGGCGCCGCGCGCGGACTTGCCGTGCTCGTTCAGGAGCGTGGCGCAGCGCTGGATGACGTACCGGGGCATCCGCCCGTTGACCTCCTGGGCGAGTTCGACCATGCGGAGCGGGTGGCCGGGCGGGCGGCCCTTGCCGGCGAGGTGGTTGGGGTCGACGGGGGCCGCGTGGCCGCCGACGCCGGGCCCGGGGCGGAAGGCCTGGAAGCCGAAGGGCTTGGTCTCGGCGCAGCGGATGACGTCCCAGAGGTCCACGTCGATGTCGTGGCAGAGGACGGCCATCTCGTTCATCAGGGCGATGTTGACGTGCCGGTAGTTGGTCTCCAGGAGCCCCGCGGTCTCGGCCTCCTTGGGGCCGCGGGCGCGGACGACCTTGTCGGTGAGCCGGCCGTAGAAGGCGGCGGCGGCCTCGGTGCAGGCGGGGGTGAGGCCGCCGATGACCTTCGGGGTGTTGGCGTGCCCGTAGCGGCGGTTGCCGGGGTCGTACCGGGCGGGGGAGCAGGCGAGGTGGAAGTCGCGTCCCGCGGTGAGTCCGGAGCCCTGTTCCAGGAGCGGCCGGAGGAATTCCTCGGTCGTACCGGGGTACCCCGCCGACTCGAGGATCACCGTGGTGTGGGGGCGCAGATGTGCGGCGAGGGTGCGGGCGGCGTCGGCCACCGCGCGCAGATCCAGGGCGCCGTCCTCGCCGAGCGGGGTGGGGGCGCAGATGACGGCCGTGCGGACCCGGCCGAGCGCCGCGGGGTCGGTGGTGGTGCGGAAGCCGGCGGTGAGCAGCCGGCGTACTTCGGTGGGGGAGAGGGGGCCGTCGGCGCCGAGCGCCGCGGCGGTGGGTGGTCCGGAGGTGTAGCCGATGGTGCCGAGGCCGGCGGCGACGGCGGCCTCGGCGAGGGGGAGGCCGATGTGGCCGAGTCCGATGACGGCGAGGTCTGCGGGCATGCTGGCCGTCCTTCCCGAGCGATTCCAGGTGGCGCATAAGTAGACTAAGCGGACATTTGACCCAGAATGGGGATTGGCGGATCAAGGGTGCGGAGTGGCGCCTTCCCACCCAGTCAGCGCGCGGAGGGTGGCTGGCCCCGCCGCCTCCGGACAGAATCGACAACGGGGTGTGGCAGCGATCACAGCACCGACCGAAGCGGGAGGCAGTGGTGAGGACAGCGACACTGGGACCGGCCGAGCGCGCCGGAGCACTGGCACGGATGGCGGAACGCGAGCTGGACGTGCTGGTGATCGGCGGCGGAGTCGTCGGCGCGGGCACCGCACTGGACGCGGTGACGCGCGGACTGTCCACCGGCCTGGTCGAGGCGCGGGACTGGGCCTCGGGCACGTCATCGCGCTCCAGCAAGCTGATCCACGGCGGGCTGCGCTATCTGGAGATGCTGGACTTCGCGCTGGTGCGCGAGGCACTGAAGGAGCGCGGGCTGCTGCTGGAGCGGATCGCGCCGCATCTGGTGAAGCCGGTGCCCTTCCTCTACCCGCTCCAGCACAAGGGCTGGGAGCGCTGGTACGCCGGTACGGGCGTGGCGATGTACGACGCGATGTCGATCTCCTCCGGGCACGGCCGCGGGCTGCCGGCCCACCGCCACCTCTCCCGTTCGCGCGCGCTGCGTGTCGCGCCCTGCCTGAAGAAGGACGCCCTGGTCGGCGCCCTGCAGTACTACGACGCCCAGATGGACGACGCCCGGTACGTCGCCACCATCGTGCGTACGGCGTCCGCGTACGGTGCCGCGGTCGCCAACCGGGCCCGGGTGATCGGCTTCCTCCGTGAGGGCGAACGGGTGGTCGGTGCGCGGGTGCAGGACGTGGAGGCCGGCGGTGAGTACGAGGTCCGCGCCCGGCAGATCGTCAACGCCACCGGCGTGTGGACCGACGACACCCAGGGGCTGATCAACGAGCGCGGCCAGTTCCACGTCCGCGCCTCCAAGGGCATCCACCTGGTCGTGCCCAAGGACCGCATCCACTCCACCACCGGGCTGATCCTCCGCACGGAGAAGAGCGTGCTCTTCGTCATCCCCTGGGGACGGCACTGGATCATCGGCACCACCGACACCGACTGGGACCTGGACAAGGCGCACCCCGCCGCCTCCAGCGCCGACATCGACTACCTCCTGGAACATGTGAACGCGGTCCTCGCGACCCCGCTGACCAGGGACGACGTCGAAGGCGTCTACGCGGGGCTGCGGCCGCTGCTGGCGGGCGAGTCGGACGCGACCAGCAAGCTGTCCCGCGAGCACACCGTCGCGCACCCGGTGCCGGGTCTGGTCGTGGTCGCGGGCGGCAAGTACACGACGTACCGGGTCATGGCCAAGGACGCGGTGGACGAGGCGGTGCACGGGCTGGACCAGCGGGTGGCCGAGTGCGTCACCGAGGACATCCCGCTGGTCGGCGCGGAGGGGTACAAGGCGCTGTGGAACGCGCGGGCGCACATCGCGGCGCGCACCGGCCTGCACGTCGCCCGCATAGAGCATCTGCTGAACCGCTACGGCTCGCTCGCCGAGGAGGTACTGGCGCTGATCACCGACGATCCGTCACTCGGCGCCCCGCTGGCCGCCGCCGACGACTACCTCCGCGCCGAGGTCGTCTACGCCTGCACGCACGAGGGCGCCCGCCACCTGGACGACGTGCTGACCCGGCGCACCCGCATCTCCATCGAGACCTTCGACCGGGGCACCCGCAGCGCCCGCGAGGTCGCCGAGCTGATGGCCCCGGCGCTGGGCTGGGACCAGGACCAGATCGACCGGGAGGTCGAGCACTACGAGAAGCGGGTCGAGGCCGAGCGGGAGTCCCAGCGGCAGCCCGACGACCTGACGGCGGACGCGGCCCGGCTGGGGGCGCCGGACATCGTGCCGCGGTGAGCCGCTGACCGGCCCGGCGTCCCCGGCCGCTGCCGACGGGCAGCCGCCGGGGACGCCGGCGTACCGGGATGCTCCCGGAGGCGCGTCAGGTCCGCGGGCAGAACTCCGCCGTCAGCAGGGCCTGGACGCGCCGGGACGGGTCCGGCCGGTCCGTGTTCAGCCGGAACGTCAGCACGTGCCGGCCGTCCTCGGTGGCGGCCGTCCGCGCGTACGAGCCGTTGATGTCGCCGTCGTGGCCCCAGACCGTCACGCCGCACGGCAGCCGGGTCCCGTAGAGGCCCAGGCCGTACATCCCGTTCGTGTCCTTCTGGTCCCGCATCTGCGTGAGCTGACGGGACGGCAGCAGCCGGCCGCCGAGCAGCGCCGCGAAGAACCGGTTCAGGTCGCCGAGGGTCGTGACCAGCTCGCCCGCGGCGCCCGCCCGGCTGGGATCCAGCGTCGTACTGTCCACCCGCTCCGAGCCCACCTGTGAGTAGCCGCGCCCGTACGGCCGCGGCAGGCTCGGGTCGGTCCCGGGGAAGGACGTCCCCGACAGCCCGAGCGGCCCGATGATCCGGCGCTCCGCCTCCTGGGCGTACGGGTGTCCGGTGACCGCCTCGATGATCTGCCCCAGTACGAGGTAGTTGGTGTTGGAGTAGGCGTACCGGTCGCCGGGTGCGGCCTCGGGCGGATGCTCCAGCGCGGTCCGCAGCAGCTCGTCCGGGGTGTAGGTGTCGTAACGGTGGGCGGTGAAGCCGGGCCCGTGCAGCTCCCGCGACAGCTCCGGGTCGGCGGTGTAGTTGTACAGGCCGCTGGTGTGGTCCAGCAGTTCGCGGACGGTGACCCCGCGCGGGTCCGTGGCGCCGGGGGCAAGGCCGGGCAGCAGCCGGCCCACGGTGTCGTCGAGGGAGAGCCGGTGCTCGGCGGTCAGCTGGAGCACGACCGTGGCGATGAACGTCTTCGTGAGGCTGCCGGCGCGGAAGTGGTCGGCGGGCGTGATGGGCCGCTCGGTCCGTACGTCGGCCACGCCGGCGGTAGTGAAACGGGAGGCGTACGCCCGGCCGTCACGGGTCGTCAGCGCCGCGGCGCCCGGCGTCCCGCCCTCGGCCAGCGCGCGGACGGCCCGTGCCGTCGCCGGCTTCGGCGGCCGTGCCGTGTGCTTCGGCGTACTCGGTGCACCGGGAGCGGGCCGGGTACGCGGCGGCGCGGTCCGGTCGGGCGCCGGCTCCTTCGGTCCGGGGCGCTGCGTACGGGAGGCGGGCGGTGGCGTACCCGAAGCGGGGCTCGGGGAACCCGAGACGGAGCTGCGCGCGCCGGGCGCATCCCCGGCCGCGAAGCGCGCCGGGGCACGGTCGTGTCCGGTGCATCCGGCCGTGAGCAGCACGCCGAAGGCAGCCGTCAGCGCCGCCGCGCGGCTAAAATTCACGGATCGCAAGGTCAATCAGGGCTCCCGGTCGTCGGGCCCATCATGACGGGTGCCCAGTGCGTACTCCTGCTGGACCCGGGCCTTCCCCACCGCCACGGATGAGGGAGAATGAAGGCTCTGCCAGGGTGGGTTGTCCGAGTTGGGGCAGTTTGGTGTTGCGGTTGCCAACTCGGCTGGATTGCAGAGGGGATTCAGTGGGCGACGAGGACGCCAAGGACGGCGAGACGGGCAGGCTGCTCGCCGGCCGTTACCGGCTGGGCGATGTCCTCGGCCGGGGCGGCATGGGCACGGTCTGGCGGGCGCGGGACGAGGTCCTGGGCCGCACGGTCGCGGTCAAGGAACTGCGCTTCCCGGGCGGGGTCGAGGAGGACGAGAAGCGCCGCCTGATCACCCGTACGCTGCGCGAGGCGAAGGCGATCGCCAGGATCCGCAACAACGGCGCGGTCACGGTCTACGACGTGGTCGACGAGGACGACCGCCCGTGGATCGTCATGGAGCTGGTCGAGGGCCGCTCCCTCGCCGAGGTCATCCGCGACGACGGCGCCCTCACCCCGCGGCGCGCCGCCGAGGTCGGCCTCGCCGTCCTGGACGTGCTGCGCGCCGCCCACCGCGAGGGCATCCTGCACCGCGACGTGAAGCCGTCCAACGTCCTGATCTCGGACGACGGCCGGGTCGTGCTCACCGACTTCGGCATCGCCCAGGTCGAGGGCGACCCCTCGGTCACCTCCACCGGCATGCTCGTCGGCGCGCCTTCGTACATCGCGCCGGAGCGTGCCCGCGGCCAGAAGCCCGGCCCGCCGTCCGACCTGTGGTCGCTGGGCGGACTGCTGTACGCCTGCGTCGAGGGCGTGCCCCCGTACGACAAGGGCTCCGCGATCGCCACCCTGACCGCGGTGATGACCGAGCCGGTGGACCCGCCCAAGAACGCCGGCGTGCTCGAAGAGGTCATCTACGGCCTGCTCGTGAAGGACCCGGCGCGGCGGCTGTCGGACGAGGCCGCCCGCGCGCTGCTGACCGACGCCGTCAACGCCCCCGAGGACACCGGCCCGAAGCCGCCCGAGAAGCCCGCCGAGTCGACGCGCATGATGGCGCTGCCGCCGAAACCCCCGGCACCGCCAAGACCCGCGGCCGCATCGGTGGGCGCGGCCGCCGAGCCCGCCAGGGAGCGGATGCGCGGCGCGCTGAAGTCCGTACGCAACGCCGCGACGGCCGCTTCGGCCGCCCGTTCCGCGTCGGCGCCGGGCGGCGAGCCGGCGTCCGGCCGGACACCGGCGGGCGCGACCAGGGCCTCGCTGACCGACGTCGTGCCGAAGCGCACACTCGTCATCGTCGCGGTCGTCGCCGTCCTCGCGGTGCTCGGCGCGGTGCTGGCCTTCGCGCTGAGCGGCGGGGACGACACCAAGGGCAAGGCCGGGGACAAGCAGAGCGCCGAGGCGGCCCCCGCGTCCGACGAGCCGAAGGACGACGGCAAGGCGAGCCCGCGGACCAGCAGCGCGTCGCCGGACGGTGCGGCGAGCGACCAGCCGGCCAAGGGCGAGGACGAGCCGGACGAGGACGAGAACGAGCCCGACGAGAACGAGAGCGACGGCCAGGACGTCCCGCAGGGCTTCAAGAAGATCTCCAACGGCCAGTTCCACTTCTCGATGGCGATGCCGGCGGGCTGGAAGAAGATCGCCACGGCGGGGCAGAACTCGGGCGCCATATACAGCGGGTCCGGCGGGTTCCCGCGCATTCAGGTCGATTACAACGCCAAGCCGTCGAACGACGCGGCGGCGGCCTGGCGGAGCCTGGAGCCCGCCGTGCGCGGCAACAGCTCCGGCTACCACCTCATCGGCATCAAGCAGACCGACTGGCGGGACTACCCCACCGTCGCGGACTGGTCGTTCACCCGTGAGCAGCACGGACAGAAGGTGCGCGTACTGAACCGCGGCTTCAAGGCCGACGCCGACCACGGCTACGCGATCATGATCACCTGCAAGGCCGGCAGCTGGTCGGACAAGCAGTGCCGGCAGCTCCGCGAGACCGCCTTCCGCACGTTCGAGGTGAAGGACTGACTTTCCGAGGTGGGAAAAAGATCCCCTTCGGCGAGAAGAACTGCCCCCTCCTGAGAGGGACTGTTTCTTCCGTTTCTCGTGAGGCGCCGCGCCCGTCACCCGCTCCGTTGGCAGAAAGCCGCCGGGGCGGGTGAGGACTGTTGCGCCGAGCGGTCCCCAGGCGCACTCGGGACACGTATCGTGGCACCGCATAGACCGTAGGCAGCCGTATATCGGCAGTATTGCGACCGGAACTGACCACGGACCGCTCTGCCGGGGGGTATGAACGGTTCGTCAGGGGGCTGCGGGCAGCGCGCGCACTGGGGAGGCGTCGTGGACGAGTACGCGGGGCGAGTGCTCGCCGGACGCTACCGCCTTCCGGTGCCGCCGGACGCGCCCGAACCGGCCCTGGCCCGCGCGCTGGACACCTACAGCGGGCAGGAAGTGCTGATCCGTCAGGTCCCGCTGCCGGAGGTCGTGGAAGCGGAGCTGGTCGACGAGTACGGCATGGGCGGCGGACCCGCGCGGGGATACGGCGACGGGGGCCGGGCACGGCGTACGGGACCCGGTGCGGGTGCCGGGTACGGCGACGGGGATGCGCCGGCCGACCGTGATCCGTCCGACCCCGTGGTGCGGCGCGCGCTGGAGGCCGCGACGGCCGCCGCGCGCATCCCGGACCACCCCCGGCTCGACCAGGTCTTCGACGTCTTCGCCCAGGACGGCAGCCTCTGGATCGTCAGTGAACTGGTTCCCGCGCGTCCGCTGGCCGCGCTGCTCGCCGACCGGACGCTGTCCCCGCACCGCGCGGCGGAGATCGCCGCCGACATCCTCACCGCCCTGCACGCCCTGCACGCGCACGGCTGGACGCACCGCAACATCACCCCGCGTACGGTCCTGGTCTGCGACGACGGCCGCGTCGTCCTCACCGGCCTGGCCGCCGGCGCCGCGGAGGAGGCGCTGTGCGGCTACGACCCGGTCCCGCGCGAAGCGGCTCCGCCCCCTGGCGCCGTCCGCCCGGGCGTCGTACGCGAGTGGCGAGCCGGGGGGCCTGGCCCGAACGCGACCGGCCCGAACGCGACCGGCTCGGGTTCGAACGCGACCGGCCCGGGCTCGAACGCGACCGGCCCGGGAGCGGCTTCGGGGGCGGGGGCGTCCGTTCCTGGTGTCGCCTCCGCTCCTGCCTCCGCTTCCGCTCCCACCTCCGCCTCCGCTCCTGCCTCCGCTTTCGGTGCCGGACAGCAGGTGGGGCCCGGGGCCGGTGGATCGCACGGGCCGGGGCCGGCCGGATCCGGGCCGGGTGGTTCGGGGGCCGGCGGGGCCGAGGACGATCCCCGGCGGGCACGCGCGGGGGCGATCGCCGCTTACCGGGCCGGGGCCAGGGCCGCGGCGGCCCGCACCGCCCACGACGCGCACGCCTCTGACAGGGGCGGCGCCGCTCCCGAGGGCGGCCGCCTGCACGACCAGGAGCAGCGGCAGGGACAGGGGCCGGGTCAGGGGCCGGGGCGCGAGCAGGGGCAGCAGTTCAGCCCGTACCGGGACCACGTCGGCCCGGCGAACCGTTCCGCCGCGCCCCCGGGTTCCCCCGCCATGCCGCCGGGTCCCCCCGGCGTCCCGCAGCGTCGGCCCGGGGCGCCTCAGGGGCAGCCCGCCGTGCCGCAGGGCCGTCCCGCCGTGCCGCCGCCTGGCGGGCAGGGCGTGCCGCCCGGCCCGCCGGGTGTCCCGCAGCGTCCGCCCGGAGGTGCCCCGCGTCAGGGGCCAGGCGCGCCGCCCGTGCCCCGGCAGCCGGCCCGGCCGGGCAGTGCCACGTACGGTGGCGGGCTGCCGGGCCCGGTACGCCGCCCGCAGGGCGGTACGCACGCGCTGCCGCCCGGCCCGGCGGTGCCGGGCGCCCGCCAGGCCGGCCCGCCCCCGGCGCGTACGGGGGCAGGCACGGTGCCGGCGCCCCGCACAGGCGGACCGGCAGGCGTGCCCCCCGGTCCGGACACCGGCGCGTACCCCGGCGCGGCACCCGGGAACGCTCTGGCGGCCGAGCGGGCGCGCCAGGCGCGGATCACGATGGTCGGCGCGGTCACCGAACGCTGGGCCCCCGAACAGGCCGGCCCCGTCCACGCCAACTGGCAGCTCGCGCCGCCCGTGGGCCCGGCCGCCGACCTCTGGGCCCTCGGCGCCCTGCTCTTCCGCAGCGTGCAGGGCCACGCCCCGTACCCCGAGGACAGCGCCGCCGAACTGGTCCAGCTGGTGTGCTCACGCGCGCCCGCACAGGCGGAGGAGCTCGGCGCGCTGCGCCCCGTGGTGGAGTCCCTGCTGCGCCAGGACCCGACGGACCGCCCGGACTCCGAGGAGCTGCGCGGCTGGCTGCGCTCCCTGGTCCGTACGGCACCGGAGCCGGACGCGGGCCATGCGGTGGTGACCGTGCCGGCCCTGGGGCGGAGCGGCGATCCGCGCCGGCTGCCGATCGTGCGGCGCCGCGGCGAACTCGTACGCCGCGGCCGGCACAAGAAGCCGCGCCCGGGCCGGGAACGCCCGCACAGGCCCGCGGCGCGCCCGGACCCCGCGGCACGCACCGTCCACCCCGCCCCGGCACCTCCCGCCCGTCCCGTACCGCCGCCGCACCACCATGACGGTTTCCGGGACCAGGCCTCGGTGACGGGCCGCGAGGACGCCTTCCACGACCTCGACGGCGCCCACGATGGCATCCGTGACCGCGAGCGGCGGCGGGAGCCGCGGCGGGACGTCGGTGGCCGAGCGCCCCGCGGCGGGCCCCGGCGGCTGGGCACGCTGCTGCTCGGCCTGGTACTGCTGCTGGTCGTCGCGGCGGTGCTGGTCGCCGTGCTGTTCCTGCCCGGCACCGGTGCGGACCAGGGCGGCGCCGGGAACCAGCGGAGCGCCGTCCCCAGCGGCAGCGTGACCGACGCGCCCGAGCCCGGCCCGGAGGGCTCGCAACCGGGTGGCGGGGAGGTCGGCAGCAGCCACTCCCGGACGACGGCCCCGGCCGGCCTCGCCGAGGGCTTCGAGATGCGCGACGACCCGGAGGGCTTCCGGATCGCCGTGCGCAAGGGCTGGCAGCGGCACGGCAAGAACGCCCAGGGCCAGGTGCGGTACACCAAGGGCGACTTCACGCTGCTGGTGGTGCCGGGCCGGGACACCGCGAAGCGCTTCGGGTCCGACCCGATGGCGTACCAGCAGGACAAGGAGGCGGAGCTGGCGCCGTTCCGGGACGCGAGCTGGACCTCGTCCTCGGGGCTGCGGCGTACCGACGTCGGCCGCACGGCCACGGCCGAGGGCACCTTCACCTGGGGTGAGGACAGTAATTCCGCGACGTACGCGCGCAATCGGGCGCTGCTGGACCGGGGCCGTTACCACGTCGTCCTGGTCATCGGCCCGGACCGGAACCGCGCCGACGTGGACCGCTTCTACGAGCAGGCGTCCGCGTCCTACCGCCCCTGAGACGCGGCGCCCCCGGCGTACGAAGGGGCCCGACGCCCCGCCGCGCCGAGCGCGGACCGGGCGCGCAGCTCGCCCTTGAGTACCTTGCGCAGCGTCGCCCCCCGAGGAAGCGCGTCCACCACCTCCACCCGATCGGGCAGCTCGTGCGGGACCGGCCCGCGCTCCCGTAGCCATGCGCCCAGCGACTCCCGTGTCACCGGGCCGGCCCCGTCCCGCCGTTCCACCACCGCGCACACCAGTTCCCCGCGCGCGGTGTCCGGCAGCCCGACGACGGCGGAGCCCAGGAGGTCCGGATGGCGGTGGAGCAGGTTCTCGATCTCCTGTGCCGAGATGTTCTCGCCCTTGCGGATGATGATGTCCTTCAGCCGCCCGGTGACGACGAGACGGCCTTCCGCTGTCCGTCGGTCCCGATGCGGATCTCCATGCCGGCCGGTGGCCGGCCGTCGGCTCCGGCCAGGTGCGCGTCGCTGTCCAGCGGGTCGCCCATGGTGACCATCGGGGCCTCGGTGAGCGCGTACCCGTGAGGGCGCACACCCCAGTTCGCGGACGACCTCGTAGTACAGCCCGGGCGGTTCGGGCGCGCCGCCGCCCGCCGACAGGCGCAGCGCGGGAAGCAGCGGCCCGGCGCTCGCCTGCCGTCGCTGTTCGGTGCGGAAGAGCGGGCAGAAAGCCGTGGAGCCGCCGGCGACGGTGACGCCGTGCCGCCGGTGGGCGGCCAGCGCCCCGGGCAGCGCGAAGTGCTCGAAGAGGACGGCGGGGATGCCGTACCGCAGCGGCAGGACGGTGTGATCGGGGCCCGCGACATGGGCGTACGGGAAGGCCGTCGAGCCGACGTCCCTCGTGGTGACGCGCAGCGCGTGCGACGCGGCGGCTCCGGCCGTGCTGCGGGAACATCCGGCCGACTGCGACGAGGTGATCGTGGTGGGGGTGGACACCGCCCGCCGGTGCGCGCCCGAGGAGCTGCCGACGGCGGTGGTGCGCTCGGTCGACCCGCTCACCCGCTGGTCCGGGTACGCGGCGGCCCGCCCGGCGAGCCGTACCCGGTGATCGTGCCCCGGCTCCGCCGTGAGGCCGTGCTGCTGACCGCCGCGCAGCAGCTGGGCGGGGCGGTGCGCGCCCTGGAGGCGGCGGTGGCGTACGCGCGGCAGCGGGAACAGTTCGGCGCGCCGATCGGCTCCTTCCAGGCGGTCAAGCACCTGTGCGCGGAAATGCTGGTACGGGTGGAGATCGCCCGAAGCGCCGTGTACGCGGCGTCCGTCACCGGGAACCCGGCCGAGGTGGCCGGCGCGAAGCTGCTCGCCGACGAGGCCGCCGAGGGCAACGCCCGGGACTGCCTTCAGGTGCACGGCGGGGCGGGATTCACCTGGGAGGCGGACGTGCGCCTCGCCCTGAAGCGGGCCCGGCTGCGCGCACAGGCCTGGCAGAGGGCGGCCGGCGGGGCGGAGGTGCTGGCCGACGGTCATATCGCTCTGTGACCGGCGTTGAGCGGAATGTCGGACTCCGCACGCATGAGCGGTCACACAGCGTCGATATCGGGTTGTGTCCTTCGCGTGACTCGTTACGCCCAGGAGTCGGTGCAGGGCTCAGGTACGCTCGCTCAGGTGCGAGTGGTTCTGAGGCGCAACCACCCCGGCGTTGCCTACGAGGCACCTCCGGGGTACGGGATGCGTACCGTTCGCACCGGGCGGGGGCCCGCGAAACCCCCGCGTTCGACTCCCCGCACTGCGCGTCGCACAGTATGCAGCACGCATACTCCCTTCCGCTGGAATATGCCTGAAGCGCTTGTTGGGGTGACTGAACGTCAACCATGCTGTGCTTCGCCGGGGTCACGCACCGTGATCCCGTGGAGGCGCGAGGCGATGTTTCCGCCGGTTCGGATGGTGTGAGCGGTGCAGGTGCTTCAGGTGCAATTGGAAGTGCGGCCCGACCCCGCTGAAGTGGGGCGGGCCCGCAGGTGGGCCCGGTCGCGGCTGGCCGGGTCGGGCATAGGCGCCGACGAGCCGCTGGCGGAGACGCTGATCCTGCTGGTCTCCGAGCTCGTCACCAACGCCGTGGTGCACGCCGGCTCGCACGCCGAGCTGCGGCTCCGCTTCTCCGGTGCCGGGCCCGTGGTCGGGACCGTACGGCTGGAGGTCGCGGACGGCAGCGCCCGGCCGCCGCGGCCGCGCCGCGCGGAGGGTGACGACACCAACGGCCGGGGCCTGGAGCTGGTCGACGGCCTGGCCGACCGCTGGGGCTGGCAGCCCGAGGGTCCGGGGAAGCGCATCTGGTGCGAGGTGGACCGCGGCCGGCCGCTGCTGATGGGGGCAGGCACCGAGCCGGGCGCGAGGGGCGCCTACGAGCAGCCGTGCGCCGCCACGCACCGGGTGTGAACAGAAAAAGTCCAGACCAGGTGTTGACGTGCCGTGGCGACTTGATCACGCTTGTGGTCAGCGATTCGCCGCGAGGGGACGCCGAGGGTACGGGGGAGACGCCCCCTTGGCGAGTGCGGGTCGCGCCCGGAGCCGGGTGGCGGTCCGCTGTGCCGCGCTCGGGGTGCGCATGAGCGCACCGTCACCCAGGCCGGTCCGGCGCCCGCGCGGAGCCCGGCCGGCCGGCTCCCGCTGGAGCACCGCCACCGGGGCTACCAGCATCCCGGTGCCGCCGGTGAACGGCTCGGCCACCGCCGAGAGCAGGAAGGCGTACCGCCCCCCGGCCGCGCAGACCGCCGACAGCTCCTCCAGGTTCCAGTTCTGGCCCTGTGGCGTCCCCGTCTCGACCAGGTGCAGCGCGTGCACGGGCAGCCACAGATCCTCGATCTCCGGCGGGAAGATCTTGAAGGTGCGGGTGTCGTTGGCGACCGCGGCGACGTCGCGGGCGTGGAACCCTCCGGAGCGCGGACCGACAGCCCCGGTGACGGGAACGCGTACCCCTGCTTGTCGCCCGCCAGATAGCGCCGCAGCTGCCCGGTGCGTACGAGGCCAAGGGCCACGTCACCGGCGTGTACGGCCGTGCCGGCCGGCTCCTCCGCCGCTTCCGGGTCGTCCGGGGTGACGGCGTGCGCGCGTCCAGCGGCCGGTCGCCGCCGCCGTACCGTACGCGCGCCACGTCCAGCAGCACGCCGCGTGCCACGACCGGCGGCAGCTTCTCGATGCCGAGCGCGGTCGCGCCGGCGTGGGCGGTGACCGCGGTGACCGCGGTGGCCGGGCGGCCGTTGTAGAGCCGCCCCGAGTGCGGGACGTGGGTGAGGCCGTCCCGGTGGGTGGCCGCCTGCAGGCCCATGGTCACCACGTCATCGCTGGTCGCGACCGTGCCGGGGCCGAACATCGTCGTTGACGGCGACCATCGTGCGCAGCGGGGCGACCCGCCCCGGGATGGCGCCGGTCTGCACGCCGTCCTGCTGGAGCGGCAGCGCGAGTGGGACGCGGAGGCCGCTGCGTACGGTCGCGGCGGCGGCGCGCACCGCCTCCGGGGTGATCAGGTTCAGCGTGCTGATCTCGTCGTCGGGGCCCCACCGCCCCCAGTTGTTCACACGTCCGGCGATGTCGTGGAACTCCTGCGGCAGGACCACGCGCGCTCCTCGGGTGATCGGCCGTGGGGCTTGTCTTCGTACCGCGTCTGCTCAAAAACCTAACGACCCGCCAGAAACTGCGGGAAGGGGCGCGGCAGGGGGAACTTCTTGACCGGCAAGGTCCTCGATGTACCTGGACAAGTCGGTCCTGGGCTGCCGGTACGGCTCGTCGCGGCCGCAGCGGGACATCGCGCGCCACGCCGCCCTGTACCGCGCGGGGCGGCTGCTGCTGGACGAACCGGTGACGCGGACGTATCCGGTGGAGGACTTCGCCGAGACGGTGCCGGACGCGGAACGGGGGCGGGTGGCACGGGGGGTGCTGCTCTTCGGGCCTCCGGACCGGCGGCCTCCTGAGGCGCGCGCCCGCCTCCTGTGGTCGCGCGCCTGCCTCCTGGGACGGGCGCTGGCCCGATCCTGATGAACAGTGGCCATCTGGCCACTCGATGATGTCGGCCCGGCGCCCGAAGCTGGTCGGGTGACGCAGACTCCCGAACTCCGAGAAGCCGTTCCGGTGCCGGTACCTCCCACCCGGCGCCGCCGCCCGCACCGCGCCTGGTCCGTCGCCGCGGTCACCTTCCTCACCCTCGTCGGCGCCGCCGGCTTCGCCTCGCTGCCGGGCCTGCTGATCGAACCGCTGCACGCGGAGTTCCACTGGTCGCGCGGCACCATCGGGTTCGCGGTCTCGGTCAACCTCGCGCTGTACGGCCTCACCGCCCCCTTCGCCGCCGCGCTCATGGACCGCTTCGGCGTCCGGCGGGTCGTCGCCACGGCGCTCGCCGTGATCGCGGCCGGTGCCGGGCTCACGGTATGGATGACCGCTTCCTGGCAGCTGACCCTCTACTGGGGTGTCCTCGTCGGCCTGGGCAGCGGCTCCATGGCGCTGGCCTTCGCCGCGACCGTCACCGGCCACTGGTTCGTCGCCCGCCGCGGTCTGGTGACCGGCATCCTCACCGCCGGCGGCGCCTCCGGTCAGCTCGTCTTCCTCCCGCTGCTGTCCTGGACGGTGGAGGACCACGGCTGGCGTCCCGCGGCCGTCACGGTGGCGCTGACCGCGCTGGCCGTCGTACCGCTGGTCTGGCTGCTGCTGCGCGACCACCCCGCGGACGTGGGCGTGGCCCCGTACGGCGCACGCGAGTTCGTGCCCCGGCCCGCGCCCCGGCGAGGCGCTGCCCGGCGTGCGCTGAAGGCGCTCGCCGACGCCGCGCGCACCGGCCCCTTCTGGCTCCTCGCCGGTACCTTCGCGATCTGCGGCGCCACCACGAACGGCCTGGTCAAGACGCATTTCGTGCCCGCGGCACACGATCACCACATGCCGATGACGCTGGCCGCCTCGCTGCTCGCGGTCATCGGGATCTTCGACATCCTCGGGACGATCGCCTCCGGCTGGTTCACCGACCGCTTCGACAGCCGACGGCTCCTCGCCGTGTACTACGGGCTGCGCGGCGTGTCGCTGATGTTCCTGCCGGCGCTGCTCTCGGACGCCGTGCACCCGCCGATGCTCTTCTTCATCGTCTTCTACGGGCTGGACTGGGTCGCGACGGTGCCGCCCACGATTGCGCTCTGCCGCGAGCACTACGGGGAGGACGCCGCGATCGTCTTCGGGTGGGTGCTGGCCTCCCACCAGGTGGGCGCGGCACTCATCGCCTTCGTGGCCGGCCTGGTCCGCGACGCCCTGGGGCGGTACGACCCGGTCTGGTACGGCTCCGGAGCGCTGTGCGCCCTGGCGGTCCTGATGGTGCTGGTGATCCGGCGCCGTGCCAGTCCCGCACTGTCCTGAACTCCCCGAACTCCCCGCGGTGGAAGAGCAGCGGCCCCGCGGCGGCGGCAGCCCCGTCCGTGCCGAGCGCGTCCACCCGGCCCACGACGACGAGGTGGTCACCGCCCGTGTGGACGGCCTGGACGGTGCAGTCGAGCCAGGCTGGTACGCCCGCCAGCAGCGGTGATCCTCACCGGCGCCGACGTGTGGCGCACCCCGGCGCACTTGTCGGCGCCGCTGACCGCGAGGCCGCGGCACAGCTCGCTCCGGCCGGCGCCCAGGATGTTCACGCAGCACGCCCCGGCCCGGGCGATCCGCGGCCAGGTCGTCGGCGTACGCGCCACCATGAAGGTCGCCAGGGGCGGATCCAGCGACAGCGAGGCGAACGACTGGCAGGCGAAGCCGGCGGGCGCGGGGCCGGCCGCGTCGCCGGGTGCCGTGACGACGGTGACGCCGCTCGCGAAATGGCCCAGCACGCGCCGGAATCCGTCCCGGTCGCCGGGGGTCCGCTCGTCCTCGCGTACGGCCCGCAGAACGGGCCTGACGGCCGCTGCCGGGCCGTCGGGCGGGACGGGCCCGGGGATCGAGGGGGCCGAGGTCTCGGCGCCGACCGAACGCAGATGGCGCACCGCCGTGGCCGCCATGCCGGCATGTCCCATCCTGCTGCGCTCCCTTCCACCCTTCCACCCTCTATTGGACCTGATTGGCCGTCAGGTAGAAAGTGCGGAGGCGCGCGGGGACAGGTGGGCCACGCGGGCGGCGCCGGATGGCGGATCACCGGCGGATCGAATGATTGTCGGTATTCGGCCGGTTGGCGGCGGATCATGCCGGGTATCTCCCTCACGGCCGCACCTGTATCGGATTCGGGGAGAGTTCCACCTCATGGCCGATGCGCTGCCGTCGTCTCCCTTTCCGTCGCCGTCCTTCGACGACGTCTTCTCCGGGTTGCTGCCGCGGCTCTACCGGCGCGCCGTGCTGCTGGCGGGGTCCCGGCAGTCGGCGGAGGACATCGTGCACGAGACGTACCTGAAGCTCGCCGCGCGCCCGTACCGCTTCCTGGCCCACCCGGAGCCGTACGCCCGCGCCTTCACGGCCCTGCTGAGCGTCGCCCGGGAGGCGCACCGCAGGGAGCGGCGGCAGGCGCTGATCGGCGAGGGCGGACCGGAGGACGGGCCCGGCAGCGGTGCGCTGATGCGCGAGCTGCCCGGCGCCGGCTGGGACGGCAGACGGGAGCGCCGCCAGGCCGAGCTGGAGGCGGTGCGGCTGCTGAGCCGGCTCACGCACCGCCAGGCCGGCCTGGTCATCCTCGTCGACCTGGACGGCTACACCCTCGGGAAGGCCGCCAAGATCATGAAGGTGCAGCGGTGCACGGCGGCGCGGCACCGGACGCGCGCCCTGGAGCGGTTACGGGAGCACTTCGCCGCTTCGCCGTACGACCTCACGGGGAGGTGAGCACATCGTGGAGCGGAACGACACGGGGAGCACGCACGTGGACCCCGGTAACGGCCCCGTGGGCCCGGAGGACGGGCCGGGGAACCCGGTGAACGGGCAGGGCGGGCCCGGGGGCGGCCGTGGCGGCGCACCGGGAGGCGGGCGGCGGAGCCGCCGGACCGGTTACCGGAACGGCCGGGGGCGGCGCGCTGCTGAAACGATATTGCGCGAGCGTCTCCGTGCGGCCGACGAGGAAATCCAGCCACCTCCCGGCCTGTGGACCCGCATCGCGGAGTCCGCGCCGGCTCCGGGTGCGCCGCGCAGCCCCCTGTCGTACCTGCGCAGGCGGCCGCAGTTGATGACCACGCTGTTCGTCGTGGCGGCGCTCGCGCTGGCCCTCGGTGTGTGGCGGCTGGTGGGGGCGGGCGGCGAGCGCCCCGCGCCGCCGGGGCCCGGCACGGGCCTGGAGCTCACGGCCCACAACAGTGACCCGGCGTGCGAGAAGGCCCGCACCGAACGGTGCGCGCTCCGGCTGGCCCGGGACCCGCACCAGGCGTACTCCGCGCCGGGCAACGCCGCGGGCCGGGTCTGGAACAGCGACCGGCTGGCCACGGAGTGCGTCATCACCGACGGCCGCCGCGTACGGGACAGGACGGGCGCGATCTCCGTCCGCTGGTACCGGGTCACGTCCTTGGACGGTGCCGAGGGCTGGCTGCCGGGCGTCCACACCCGCAACGTCGAGCAGGTACCGCTCTGCCCGAGCGGCGAGTGACCGCGCGGTCCACGCGGAGCTGCGCGCGGGTCAGCGGCCGCGGTACTCGGGTGCGCGGCGCGCCACGAAGGCCGCCACCCCCTCCTGCGCGTCCGCGGTCGTCATGTTGATCTCCTGAGTGGCCGCCTCGGCGGCGAACGCCGCGCCCCGGTCGGCCTCCAGCGAGGCGTTGACCAGCTGCTTGGTGAGGGCCAGGGCGCGCGTCGGGCCGGCCGCGAGTGAGTGGTGAGGGTGCCATGAGTGGATCCCGGCATCGTTACGCCGCTCCCGTCTGACCCGATAGGCACCTGACGCCCAGCCAGGTGGTGGGTAATTGACGGCCCGTCAGGGGTGCCGCGTACTGCTGTACCCCGCGAGGGGGATCCCGCCCCGCCCCTTGCGCCCGGTCGTGCATCCGCCGAACTGGCGACGCCAACTGACAGCCCGTCAGTTATGGCCCTCGCGAACGGGAAGGCGCGATGCCGGACGATCTGCCTCGGCGGGCCCGAAGGGGGCGCCGTGCTCCGTATCGGCCTGGGGATGTGGTGGCTGGAGAGCTGGCGCCAGAAGGACGGGAAGGCCTGGTCCGAGCGCGGCACGGGCATCGCCTGGGCTGCCGACGTGGCGGACAAGCACCGCTGGGCCGCCGTGCGCCGCGGCTTCGACGTGGTCGTACGGCCAGCCCGAAGGATGGCGTACGTGGTCGTGCACGCCGAACTCGCCCTCGGGGCCGGTCTCGTCGTCGGCTTCCTCCTGCCGGTCGCGCTGGTCGCCGGGCTACTGCTCAACCTCCTCCCTCTCGTGCTGATGATCCACGACTGCCCCGAGCCGGGGCTGCGGAGCGGCATGGCGCTGCGGGCGGTCTTCCGCGCCGACCGCGAGGGCGGGCCCGCCGTACCGGTCTTCCGCCCGCGTGACCGCTGACCCCGTCGCCGGGCCCGCCCGCGCGCGACGGTAATCCGGTGGCGTCGCGCGGCGGCGGGAGGCACCCTGGGCGGGTGCTGATCAGAGAAGCCGTAACCGAGGACTGGGACGCCGTCTGGCCGTTCTTCCACCGGATCGTGGCCGCCGGGGAGACGTACACCTACCCGCGCGACCTCGACAAGGAAGGGGGCCGCGCGCTGTGGATGCTGAGCCCGCCGGGCCACACGGTCGTGGCGGTCGACGAGGAGGGCACGGTCCTGGGCTCGGCCAAGATGAACCCCAACCACATGGGCGCCGCCGCCCACATCGCCGGGGCGAGCTTCATGGTCGACCCGGCGCACGGCGGCAAGGGCGTCGGCCGGGCACTGGGCGAGTACGCACTGCGCTGGGCCCGCGCCGAGGGGTACCGCGCGATGCAGTTCAACGCCGTCGTGGAGACCAACAAGGGCGCGGTGGCCCTGTGGCAGTCACTCGGCTTCGAGATCATGACGACCCTGCCGGAGGGCTTCCTGCATCCCGAGAAGGGCTACGTCGGGCTGCACATCATGTACCAGCGGTTCTGAGCGCCCCGGCCGGCCCGGGGCGTCACGGCCACAGCAGTACCCGCTGCCACCCGTCGTCCGCCCGCCGGTAGCACAGCCGTACGTGCCGGCGGCGGTCGTCGCCCTGGAAGAACTCGACCTCCTCGGGGCGCAGCACGTACGCCGTCCAGCTCGGCACCGCGGCGTCCGGTTCGCGCTGTGCCCGCTCCCAGGACTCGTCGGCGGCCCGCTCCAGCTCCGCGAAGGAGCCCAGGACCTCGCTCTGGTGACCCACGAGCGCGGCGGCCAGCGCGCCCGGCGACCGGCGGCGCAGGTCGGCGGCGCTCTCCTCGGGGCCGGCCGCCGTGACCGCGCCGCGGACCCGGACCTGACGTCCGACCAGCGGCCAGTAGAAGCACAGCGCGGCGCTCGGGCGGGCGGCCAGCTCGCGGCCCTTGCGGCTGCCGCGGTGCGAGGCGAAGTGCCAGCCGTTCTCGTCGGCGTCGTGCAGCATCACGATGCGGGCGGACGGGTCGCCCGCCGCGTCCGCGGTCGCCAGCGACATCGTGTGCGGCTCCGGTACGCCCGCGGCGGCCGCCTCGCCCAGCCACTGCCGGAACAGGGGCAGTGGCGCCTCAGGGGCCGTGTCCGGGTCGAAGTCCGGCAGCTCGCCCGTCCAGACCCGCAGGCTGCGCAGCAGGTCGCGGAAGGCGCGGGCTTCGGGGGTGTCGTCCGTCGTGGTCATGCCGGGCAGCGTACGTCCGCACGGCGGCCGCCCGCGTCCCGCGCGCCCCCGTCGGCAATTCGGTTGCGGTGACCGGGGCGGCGGCCGACGCTGGTGCCATGTCCGCGACCGAAACCGGGACGGCCCTCGCCGTGCCCCCGCCCGCCCGGCTCGGGGCCGTCCGGCTGGCCGACGGCCGACGGCTGGCGTGGGGGGAATGGGGGCCCGAGGACGGCGTGCCGGTGCTGCTGTGCCCCGGTGCGGCCACGTCCCGGCGGCTCGGTCTCGGCGCCGGGGCGGCCGAGGAGCTGGGCGTACGGCTGATCTCCGTGGACCGCCCCGGGCTGGGCGGCTCCGACCCGTTCCCCGGCCGTACGCTCACCGGCTGGGCCGAGGACGTCCGGGAGTTCGCCGCGCGGCGCGGGCTCGCCGGTGTGCGCGGCGTCGGCTTCTCGCAGGGCGCCCCGTTCGCGCTGGCCTGCGCGGCGGCGGGGGTGCTGACCCGGCTCGCGGTGGTCTCCGGTACGGACGAGCTGGCCGCGCCCGCTTTCGACGCGCTGCTGCCGGACGAGGTGCGGTACCTCGTCGGCCGGGCCGCGGCCGACCCGGTGGCCGCCGAGCGGTCGTTCGCCGGTTTCGGGAGCCCGGAGACGCTCTACGAACTGATCGTGGCGGGCAGTGGTGGGCGCGACCGCGCGCTCCTGGCGGAGCCGGCGTTCGCCGCGGCCTTCCGGGAGGCGATGGCCGAGGGCTTCGCGCCGGGACCGGCCGGGTACGCCCGGGACACGCTGCTGACCATGAGCCGCTGGCCGTTCGACCCGGCAGTGGTCCGGATCCCGGTCGACCTCTGGTACGGCGCGCAGGACACCGCGCCCACCCACTCGCCGGACCACGGCGCCCGGCTCGCCTCCCGGCTGCCGGCCGCGCGGCGGCGTCTCGTCCCGGACGCGGGCGGCATGCTCCTGTGGACGCACGCCGCGCCGGTCCTGCGGGCCCTGCTCGACGACGCCGGGTAGCGGCGGACCGCCCGCGCGCGCCGTCAGCGGACCTCGTACGCCGTGCGGCGGTAGGTGGAGCGCCGGTCGTCGATGTCGGCCCAGCGGTCGCCGTGGACGGTCTCCAGGATTCCCGGCTCCCGCAGGAACTGGTGCGGGAAGCCGAGCGGCACCGCACTCACCTCGTCCAGCCGGGCCACCGCGTCGGCGTCCAGCGTCACGTCGACCGCGGCGAGGTTGTCCTGAAGCTGGCTCTCCTTCGTGGCGCCGACGATCGGGATGATGTTGCCGGGCCGCTGCCGCAACCAGGCCAGCGCCACCTGGGCCGGACTCCAGCCGCCCTGCTCGGCGATCTCCAGGACCGCGGTGAGCACCGCCTCCTCGTTGTGGTCGGCGCGGTTGTCCCAGTCGTGGGTGTTCAGGCGGCCGGCCTCGCCGCGGCGGTACTTCCCGGTGAGCTTGCCGGCCGCCAGCGGCGCCCACGCGAGGACGGCCAGGTCGTACGCGCGGGCTTGCGGCAGCAGTTCGCGCTCCGGCGTGCGCTCCAGCAGGTTGTACCGCAGCTGCGACCCGGCGAAGGCGGTCCAGCCGCGCAGCTCGGCGAGGGTGTTGGCCTGCGCGATCTCCCAGGCCGGCCAGTCGGACACCCCGACGTACAGGACCTTGCCGGCCCGCACGATGTCGTCCAGTGCCCGCATGACCTCCTCGACCGGCGTGAAGTTGTCGCGCGCGTGCACCCAGAGGACGTCCAGGCGGTCGGTCCGCAGCCGCTCCAGGCTCGCCTCGACCGACTGCACCAGGTTCTTGCGGTGGCTGCCGCCCGCGTTCACGTCGCCCTTGCGGGTGGCGCAGGTGTACTTGCTCGCCAGGACGAACCGGTCGCGGCGGCCGGCGAGCAGATCGCCGATGATCCGCTCGGAGCTGCCGTCGGTGTAGTTGTTCGCCGTGTCGATGAAGTTGCCGCCCGCGTCGGCGTACACGTCGAGGATGCGCCGGCTGGCGTCCTCGGTGGTGCCCCAGCCCCAGTCCTCGCCGAACGTCATGGTGCCGAGGCTCAGCTCGCTCACCCGGAGACCGGTCCTGCCGAACAGCGTGTAACGCATGGCTTCCCCTCAGGTCGCGTGGTGCTCCGGACGTTACGAGCTGGAGCGCGCTCCAACGCAACCCGCGTGCGCCGCGGAGCACTTCTTATGCGCCGCCGTTCCGCAGGGCTCTCACCGGTGCCGAGCACCACCGTCCCGGAGGAACAGAACCAGCCGCCGGTGCCCGAGGCGACCGCGAGCCGGGGCGGGCGGCCGCCGCCGTCGGTGTTCGTCGGCAGCGCGCCGTCCCGGAGCAGCCGCCCCTTCGCCACGAAGGCGCCGCCCTCGCCCTTCGCACAGAAGCCGAGGTCCTCCAGCGTCACCAGCGTCATGTACGTGAACGTGTCGTAGATCTGCGCGAGCTCGATGTCGTCCGGGCGCACGCCCGCCCGAAGGCCAGCCGCCCCGAGACGGCCGCGGGGGAGACGGTGAAGTCGACCCACTCCGACATCGCGGTGTGCGAGACGGCGGTGCCCGGACCGAGGCCCCGGACCGGCGGCCGGACCAGGTCCGGTACGCGGTCCTCGGCGACCATCGGCCCGGACAGCACGTCGTCGGTGGTGATCGGGTCCCGGTACATGGCGTCCGGGTTCCGGGTTGGCCGCCGCGTCGGCGCGGGCCCGGACGGCGACCTCGGCGAGCTGCTCCAGCGTGGTGCCGTACTGGTGCATGTGGCGGCCCGCGGCCGTCGCGTACTTGGCTGTCAGGGTGTTGGCCGTACGGCACTTCGAACTGCAGCGGGCTGCGGGCCCCGAAGATGAGGTCGGCGGTGCGCCGCCGCGCCTTGAGGTCGGCGCGGGCGGTCGAGCCGTACACCAGGAGCACCGCGTCGGCGTGCCCGGCGGCGATCGCGTCGGCGGCGTGCGCGGCCATCACCTTCCAGGTGGCGCCGCCGACAGAGGTCGAGTCGACCCACGTGGGACGCAGGCACAGGTACTCGGCGACCTCGATCGGGGTGAGAGTGCCGAGCCCGGTGGAGGCGGACCCGTCGACGGCCGAGCGGTCCAGCCCGGAGTCGGCCGGCGCACGGTGGGCTGCCTGGGCGTGCAGGGCGTAGGGGGTGGCGTCGTCGACGCGGCCGCAGTCGGCCAGCGCCACTCCGGCGCCGGCGACCTGGCGGTGACGTGCGGGAGTCCCGGTCCCTGGAGTCATGAATCTGACGGCGCATCAGGTCGGGCCGGGCGGGCAGGGCCGGTGCGCGGCGCAAGGGGGTGGGAATGTGCACGGCCGCTCCCTGCCGTGACGGCCCGTCAGGTCCGACAGGCGCGACCGTACGGCCGGGAGGAGCCCGCCGATGGATGCCGTGTCCGCCGAGGAGCAGGACGAGGACCTCCGTGGCTTGAGCGCACTGCTGCGCGCTCACCACCACGGCCCGGACGGGCCCGGAGCCGCCGGACGCGCTCCGAGAGGCCACCACGAGGGCCTGTGGCGGCTCCTCGCCCGGAAGTGCGGGCTGCCCGGCACCTGCGAGGAGGCCGGCCGCGTACTGCTCACCTCGACCGGCGCGTGGAGCGGGCAGCGGCGGCGTACTCCGCTCGCGTACATGCCGGAGCCGGGCGGCGGCTGGATCCTGGTCGGCGGCAACTTCGGCCGGTCCGGCCGTCCGGCCTGGACCGCGCACCTGCTCAAGTGCCCGGACCTCGAGTTCAGTTGGGGCGGCCGGGACGTCCCCGTACGGACCGTGCCGCTCACGGGGGGGGAGCGGGCGGCGGCGTGGCGCGCTGTGCCGGCCTTCTGGCCGCCGTACGCCGCGTACCAGTCACGGGTGACGCGCGAGATCCGGCTGTTCCGCCTCGTGCGCCGCTGAACCGGCAGCCGGCGCCGTACGCGGCTGGTGCGGCGTACGGAGGCGCGTCGGCCGCCGCGTACCGGAACGGCTGCGTATCCGGTACCGCACACAGATACGCGTCGGGCACCGTCCGGCTCTCGGGGAGAGTCCGGGCGGTGCCCGACGCGGTGTGCAGGTATGGCAGGACGAAGGACGGACCGGTGGGGACACGACGGCGGCAGGGCGTGCCGTGGCCTGTCGTCGCGTCGTACCCGGGGGCGGCGGTCGCACGCCGCTCCCCGGCTACTTGGCGGGCTTCTTGCCCGTGACGCCGAGGTGGACGAGCATCGCGAGGTTCGGCTTGAGCTCGGCCTGCTTGACGCCCCAGCTGGTGAAGCCCTTCTGGTGGCCGGCGACCGCGGCGAGCATGGCGACCAGCGAGCCGGCCATCGCCGCCGGGCTGACCTCCTTGTCGACCTTGTTCTTGGCCTGGAGCTCCTTGATGGAGTCCGTAAGGGAGTTGGTGACGGCGTTCAGGATCTTCATGCGGATCTTGTAGAACCGCTTGTCACCCTCCGCGGCGCCGAGGTCGACGACGCGCAGGATCGCGTCGTGCTTCCGCCAGAAGGAGAGGAAGCCGTCGACCAGTTCCTCGGCCGTCTGCCGGCCGGACTTGCCGCCCAGGAGCGTCCGGCGACCAGTTCGGTCAGGCTCGCGCCCTCCTTGGCCATCTCCTCGGCGATCTCGAGGACGGCGCCTTCGACGTCGGGGAAGTACTGGTAGAACGTCGCGGGCGAGGTGCCCGCCTTGCGCGCGACGTCGATGACCTTGACGTCCCGGTAGGGGGACGAACTGAGCATCTCGCTGAGGCAGTCGAGGAGCTTCTGCCGGGTCGCCTGCCCGCGGCGGCCGGCGACTCTGCCGTCGACGGTACGAACTTGTCCTGTCATGCCGTCAGCTTACCGAGGGGTGATCGGAGCGCGATTTGGCTGCCTGCAAATGGGGATGGGGCGAAGCGGGCTCCGAATATGCTGCTGCCGCTTGACTTCGGGGCCGCGCATCCGGCCCGGCCGCTTTGGCCTGAACAAGTGAATCGACTTATCAACAGCCTGTGGACAATCGCGGTGGACAACCTCCCGGGGGTATCAGGGAGGCGCTTATCCAGAGGGCGCCGCTCGGAATTCCCGGTTAGTTTGTCCGTATGACGGCTTTTGTGGAAGGTGCTCCCTGCTGGGCGGACGCGATGCTGCCCGACCTGGAAGCGGGCAAGCGCTTCTACGGCGAGCTGTTCGGCTGGTCCTTCGTGGACGGCGGTCCCGAGCTCGGCGGCTACGCCACCGCCCTGCTCGACGGGCGGAAGGCCGCGGGCCTGCTGCCCAAGAGGGACGGCCGGATGCCCACCGTATGGGGCGTCTACTTCGCGACCTCCGACATCGCCGCGACCGTCGCCGGGGTACGGGAGGCGGGCGGCTCGGTGATCACGGGTAGCACGCCGATCGGTGACCTGGGCGCGATGATGCTGGGCGTCGACCCCGGGGGCGCGGTCTTCGGTGCCTGGCAGGCCGGCCGGCACGAGGGCTTCGAGGCGCAGGCCGAGCCCGGTGCGTACGTATGGATGGGCCTGAGCACGCGCGCCCCGGAGGCGGTCGACGCCTTCTACGGGGACGTCTTCGGCTTCGAAGGCGTGACCGACGGTGCGGGGGCCACCGCCTCGTTCCTGCCGTGGCGGGTCGCGGGACAGGAGCGCGAGATCGGCTGCCGGATCGTGCTGGACGCCCGGGCGCCGGCCGAGCTGCCCGCGCACTTCACCGTCTTCTTCCTGGCCGAGGAGATGGGGGCGGCCCTGCGGACGGTGGTCCGGCAGGGCGGCAAGGTGCTCAGTGAGCCGCAGGGGACTCCCGGCGGCCACCTCGCCCTGGTCGTCGACAATCAGGGCGCGGCCTTCGGGCTGATGGCCCCTGAGTAGCCGTGGGAGCGGCCGGCGGCCGCCTTGCCCGTTCCGTACCACCCATCCCACCCGCCTCTCCCGTCTCACATGCAGAAACATCGGCCGCATCGGTCGAGGCGCATAACCCACCAGCTCCGTACAAAATGCCATGCCCCTTGCCAAGTGTGCGTGCCCGTCCGGCAATTAGTTCGTGGTCATGGCCCCCGAACGGCTTTCGGCACAGCAGAATTGGAGGCCGGTGGCAGCTCCCGTTGCCGGGCCGCGGGCGGCGCGGTCCGGCAACGGGTCCGCAGGCTCGGCGGCAGGCCCGTGAGCACGCGGGGCGAACAGTACGTACGGGGATGGGAATGGCGACGACGGACCGCACACCGGTGCCCGGACCGGCACCCGGGGAGGACCGGCCGGGGCGTACGGCCGTGACGTCGGCCACCTGGTGGTCACCGGACATATGTGCGGCCGGAGCATGAACGGGACCCGGCGGGCTCCCGCACGAGGGGTGTAACGGCAGGTAACGACCCCTGTGCGCACCGCTCGGCGGGACACGGGACACGACGGGAAGCCCCCGGGTTCGCAACCGTCGGCTTCGCCAGGAAGAATCAGCATGCGTACGGCCGAATCGGCCAGGCGGTGAGACGCTGCTCGGGGCAGTGGCTCTCGGCGGCTCTTGGCTTTTGAGAGTCTCTTTGACGCCCCACGGGGAGGTGGCAGGCAAGTGGTGGAGCAGCTGACGCAGCACGATCCCCGGCGGATCGGCCCGTTCGAGGTGCTCGGCCGTCTCGGTGCCGGCGGTATGGGGCTGGTGTACCTCGCGCGCTCGGCGTCCGGCCGGCGCGTGGCGATCAAGACGGTCCGTACCGAGCTCGCCGAGGACCAGCTGTTCCGGGTCCGCTTCACGCGCGAGGTCGAGGCGGCGCGCGCGGTCAGCGGCTTCTACACCGCGGCGGTCGTCGACGCCGATCCGCGCGCGGCGGTGCCCTGGCTGGCGACCGCGTACGTCCCCGCCCCCTCGCTGGAGGAAATAGTCAATGAGTGCGGGCCGCTGCCGGCCCAGGCGGTGCGCTGGCTGGCGGCCGGCGTCGCCGAGGCCCTGCAGTCCATCCACGGCGCGGGCCTGGTCCACCGCGACCTGAAGCCGTCGAACGTACTGGTCGTGGAGGACGGCCCCCGAGTGATCGACTTCGGTATCGCCAGCGGGGTGTCGAACACCCGGCTGACGATGACGAACGTCGCCGTCGGTACGCCCGCGTACATGTCACCCGAACAGGCGCGCGACTCACGCAGCGTCACGGGTGCCAGCGACATCTTCTCGCTCGGCTCCACCCTGGTCTTCGCCGCCACCGGACACGCGCCCTTCCACGGCGCCAACCCGGTCGAGACGGTCTTCATGCTGCTGCGCGAGGGGCCGGACCTGGAGGGCCTGCCGGACGAGCTGCGGCCGCTGATCGAGTCGACGATGCAGATGGAGGCCTCGGCCCGCCCCACCCCGGCCGACCTGCAGTCCCAGCTCGCGCCGCACCTCTTCGGCTCCGGTACGGACGACAGCGGTACGGCCTCGGCCTGGCTGCCCGGTAACGCCGTCGGCCTGATCGAGAGCCGGCGCGGCGGCCGGGTCGCGGCCGCCCGGCGCGCCGCCTCCGCGGGACGCGGCGCCTACTCCGCCCAGCAGGAGCGGCCGCCCGCGCAGCCCCCGGGGCCGCCCGCGTCCCGGCCGGCCCCGCAGCGCCAGGAGAGCGCGCCGATGCCCGCGGCCACGGGCGACCCCGGCTGGGCCGCTTCCGCGGCGGTCGGCCCGGGTGCACGCCGGATGGGCGACCCGCGCAGCAGCGCGCCGCTCGCGCAGGCGGCGCCCACCGGCCCGGTCGCGCCCGCCCCGCCGCCGCCCCCGGAGACGGAGGGCCCGGACGGCTCCGTGCGGCTCGGCGGTGCCGTGTCACCGATAGGGCCGGGCCCCCGGGCGGACGTCACGGCCGCCCCGCCGTCCCCGCAGGCGCAGCCCGGACAGGCGACCAACTGGGTGCGGCCGCCGACCGGCGTGCAGGCTCCTCCCGGGCCCGCGGGGCCGCCGCCGGCGGTTCCCCCGCAGCCCGCACCGGGCCCGCAGGGCGGTCACGGCGCGCCCGCGCCGGGGCGGCCGGGCGATCCCGCGGCACAGGGCGGCGGCCGCTGGCGCCCCTGGCGCTTCCGCATGTCGAACGACGTGTGGGGCACCCCGGTGGTCTCCGGTGACCTGCTGTACGTCACGTCCTTCGAGGTGCACGCCCTGGACGTGGCGAGCGGGCGGCGCCAGTTCAAGACGCGCGAGGTCGCCTGGGCGATGGCGGTCTCGGACGGCCGGATCCACGCCTCGGACGGCCCGAGCCTGTACGCGCTGGACGCCACCGACGGCTCCGAGCTGTGGCGGCTGAACACCGAGGGCTGGGTCTACAGCCTGGGCGTCGACCGCGGCACGGTCGTGACCGGCACCCGCGGCGGCGGCGTGCAGGCCTGGGAGGCGGCCAACGGCGAGCTGCTGTGGGAGATCGGCGGCGCGCAGACCGACTTCGAGACCGCCGAGTCCGGCCCGGTCGTGCACGAGGGCACGGTCTACGTCTGGGCCGACGCGCGGCTGAAGGCCCTGGAGGCCCGTACGGGCGCCGAACGCTGGTCGTACCCCGTCGGGGGACGCGGCGTCCTGCGGCGGCGTGCCGGTGCGGCTGCTGGCCGCCCCGGACGGCGTGGCGTACGTCGTCGCCGGCACGCGCGTCCTGGCCGTCGACATCAACCGCGGCGACGTCCGCTGGCACTTCGAGGCGCCGGCGGTCTTCCTGTCGCCGCCCGCGTTCGCCCCCGGACCCGCCGTCACCGGCGGCGGGATCTACCTCGCCGACTACCTCGGCACGGTCTACGCCCTGGACGCCACCGACGGCCGGGACCGCTGGCGGATCGCCACCGAGGCCCGCCAGTCGACCGAGCCGGTCCTGGTCGCCGACGGCGCGGTGCATCTGGGCAGCGGCAACGCCCTGTACACGCTGGACGCGGTGACGGGCACGCCCCGCTGGCGCTTCCAGGCGGGCGGAGAGGTCATCGGCGCTCCCGTGGCCGCGGACGGCCGGGTGCACTTCGGCTCCGCCGACCACTGTCTGTACACGCTCGACGCCATGGGCGGCCAGCTGCGCTGGAAGCTCGCGACCGGCGGCGAGATCACCGGCACCCCGGTGGCCGCTGCGGGCGTCGTCTACGCCTGCAGCAAGGACCGCTGCGTGTACGCACTGGACGCGGCGAAGGGCACGGGGCAGGCGCGGCGCTCCTAGGAGGCGCGGCGCTCCTAGCGCTCTTCGGGCGGGCGGTCGTGGCCCTGCTGCCGGTCGCCCAGGACGCGCGGCAGCGGCTGTGTGGGCTCGGCGGGCCGGGCGCGCTGCCCGCCGTCACCGTACGGCTCCTGAGGCGCGACCGTCGGCGTACCGGCCGGCGGGGTCGTGCCGTCGTGCGTCGGCGGCCACGGCTCCCGTGACGCGCCGCCGCCGAGCGGCCCCGGGCCGCCGTAAGGGACGTCCGGGTGCCCGGTGTGCGGGCCCGGTCCCGGCTGCTCCCCGTAGGCGTAGGGACCGCCCTGGGGCGCGCCCTCGTACGGGTACGGGGCGTCGCCTTCATAGGCGTACCGGCCGTCGCCCTCGTAGGCGTACGGGCCGTCGGGCTCTCCTCCGTAGGGCGCCGCTTCGTACTCCCGCTCCTGCGCCCGGCGGCGCTTACGGGCACGTACGCCGCGCCGCCCGCTCATCATCAGGGCGCCCAGCAACAGCAGGATGCCGCCGCCCAGTGCCGCGGCGACGCCCACGCCCAGCCCCCTGCCACCGTTCCCCGCGGTGAGGCTGCCGGCCGCCTGGCCCTGCCGCACCATCCACAGGACGGTGAAGCCCAGCACGACCAGTCCGGCGAGCGTGACCAGGAGACGGGACCGCAGCACCACGCCGATCAGCGTGACCAAAGCCGCGACCAGCATGGGCAGCAGGAGCGAGCGCATGACGTCGGCGCCCGTGCCGAGGGTCCCGCTGAAGAGATCCGCGACGCGGAAGTCCTCGCCGTGACGGCCGTCGTACCAAGGACGGAAGGGGCTCCATACGGCGGCCGCCGCTCCGATGAGGGCGATCAGGGAGCCGATCACGTTGCGAATCACCGGCGTCGCCTCGCTTCGCTTCGTCGCTTCGCGTTGTCCCGCTCTTCCTGGTTCCCTCCAGAACCGACGCTACGCCGTGCCGCCGTGCCCCGCCACGGCAATGCGGTCCCGGTATCGTGACGCGTCCACTTCAGCAACTCGGGGGAATTCCTATGACACGCCGCCACCTGCGGCTCACGGCCGTCGTGGCCGTCGTCCTGCTCTCACTCACCGGCTTCCGGCCGCACGGCGGAAGCCGTGGCGGTGACGGCGGCGGCGGAGGCTGCAGCGCGCACTCCAGCAGCAGCGGCTCCCACGGCAGCAGCAACCACTACGACGATGACGACGACTACGACGATGACGACTACGGCAGCGGCGGCCCGGACAGCAGCCCGAGTGCCACCGCGAAAACCCGGGGCAGGGTCGTGGAATGCGTGCCCGAGCACCCGAAGGCGGCCCGGCCGGGCGCGAAGGTCCGGCTGACGGACGACGGCCTGTACGACGAGGTGACGATCACGGTCGAGTTCCGCGGCGCGGACGGCTCGGTGGTGGACACCGGGGAGCGGAAGGTCGACCCCATCCTGGACGACGAGGACGACGCGGCCGGAGACCCGCTCTTCAGCGTCCCTATGGCCCACCCCGACCGGGCCGGCAAGGTCACCCGCTGCGCGGTCCGCAGCGTCGTCTGACCCCGCGCCCGGCCCCGTGGTCCGCCCTCGTGGCGGGTCACCGCACCCGAAGGGGCGCCCCCCCCGTGCGCCGCTCCTCGAAGAGGTGCGCCGCGACGGTCTCGGCCACGGATCAAGGACATGTTCGTCGTCGGCGGGTTCAACGCCTACCCGGCCGAGATCGAGCAACTGCTGCTCCGGCACCCGGACATCGCCGACGCGGCCGTGATCGGGACCCCCGACGCCCGGCTGGGCGAGGTCGGCCGGGCGTACGTGGTGCGGCGTCCCGGCGCGACCGTGACGGGGGACGAGGTGATCGTCCGGTCACGCCGGGAGGAGGCCGACTACAAGGTGCCCAGGAGGCGATGTTCCTGCCCGAGTTGCCGCGCAACGCCGGCGCAAGGTCCTGAAGGCGGAGCTCCGTACGGTCAGCGGCGGGCGAGGCGGACCGGGAGGGACTGCAGGCCGTTCCCGATGAACGAGCCGGTGGCCCGCAGTTCGCCCGGGGAAACGGCCAGCTCGATGTCCGGGAAGCGCGCGAAGAGCGCGGGCAGGGCGGTACGCGCCTCCATACGGGCCAGCGGCGCGCCCAGGCAGTAGTGCACCCCGTGGCCGAACGCCAGGTGCTCGCGGTCGGCACGGCTCAGCTCGAAGGAGTCGGCGTCCGGCCCGTGCCGCTCGGGGTCCCGGCCGGCCGCGGCGTAGGCGGCGAGGATCGGTTCGCCCCGCCGGATGACGGTGCCGTCCTCCAGGGGGATGTCCTCGACCGCGTAGCGCAGCGGCAGGTTGGCGATGCTGGGGGCCCAGCGCAGCGTCTCCTCGATGACGTCGTCCCAGCCGGCCCGCCCGTCGGCCAGCAGGGCACGTTGCTCGGGGTGGGTGAGCAGGGCGTGGACGGCGTTGCCGATGAGGTTGACGGTGGTCTCGTAGCCGGCGCCGATGACCAGCAGGAGGGTGTCGAGCAGCTCCCGCTCCTCCAGGCGGGAGCCGTCGTCGTCACGGGTGGAGACCAGGACGCTGGTCATGTCGTCGCCGGGCTCGCGCCGCTTCAGGGAGATCAGGTCACCCAGTACGGCGGTGATCTTCGCGGCGGTGGCGGAGGCCTGCTCCGGGGTGGCGGAGGTGTCCATGACCTCGTCGATGACCGAGCCGACCTCGACCCGGGACTCCTCGGGAATGCCGAAGAGTTCGCAGATCATCCGCATCGGAAGGGGGAGCGCGTAGGAGGAGATCAGATCGACCGGTTCGCCGGCGGGTACCGCCTCCAGGTCCGCCAGCAGCTCCTTGGTGATCCGCTCGACGCGGGGTGCCATGGCCTCGGTGCGCCGGCCGGTGAACGCGGGCGCCACGAGCTTGCGGAGCCGGCGGTGATCGGCGCCGTAGGCGGTGAACATGTTCTCGACGCCGACCCAGGACTGCAGCCAGCTGTCGTGGTGCTCGCCGTTCCGCCAGGCGGGCCAGTGCTGCCGCGGGTCCTTGCTCACCCGGTCGTCGGCGAGCAGCCGCTTGAGCAGGCCGTGCCCGCCCACCGACCAGGCGTTGATGCCGCCGGGCAGCTCGACGAGCGCCGCTGGGCCTATCGCGCGGAGGCGGGCGGCCTCGCCGGGGAGGTCGGTGCCGGCCGGGTCGATGGCGACGGGCTGCTGTCCCATGGGGTAGCTCCTGCCTGATCGGGGGTGAGGGGGGAGAAGCGGGCCGGGAGCGCGGTCAGGGCGCGGTGGAAGGCGCCGACCCGCCACTCCAGCTGATCGAAGGGCACGGTGAGTTCGATGTCGGAGAGCCAGGCGGTGAGCCGCTCGATGGCGGTGGTCGCGATGAGCAGCGCGGTGGGGCGTACGGGACAGGCGTGCGGCCCGGCGGCCCAGGACAGGTGTGCGCCGCCGCCCGCGCGGGGCTGCTCCAGCGGGGTGGTACCGAACTGCGCGTTGGCCGCGGCGTACGAGACCAGGGTGAGCTGGTTCGCGCGGATCCAGGTGCCGTGGAAGAAGACGTCCCGGCGGGGGAAGTGCGCGGAGTAGTTGCCGAGCGGCGGGTCGTTCCACAGCACGTCGTTGATGGCGTCGCGGGCGGTCAGCGCGCCGCCGGACAGGGTGCTGTAGTAACGGTCGTCGGAGAGCATGCGGGCGAGCGCGTTGCCGATGAGGTTGGTGGTCGGCTCGTGCCCGGCGCCCATGGTGATGACGATCTGGTGGATCAGCTCCTCGTCGGTCAGCCCGGCGGGGTGGTCCATGAACCAGGAGGTGAGGTCGGGGCCGCGGCGCTCCTTCTTGGCGGCGACCAGCTCCATGATGTAGCGGGTGAAGTTCTCGTTGGCCTGCGCGGCCTGTTCGGGGCTGGCGCCCTCCAGCATGTCGGCGAGCGCGGAGATCAGCCGGTCGCTGTAGGAGTCGGGGAGCCCGAAGACCCGGTTGAAGATCATCAGGGGCAGGACGCGCGCGTACTGGGAGATCAGGTCGGCCCGGCCCTCGGCGCCGAACCGGCTGATCAGCTGGTCGGCCGCGCCGTGCACGTAGGAGCGCAGCTCGTGCGGCTCGATCAGCGCGAAGCTGTCGGTGATCACCTTGCGGTAGCGGTCGTGCGCCTCGCCGTCGCTGAAGAACACGTTGGGGCGCCAGGCGAGCATCGGCATGACCTGCGAGTCCGCCGGTACGGTCGGCATCCAGGGCCGGGAGTCCTTGGACCAGGTGGCTTCGTCGTGCAGCAGTTCCAGGGCGGCGCGGTAGTCGGTGACCAGCATCGCGGTCACGTCCGGCGCGATCTCGACCTGGGCGACCGGTCCCTGCCGCCGCAGCAGGTCGTAGATGCCGTGCGGATCGGCGGCGAAGTCCGGCCCGTACAGCCGCACGACGTCCTGTGCGGGGTCGTAGGGCGCGGCGTGTGCGGCCTGCGGCGGGAACGGCGCGGACGCTCCGGTCCCGCCGCCGTGTGCGGCCGTTCCGCCGTGTGCGGGGCAGCCCGGGGGCGGTGTCGCCCCGCCCGGGGCAGCGGGGGACTCGGGCGGCAGCGCCCCGTACTCGTGGGGGGTGGTCATGCGGGGTCTCCGGGCGTGTGGTCCAGGACGTGCCCGACCAGGGCGATCAACGCGTCGAGCGACTGGTCACGGTCGCGGGCGTCGCACACCACCAGCGGGGTGTCCTCGTGCAGGTCGAGGTGGTCGCGCAGGGTCTCGACGGGGTGGGCGGGGGCGTCGGGGAAGGCGTTGACGGCCACCGCGTACCGCAGCCCGGCCTCCTCGATGATGTCCATGACCTCGAAGGAGTCGGCCAGCCGCCGGGTGTCGGCCAGTACCAGCGCGCCGACGGCGCCGCGCGCGATGTCCTGCCACAGCGGCCGGAACCGCTTCTGGCCCGGCGTGCCGAAGAGGTACAGCACGAGGTCGCCGGCGAGCGTGATCCGCCCGAAGTCGATGGCGACGGTGGTCGTGGTCTTGTCGCGGACCCCGGCCAGGTTGTCGACGAACGCGCCGGTCTGCGTCATCACCTCTTCGGTGTGCAGCGGCGGGGTCTCCGACAGCGCCCGGATGAAGGTGGTCTTGCCGACCCCGAAGGGGCCGGCGACCAGCAGCTTCACCAGGGTCTGGTCGGTACCGGACAGGTACATGGCGCCATGGCCGGCGCCCTCGGCGGCGCTGTCGGCGCCGCCCGCTGCGCTAGGACTTGAGAGTGCGGAGTCCATCGAGGACCCTCTCCAGAATCTGCCGGTCGATCTGTTCGGCTTCGGGGATGGGGGATCGGGCGTGCAGGTGGCCGGCGTCGACGAGATCGGCCACCAGGACCTTCACGACGCTGACCGGCAGCCGCAGGTGCGAGGCGGTCTCGGCGACGGTCAGCGCGCCCGGCCGCAGCAGCTCCAGGAGCCGCAGCGCCTCGGGACGCAGCCCCGCGGGCGCCGTGACGGTGGCGCCGTACAGCACGGTGAGCCGGTCCAGGGTGTTGCGGCTGGGGCGGGCGCGGCCGCCGGTCGCCAGATAGGCCGGTACGAGACGCCGGTTGCTCTGGCGGGGCGTCATGCGGCCGGACCCGTTTCCCGGGGCGGCGAGCTCATCGCCTTCGCGCCGAGGGTGGCGACCTGGACCTGCATCTGGTGGGAGACGACGCCCATGTTGACGTCGGGGCCGGCGAAGACCGCGAGGCAGGTGTTCTCGCCGGCCGGGATGGCGAGCACCCAGCCCTCCTCGGACTCCACGACGGTCTGCCGCAGCCGGGCGTCGTCCTGGCCGGTGAACGCGGCGGTCACCGCGCGGCCCGCGCCCTGGAGCGCCGACATCATGGCGGCCACGCCCTCGGCGGCCTCCCGGGCGAGTCCGGGCGAGGAACCTTCGATGAAGCCGTCGCCGGAGATGACGGCCGCGTGCAGGACGTGCGGCAGCTCCAGCAGCGGGGCCAGCACCCAGGACTGGTCCTGCGTGACACGACGGCGGACAGGGGTGCTCATGCTCGGTCGTTCCCTTCGGGGCGCGGAATGCGGTTGTCGGCTTCGGCCCGCCCGGAGAGAGTGCCGCGCTGCAGGGCGGCCCAGCGGGTGGCGGACTCCTGCGGGCTGCGCTCGGCGACGGGTTCCGTGCGGGGGAGGGCGGGTTCGGGTTCGGTGGTGGGCCGGCGCCGGCGGCGGCGCGGCAGTTCGTTCGCCGTGTCGGGCTCGGACCCCGGCGTGTGCGCCGGCCCGTGCTCGGGCGCAGGCGCGGGCGTGGGCTCCGGCGCGGGCGTGGGCTCCGGTGCGCGGGCGGCCGGGGCCTCCGGCGCGTACGCGGGCTCGGATTCGGGCGCGCGAGTGGGCGTGCGCTGCACGGAAGCCTCCGGGGTGCGGGCGGACGTGTGTTCCGCCGAGGCCACCGGCGCGGCCCCTGCCGCGGGTGCCGGCAGCGGGGCGGCCTGCGGCGGCGCCAGCGGCGTCGAGTGCGCCCGCATCATCTGCGGCGGCAGCGGGGCCATGACCGACATCGGCTGGGTGTCCTCGTCCATCAGCGTCAGCAGCGGGTCGCCCGGGATGTAGACGACGGCGCGCACGCCGCCGTACGGCGAGGACTCGACGTGCACCGTGAAGGCGTACTGCCGCACCAGCTGGCCCACGGCCGCGAAGCCGGACCGCGGCGGGTCGCCGAGCTCCGTGAGCAGGACCCGCTCTCCGCCGCTCAGCAGGCGCATCGCGTGCTCGATCTCGTCCGGGTGCATGCCGATGCCGTAGTCGTCGACGATGACGGAGGCACCGCGGTTGCCCTGCTGGAGCGTGACGGCCACGGGCAGTTCGTGGTGGGAGTGGTGCAGCGCGTTGGCGAGCAGTTCGGTGAGGGCGACGGCGACCGGCTCGACGGCGCGGGCGACCACGCCCACCGGGTCCCGCAGCAGGTTGCTGACCTGGACGCGTTCGTAGCCGCGCAGCCGGGACATCGCGCCGACCACGAGGTCGGCGAGGTGCGAGTCGTCGCGGGTCAGGCCCGGCCAGGCGCCGCAGACGACGCCGGTGGTCTGCACCCGGCGCAGCGCCTGTTCGTTGAGGAAGTCCGCCTGCAGCAGATCCTGGGCGACGGCCTGGTCGTCGTAGCGGTGCTGCATCTCCTGCAGCAGCGTCTGGAGGCGGTAGAGCAGCGCCTGGATGGTCGTGGTGGCGCCGCGCATCGCGGCCTGCGCCGCCTCGTCGACCCGGGCCCGCTCCTTGGTGACCGCCTGCGTGAGCTGGTCCATGGCCGCGGTCAGCGCCCGGTCCACGTCGGTTCCCGTGAAGCGGGGGTCGTTCAGCCCGCGGACGGCGACGTGCGGATGGGCCAGTGAGGTGGCGAGGTCGGGCAGCCGGGCCTCGGCGAGGTGACGGAGTTCGGCCTCGGTCGCGCGGAGCTGCGCGGCGAGCTCGGTGTGCCCGCGCTCGGCCGCGGAGGCGCGGGCCTCTGCCGTGTCCAGGTGCCGGCGCAGGGCCTGGGTCCGCTGCCTGCTGCGGACCAGGAAGAAGATCATCACCACCGCGGCGGCCGTGCCTGCGGCCAGGCACCAGAACAGTGTCGCCGGTATGGAAGTCATCGGGGTCCTCGTGTGGGGGGCGGCTTGGCGACGGCAGACGAACACCTGATCGCCGCCGCGATGTTACCCACCAAGTGACCTTTCGCACGGCGAAGTGGGAAAGCGGCATTCCGTGTGGACAAGATCACTCCGTTTTACCGGTGATCACGCCGGAAACACCCGGAATGTTCTCTACCACTTATCAACCGGCGCTAGTCGTCGGCGCGTTCGCGCGCGTACCGTACCCGCAGCTCACTCTTGAGCACCTTGCCCAGCGGGCCGCCGCGCGGCAGCGCCATCGCGATCTCCAGCTGCTCCGGCAGCTTCTGCGTCATCAGGCCGGCCCGCCGCAGATGGTCCGTCAGTTCCGTCGGCGCGAGAAGCGGTCCGGCCGGGCCCGCGAGCGTGACCACCGCGCACACCCGCTCGCCGCGCTCCCGGTCCGGCAGCCCGATGACCGCCGCCTCCGCCACCGCCGGACGGCCGTGCACGAGCTCCTCGATGCACGGCCCCCAGCCGGGCCGGCGCGCGCGAGGCGAGGGCGTGCTCACCCGGATCGGCAGCTGCCACGCCAGCCGCGTCCTGGACCCGGCGCCCAGCTCCCGGAAGCCCGCCGCCGCGCGCAGCGCCTGCTCCCGCGCCTCCCCGAAGGTGACGGTGCGCCCGTCCGGCTCGTAGAACTTCACCGCGTCCGCCGAAGCGGCGGCCCGGTGCTCGACCAGCTCCCAGAGCGTGCGTATCCGACCGGACTCATGCACGGCGCGCCTCCCGGCAACGGACGGGACGGTACGGGACATGGCGCGACTGCAGCACCGTACCTGACGGCCCGTCAACTCATGCGCACGCCCGTGGGTCCCCGCGTCCGGCCCCGGACACGCCGCAGGGACCGGCCCCGACGGCATCCCCTCCTTGCCGTCGAAACCGGCCCCTGCGATCCCCCGGATGGTGGTTCAGCGGGCCGTGCGCCGGATCAGTGCTCCAACTTCGGCTCGGCGATCGGCCGGTGGCTGTCCTGCGGCGCGGCGATCGCGGTGTCGGCCGCGACCGGACGCTGGCCCTCCTGCGCGGCCAGGACCTCTTCACCGATGATCGGACGGTGGCTGTCCCCCATGGTGACGACCTCGTCGCCGATGATGGGACGGTGGCTGTCGAGCGGCTTGACGACGTCCTTCTCGCCGGCCCGTGGGGCCTTCTTCTCGGTGCTCACAGTGATCAACTCCTGTGTGTGGGCGCTTGCGGTCCACCGGCCCGGCGACTCCCCCGTGGGTCGCCGGACGGGTGAACCAGGGCCGAACACCTTGCGGTGGGGCCTCGTCACCGAGCCGCTTGCCCCCCGAGGCGGCGGTTCGGTACGTAGAAGAGTGACGCGCGGCGATGAACGATCGATAAACGGCGGCGATTACCTCACCGAGCTGCGCCGATGCCCGGTCAGGCGACGGCGGCGGGGGAGAGCAGCTGCTGCACCTGCGCGCTCTCCGCCGCACCCAGCCGCTCGTAGACGGTCAGCGCCTCCTGCCAGCACACCCGGGCCCGCCCGGTGTGCCCGACCTGGCTCAGCGCCCGCCCCAACGTGGTCAGCGCGTTGGCGCGCCAGAGCTCACCGCCGACACCGCGCAGCGCGGTCAGGGCCTGCTCGGCGTAGTTGGCGGCGCGCGCGGGCCGCTGGGCCGCGAGGTCGACCTCGGCCAGCCGGAAGTACGTCATGCCCTCCCAGAACGGCTGCCGGCTGTCCTGGAAGATGGTCAGCGCGGCGTTGAGCTGCTGCCCGGCGTCGTCCAGCCGCCCGGCGGCGGTGAAGGCGAGCGCCAGCGCGTACATGCCGTTGGCCAGCCGGCGGGTCGCGCCGATTCTGCGGTAGATCGCGACGCCCTCCTCGGCGAGCTCGATGGCGCTGTCCACCCGGCCGGTGTCCAGGTGTACTCGCGAGAGGTTGCACAGCGCGCTGGCCTCGGACTGCTGGTTGCGGTCTTCACGGAACGCGATCAGCGCCTGGCTGAGGTAGGCCTCGGCGTCGTCGTGCCGGCCCTGCGCGCCCGCGATGATCCCGCGGTCGTTGGGCGCGTAGGACGAGGAGATCGGGTCCTCCGTCGCCAGACCGAGGAGCATCGCTGCCTTGGCGTGGTCGTCCGCGTCGTCCAGCCGCCCGGCCAGCGTACGGATGTAGGCGAGCGAGGTGTGGATACGGGCCTCGGCGTGCTGGTCACCCAGCGCGCGGGCGGCCGCGAGCACGGTCATGTTGGCCTGGTCGTGCTGGCGCGCGTCGGCACCGGACTCGGCCAGGTCCTTGGTGAGCAGCAGCAGATCGGCGGCGCGCCGCACCGTGTCCGCGCCGGTGGACTGCTGCGCGCAGGCCAGCAGACACCCCGCCTCGCTGAACAGCCACTCCAGCGCCACCGCGCGGTCCTCGAAGGCCAGCCCCGGATACCGGGTGCTCTCCATGTGGTCGACGAGCCGGTCGCCGGGGCGCTCCAGGGCGTACATACGGGCCGCCGAGGCCAGGTAGAAGTCCAGCAGCCGGGAGAGGGCTGCGGCCCGCTCGGAGGGCGGGTGCTCGTCGCGCTCGGCGCAGCTGCGCGCGTAGAGGCGGACCAGGTCGTGGAAGCGGTAGCGGCCCGGGGCCGCCGATTCGAGGAGCGAGGCGTCGACCAGGGACTCGATCAGTTCCTCGGCCGCGTCGACGTCCATGTCCAGCAGGGCCGCCGCGGCGGCGAGCGAGATGTCGGGCCCGTCGGCCAGCCCCAGCAGCCGGAACGCGCGCGCCTGTACCGGTTCCAGCTGCCCGTACCCCAGCTCGAAGGTGGCCTTGACGGCCAGGTCGCCCGCGCGCAGTTCGTCCAGGCGGCGCCGCTCGTCGGCGAGCTTGCGGGCGAGTACGGAGACGGTCCACGTACGGCGCGAGGCGAGCCGGGAGGCGGCGATGCGGATGGCCAGCGGCAGGAAGCCGCAGGCACCCACCACGTCCATGGCGGCCTTGCGTTCGGCGCCGACCCGCTCCTCCCCGACGATGCGGGTGAAGAGGGTCAGGGCTTCCTCGGGACTCATCACGTCGAGGTCGATGAGGTGCGCGCCGGCCAGGTCGATCATGCGGGCGCGGCTGGTGATCAGCGCGGCGCAGCCCTCCGTACCGGGCAGCAGGGGCCGTACCTGGGCGGCGTCCCGCGCGTTGTCCAGCAGCGCCAGGACGCGGCGCCCGGCGAGCGTGGAGCGGTACAGCGCCGCGCGTTCGGCCACGCCGTCGGGGATGGAGGAGTCCGGTGTGCCGAGCGCACGGAGGAAGGCGCCGAGGACGGCCTCCGGTTCGGCAGGGGTGTGGCCGGCGCCCTGCAGGTCGACGTAGAGCTGGCCGTCGGGGAAGTGCTCGCGGGCCGCGTGCGCGACGTGGACGGCCAGCGTGGTCTTGCCGACGCCGCCGATGCCGGTGAGCGCGGAGACCGCCATCACGCTGCCCTCGGCCGTGGCGAGCTGGTCGCTCAGCTCCGCGACGAAGGAGACGCGGCCGGTGAAGTCCGCGACGGTGGCCGGGAGCTGTTGGGGGCGCAGGGGGGCGGGGCCCGCGCCGGTCTGCTCCTCCGGCGGCGGGCTGGGCGCGTCCAGGCCGGCGTCGGCCCGCAGGATGCGCTGGTGCAGCTCAGCAAGGGAGGCGCAGGGCTCGACGCCCAGCTCGGCGTCGAGCAGACGGCGGGTATCGGCATAGACGGCCAGCGCCTCGGCCTGCCGTCCAGAGCGGTACAGCGCGAGCATGAGGAGTTCGCGGAGCCGTTCGCGCAGCGGGTGGGCGGCCGTGAGCGCGGTCAGTTCGGACACCGCCTCGGCGTGGTTGCCCAGCTCCAGGTCCAGGTCGAGCCGGGCCTCGGTGAGGGAGAGCCGCCATTCCTCCAGGCGGGTGCGCTGATTCTCCGCGTACGGGCCGGGAACGCTCGCGAGCGGTTCGCCGTTCCAGAGGGTGAGGGCGGAGTCCAGCAGGTCACGGGCGCGGCAGCGGTCGCCGCTCGCACGGGCCTTCTCGGCCTCGGCCGCGAAGGCTTCGGCGCGGTCCAGGTCCAGGTCGAGCGCGCCCGGCCGGCCGGGCTGGAGTGCGTAGCCGCCGGACTCGCTGACCAGCGCGTCGGCGTCCGCGCCGAGCGCCTTGCGCAGCCGGGAGGCATAGGTCCGCAGCGCCGCGAGCGCGGCGTGCGGGGGCTCGTCGCCCCAGATGGCGTCGACCAGTTCGGCGGCGGTGGCGGTGCGGCCGCCGCGCAGCAGCAGAGCGGCGAGCAGGGCGCGCTGCTGCGGGGTGCCGGCTGCGAGCGGCGTGCCGCCCCGCCAGGCCCGTACGGGACCGAGCACGGTGAAGCGGAGCTGCTGCTGCCCCTGCCCCGGACTCTCGTCCATGGTCTCCCCCTGCCTGTGCATCTCGTTCGCATCGGCCAGTCTGCCTTGTCCGCGGCCCCTGCGTCAGTAGGGGTCGGGTCTGTGCACAATCCCTCCTCTTGTGATCCACCGGGCCGGAAGACGGCCGGGCGCCGGCCGACGCCGTACCGCCGGAGGGGAATCGTCCGTTTCCCCGTAGTTGACGGCTCGTCAGGGCACCGCTGCTGTGAGGCGCATGGCGATGCACGCGGAGACCTCGGAGGCCTCGGAGACCTCGAAGGCCTCGGAGGCCCCGGAGACCTTCCCCAGGATCATCTCGGTGGACGACCACACGGTGGAGCCGCCGCACGTCTGGCGGGACCGGCTGCCCGCGACGTACCACGACGCCGGCCCGCACCAGCGAGGACGCCGAAGGCCTCGTCCTCGCCCCCGGATTCGTCGACCCGCACACGCACTACGACGCACAGCTCTTCTGCGACCCGTACGCCACCCCCTCCATGCCGTGCAGATGCTCACCGACGACCCGGCACGCCTCTTCGGACTGCGCGACCGCGGCCGGGTCGCCGAGGGGTACCACGCCGACCTGGTCCTCCCCGACCCGGAACGCGTCGACGCCGGGCCCGCCACGTTCGTCCACGACCCGCCCGGCGACAGCCCCCGCCTCGACTCGCGCGCGCCGGCCGAGGCCGGAGCGCCGCCCGGCGTGGTGAACGTGGTGACCGGCTCGCGCCCCGAAGTGGGCGAGGCCGCGGTCGACGCGCCGGACGTGGACATGGTCAGCTTCACCGGCAGCACGGCGGTCGGCCGGGCCATCGCCGAGGTGTGTGGCCGCGGCAGGAAAACGGCAGCTGATGGAACTGGGCGGCAAGGGCGCCGCGCTCGTCTTCGACGACGCCGACCTGCCGGCGGCCGTGGCCGGCATCGGCACCGCCTTCTCCTTCTGCAGCGGCCAGACCTGTACCGCGCCCACCCGGGTGCTCGCCCAGCGCGGCGTGTGCGAGCGGCTGGCCGACGGGCTCGCGCGGTACGCCGGCGCCCTGAGGGTGGGCGACCCGCGCGAGCGGGACACGGTCGTCGGCCCGGTCATCCCCGCGGCACACCGCGACCGCGTCGAGGCGTACGTCGAGCTCGGCCGCAAGGAAGGCGCCCGGCTGGTCACGGGCGGCGAGCGCCCGGCGCGGGACCGCGGCTGGTAGGGCGCCCCCACCCTCTTCGCCGACTGCGCCCCGGGATGCGCATCGTCGGGGAGGAGATCTTCGGGCCGGTGGTCGCCGCCCTCCCCTTCGGCGAGGAGGAGGTCGTCGCGCTCGCCGGCGACGAGGAGGAGCACGTCGCGCTCGCCGGCGACAGCGACTACGGGCTGATCGACTACGTCCGGTCCGGCGATGTCGCGCGGGCCTTCCGGGTAGCCGGCCGGCTGCGCGCCGGCGGGGGCGGCATCGACACGGTGGGCCGCAACATGGAGGCCCCGTTCGGCGGCTTCCAGCAGAGCGGCGTGGGCCGTGACGTCGGGGCGTACGCCCTCCGTGCGTACAGCGAACTGCAGGCGCTCGTCTGGCCGGGGTGAGTACGGTGCGCTGTCCGTTGTTCACCCGGACGGAGGCGTCGAGTCCGGATAACGGACAGCCATGGGAAATTTTTGAACCCCAACAAAACGGACAGGGCTGCGGTTCCCGTAATTCCGTTCTCAACAATTGGACCTTGCTGTTACCTGGCTATGAGCTTCTGTCGCCCGCTGATTAACAGGCGTTAGCGCCAACTTCCCTTCACATGCAAGGTTCAGTCGCCGGAGTTCGATCATCCGGATACGAATACAGCAGCGCTTAACGTCCTGTTCATGGTTCAGGTAGACCCTCGGCCTCCGGCCGGAGACACGGTAACGGGCGTCAACGGCGACGCATCGGGCGAAACCCGCAGCAAAGGCCTCAGCGGCAACTCCGTCGGCCTGCTCGGCAGTGCCGTCATCGGACTGTCCACCGTCGGCCCCGTCTACTGCCTGACCTCCACCCTCGGTCCCACCGTCGGCGAGGTCGGCCTCCAGATGCCCGCCGTCTTCCTCGCGGGCTTCCTGCCGATGCTGCTGGTCGCCTTCGCGTACCGCGAGCTGAACAACGCCGTCCCCGACTGCGGCACCTCCTTCACCTGGACGGTGAAGGCCTTCGGGCCCCGCATCGGCTGGATGTGCGGCTGGGGCCTCGTGATCGCGACGATCATCGTGCTGTCGAACCTCGCCGGCGTCGCCACCTCCTTCTTCTACCTCCTCCTCGGCCAGCTCACGGGCAGCGACTCCGTCGCCGCCCTGGACGGCAACAAGCCCGTCCACGTCCTGACCTGCCTGGCCTTCGTCGCCATCGCCACCGCGATCAGCTACCGCGGCGTGACCACCACCAAAGGCCTGCAGTACGCGCTCGTCGGCCTGCAGCTCGTCGTGCTCGTCGTCTTCGTCGCCATGGCGATCGGGAAGGCCCGCTCCGGCGACCTCACCGGCTCCATCGACTTCCAGTGGTCCTGGCTGAACCCCTTCGAGGTGAAGTCCTTCGCGTCCTTCACCGCCGGACTCTCCCTCTCGATCTTCATGTTCTGGGGCTGGGACACCTGCCTCACGGTGAACGAGGAGACCACGGGCAGCGAGAAGACCCCTGGCCGCGCCGCGATGCTCGCCATGGTCGTGCTCATCGGCTCCTACCTGACCACCGCGGTGGCCGCGCAGATGTTCTCCGGCGTCGGCACCAAGGGCCTGGGCCTCGGCAACCCCGACACCTCGGACAACGTCTTCGCCGCCCTCGCCGGTCCGGTCATGGGCTCCGCCCTCGGCGTACTGCTCTTCGTCGCCGTGCTCGCCTCGGCCGCCGCCTCGCTGCAGACCACCTTCATCCCGGTCGCCCGCACGGTCCTGGCGATGTCCACGTACGAGGCGCTGCCCGCCTCCTTCGCCCGCATCCACCCCCGGTTCCGGTCGCCGGGCCGGGCCACCGTCGCGGCCGGCATCGCCACCGGCGTCTTCTACGCCGTGATGACCTTCCTCAGCGAGAACGTCCTCGTCGACACGATCTACGCCCTCGGCCTCATGATCTGCTTCTACTACGCGATCACGGCCTTCGCCTGCGCCTGGTACTTCCGCGCCGACCTGCGCAAGTCCGCCCGCGACCTGATGCTCAAGGGCGTCTTCCCGGCGCTCGGCGGGCTACTGCTGACCGGCGTCTTCGTGAAGACCCTCATCGACATCTGGGACCCGGCCTACGGCACCGGCAGCTCCGTTCTCGGTGTCGGCTCGGTCTTCGTCATCGGCGTCGGCCTGCTCGTGCTCGGCTTCGTGCTCATGCTGATCATGCAGCGCCGCAGCCCGGCCTTCTTCCGCGGCGAGGTCCTCACCCGGAGCACTCCGGCGCTGGTGGTGGAGGACTGAGAGAGGGGCGGGAGCGGGGGCTGCTGGGTTCTTACGGGCGGGGCAGGGGTCGGGGATCGGGGTTCCGGCGGGCGTATCGGGGACTGGGGTTCCGGCGGGCGTATCGGGGTCCGGGGTTCCGGCAGGCGTAAGGGGGGCTGGCGCTTCCGGCCCCTTTGTCCCTTTCACCCTTCCCCTTCTCGCCCCTCCCCGGGGGGCCTCCCCCTCCCGCCCCCCCGCCCCACCCCCTCCACTCCCAGCCCCCAATCGTTCTCACAGGCGCTCTCGGGTCACCCTCGCTCCACGAAGACAGGGTTGGTCATCGCTGCCATCGGGCCCGGCAGGCCCGGTGTGGTCGCGGGGTGACGGACCTCGGCGCGTATGTAGGCGGCGTTGTCGGCCGTGGTCCGCCAGCTGACCGTGCCGGAGCCGGACTCCGGCAGCGGCTCGGAGTACCGCAGACCCTGGTCGGTGAGGTACGAGACCGTGCAGCCGGGGGCGCCGCTCACCTCCAGCCGAGCGGTCACCGAGGACGTACCGGTCACCCGCAGCCGTTCTCCGATGCCCGCGTGTTCTCCGCGCTCGCCGGTGACGGAGAAGGAGAGGCCGATCTTCGCGGACTCGGCGATCCAGACACGGCCCGCCCGTATGCCGTCCTGAACGGCCTGCCGGGAGAGGTCGTCGGCCAGTACGACCGTCTGGGGGAGGCCGACGACGTCCGGGTCGCGGTGCGCATCGCTGTGGCCGACCGCCGGGAGCCAGTCGCCGCGGCCCTGCGCGTGGGCGACGAGGGTGTTGTCCCACTCGGCGAGCGTGACCTCGTCGTCAGGTGTGTACGGGCCGTTCCAGACCTCCACCGCGTCCGCCTCGTTCAGCCCGAACTTCCAGTTGCAGCCGATGCAGGTGGCGTGCGGATGGGCAGGGATGACCAGGCCGCCCGCCCGGCGGACGGCGCGGGCGAACTTCCCGAAGGCGTTGTCGCGGGCCCGGTAGCGCCAGTCGATGAAGACACCCGGGTCGGTGCCCATCGCCACGACGTGGCCGTTACGGGTGGTGATCTCCTCGCCGGTGAGGATCAGGAGGTCGTCGCCCCACAGGCCCTCCCACACGCGGTGGGAGGAGGTGGTGTTGTGCTCGGTGGTGGTGAGGAAGTCCAGTCCCGCGGCGCGGGCGAGCGCGGCGATCTGCGCGGGGGTGCGCTTCCCGTCGGAGTGGACGCTGTGCAGGTGGCTGTCGCCGCGGTACCAGGCGCGGCCGCGGCCCTTGGCGCGCTGCGGCGGGTACACCGGCTTCGGCGTCTCGCCGGCGGCGCCGTACCGCAGGGTCACGGTGATCTCGTAGTCCAGGCCCTGGGGCGCGACGGTGTACGGGCCGAGCGCGATGTGCCAGGTCCCGGGCCGGATCGGGCCGGGCAGATAGCCGGGGGTCGCGTCGTCGGCGCGCAGGAAGAACTCCGTGCGGGCACCACCCGACCAGCCGCGGAAGCCCGCGCCGCCCAGCTCGGTGCCGCGCTGGTCGAAGATGCCGATGTCGCAGGCGTTGCCGTTGGTGCCGGCGGGGACGGACGGCTTGTCGTACCGGTAGGAGACGGCGATCTCGCGGACACCGCGCGGGACTTCCACCGGGACGTACACGAAGTCGGGAGCGCCGGTCGGGAGGTGGCCGGAGACGGTCCGGGTCTCCTCGGCCGGTCCGGCAGGTCTGCCGGACCCGTCCGTGGGGCCGCCGGATCCGTCCGTGCGCCCCTCGGCGCCTGCGAAGTTCACGGGGCTGAGCGTAAGGGCTCCGGTGGCGCCCGCGACGGCACCGATTCTCAGGATGTCGCGCCGGTCCATCGCAGCTTCTCCGTCGGTTCTCCCGGGTCTCTCCCGCGTCGTGTGAAAACTGTTGTACGCGTGTGTGACACGGACGGAAAGGCCTGTGGATAAGTCGGCGACGGTGCGGCAACATGCGCTCACCACACCCCTGAACAGGACGGCCGACGCGGAGGCGACACATGCGGATCGCGACCACGATCTTCCTGACCGACGAGACGATCCGGCCGGTGCGGCTGGCCCGTGAGCTGGAGCAGCGCGGGTTCGCCGGGCTGTACCTGCCCGAGCACACCCACATCCCGGTCTCCCGCGACACCCCTGCGCCGATGGGTGAACCGCTGCCGCGCGAGTACGGCCGCACCCTCGACCCGTTCGTCGCGCTCGGCCAGGCGGCGGCCGTCACCGAGCGGCTGACGCTGGGCACGGGCATCACGCTGGTCGCCCAGCACGATCCGGTCGGTCTGGCGAAGCAGGTGGCGACGCTGGACTTCCTCTCCGGAGGGCGGTTCACGCTGGGCGTCGGCTTCGGCTGGAACGTGGAGGAGGCCGCCGACCACGGGGTGGAGTGGTCCTCGCGGCGGGCGCTCGCCCGGGACCGGGTCGCGCTGATGCGCGCCCTGTGGGCGGACGAACCGACCGCGTACGAGGGAACCTTCGGGTCCGTCCGGGCGAGCCACGCGTATCCGAAACCGGTGAAGGGTGCCCCGCGCGTCCTGGTCGGCGGCGGGGCGGGCCCGACGCTGTTCGCACACATCGCGGAGTACGCGGACGGCTGGCTGCCGATCGGCGGGCGGGGGCTGGCCGAGGCGGTGCCGGAACTGCGCAGGGTGTGGGCCGAGGCCGGACGTGAGGGGGAGCCGGTGGTGGTCCCGTACGGGGTGCGGCCCTCGGCCGGGAAGCTGGCGCGCTTTCAGGAGCTCGGCGTGGACGAGGTGGTGGTCCAGCTGCCGCCGGCGGGTGAGGGCGAGGTGCTGCGCGCGCTGGATGCGTACGCGGAGTACCTGTGAGGCGGCGCGGCGCGGGGGCGGCGGGCGCCTGCCCGGCCGACGACCGGAGGGAACCTCCGTCTTACGTGATCATCGGCACACGAAACGGCCGCCACGGCCCCTCGGCCGCCTGCCGCCCGCTCGTATCCTCGAAGGATGACTTCCAGCCCGCAGGGACCCGAGCAGCTTCCGCAGGCGTCCGACCAGCCGACGCAGGAAAACCCGCGCCCCGCGCCCACCGCGAACGCCATGCGCCGGGCGCTGAGGCGCGCGCGGGACGGCGTGGCGCTGGACGCGGCCGAGGCGGCCGTGCTCCTCCAGGCGCGCGGTGAGGACCTGGACGACCTGTGCGCCTCCGCCTCCCGGGTGCGGGACGCGGGGCTCGACGCCGCGGGCCGCCCCGGCGTCATCACGTACTCCAAGAGCGTCTTCATCCCGCTCACCCGCCTGTGCCGCGACAAGTGCCACTACTGCACGTTCGCCACCGTGCCCGGCAAGCTGCGCCGCGAGGGGCACGGGATGTTCATGTCCCCGGACGAGGTCCTGGACATCGCCCGCCGCGGCGCCGAACTGGGCTGCAAGGAAGCCCTGATCACCCTCGGGGACAAGCCCGAGGACCGCTGGCCCGAGGCGCGCGAGTGGCTGGAGGCCGAGGGGTACGACGACACGCTCGCCTACGTACGGGCGATGGCGATCCGCATCCTGGAGGAGACCGGGCTGCTGCCGCACCTGAACCCGGGCGTCATGTCCTGGACGGACTTCCAGCGGCTCAAGCCGGTCGCGCCCTCGATGGGCATGATGCTGGAGACCACCTCCGAGCGGCTGTGGAGCGAGCCGGGCAACCCGCACTACGGCTCGCCCGACAAGGAGCCCGCGGTGCGGCTGCGCGTCCTGGAGGACGCCGGGCGCAGCTCCGTGCCGTTCACCAGCGGCCTGCTGATCGGTATCGGGGAGACCTACGAGGAGCGCGCCGAGTCGCTGTTCGCGCTGCGCCGGGTCTCCCGCGCGTACCACGGCATCCAGGAGTTGATCATCCAGAACTTCCGCGCCAAGCCGGACACCGCGATGCGCGGCATGCCGGACGCGGAGCTGGACGACCTGGTCGCCACCGTGGCCGTCGCGCGGCACATCATGGGGCCGTCCGCGTGCCTTCAGGCGCCGCCCAACCTGGTGGACGCGGAGTACGGGCGGCTCATCGGGGCCGGCATCGACGACTGGGGCGGCGTCTCACCGCTCACCCCGGACCACGTCAACCCCGAGCGCCCCTGGCCCCAGATCGAGGAGCTGGCCGCGCGGTCGGCGGAGAGCGGCTTCGCGCTCAAGGAACGCCTCGCCGTCTACCCGGAGTTCGTGCTGCGCGGCGAGCCCTGGCTGGACCCGCGGCTGCTGCCGCACGTACGGGCGCTGGCCGACCCGGAGACGGGCCTCGCGCGCCCGGACGCGGTGGTCGAGGGGCACCCCTGGCAGGAGCCGGACGAGGAGTTCTCGCTGCACGGTTCGGGCCGTACGGACCTGCACCGCACCATCGACACCGAAGGCCGCACCGGTGACCGCCGGAACGACTTCGACGAGGTGTACGGCGACTGGGAGGCGCTGCGCGAGGCCGCGGCGCCCGGGATGGTGCCGCAGCGCATCGACACCGACGTGCGGGCCGCCCTGAAGCAGGCAGCGGACGATCCGACGAAGCTCACGGACGACGAGGCGCTGGCCCTGCTGCACGCCGACGGGCCGGCTCTCGATGCGCTCTGCGGCATCGCCGACGACCTCCGTAAGGCGACGGTCGGCGACGACGTGACGTACATCGTCACGCGCAACATCAACTTCACCAACGTCTGCTACACCGGCTGCCGGTTCTGCGCCTTCGCGCAGCGCCGTACGGACGCCGACGCGTACACGCTCTCCCTGGAGCAGGTCGCCGACCGCGCCCAGCAGGCGTGGGACGTGGGCGCGACCGAGGTGTGCATGCAGGGCGGCATCCACCCGGACCTGCCGGGTACCGCGTACTTCGACATCGCGCGGGCGGTGAAGGAGCGCGTCCCGGGGATGCACGTCCACGCGTACTCGCCCATGGAGGTCGTCAACGGCGCGACCCGTACGGGGATGTCCATCCGGGAGTGGCTGACCGCCGCCAAGGAGGCGGGGCTCGACACGATCCCCGGTACGGCCGCCGAGATCCTCGACGACGAGGTGCGCTGGGTGCTGACCAAGGGGAAGCTGCCCACGGCCACCTGGGTCGAGGTCATCAAGACCGCGCACGAACTGGGCATCCGCTCGTCCTCGACGATGATGTACGGGCACGTGGACCAGCCCCGGCACTGGCTGGGTCACTTCCGGCTGCTGGCCGACATCCAGCGGTCCGCGCGGGAGAAGGGCGTCGAGGGCTTCACGGAGTTCGTGACCCTGCCGTTCATCCACACCAACGCGCCGGTCTACCTGGCGGGCATCGCCCGCCCCGGGCCCACCTCGCGCGACAACCGTGCGGTGACCGCGATGGCACGGGTGTTGCTGCACCCGCACATCCCCAATATCCAGACCAGCTGGGTCAAGCTCGGCACCCAGGGCGCGGCCGAAATGCTGCGCTCGGGCGCCAACGACCTCGGCGGCACGCTGATGGAGGAGACGATCTCCCGGATGGCCGGGTCCAGTTACGGCTCCTACCGGTCGGTGCGGGACCTGGTCGCCATCGCCGAGGAGGCGGGGCGCCCGGCCCGCCCCCGGACGACGACGTACGGCCCGGTGCCCGAGGAGCGCCAGGAGGCGGCCCGGCGGTCCGACGGGCATCTGCCGGAGCTGCTGCCGGTACTGGAGTAGCGGCGCGCGGGGCCCTGGCGGACGGTCCGCCGGGGCCCCGCGCCTCATCCTTCGCCGCTGTGCTCCGTCTCGTGCTGGAGGATGCACTGCTGCCAGCGGGCGAGGGCCTCGGCCCGGTCGCCGCCGGCGTCCTCGGCCGCGGTGATGAGCGCGTCGGCGGCCATCGCTGCCAGCCGTACGGCGATGTGGCAGGTGTCGCGCTGCGGGAGCGGCCGCAGCAGCTCCACCGCGCCCTCGCTGTCCCCGGCCAGCGCGCACGCGACGACGGCCATGGTCGTGCGGTCCCACTCGTACTCGGACATGGTCGGAGCATGCCCACACCTGGGGCAGAGGATGACTCGTGCGCCGATATTGCCCAGGTGAACGGAAAGTTCCGTTAGTGATCAAAAGCCGTTCATTGGTCGCCTCTTCGCATTCCCTTCCTGCCCGCTGGTGGCTGAATCTTTGTCTATTACAGTGCCCTGCGTCAGACGAGCGTCCTAGGGCGTCGGGAGCGGCAGCACGGTCCGGGAGGGCGCAGTGCCGGGAGGGACACAGTGAGCGCGAACGCCATCTGGGGCCGCGCCGAGCAGCAGGACTTCCGCAGCCGGGTACGCGGCTGTCTCCTGGGCGGGGCCATCGGCGACGCCCTCGGGGCGGGCGCGGCGGAGACCTCGCTGGACGCCCTCCGCCAAACACACGGCACGGAGGGGCTGACCGATTACGCCGCCGTCTTCGGGCAGCGCGGCGCCGTCACGGACGCCACCCAGCTCACCCTCTTCACCGTCGACGGCCTCGTACGGGCCCAGGTACGCCGCGACACCGGCGCCTGGCACCCGCCCACCGACCTGTACCGCGCCTACCGCCGCTGGGCCGTCACGCAGCACGACTGGGGCCCGGACGAGCGCCGTGCCGACGACGGCTGGCTGGCCCGCGAGGAGTGGCTGTACGCCCGCCGCGCCCCGGACCGCGACTGTCTCACCGGCCTCGGCGACCAGGTCATGGGCACCCTGGAAGCGCCCCGCAACCCGCAGGCGGACGGCGGCGGCGCCGTGATGCGCTCGGCGCCCTTCGGACTGCTCGTCGGCTGGGAGCCCCAGCTGGTCTTCCAGCTCGCCGTCGAGTGCGCGGCACAGACCCATGGTCATCCGACCGGATACCTGGCGGCCGGCGCGTTCGCCGTCGTCGTCCACTCCCTCGCCCGCGGTGAGGACCTCGACAGCGCCGTCCAGAAGGCCCTGGCGCATCTGGCCACCCGTCCCGGCCACGAGGACACCACGGACGCCCTCAAGCGGGCGCTGGGCGCCGTACGGCAGGGCATGCCCACCGCCGCCCGGGTCGAGTCGCTGGGGGAGTCCGGGGACGCCGCCGGCGCCCTGGCCGTCGCCGTGTACTGCGCGCTGGTCGCCGAGGACATCCGGCACGGGCTGCTGCTCGCGGTCAACCACAGCGGCCCTTCCGACGTCACCGGCGCGCTCTGCGGCAACCTGCTCGGCACGCTGCACGGCGAGACCGCCCTGCCGCCGGTCTGGCTGGTGGAGCTGGAGGGGCGCCCCACCGTCCTCCAGCTCGCCGACGACTTCGCCATGGAGATGACCCAGGGACCCGCGCTCCACGGGCCGGGCAACTCCGCCCCGGGCTGGCTGGCGCGCTACCCGAGGGCGTAGCGCCCGGCCCCGTACGAGGCGGCGTTACACGGGCTTCTTCTGGTCCAGCGGAGCGGCCTGCCCGGGTACGGGCAGTGCCGCCGCGCCCTCGGGGCCGTCGTCGTCCCCGCCGGAGTTGATCCGGGCCAGTACCGCGTCCCGCTCCGGGGTGTCCTCCGGCTTCACCAGCCCGATCAGCACGAACAGCACGAGCGAGACGGCGACCGGCGAGACGATCTGGATCTGCAGCGAGACGTCGGCGATCCCGTAGTTCGTCAGCCAGAAGGCGAACAGCCCCGCCGCCCAGGAAACCAGCGCGGCGACCGGCCCCGACCTGCGGAAGAGCGGCAGCATGCCCAGCAGGAACGGGATCGAGATCGGCCCGACCAGCCCGGCCACCCACTTGATCACGACCGAGATGATGCCGGCGAAGGCCGGCGAGTTCACCTGCGTCGCGATGGCCATCGACAGGCCGAGGAAGGCGAGCGTGGACAGCCGCGCGGCCACCAGCCCCGCCCGGTGCGACCAGTCGCGCGCCTTCGCCGAGACGGCCGGCGCGATGTCCCGGGTGAACACCGCGGCGATGGCGTTGGCGTCCGACGAGCACATCGCCATTGTGTGCGAGAAGAAGCCCACGATGACCAGCCCCAGCAGCCCGTGCGGCAACAGGTGCTCGGTGAGCAGCGCGTACGAGTCCGACGCGTCCGGCTTCTGGGCCTTGACCAGCAGCGGCGCCACCCACATCGGGAAGAACAGCACCGCCGGCCAGACGAACCACAGCGCCGCCGACAACAGTGCCGAGCGCCGCGCCTCACGGGCGCTGCTCGTCGCCATGTAGCGCTGCGCCTGGTTCCACATGCCGCCGCTGTACTCGAAGGTCTTGATGAACAGGTACGCGAGCAGGAAGGTCAGCGTGTACGGGCCGACCGTCGGCTGGGTGTGGGTGTCCGGCAGCCGGTCCCACACCGTCCACAGTGCGCTGACGCCACCGAGCTCGGCCAGCACGGTCACCAGCATCGCCAGGCCCGCCAGCAGCTGGATCACGAACTGCCCCAGCTCGGTGAGCGCGTCCGCCCACAGCCCGCCGACCGTGCAGTAGATCGCCGTGACGACCCCCGTGATCAGGATGCCCTGGTTGAGCGACACACCGGTGAACACGGACAGCAGCGTCGCGATCGCGGCCCACTTGGCGCCGACGTCCACGATCTTCAGCAGCACGCCGGACCAGGCGAGCGCCTGCTGCGTGGGGAGGTTGTACCGGGACTTCAGGTATTCGAGCGGCGAGGCGACGTGCAGCCGGGAGCGCAGCCGGTTGAGCCGGCCGGCGAAGAGCCGCGCCCCGATGGCGATGCCGATCGCGATGGGGAAGGACCAGGTGACGTACGAGGTGATGCCGTACTGGTAGGCGATGCCCGCGTACCCGGTGAACATCACGGCGCTGTACCCGGACATGTGGTGCGAGATGCCGGACAGCCACCAGGGCATCCGGCCGCCCGCGGTGAAGAAGTCGCTCACGTCGTCGACGCGTTTGTGCGACCAGACGCCGATGGCGACCATGACGCCGAAGTATCCGATGAGCACAGTCCAGTCGAGACCGTTCATGCCCCCTCCAAGGGGTCCGCCTTGTGAACGTGCAAGAAAGCAAACGCACTTCGCCTCGGCGGCGCCCCCGCGCGGGAGTGGGGACTTCGGGGATTGAACCGTTGGTACGGGCCTTGGTCAAGAGGGTTGATGAGTCATGGATGTGAACTCGGGTCACCTAACAGAACGATTTTACTGTCTCTTGACCCCACGCCTCGTTGTCGTGCCCACGGCCGCGCCCGCACCATGAGCGGACACTTCGCCAGGCTCCGCGCACGCGGCGGCACCACACGGGAGCGGGATCCCGTGCGGTGCGGAAAGGAGGCCGTTCGTACGGTGCGCCCTTGAGGGCGCCCGGCTGGTCCGGTGCGCCCAGGGGTGCGTCACCGCATCAGCTCACCCGCGTTCACCCGCAACGACTGGCCCGTGGTCGCCCGCGCCCGGTCGGGCGCGAGGAAGACCGCGGCCTCGGCCACGTCGCCGTCCGTGACCAGCTCCGGCAGCGCCATGCGCCCTGCGAGCCGGCCCAGCACCTCCGGCTCCGGCATCCCCTCGGCCGCCGCCGCCATCCGTACCTACGCCTCGGCCTGAGGGCCCCGCATCCAGCCCGGCTGCACGGTGTTCACCCGTATCCGGTCCGGGCCCGGCTCGCGCGCCAGCGAGTACATCGCGGAGACCAGCGCCCCTCTGGACGCCGCGTACGCCACCTACCGCGCCTCGGAGGTCGCGGCCGCCGACGACTGGGTGCCGATCATCACGACCGACCCGCCGCCGCGCGCCCGCATCGACGGCAGGCAGGCCCGCGTCATCCGCAGCATGCCGAAGAGGTTCACGTCCACCACCTGCTGCCAGCCAGCGAAGTCGGCGTCGTCCAACCCGCCGAAGTGCGCGTCCAGTGCGGCCACGTGAACCACCGCGTCCGCCCCGCCGAACCGTTCCTCCGCCAGCCCGGCCGGCGCCGCGCACTGCGCCTCGTCCCCGATGTCGGTCACCCGCCAGGCCGTCCACCCGCCCGCCGGATCGATCCGCTCGGCACACGCCGCGAGCCGCTCCGCCGTGCGCGCGCCCAGCACGACGGACGCCCCGTCCCGTACGCGCGCCTCCGCGACCCGGAACCTCGGCCCTGGCCCGGCCCCCGACCCCCGACCCCCGACACGACGACGGTCTTGCCCTGCAGGGGCATGCGCACCCCCTTGACCACACCTGGCGGCCCGTCAGGGAAGGCGTGCAAGGGCCCGCTGCGGAAGGGCGCTGCCGGTGGTACTCCCGCAGGCGTCCGTCAGCTGCCGGTGGTACTCCCGCAGGCGTCCGTCAGTGGCACCCGCGGTCCCCGCGCGGGCGTCCGCCGACAGTGCGCACCGGCAGGCATCCCGGGAGGCGTCCCGGGAGGCGTGACGGGCCGCCTCGGCGCAGCGCCGCACCCCTCCCCAGCTGACGCCATGTCAGCTGAAGCCGGCTGCCAAGACCGAAGACACCAGGAGCGGGGCGTACGGGGAACCGGCCGCCGACGGGCCGTACGGGGTGCGCCCCGGGCACACGCGCTGATCACCATGGTCGAGCCGCACCCCGGCCAGGAGTACGCCTACAACCGCTGGTACGAGGAAGACCACTTCGTCGCCGGCGCGACGGCCATGCCGTGGATCGTCGCGGGACGCCGCTGGGTCGCCACCCGCGACCCGCAGCTCCTGCGCTACCCGGGCCCGACGGCGGTGGCCCGCCCGGTCACGGCCGGCTGTTACCTCAGCACGTACTGGCCCACCGAAGGGCGCTACGGCGACCACATGCGCTGAACCACCCCTACGCCGGACTGGTCCTGCAGGTGATCGACGCCGAGGAGCCCGGTCAGCGGGCCGGGCTGCTGGAGTGGCTGCGTACCGCAGGTGGCGGGCGTGGACACCGGGCTGACGCTGGTGTGGTTCCTGGAAGCGGGTCCGCGCGACTGCTGGGCGGACACCTTCGCGGGGCTGGACACCGAGGTGGCGGCGTCCGGGCTGGGGGCCGCGCGCTGAAGGGGTGACGGGGCGTCGGCCCGGGCGAGGCCGAGCCCCCTCGGCCGGGACGGCGATCCAGTCGAGAGGGCTCGTTGCGGTGGTGCGGTGTGGTGCTGTGGAGCAATGGAGTTGTGGCTGTGCAGGTTGGACTGTGCAGTTGTGATCGTGCAGTTGTGGCTGTGCGGTTGTCTGTCGTGCGGTTGTGGGAAGTGCAGTGGTGCGGTTATGGAGTTGTGTGGTTGCGCAACGGATCGGGGAGTTGCTGAGGGGCAGTACGCGTGTGGAGGACGCGGACTTGTGAGAGGCGGGTCGACGACCCGCTCAGGCCAGGTCGTACGTACCGGCGCCGACCTCCGCCACGAACGTGCTCCAGGCGGCGGTGTCGAACGTCAGGCGAGGGCCGTCGGGGTCCTTCGAGTCACGGACCGCGATGGCCTCGGCCGCGGGTACGGCGATCTCGACGCAGGCTCCGTTGCCACCGGAGTACGAGGACTTCTTCCAGGAAAAAGCGGAATTGGGCTGGATTGCCATGTTCGCTCCGATTCACTCTGGGTTGCCGCGACTTGGCGCGGATTCGGTATGCATGACGCTACGCGCCAACATCACCGACGCCAGAGGGGTGTCACCCATTCGTATGGCATATTCCTTGATCTCTTTTCAGTGAAAGTGGTGCAGGTGTACCGTGCCCCACTTCCCCTCCGGAAGGCGGCATTCAGCCCTCCGGCAAGTATCTGACAAGCTCTTTCCCACCCAATGACGCCCCTGGACAGGGGCGTCCGGCCGGTTCGTCCGTCCTCACCCCGTGCTGTCGGCGTGCTGCTTGGCGGCCTCGGCGATGAACTCCCGGCTCTGGTCGGCGTTGAGCGCCTGGGCCCGCAGGTGCTCGTACATGATCGTGTACTTGTGCACGTCGTTGGTCTTCTCCAGGTACAGGTCGCTCGTGACGCCCTCGATGTAGACCACACTGGAGTCGGCCGCGTCGTCGAACTCCAGGATCGAGAAGGTGCCGGACATCCCGGCGTGCGCCCCGGTGTCGTACGGCAGCACCTGCACCGTCACGTGCGGCAGCTTGCTGAGCTCCACGAGGTGTTCCAGCTGCTCACGCATGACGAGGTGACTGCCGACGACGCGGCGCAGCGCGCTCTCGTCCAGCACGACCCACAGGCGCAGGGGGTTGTGCGGATCGCTGACCCGCTCCTGGCGCCGCATGCGCACCTGAATGCGCTTCTCCAGCTGGTCCGGCGCCAGTTCCGGCACCGTGCCGGGGATGACCGCCTCCGCGTAACCGGGCGTCTGCAACAGGCCGGGCACGAGCAGTGACTCGTACACCCGCAGCGAGGCCGCCTCCGTCTCCAGGCCGATGTAGACGCTGTACGGGATGTCGCCGAAGGCGTGCCACCAGCCTTGCTGACGGGAGTCCTTCGCCATCTGCATCAGCGAATCGACGATGCGGTGGTCGTCGACTTCGTACACGCCGCAGAGGTCACGGACGTCGCGCTGGCTGATGCTGCGGCGGCCGTTCTCCAGCCTGCTGATCTTCGATTGCGAGACCAGCAGCCGCTCCGCGACCTCCTCCGCGGTCATGCCCTTGAGCTCCCGGAGCCTGCGCAGCTCCTGGCCCAACCGGCGTCGCCTGACGGTGGGATTCACATTGGACGCCACGGGACGTGCACCTCCGGCTCCGGACTGCTGTTTTTTCCTGTTCAGCAGATTGCCACCACTGGTCGGCGCCGCGCTGGGAAATGGCCGGACAAGGTGGGGTGCTGGTATGAGAGGCCCTACGGGAAGCGGTGGGCCGGGCCACGCCGCTGGGACGTACGGGCGGTAACCGGGAGCGCGTACGGACGCGTCGCGGCGCCCGGAAGCCGGTACGCGGGGACGTACGCGGGCGCGTGAGCCCCCGTTCCGTGGGTGAACGGCCCCTACCGGCCCGGACCGTGTGCGGGGCCGGTACGCGGGCGTGCACGCCCGCTCGAGGCGCCCTGGTGCCGGCGGGCCGCCCGCCGGAGGCGCCCGTTCCGACCGCGTACGTTCCGGACACGCACGCGGGGTGGCGGGGCTGCCGTCGTCCAGAACGGCGGGCCCGCCACCCCGCGCTTGTTGCGGCTCCCGAACGGGACCTGGGTGCGGTGCACTCGGTGCTGCGGTTGTTCCGCCGGCCGGTGTCCGTACCGGGTGGGCGGCTCGGCGCCGGGCGCTGGTGCTCACGTTGCCGGTGCTCGGGGTTCGATGCTCAGTGCTCGGTGTTGTCGGTGCTCGCGGTGTTGTCGGGTGGTGTCTCGCGGTGGTGTACGCGGTACTGCGGTGCGGTACTGCCGCGTGCGGCACTGCTGTGCTTCAGTGCGTGCAACGGCACCACTGGTGCTTCGGGCAGCGGTGTCGCGCGGAGGGTGCTGCGCGGTTGCTGCTGCCGTGGACGGGGTCCCGCGCGGGCGGCCGTCGCGCGCTGCTGCCGCGCGAACACCGCTCGTGTCGGTGCCGCCCTGGGGTCGGCGGCGTCCTGCTGTGTCCGTCCGGTCCTGTCCGCCCGGCCCATGGTTCTGCCGTCAGGGGTCCGGAACTGCCGTCAGGGGGCCGGTCCCTGTCGTCCGGAGTTCCTGTTCGCCCAGGATCCTGATCGTCCGGCTAACGGGCGCCGACGCGGGCCATGCTGCCCCGCCGCGGCTGTGCCGGAACGCCTGCTGTTCCGTCCGTCGCCCGGGCTGCCGGCTGGCGCCCGGCCCCGGGGCCCGGCCCCGCTGCCGACGCGCGCCTCGGCTGCGCCGCGACGCCGTTCTGCACGTCCATGACGGCGTGCGCGACCAGCCCGCCCATGGGATCGTGCCGGATGAGGTCCCGGAGGCGGGAGCGCGACGAACGCCCCTCGTTCCCGGGGTAGAGGTGCTTGCCGAGACCGACCGCGTGGGCCAGTGCGGCGAGCGCCGCGGTCCGCGGGTCCGGTGGTACGCCGGTGCGGATCGCGTTGTCCAGCCGGGCCCTGATTTCCCGGCTGATGGCCGTGTCCGTCGCCTGGTAGCGAGTGGTCGGCAGTACCCCGCACATCTGACCCGCCACGGCATGCACCATGCCGCACCGCTCCAGATGCGTGAGGTAGGTCTGGCGCAGCCCCAGCCGGGGCCCGCCGATCCAGTGGACCGCGCGCACCGGGCTGCCGCGGCGTCGCAGCAACTCGAGTGCCGAATCCAGTGTCGGATCTCCAGTCGGCCGTGGCAGCACCACGGCGATACGATCCCCGTCAGGGGCTATCCGTCCCGCCAGAGCCAGCTCCACTAGCTGGGCCCCGGCCAGGCCGAGGTCGAGCGACTGCGGCTGCGCTGTGGTTCCCGTGGCCGGGTCCAAAGCGAGCAGCAGAAGCTCCTCCGGAATTGTTCTGCGGCTCCTGCCCATCCATGCCTCCCCGCGTGGATGAATGACAGGGTGACCCCTCTCACATTCATCTGTCGAGAGTGCGTGGGTGATTCGGTAGGGAACCGGTAGGTATGTCGTTCTCGTCTACTGCGATGGCGACAGCCTCCGAGGGCGGGACGCGGGCCTCGGGCCGCGCGGCGGCGTAGCCGCGCTTCTCGCACACAGGACACTTGGCAACACTGGGCACAGCAGCAGCGCGACGTATGAAGGAGACACCGGTGGCGGGCGAGTCCCCCGACAGGTCGGAGCAGAAGCAGTCGTCGGGGGAGACGGCGGGGAGCGAACGCGATCCGCGGCTCGCGGTCCTCCGCGATGCGCCGACGGATACGGAGACGTCCGCGGAATCGGATTCGGTTGCAGCGGACACGAAGACGGATGGCGCGGAGGCCGACGGCACGTCGCCGGAGGGCGCGAAGTCGGACGGCGAGAAGTCGGCCGGCGGGGAGGCCGGCGGTACGGAGTCGGACTCGGCCGGCGCGAAGCCGGGCGCGGAGGAGCCGGGCGCCGGGAAGGGAGCTCCGGAGAAGGGGGACGCCCGTCTCAAGGCGGCGGTGGCCGCCTGGGTGGCGGGCAAGGACGCCTCGGAGGACGCGGAGGGGGCGGAGAAGGCGGAGACCCCCGAGGGCGCCTCTGAGGGCGCCTCCCGCGCCGCGGAGGAGCCCGCGGGCGACACCGCTGAGGGCGGCGCCGACACGGAGGCCGAGGACGCGGCGACGGACGGTGGCGACGCCGAGCCCGCGCTGCCCGTACGGAAGCCGGGCGGCAAGGGCAAGAAGGCGGCCGGCCAGGTCGATCAGCCGACCGCGGTTTTCGGAACCGTCACCCCGAAGTCGGCCCCGGCCGATGAGGCGACCCGAGTGTTTGCCGCCGTGAATCCGAAGGACGCGAAGAAGGGCGGCGCCGACGCGGAGGAGACTGCGAAGAAGGGCGCGGAGGCGGCTGACGCCGAGTCCGCGAAGGACGCCGAGGGCACCAAGAAGGGCACTGAGGACGCCAAGAAGAGCGCCGAAGCCCGGAAGGCGACCGCGGCGGCCATCCCGAAGCGGTCCGAAACCGCGAAGAAGGCCGCGGCCAAGGGCGAGGAAGCCAAGGCCGAGGAGACCAAGGGCGAGGCTGCCGCCGAGGTGGTCGAGCCGGTCGAGTCCGCCGAGCCGGGCAAGGACGCCGGTAACGGTTCCAAGGGCGCCGACGACTCCCCGAAGGACGGCAGCCCGAAGGAGGGCAAGGCCACCCCGGACAGCGAGACCGGCAGTAAGGCTGACGGAAAGGCCGCTGCCGAGGCCGACGGCAAGAAGGCCGGGGACAAGAAGGCCGGGGACAAGAAGGCCGGCAGCGCGGCTGCCGCTGCTGAGAAGCCGGCTACCGAAAAGCCGGCCACCGAGCCGAAGGCCGATGAGAAGAGCGGCGCCGACAAGAGCGGCGCCGACAAGAGCGACGCCGACAAGGACGGCGCCGCGAAGAAGGCCGCCGAAAAGCCGGCCGGCCAGACGAAGAACGCCGAGAAGAGCGGCACCGACAAGCCGGCCGCCGAGAAGAGCGACACCGACAAGCCGGCCGCTGAGCGGGACGCGGAGCGGACGAGCCAGTTCGTCGCGCTGAAGTCGGCGGACGAGCGGCCGGCCAAGCCGCCGAAGCCCGTCGGCAAGCCGACCGACAAGGCCGACAAGGCCGACAAGGCCCCGGCCGACCCGGCCGCGACCGCCGCGCTCCCGGCCGTCGCCCCGGCGCCCGCGCCCGGCCCGCAGCCGGCGGCCGCCCAGCCGTCGCCCGCCGCCTCCGAGGGCAAGGGCACCCCGGGCCCGCTGCCCGAGTCCGAGCGTACGAAGCAGCAGCCGCTGCCCCCGCTCGACCTCCTGGCGCAGCTCACCAACACCCCGCCGCCGCCGGAGACCCCGATCCGCACGATCGTGCGGCGGTTCAAGATCTGGACCCCGCTGGTCCTGCTGCTCCTGCTGGTCTTCGTGATCGTGCAGGCCGTGCGTCCGCTCCCGGACCCGACGCTGGCGCTGACCTCGGACGCGACGTACTCCTTCGACGGCAGCAAGCCGTCGATGCCCTGGCCGTCCGAGGGGCAGGCGTACGTCGAGATCTCCGGGCTGGGCCCGATCGGCTCGTACGGCGATCAGAAGCCGGTACCGATCGGCAGTGTCGCGAAGACGATGACCGCGTACATCATCATGCGCGATCACCCGTTGAAGCCCGGTAAGACGGGTCCGAAGATCCGGATCGACAAGCAGGCCGAGGAGGACGGCAAGAAGGGCGCCGGTCACGGTGACGAGTCGGTGCTCGACACCGTCAAGGAAGGCGACACGATCACGCAGAAGGACGCGCTGTCCGCTGTCATGATCCCGTCCGCCAACAACATCGCCCGCCTGCTGGCCCGTTGGGACGCCGGTTCCCAGGAGGCGTTCGTCAAGAAGATGAACGCCACCGCCAAGGAACTCGGCATGAAGAACACCACGTACACCGACCCCAGCGGTCTGATCGAGACCACCGTCAGCACCGCCGAGGACCAGGTGAAGCTGGGCAAGAAGGCGATGGAGTTCCCGGCGCTGGTGGACATCACCAAGCTGCCGTCGTGGAAGGACCCCTCCGGCAAGGAGTGGCGCAACTACAACACCCTGCCGCCGTACAACAACGCGATCGGCATCAAGACCGGCTCCACCTCCAAGGCGGGCGGCAACCTGCTCTTCGCGGGCCGGCAGCAGGTCGGCGACACGACGCAGCTGATCGTCGGTGCGGTGCTCGGCCAGCACCGGACGCCGATCATCGACACCGCCAACGCCGTCAGCAAGGAATTGCTGACCACGGCCCAGGGCGCGCTGGAGGACCGTACGGTCGTGAAGAAGGGCGATGTCGTCGGCGTGGTGGACGACGGGCTCGGCGGCACCACGCCGGTCGTGGCGACCGCGGACGTCAAGGCGGTCGGCTGGAGCGGCCTGACGGTCAAGCTGGGGCTGACCGACAAGGGCAAGACCATCCCGCATGCGGCGAAGGCCGGCACGAAGGTCGGCGTGCTGACGGCGGGCAGCGGTCCGGGCCAGGTCAAGGTGCCGGTGGCGCTCCAGAAAGACCTGACGGAACCGGCCTTCGGCGCCAAGCTCACGCGCGTGGGCTGAGTCCACGCGCGTGAGCCGGCCGGCCCGGGGCCCCTTGCCCCGGGCCGTCAGCCGCCAGCCGCCAGCCGTCGGCGGTAGAGGGGCCGCTCGCATCCCGGTGCATTCCGGTGCGGGCGGCCCCTTCCGTGTACGGGTTCCGGCATGCCGGTTCCGCGTGCCGGTTCCGCATGCCGGTTCCGTGTGCGGGGAACAGGCGATTCGTCCCGGTACGGCCGGCGGTAATGTGAAGCGGCGCCTCTGGGCGCGATTCCGAACCCCACCGCCCAGGAGTCCGCCATCGGTACCTCGTCGAACGCCATGCCGGCCACGGGCCTCCCGCGTGCCGAACCGGCGCCCTGGGCGAAGACCGTGGCCGCTCCGTGCGCGCTGACGCTCGTACTGGGCCTGTGGGGCATCCGCCGGCAGGGCAGCATCTGGCGTGACGAGGTCGTCACCTACGACATGGCCCACCGCAGCCTCCCCGAGCTGTGGGACACGCTGCAGAACGCCGATGCCGTACACGGCTTGTACTACCTCTTCATGCACGGCCTCTTCGCCGTGTTCGGCGGCGGCGTGACGACCCTGCGGTTGCCGTCCGCGCTGGCGATGACCGTGGCAGCGGCGGGAGTCGCGCTGCTGGGGGCGCGGGTGGCCGGACGGCGCGCGGGCGTCGCGGCGGGGCTGGTCTTCCCGCTCGTGCCGCTGGTGCAGGAGTACGCACAGGAGGGCCGGTCGTACGCGCTCGTCTGCGCGCTGGTCACCTGGTCCACGTACCTCCTCGTCCGTGCACTCGACGCGAGCGCCGCTCGCCGGCCGGCCGGGCAGGGCGACGCGGGCACCCCCAGCGACGTGGCCGGGGCGCCGACGGCCTCCTGGGCGGGGCTGTTCGGTGTGCCCGGGGCCGCGCGGCGCTGGTGGACCGGCTACGCGCTCATGACGCTGGCCGCCTGCCTGCTGCACGAGTTCGCCGTGCTGGTGCTCACGGCGCACGGCGTGACGGTCGTACTGGCCGGGGTACCGAGCGCCGCCCGCGGGGCGGTCCGCCGCACCTGGCTCGTCGCCGCCGGGGTGGTGGCCGTCGGGCTCGCTCCGCTGGCGCTCTTCAGTGCGGGGCAGTCGGCTCAGCTCAGCTGGATCCTGTGGCCCGACCCCGTGCAGCTGGTGACCTTCGCTGTGCTGGCAGCCGTGGGTACGGCCTGCGCCCGTGTGCCGGTACGGACGCGGGGGCCGGTCCGGCTGCGGCCCCTCGCCGTACCGCTGCTGATCGCGCCGCAGGCCACCCTGCTGCTGTTCTCGCAGTTGCAGCCGATGTACGTCGACCGCTACGTCCTGTACTACGTCGTCGGCTTCGCCCTCTTGGCGGGCGCGGCCCTGGACCGGGTGTTCAGGCCGCTCACGGACGACGACCGCACGCGCGGCCGGGACGACCGCACGCGCGGCCGGGCACTGCGGGTGCGCAGGCGTACGGTGTGGGCGCTGGCGGCCGTACTGATCGCGCTGCTGCCCGTCGCCGTCCATCTGCGCAGTCCGGAGAGCCGGAAGGACGATGCCACCGCCGTCGTCCAGGCCGTACGGGCGGTGGCGGAGCCCGGTGACGGGCTGCTCCTGATGCCGGCCAGGCGGCGGGTGTGGACGCGGTCCGAACCGGAGCGGTTCCGCGGCCTGACCGACCTGGCGCTGTCCCGGCCGGTCGAGTCGTCGGGCTCTTTGTACGGCACGGAGGTGTCCGCCGACCGCATCAGGGAGCGGATGCTCGCCACCGAACGCATCGTCGTACTCGGCGACCCCCGCGACGAGCCGGAGGACGAGACCCCCCGGGAGATCGTCAAGCGCACCACGCTCCGCGACTTCTTCCGCCGCTGCAGCGCCCAGGACGTCACCGGCGCCCGCATCACGCTCTACGCCCGCCCGGGCCACTGCGACGACTGACGCCCGCCCGGGCCACTGCGACGACTGACGCCCGCCCGGGCCACTGCGACACCTGACGCCCGCCCTGCTGAGGCCCGCCGCCGCACGACCGGCCCCCCTCACGGAAGGCCCGGTCCCGCTCACGGAAGGCCCGGCCGCACGCTCCTCCGCTCATCCAAAGGCGCCCTCGCGGTCCTCCTCCGGCGGCGGCTCCTCCATGTCCCAGTCCCAGTGCACATCGGCATCCGGGGCGGTGGGCTTCCCGGCACCTGGGGCGGTGGGCTTCCCAGCGCCCGGAGCAGCGGACTTCTCGGCTCCCGGAGCGTCGGCAGGGCTGCCCGCCGCCGGCCCGTCGGACAGCACCTCGTCGGACAGCACCTCAAGGATGGCCTCGCCGTACTTCGCGAGCTTGTTCTCGCCGACGCCGTTGACCGTGCCCAGCTCGGCCGTGCTGGACGGCCGGGCCGTGGCGATCTCGCGGAGCGTGGCGTCGTGGAAGATCACATACGCGGGGACGCCCTGCTCCTTCGCGGTCTGCCCGCGCCAGGCCCGCAGTGCTTCGAAGACCGGCACCGCCTCCGGTGGCAGGTCGACCGGCGCCCGCTTGGCCTTCGCCGCCTTCGCCTTGGCCGCCCGCGCCGGCTTCTCCGGCTCGCGCCGCAGCGGTACCTGGCGCTCCCCGCGCAGCACCTCGCCGCTCGTCTCGGTCAGCACCAGCGTGCCGTAGTCGCCCTCGACCGCCAGCAGCCGCTGGGCCAGCAACTGCCGTACGACGCCCCGCCAGTCGGCCTCCCGCAGGTCCGCGCCGATCCCGAACACGCTCAGCGCGTCATGGTCGAACTGGATGACCTTGGCGGTCTTGCGGCCCATCAGGATGTCGACGATCTGGCCCGTGCCGAACTTCTGCCCGCGCTCGCGCTGCAACCGGACGACCGTCGACAGCAGCTTCTGGGCCGGCACCGTGCCGTCCCAGGACTGCGGCGGCGCCAGGCACGTGTCGCAGTTGCCGCACGGCGTGCTCTGCTGGCCGAAGTACGCGAGCAGCCGCACCCGCCGGCACTCCACCGTCTCGCAGAGCGCGAGCATCGCGTCGAGGTGCGCGGCCAGCCGCCGCCGGTGCGCCTCGTCGCCCTCGGAGCCGTCGATCATCTTCCGCTGCTGGACGACGTCCTGCAGGCCGTACGCCAGCCAGGCCGTGGACGGCAGGCCGTCCCGCCCGGCGCGGCCGGTCTCCTGGTAGTACCCCTCCACCGACTTCGGCAGGTCCAGGTGGGCCACGAAGCGCACGTCCGGCTTGTCGATGCCCATGCCGAACGCGATCGTGGCGACCACCACGAGCCCGTCCTCGCGCAGGAAGCGCGCCTGGTGGTGCGCGCGGGTCCGCGGGTCCAGCCCGGCGTGGTACGGCACGGCGTCGATACCGTTCTGCACCAGGAACTGGGCGGTCTTCTCCACCGAGGCGCGGGAGAGGCAGTACACGATGCCGGCGTCCCCGGCGTGCTCCGTGCGCAGCAGCTCCAGCAGCTGCTTCTTCGGCTCGCTCTTGGTCGCGATGCGGTACTGGATGTTCGGCCGGTCGAAGCTGGCCACGAAGTGCCGGGCCTGCTCCATCCGCAGCCGCGAGGTGATCTCGCCGTGGGTGGCCTCGGTGGCGGTGGCGGTGAGCGCGATCCGCGGCACCTCGGGCCAGCGCTCGTGCAGCATCGACAGGGCGAGGTAGTCGGGGCGGAAGTCGTGGCCCCACTGGGCGACGCAGTGCGCCTCGTCGATGGCGAAGAGCGAGATCTTGCCCCGGTCCAGCAGGCCGAGCGTCTGCTCCACGCGCAGCCGCTCCGGTGCGAGGTAGAGCAGGTCCAGCTCGCCGGCGAGGAACTCGGCCTCCACCAGGCGACGCTCCTCCAGGTCCTGGGTGGAATTGAGGAATCCCGCGCGCACGCCGACCGCCCGCAGCGCGTCGACCTGGTCCTGCATCAGCGCGATCAGCGGGGAGACGACGACGCCCGTGCCGGGGCGCACGAGCGCGGGGATCTGATAGCAGAGCGACTTGCCGCCGCCGGTCGGCATGAGGACGACGGCGTCGCCGCCGCCGATGACGTGCTCGACGATCTCCTGCTGGCTGCCGCGGAAGGCGTCGTATCCGAAGACCCGGTGCAGGACCTCCAGCGCTTCACCGCCCGGCGCCCCACCGGTCCGCGCACCCTCGCCCGCGCCCGGGCCGGCGCCTGCGCCCGCGCCGCCCGGAGCCTCGTCCAGCCCACCGTCCACGTCGTTCATGTCTGGCAGCTTACGAGCCACGGCCACCCCGCCGCTGAGCCTGTGGACAACTCCCGCCGGTGGGGGAGGGTGTTGCTCCACACCCCGTGAGCGAGGTCATAAACGGACCCTGCCGACGCTCGGCACGGGGCCTCGCCGACGCTCGGCACGGGGTCGCGCCGACGCTCGGCACGGAGCCGCGGACCGTGTCCTGCGACGAGGTGGCGAGGCCCGCGACGAAGGCGTCGTAGGAGCCGCCGAGGTTCTTGCCGCCCGGCTCCCACGCCTGCCGATGGTCGCTCGCGTTGATCACCGCGAAGTACGCCTCCACGGTGGCGGTGGCGTCCCGCACGGACTCCGGTGCCGCCGGCTGCGCGGGTTGCTGCGACGGCGCCCGCTGGGACACGGACGGTGACGTGGTCGGTCCACCCGGCTCGCCCCCGGAGGGTGGCGCGGTCACCGTCGCCGTGCTGGTGACGGTCCTGTTCCCGCTCCTGTCCTGCGGCGCGTCGCCGGAACCGGAGGACGTGCAGCCGCCGATCATTCTGCGCCGGATGTGCCGGTGGCGCCGCCCGTGAAACAGGAGCGCGGGGCGGCGCGGTACAGCCCCCCGCGCCGTACCCCACCACCCCGCGCTCCTCCCCCGGGGAGTCACCGCCGAAGGTGCCGGGTGGCGGCCCACTTGCGGTGCACGACGGTGTAGACGGTCAGGAGGACGAAGGTGCCTATCTGCATCAGGCCCGAGAGGCCGGTGGCCGCGTCGACCGGCAGCAGGTAGATCATCGGGATCCTGAGGACGGACTCGGCCAGCATGCCGATGCCCCATACGCAGGTCATGACCGTGAGCGCGCGCCGGAACGCCGGCTCGGTGGCCCAGCGCTGTTCGAGCGCGGCGCGGGCGCTCGGGGTGCGGCCCTGGGTGCGCCGTACGACCGCGTAGATCATCGGGCGCCGGGCCACCGCCGTACCGAGGAAGATCAGCCCCGCCAGGGCGGTCGGCACCGAGTCCTTGGCCAGTACGAAGCGCGCGTCGCCGCTCATGAAGGACAGCAGCAGGCCGACGCCCCATACGGAGAGCATGAACGCCGCGAACACATCGAAGCGGCGGGGGAGGACCGCCACGTACACGACCCGGAGCGCGGCCGCGACCGTGGCACCGAGCATCGAGACGTACACGCTGGTCCCGAAAGCCCGCAGGAGGTAGTACACGGCGATCGACAGCCCGACGTCCAGGAGGAGCGTCGAGAACATCTCCCCGAGGCCGGTGTACCAGCGCTCGCCTTCACGTGCGACGGCCGTGCCCTCCCTCGTGCCCGTCGCTGCCTCCGTACCGGTGTGTGCCGCTGCCACCATGGCCGGCTGTCCGCCGCTGCCCTCCGGGCGCTCCGCTGCCGTCCTCGGGTCCATGGTCTCCGCCCCCGTCTGCACTGTGTCCGCTCCCTGCTGTCTGTCGTCGTACGTGGTGGTGTTCACCGTCCGGCCTCGTCCCCGTGTCCGTCCCCGGCGTCGTCCGCGATCCAGGAGCCGTGGAAGCCCGCGGGGACCGCACGGGGCAGCCGGACCGAGGCGGCCGGGGCCCCGGTGAGGTCGGTGGCGTCCAGGACGAGGAGTTCGGAGCCGGCGCCCGAGCGGTCGGTGACGATCGACAGCAGCCAGCCCTCGTCCTCGCCACGCGCGTCCCGCGCCGGTACGAAGACCGCTTCGCCGACCGCCCGGTCCGGGCCGGCGTCGTGCACCCGCCGCTCGCCGGTGGTCACGTCGTACCGCACCACCGCACCGCTCGGCTCCTCCGACGCCAGGTACAGGTACCGGTGGGCCCGCCCCACCCGCCCGGAGTGCAGCGTGGGGAACTCGACCGCGAGGTCGTCCAGCTGCGCCTCGCCGACGGCGCCGGTCACCGGGTCCAGCGTCCACCGGTACAGCACCGGCCCCGGAGCGCCCGGCCCGGCCGCCCCGGGTGCCGGCGGCACCCAGGCGGTGCCTGGCTCGCCGCCGATCGTCGTCCACACGCCGTTGAACGTGGCGCGGTCGTACCGCACCGCGTCCAGGACGATCCGCCCCGCCGCGTCCTCCTGGGCGTTGCCCACGTGGAACACGTAGCAGGGCTCGATGCCGAACCACCGCACCGGCGCCTCACCGGACCGGTCCATCACGCCCAGCCGGGCGCCGTACGCGTCGTCCCACCGCAGTGGCATGCCCCTGCCGCGCAGCGTCGCGTCGAAGGTGACCGGAAGGTCGAGCCAGATCACGTACCGCTCGGTGATCGCGAAGTCGTGCATCATCGTCGGCTCCGGCACGTCGATCACGCGGCTGTACTCCAGCTCGCCCGCGGCCGACATCCGGTGGTACGTGACATACGGAGGCGTCGGCGCGTACCCGAAGAAGTGCAGCTCCCCCGTTTCCGGGTCCTCCTTCGGGTGCGCCGTCATCGCGGTACGCAGCCGGCCCCCGAAGTCCTCCGGGCCGAGCGTGCCGAGTCCGGGCGTGACCCGGTACGGCAGGCCGCCCTCGCACAGGGCCAGCAGCCGGCCGCCGTGCTCGATGACGTGCGTGTTGGCCGCGTTGACGGCCAGGTCGCGAGTGCCGTCCGGGCGTGTGGCCGGCGCGCCGGCGAGACGGGTGGTGCGTACCCAGCGGTTGCGGTACCACTTGGCGCGCCCCTCGGCGATCCGTATGCCGTGCAGCATCCCGTGCCCGAGGAACCAGTGCGCGCCGCTCTCCGAAGCTGCCTTCGGGTTGGGGCCGTTACGGAGGTAGCGGCCGCTCAGCTCCGGGGGCAGGGCGCCGCTGACCGGCAGGTCGTACGCGTCGATCTCGTCCGGTACGGGCGCGAGGTGGCCCGAGAGGGCCGTCGGGCGGCCCGCTGTGCCCGAGGGAGCGCTCTCCGCCTCGTGTCCGGTGGTGCCGGCAATCCGTGCCGTTCTGTCGGTCATCGCGTGGTCCCTCCCCCTGAGGAGCCGTCCGTGGATGTCGCCGCCTCGTGGTGCGCGGTTCCGGACGGCTCCGCTGCCCTCAACTTCGACAGGTAGAAAGTGACACGTCGTGGAGCACGTGTCAACTTCTACATGTCGTTGGTCTAGGATGAAACGGGACAAGGAGAAGAGGCGGAGAGACGCGATGTCGCTGCGGTACGCACTGCTGGGGCTGCTGGCCGATGAGGCGGGCAGCGGTTACGAGCTGACCAAGAAGTTCGAGCGGAGCCTGGACCGCTACGCCTGGCACGCCAAGCACAATCAGGTCTACCAAGAGCTCAACCGGCTGGCCTCCGACGGCCTCGCCGAGGTCGTCGAGGAGGGCGCGCGCGGCCGCAAGACGTACGCGATCACCGAGGCGGGCCGTGCGGACCTGCGGCAATGGCTGATCAATCCGCCGCGCAACCCCGTGGTGCGGAACGAGTTCGTGCTGCGGCTCTTCCTGCTCTTCGCGCTGGACCCGAAGGAGGCGCGCGGCGTGCTCGCGGACTACGCGGCGGCCGTCCAGCGTGACCTCGACGCCCTGACGGCCCTGGTGGAGTCAGCGGACGTCGACCTGCACGACGGCGTGCTGCCCGACCCGCTCGCCTTCGGGCACCTCGCGGCCGGCTTCGGCCTTCACATGCTCCCCGCGTCGCGTGACTGGGCCCTGTGGGCCATCACCCAGATCGACAACCGGACGGGCGAGGGCGAGGGCGGAGACGGGGCGCGTGAGGGCGGCCCGGTGGACGGCGCGCGCGAGGTCTGACCGTCAACACCGAGCTGTTTCTGCCCTGTTAGGAGGGTTTACCTGCCAGCTGCATGTAGGTCACGGTCGCCCGGTGACGGCCGATGCAGGATGAGGCCGTTCGTGCCGTCGTCGTCCAGGGCAAGGTGTGCAGTTCATGGCCGTGACCGTCAACGAAGTCGATCTCCCCGCGATCTTCTGTCCCTTGGAGTCCGCCAGGTACCCCCGCGCCCACCTCGTCGACGAGCGGGCCAAGGAGTGGATCCGGCGCAGCCCCATGTGCGCGACCGACGAGGAGCGCACCTGGGTCATCGCCACGTGCAGCACCGACTTCTTCGCCCGGTTCGCGCCCGACGCGGCCGACGACGACCGCCTGCTGTGGACGTCGCTGTGGGTGTACTGGGGCTTCGGTTTCGACGACAACCGGTGCGACAACGGCCCGTTCAGCGCCCGGCCCGCCGCGTTCGCCGCCCTGGCGGGCCGCGTGCAGCGCGCCTTGGAAGCGCCGTCGGCCCGGGACGAGACGGAGGGCTTCATCCCGGCCCTGCAGGAGATCGCGGAGCAGTTCCGGTCGTTCGGCACCCCGCTCCAGATGCGGCGCTTCATCGCCGCCCACCGGGCCTGGCTCTCCGGTGTGACCTGGCAGGTCGGCAACGCCGCGCTCGGCCGCATGCCGGACCTGGACGAGTACCTCGCGATGCGGCTGCTGTCGGCCGGCGGCGAACCGCCGTTCGCCATGCTGGAGATCGCCACGGGGCACGAGGTGCCCGCGGCGGACATGGAGCGGCCTGCCGTCCGTGCGCTCACCGAGATGGCCATCATGGTCGCCGCGCTGGACAACGACCGGCACTCCCTGCGCAAGGAGCTGGTCCGGGGGCAGACCGACCAGAACATCTACAGCGTGCTGATGCGCCACCGGGAACTGCCGCTCCAGGAGGCCGTCGCGGCCGCCACGCGGCTCCGGGACCGGGTGCTGCTGCGCTTCATGGAGGTGCACGACCGGGTGCGCCCGGGGGCCGGGCTGGAGCTGGCCACCTACCTGCAGGGCCTGCGGTACGGCATCCGGGGCAACGCGGAGTGGGGACTCCGGGTGCCGCGCTATCTGAGCCTGGGGCGCGTACCGGACCCCATGGAAGAAGCTCCCCTGGAGTGGGCCGAGTCGCCCGCGGACGACGACCGTTCGGCTCCGCGCGGACTGCCGACGCTGGCGTGGTGGTGGGACGACGCGCTGCTGGGCGTGTGAGGTGCGAGGAGGCCGGTGAGAAGGATGCGAGGGGTACGGGGGACTTCGGGGTCCACGGGCGCGCAGGGAGGGCGGCAGAAGGCACTGGAGGGCCTCCGTCGCGGCTATCGGGTGGCGAGCAGGACCGTCCCCCACGGCCCCTGACGGTCTTCTCCGGTGACGCCCACGCCGGCGTGCTCGTACGCGCACGTGAGCAGGGTCCGGCGGTGTTCGGGGCTCGCCGTCCAGTCGCGTACGACCGTGACGGCGTCCCGCTGCCCCCGGGCGAGGTCCTCGCCGACACGGTTCCAGTGGTACCCGGTGGCCGTGAGCCGGCGGCCCGGACGGCGGCCGGCAACCGGCCTTCACCCGCTCGTCGTTGATCAGCCGCAGGACGGCCGTGGCGGAGCGGGCGCGGTCCGGGAAGGCCGCGGGCCCGGCGGGGGTTCCGCGTGCCGTACGAGCGGCGGCCGGCGCCGGATACGGGAAATCGGACCCTGCGGCCGCCCCCGCGATAATTGCCAGCAGCGCCACCGCGGTCGGCAGCACCGTTCATGCCGCCGCCATGCATTTCCGTACGCGCCGGAGTGGACTTCGCCACCGGACACACACATGATTCCGCAGCGCGTTCTCCTGTCGTTTTCACGAAAAGCGATTTGCGATCGTCAGCTCATCTCCCCGGTGGGTGGACCCCCCTTTGAGGGAAGAAACGCGGAAACCCAGGGAAGCCCGTGAACGCCGACGATGCCGCAATTAAGATTTTGGTGTCCGGCAGATATCCCGCTCCACACAAGGAGAATCCATGTCGTTCCTGCGACGTGCCGCGGCCGCATCCGTCATTGCTGTCGCCCTCGCGACGTGCGGCGCCGTTCCGTCCGCGCTGGCGGCCCCGCCCGCGTCGTCGTCCGCCGACCCTTACGACGAGGGGCCCGACGGCCGCCCGATCAGGATGGGTCCGTTCACGTTCCCGTCCCAGGGGCAGGTCAACGGCGGCTTCGGCTGGAACACGTCGGGCGGCGGCTACTGAGGTACCGGCACGACGCGACGAGGTGGGCCCGGCACTGCTGCCGGGCCCACCTCGTGTCGTACTCGGAACTCACCGCCGCACTCGGGCGCCGCGCCGACCGGGCGCCGCATCCGGGCCGCGCCGCCCGCCGTGCTCACCGCTTGAGCGTGGCCGCACTCGCCAGCAGTACGGCGATCACGCACCCCAGGATCAGCAGCGCGTCCCGTACGAAGATGCCGGTCACCCCGTCGTGCCGGGCGGCCTCGCCGGCGGCCTGTACCGCGTACGTCATCGGCATCACCTTGGCCAGCGCCGACAGTCCGTCGTTCATGTCCTCGCGCGGCACGAACAGGCCGCACACGAGGAACTGCGGCAGCACCCCGGCCGGCAGGAACTGCACCGCCTGGAACTCGTTGCGCGCGAAGGCGCTGACCAAGAGGCCCAGCGCCAGCCCGAGGAGCGCGCCCAGCATCGCGATGATCACGAGCAGGTACGGCGGCCCCTTGATGTCCAGCCCCAGCGGCCCCACGGACAGCACCGTGGCCAGCACCGCCTGGAGCAGGGACAGGAAGCCGAAGGCCAGGCTGTAACCGAGCACGATGTCCAGCCGCTGCACCGGCATGGTCAGCAGCCGCTCGGCGGTGCCCGAGGTGCGCTCCCGCAGCGTCGAGACCGAGGCGACGAGGTACATCACGATGAGCGGGAAGATGCCGAAGACCTGCGGGCCGATGCGCTCGAAGGAGCCGTCCGCGCCGTCGAACATCAGCTTGAGGATCACCATCAGCATGCAGGGAATCGCCAGCATGAGCGCGACGCTGCCGCGGTCGCGGACGATCTGCTGCAGCACCCGTTGCGCGGTGGCGAGGGTGATGCCCGGGGTGAGCGGCAGGGCGCGGGCGGTGCGTACCGCCCGGGCCGGAATTCCCGGCCGGGACTCGGTTCTCACGTTATCGACCTCGGCACTCCGATGCGAAGAATGAAGCATGGGGGTCGGGCAGCATGGCGCCGTCGAACAGCGGCCCGGCCGGCGCAGGCACGGTGTCCTCGGTCTCGGTATCGGAGCCCGTCGGCGTGCGCACGGCTTCCCCGGAGTCGGCGGCAACTTCCTCCGGTGACGCCGGGGGCGCAGCCCCTTCCGGTGCGGCCTGCGCGTGCTCCGGTGCGCAGCGCGCTGTCTCCGGTGCGGAGTTCGCGGCCACTGGTACGGAGCCCGCGGCACCCGGTGCGGAGCCTGCGGCCTCCGGCGCGGGCGGTGGGCCGTCGGGTACCGTTCCCGACTTCGGTCGTACCAGCCGCATGAAGGCGCTCTCCACGCTTCCGCAGCCTGTGTGCGCCAGCAGTTCCGTCCGTTCGCAGGAGGCCAGCAGGCGTCCGTCGCGCATCAGCAGCAGCCGGTCGCAGCGGTCGGCCTCGTCCATCACGTGACTGGAGACGAGCAGGGTGGTGCCCTCGTCGGCCAACCGCCGGAAGACCGTCCACAGTTCCTGCCGGATGAGCGGATCGAGGCCCACCGTCGGCTCGTCCATCACCAGCAGTTCCGGCGAGCCGAGCAGCGCGACGGCCAGCGAGACGCGCGAGTACTGACCGCCGGACAGCCGCCCGACGGGCTGGTCGGCCCAGTCCGCCAGGTCGACCTCCTTGACCACCCGCACCACGGCGTTCTCCCGGCGCCAGCCCCGCAGCCCCAGCGCCGCGGAGAAATAGCGCAGATTCTCCAGAACCGTCAGATCGGCATAGGCGGACGGCGCCTGCGTGACATACCCGACGCGTGTTTCCAGCGCCGCCGCTCCGGCCGGGTGGCCGAGCACCTGGACGTGCCCCGCCACGCTCGACTGAATTCCGACCACGGACCGCAGAAGCGTGGTCTTCCCGCAGCCGCTGGGACCGAGCAGACCGACGATCGACCCACGGGGGACGGCGAAACTGATGTCCGCCAGAATTGCCCGATCCCCGCGCACGACCTGCAGGCCGTACACGCTGACCGCCGGAAGCCCGCCGGCCGCCGCATAATGTGCGTCGATGGTGTGCTGTCTCTGTTCCAAAAATCCGCCGCCCCCCGGCTGGGTCCCGCAATACCGCCAAGAAAGTGGAATGGCCACTGGGGAAAACGGGCGCGGGGCCTTACGGGTTACGTGCGCGCCCCTGCGGATCACGCACGTCGCCGCATTCTCAGTGATCCCGCCGCGTGATCAGCAGCGCGAGGTCGTGCAACTGCCGGTACACGGACGGCACCGGCTCCGCGCGGGCCAGCGCCCGCATCGCGGCGCCCACCTGCCGCCTGGCCTCCACCGCGGTCGCCTCCCGGCCGCCGGCCTGTTCGATCAGCTCGGTGGCCGTCGCGACGTCCGCGGCCGACAGCGGCTCCGTACGGTCGTACAGCTCCGCCAGCCGCCGCCCGGCGGGCCCGGTGTCGGCCAGCGCCACCGCCACCGGCAACGACTTCTTGCGCGCCGCGACGTCCGCGCCCACCGGCTTCCCGCTGCGCCGCGTCGCGCCCCAGATGCCCAGCAGGTCGTCCACGCACTGGAAGGCGATGCCCAAGTGGCGTCCGAAGTCCCGCAGCCCGGCGGTCCGTTCCTCGGACGCGCCGGCCAGCAGCCCTCCCAAGGCGCACGCGCACCCCATCAGGGCGCCCGTCTTCCCCGCCGCCATCTCCAGGTACTCATCGGCGCGCACCCGGGCGGTGCTCTCGAAGGCCACGTCCTGGCTCTGTCCGCGCAGCAAGTCGTCGAGCATGCGGGACAGTTCCCGGGTGGCGGCGCCGGCGTGCGGTACGGCCTCGGCGGCCAGCACGGCGAGCGCACTGACCAGCAGGGCGTCCCCGGCCAGTACCGCGGCGGGTGTGCCGTACCGCCGCCACACGGCGGGCCGGTGGCGGCGCAGCGGGTCGGCGTCGATGACGTCGTCGTGCAGCAGCGAGAAGTCGTGCACCAGCTCGACCGCGACGGCCCCCGGGATCACGCTCTCCGGTGGCGCGCCGACCGCCATCGCCGACAGGAAGACGAGGGCCGGGCGTACGGCCTTCCCGCCGCCCTCGGCGCCAGGCAGCGCGGCTCCGCTCCAGCCGCGGTGGTACCCGGCGACCTCCCGCTGCGGCGCGGGCAGGTCTTCCACGACCCGGCGCAGCGCGGGCGTGACGAGCTCCCTCGCCCACCCGAAGAGGGCCGTGCCGCTGTCGCCGGTATCACCGGGCGGGTGAGGTGATTCCACTCCGCCGGCTACGTCTGTCCCACCGGACGCACCGGCTCCATCGGCTTTCTCGGTGCCTGGTGGGGCCGTCGCGGACGGGTGCACCGAGATCTCGCACACCACCTACATCACCGACAACGGCGTCGTACGCGCTCCCGCGAAAAGTCGCGGACGCGTGAAGAGTTCAGATGCCACGCAGCCCACCTAACAGCGCCCGCCCGCCGGAACCCGCTCGCGGCCCGCCCCCTACCCGCAAGATCACTGGAGCAGCGTAAGAACTCCCGTTCCCGCACGCCGACAAGCGGGACCCGTGGCCTCAACCACCCATAGCTTGCACGGCGGTTGCCAAAACGTTCCGTCCCCGCGCACGCCGAAGGCCCCGACCGGACCGGTCGGGGCCTTCACGCTGATGCCCCCGGCAGGATTCGAACCTGCGACACCCGTTTAGGAGTTCACCCGGCTGGCTGTTGGGGCCTGCGCGTCGTACGTCTTCGGGACCGCGCTGACCCGCTCGCGTCTCCCGTCGTCCGCCACTGTTGATGTCAGTCGCGGATGTCAGACGCGCTGCCCGGCTTGAGTTTGGCTAGCGTTTCGGACTGACCAGGTGCGTACTCAACTGCTGAAGGGACTGCTGCTACATCTAGCGACAACCACGTGACCAGCCAGTCCGCTGAGTGCGGCCTGGGCCGTTCACACAGGGTCGCAGGTGACGAATTGGAGTTCGAGTGTTTCGTCGACCTGGCCGGTTTCACCCGCAGCCAGGTCCGTAGTACTCCAGGAGATAGGGCGCGCGCCAGTGAGCTGAAACTTCCTCACCGTATCGTTCTGCGCGTTCACGTACACCAGGATGATGTCTTCGGCACTGGCTTCGGTCTTGGTCGGATCGCGGGAGTCCATGATCCACTGAGTGAACTTATCGCTCTTGTCCATGCCGCGCGTAAGAGTCAGGGTTCCGAAGAACGCCGGCGCCCCCAAAACCAGGTCGGGTACCGGCTTCCCGTCCGGCGAGTTCTGCGACAGTTCGACGTACTCCTGTTCAATCGTCACACCAGTGACGCTCTTCAGCGTCTCCACACGGCGGTTACCCAGCTCCACCTGCCACTGATGCTTGACTGCGTGGTCTTCCATGCGCACTCCATCTCGGCGGGCCCACTACGGGCGGTCCAACAGCGCCCTGATCATGCCCAAGGGCATGTGGACGAATGCCCACAACACGCCGAAAGTGCCTACGGGCAGGTTCTCGTGGTCCTTGAGGTTCGTTGATCCGGTCGACCGGAGCGAACGACGCCTAGGGCCATATCTGCCGCGCCGGCTTCTTCTTGCCCTGGGTCTTGCTAGTGATCTTGACGACCTGCGTTTTCCCTGGTCTGAGCGCTGATCGCCAATGCCGAGTACGGCGTCATTGGTCGTCGCTAACCGCTGCTGAGCGACCTCGGACGTCCCAGATACCGCCCAAGACTTGCTGTCCGGTCGACCCCGGTTCCCGCGCCGCGCTGTGTCGCCAAACCTCACTTCTTGCGGCGCCGCACCCGCTTCCTGTTCTCCTCCTGACCCCGCTTCGTCCAGTCCCCCTGATGGCGGTAGCAACGGGCCGTGCCCTTCATCGTCTTGTTCTGGCAGCGGCGTCCATTCGCTAAAGGCCAACCGCACTTCCCCTGCTTCCACTCACCCATGTGTCCCCCTAGGGCATTTCACTCAGGACGGGGGACCAGGGTGCGCCTAACCTCGCGGAGCAGGGAGAGCGCACAGCGGGCGACAAGAAACATCCAGGCGCATATGCCGCGCACTGGGCCGCTCGCGCGTTCTCAACTAGTCAGGCCTGTCCAGCACTCCTAGGAGGGAGCAGTCTTCGGCGTCCCACGAACAGTCGGCGCCGCGCCCCTTCACCGGACGATGCGATGCCGAGTGCTCTCTCAACATAGAGGCTTCGTTCCCTGCTCAGCAGGGTGATCGCTTGGCCTATCAGTTTTGGCTCCCAGGACCGCCTCAGTTCTTTCGCGCTCTCAGGCGGAGCCACCAAGGCTTCCAGCGACTTGATTGCCTGGTCGACCGTGCTCTTCCCTTCGAAGAGCGGCAACGCCGCCACCTCAACGCGGGCCCGGCTAATCGGGTCCAAGATGGAGAGGACGTAGGGCTCCCTCTTGTCGTAGTCGGTAACATCGAAGTCGTCTGACCTCACGATGTACCGATTCGCTGCGTCAGCAGCCTGGATCAGGTGGTCCAGAGCGGCAGCGAAGCGAGCCTCGCTCAGCTTGGCTACTTCGAGCCGGGCCTCCCACTGAACCCGGTCACGCGCGACCCCACGCTGAGTCCAACGTGCGACACCAGCAACTATGAGTGCCGCCCCGCTTGTGAAGAGCGGGCCGGCGACGGCTATCGAAGAGAAGCCCATACAGAGCGTGTTGCCGGACTGCCTAGCTCTCAGAAGCCGAAGAAGTGACCCGTTGGTTCCCTGACCAGCGGAGAAGCCATCGCTTGTTCGTCTGACCTGCGGTTGAGTCGTTGTCGCCTGTCATTGTTGGTCAACGTTGAGCACCCCTGCACGGCCCAGAGACGGCCCGGACGGGGGTGCTGGATGTCGCTCGTTGCGAACTACCGGCGTCGCCAAGTCCGCCGGTCTTCGAGTGATCCGGCTGCACGATGCCCGGTATGGATGCGCGACCTTGCCGACTGCGGCCGGAGTTGCTCCGCGCGTCGTGATGGAGATCCTTGGCCACAGTCAGATCAGCATCACGATGGACGTGTGCACGCACGTCGTGCAGGACACGCAGCGCGAGTCCATCAGTCACATGGACCGGCTGCTCAAGAGGCGTCGTACCGCTGACTGATCGCGCCGTTGATGTCAGATGTGGATGTCAAAGACCACCCCTAAACGTTTAGGGGTGGTCTTCACGCTGGTGCCCCCGGCAGGATTCGAACCTGCGACACCCACTTTAGGAGTTCTTCCTGAGGCCTGTGATGTTAGGCTTTCAGTGGACCCGCCTAGTTCGCGAGGTACGCGGAAGTCTCCTGTGGTGCGGCGAAGTGCACCGAGGTTGCCGTCAACGACTGCCGTCAGCCGTTGCCTTCCCAAACCGCCAACCCGGCAGGTCGGCGAGGGCCCGCGCGCGAGCTTCCACTACGGCCATTCGGGCTTCCCGCTCGCCCGCGTGCACATGGGCTGCCTGGCCCGTCACCTGTCCCGGCCACTTCCGGTACAGGAGCCCGGCTTCGCTGTTGAACCATCCGCGACTGACGGCATTCAGGGCTAGCAGAAGCCCCGTATCCTCCGATGCGGGAAGGGCCATCCAGCCGCCCAATGCCAGGAGTAGTTCGCGCCGGACGCACAGAGTCGCCGGGTGGACCTGCGCGCGGTAGTCGTGCGCCTTCCAGAAGTCGAGCACTGCCCCGCACTCAATTACTCCAGGGGCAGGGTCTCCGTCGAACCCCACCGTGGTGCCGTCGGGCAGGAGATCTAGAACACGTGATGTGGTCCACCCGATCTCGTCGTCTCCGAGAGCAGCGATATCGCGCGCCAACGTGCCAGGCGTCAGCATGTCATCGGCATCTAGCACCTTGACGAATTCGCCGCGTGCTCGGGACAGGCCCATGGTCCGAGCCATGGCTGCACGGCCTGCGCGTCCCTGTCCGAAGGTCACCCGATCATCGTCAGGCACGTGAGGTGCGACGGCCTCTGTTTCGCCGTCCTCCTGAATGACCCACTGCCAGTTCCATCCGTGCGGGAGTTCTTGCTCGGTCAGCGATTGGTAAGCCGCCGGCAGGTGCTCGGCCCCAGGGGCATGCACGGCGGTCATGATGGTGATGATGCGGGTCATGCCTCACCACCTGTCCAGCGGAGTGACGAACTTCAGTTCCGTCCGGTCCCCCGGCAGCGTCACGTCAGCTACCTCGACTACTCGGCCGTTGGTGTCGATGCACGTCTTCCGGAGGACCATGACAGCTACACCTGCTGTCAAGCCTAGGTCTTCCGCCTCTTCAGCCGTGGGCGGCCTGGCTGAGACTCGCTCTACTACCCGGTCGACTTCCACGTCGACGCTGTGGAGCTGGCTCTGCGTGCCGCCGGGCCACGGTTCGTTGCCCTCGTCGAGCAGGGCGGGGTTGGCTGCGGCTACGTCGTAGAGGAGCCGGGAGCGGGAGACGTTGAACGGGGCTTCCTCCTCCCGATACCGGGTGCGGTACACGCGCTCCAGTAGGCGCGTGCCGACCGGCACACTGAAGGCTTGGGCCAGATCGTCGTCAGCCTCCGTCTCGCCGTACTCGGCGCTGAACACGAGGTCAGAAGTGGTGAGGCCCGTGTCGAGCTCTGTCGCCCCGGTTTCCTGACGCTTGTCGAGCGACTGTCGCGCCCTGCCCTTCTCCCGCTGGTGCCGTTCGTTGGTCCGGGTCACCAGCTGGCGAGGCTTGCGAACGACGTTGCCGCGTCCATGCTGCTTCTCGATCAGCCCTTCTGCCTGCAACACGCCGAGTGCTTGCCGCACGGTCGGCAGACTCTTGCGGTACTGCTCCACAAGTTTCGTTTCAGCAGGCAGACGTTCGCCAGCCTTGAGTTCACCTGCACGGATGCGTTGCCGGAGATCGTCAGCGATCCGCTCGTATGCCTTCGCCACGTGGTGTTCACCGTCCCTGTCTGGTGGGCCGTCTCAGCATAAGTCCTCAAGAGGTGTTGACGACCTGCGGGAGATCGGCCATGGCCGTGGCAACTCCTAAAGAGGAGCTGAGGACGGGAAGTCCTGGGGTGCTTTATGCCCAGTTCGTCCTGTGAAGTACCGCCCGGAGGGCCTCCGTGAGACGGGCCCGAAGGAAGCGGCTGCGGCTTGAGAACTCAACAGCGAGACAAATGAGCGGGGTGAGAGTCCCCGTCCCCGCAACGGCCCGGGTGATGGCCGCCGGCGGCCACTTAGTGGCAGGTGAACCTGTCCTGTCCGCGTATCAGCTCTGGAGAACAGCCCTGGGGATCATCCCTTCATCACTGGAGGTCAGCCCCTTGGTTGCCACCTGGTATGCGCCGCCCTGCTGGCGTCAGAGCAGTGACGATGACGCACCAACTCAGGCTCGGGACTGAGCGCCGTGGCAACGGTGCCTCAGCGAAGCCCTGCCAATCTTCCGCGGCGCTTCTCTGCTGCGGCCGGTTGCCTCCTCTGCCCGTCCGGCCCTTGCGGTCGTACGGGCGGGGCTGAGGGGAGCCGGATGTACCGCTCCAACGGCGCGCGGCCCCGGGTGGCTAGACCCGGGGCCGCTGTTCGGGCCGTTCACCTGTGAGAGGACCACGACCCATGAAGCACATCGCTGCTGTTCAGGCGGTTGTTACCGCCACCCCGGTCGACGGGGAGCCGTCGGCCGCTGAGCTGGACGCGATCGAGCGCGAGATGCCCGTCATTCAGGCGGAGGTCGAACTGCTGGACGTGCAGATCAGCCTGTTGGACCAGCCGCCCTCCGAGCTGGGCGCGCAGCGTCTGCGCCGGGCCTGCCGCAAGGTGCTGGCCGCCCGTACCGCGCTGGCCAACCAGGCCGGGATGGGGGACGCGGCGTGATCCGCATCGTCACCCGAAACCGTCTCGCCCATCTGGACGCCGCCCGCGCCCGGACCCGCGAGCTGGAGCAGCAGGCCAACACCGCCTACGGCTCCCACATCCGGGAGACGTTCGTACTCACGGCCCGCGCCGAGGCCGCTGAGAAGAAGGCCGAGACCTCCCGTCAGGAGGTCCGGTCGCTCCAGATCACGCTGGAGGACACGGCCGCCGAGCTGGCCGCGGCCCGTACCGAGCTGGCCGACATGGCGAAGCGCCTGGAGGAGTTGAGCCAGACGCCGGCAGACGCGTCCATGGCGCTGCTGCTCCACTACGGAGAGCCCACAGCGTCCCCCCGAACCAGTCGGCCGCCTTCGCCTATGTGGCCACCCTGGGAGTCCCGCTGAGCGATTGGGGCCCGATGGATGAACGCCCCGTGTCGGAGGTCCGGTGGCGGCGCGTGCCGTTCATCTACGACGCCGGCCGTGACCATTTCCTGAGCGTCATCGCACCCGACGTCGAGCGGTCGGGGGGTGCGGGATGAACGGTGTTCAGGTGCGTTCAGCAGTGCGCTGTCGGCCGGCACGTGGCTGATCGTCGGGGGTGGCGCGATGCTCTACTCGATCCTGACCGTCACGCCGCTGATGGCCTCCCACACGCCCGACGGCTGGGTGTGGACGGCCCCGATCCTGCCGCTGGTGGTCGACGCCGCGGTCGTGATCGTAGTCCGTCTGGACTCGGTCCTGGCCCGCCTGGGCGGGCACGGCGGCCGGTGGCCCATCGCCCTGCGGTGGATGACCGGCGCCATGACCCTGGCCCTGAACATCGCCGACTCCGCCCTGAAAGGGCGACCTGGTGGGAGTAGCCGTCCACTCCGTGGCGCCGCTCCTGCTGATCGTCACGGCCGAGACCGGACTTGCCTACCGGCGCGCCATCACCCGCGCGGTGACCGCGCTGGAGGACAAGAAGCAGGCCGAGCGCGAGCGCCGGGAACAGGCCGCCCGGGAGCGGCGGGAGGAGCGGGAGCATGCTGCCGCGCTGGCCCGTGAACAGCGCGAGCACTAGGCCCAGCTCGCCCGTGAACAGGCTGAACGCGAGGAGCGGGCAAGGCGGGAGGAGCGCGAGCGGGAAGAGGCCCGCGAGCGTGCCGAGCGCGAGGAGCGTGAACGCGAGCGCCGGGAGCGTGAACAGCAGCAGCGCGAGCGTGAACGCCGTGAACGTGAGGCCGCCGAGCGCCGGGAGCGCGTCGAGCGTGAACGCCAGCAGCGCGAGGAGCGGGCCGCGCGTGAACGCGAGGCTCTCCTCGCCGCTGGCCCGGCCAAGGAGAAGCAGTCGGAGGACAAGGCCCGGGCCACCGTGCAGGTCGCGTTCGCGGCCGAGCTGCCGGTACGGACCGCGGCCGAGCTGACCGGCTGGTCGGCGGGCTGGGTCTCCTCCCGCTACCAGGAGCTGCGCGACGCGCCCCGCCCGGTCAACGGCGCCGCGCTGGCCGGTAGGCCCTGATGCGGTTCTACGACCCGAACGGCCTGCGCTACGGCATCCCCACTTACCCGTTCCGCCTCGCCCCGGACGGTCTGGCCACTCGGCGGCAGCTCCGCGCCCGCGGGCTACGGCCGGGCGGGCAGGAGGTCGCTGCGCAGATCCTGTGGTGCTCACGTCGCTACCGCGCCGGTCTGCGGGTCGCCTACCTCTACCGCCTTGATCTGGCGATGCCGGTCCGGCCGATGACGCCGGCGAAGTGGGCGGCGCTGGCCAAGGCGAACACCGCCCGCCGCACCTGCCCCGAATGCGGGCGGGATGTGGGCTGCACCATCTCGACCTCACTCGGCATGTGTGTGGCCTGTGCGGATGCCCCCGCCCTGGCCGCCTGATCTGCAGGAGACACCCGTGTTCGCTGAGATCGCGATGCTGCTGTACCTGGCGCATCTGCTGGCCGACTACTGGGTTAACGCGACGAAGGTCGTGTCCACCTTCTCCGGTGTCTCGCTCCCGCAGGGCAGCTGATGCCTCTCGCCCGGCAGAAGGTTCGGGTGTCTGTCTCGGTTGGCGAGCGTCGACGTAGCGTCGCGCGGTTCGTCCCTGCGGGTGACGGCTCTGACATCAGCGCCGGGGCAGGGGGACGACGCCCAGGGCGTCGTCCCCCTGCCCTTGATTCGGGGCCGAAGCGAACGTACTCAGCTCGCGGCGGAGCCGCTGGACCTCGTCGTCCTTGGCCGCCAGAACCGACAGCAGCAGTTGGTGACGTTCCTTGAGCTGCGTGAGCTCGGTGTGGGTGCGGGCGAGTTTGCCGGTGAGCCGCTGGTTGAGATCACGCAGCCGGGCGATGCGGGCCTCGCGCGGGTCAGGCTGCTGTCCGGCTGCCCAGGCGGCTGCCCGCCGCTTCTCGAACTCGTCCTTGAGGTGGCCCCAGGTCCGATAGAGGGATGCGCGGGAGATGCCCGCCTCGCGGGCGAGCGTCTTGACGTCGCAGGCGCCGCCGGGCGAGATCTGCCCGGCCAGCAGCCGGTCGATGGCCGCGCGGATCCGCCGCTCGATCTGGTCGCGCTGCTGGTGGCTCAGTGCCATGTCATCCGGCCTTTCCGGCTGCCGTGTCGATCTCTTCGAGAACCCGCATGGACCGCTCGTGCTCGGCCCGCAGCCGGGCCTTCTCCGCGGGCGGGATGCGAGGGCTGGCCAGCAGGACGACGCCGTTGTCAGCTGTGGTCTGCCAGACGGAACGGTGAACGAGGTGGTGGGTGGCCTGCGGGCAGCGGGAGCTGTCACACAGCCCGGTCAGCGGAGCTGCGGCGGACCTGGTGCCGGCGAGCTTGAGACACATCGCCTTCGCCGGGTCCTCGAACCAGCAGTAGTTCGCCGCGGAAAGGTGCAGGACCGACGCCTTCTTCTTCAGCAGCAGCTCGATCTGCCGGTCGGTGACCACCTTCGCCGGGCCCGGCTCGTGGTCGGCCAGTTCCTTCTCGACAGCGCGGAAGGAAGCCAGCAGCGCGTCGGCTCCCGGGCCGGCGGGCATCTGGCCCTGTTCGAACTGCCGGTATGCCTCGACGGTCCGCTTGAGCTTCTCCTTCGCCTCCTCCGTCTTCCACTCGTGGTGGAAGACGGCCTGGGCGCCGCCCGGCCGGCCGGCGTATCCCTCGCTGGTGGCCACCTGCAGGTGCTTGAAGTGGACCTTGGTGGCCAGCAGTCCCCCCGGGCGGGCGGCCATCTCGACAGACAGCGTCCGCCGCAGGCGGCGGGGGTGCACCGGCTCGTCGGGGATCGGCTCCAGGCCCATGCGTCGCCCGGCGGGCGAGGCGACCCACTGCCGCATCCAGGTCATAGCCCCTCTGGACTCGAAGCCGTTGAACGCGCCGAACAACGGCTGTCCAGGCCCAGCGTCCGTGATCTGCTCGGCCAGAGCGATAACACGTACGACTTCCTCGATGACGACCCACTCGTCGACCTCGCCGCCCCATAGACGCCCTTTGACGACCTTGCTGACCAGGCGGTGCCGGGCCAGGCCGGTGCCGTCGGCGTCGTCCGTGCGGCGGCAGCCGACCGTCAGTTCCATCAGTTCGCTGGACCGCATCCCCGTCAACGCGGCGGTGGCGACCGTGCAGGCGTGCCCGGCGATCCGGATCAAGGCGTTAGAGGACCTGTTCGACAACGGCAACGACCAAGGGATCAACTCGCCGGTGTCCGCGCGAGGGGCGTCGGCCGGGTCGCGACACCACACGTACTCGGTGCCGAGCTCGGCGACCGCCTCCTCCAGCAGCGGCCGGGCCTGGGCGAAGAGAGACTTGTGAATGTCGCGGTGTCCCGTCGGCCGCAGCAGGTGCTGGAAGTTGGCTGTCAGCAACGGATCCTTCGGGTCCCACCCCAGGCGGAGGCGCTTGGTCACCTGGAAGTCCTCGATCCGCGGCAGCGGCTGCCCCGTCCGCAGATGTTCCTCGACCAGCGCGGCAAGCCGGTCGCCGTCCCGCAGATGCCTCGACCACTCGACGTTGCGCCAGGACTCGCGCTCGGCCTGCAGCTGGCTCCGCAAGTCCACGATGTGCGGTCCGAGCACGTCGACCAGGTGCAAACACGCCGTCAGCAACGGCCGCAGGACCTCGTCGCCCAAGGGCTCGGTCTTGATCACCACCTGCGGTCGGGACGGTGCCCCGGTCACGACGCGGGGCGATCGTGCGCCCCAGGGCCGGAAACCGGGCCGGTGCCGGTCGGCCGACAGAAGCTCGCCGTAGTCGGTGATGTCCTGCATGGCGGAGACCACCGTCCGTAGCGAGCCGCCGGCCTTGTTCCGCAGGACAGCGCCGGTCTCCTTGTCCCGGACGACGCCGTACTCGCGCAGGAACGCCTCGCAGTGGTCCTGGGTGACCGCGGTGAGTGTGGAGATCCGGCGCTCGTGCAGCCAGTTCAGCCAGAACGTGAGGTGGTAGACGCGGGCATAGATGGTGCGGGGATGGCGCGGGAGCCGGCGGGCCCGGGGCAAGGCGAGGACTCGCTCGTCCTGGGTGGCGATCCAGGCCAGGGCGAGTTCCTTGGCGACCACGCGCCAGGGCCGGTGGGTGATCCGGTCGAACAGCACGTTCTTCTCCGTCACCTTCATCTGCACCGGTGCATCGGCCCAGCCGACGAACGACCACACGTCGTCCTCAAAGCGCGGCCGCGGGCAGTCGCTCAGCCAGTTCAGGCGGGCAGTGGCGGCGATGTCGGCGCCGGCGAACACCGATCCGAGCGCAGGCTCCGGGGAGACAGGAAGCAGGCTCACGACGTGGTCTCCTCGGCTCGCAGCGGCAGCTCGGCGTCCTCGTCACCGACGCCGCGCTGTGCGGCGGCGAGGGCGGCCTTCTCGAACCGCGGCAGGATGTCCGCCGACAGGCGGCGGGCGTAGGGGGCGAAGACGGCGGCGAACTGCTCGCGCGGCATCTGGCGGAACTGCCGCGCGAAGAAGGCCTTCAGCCGCAGCAGATTCGGCAGGTGACGCGGGGCGAACAGCGCCAGCGGGCAGAGCAGGCAGACCCAGGGCCGGGCCGGACACGGCTTCCCCTTCGGCCCGTGCAGGCTGGCGAAGTGGTCGGCGCAGGTCCCGCTGAACACGTCCCGCTCGCCCGACAGCAACTCAGCCAAGGCGCCCTCGGCCAACCCGAGGCGGCGTGCTTCCTCCGGCAGCTCGGCGACGCTGGCCGCCTCGTCGACGACCATCGGGGCACTCGCGCGCCGCAGCAGGTCGCCCTGCGCGTCCCGGGCGATCTCCTCGACCACCGTCTTCTGCGCCGGGGTCGCGGCCGACAGGTAGTGATCACCCTCGACCTGCGGCGAGTGGTTCGGATCGACCGTCGCCCGCAGGGACCACTGCCGCTGGCCCCGCTGCGCGATGAACGTCGTCCGCAGCCGCCGGCGGTCGATGCGCAACAGATGGCCGTCATCACCGCGCAGATCATGGGCCTTGACCCACCCGCGCATCATGTACTCCTCGAAGGCCGCGCGGGCCAGTCGGCCCTGCCGCGTCACCAACCACACGTGCTCGGCCAGCTCGGCCGGGGCATACCCGCGCAGCAGGGCGCTGTGCTGCAGCCACTGCTCCAGCAGCCGCGACGCCCGCGGCGACAACACCAAGCTCTCGTCCGCCGTGCGGCCCTTGGTGTAGGACAGCAGCGTCGCCTGCCGCCCGGTCCAGCGGATCCCGGACATCTGAAGGCCACTCAGCCCGTCCGGGACGATGCCCGTCCAGGCCGCCAACAGCAGCATGTAGGCAATCGCGTCCTTGTGAGACGGGAACAGCGCCGCCCTGGCGCGCTCGATGCCCCGGTGCCGCCTGGTGAACGCCCTCGGCGTCAAGCCCAGGTGAGCGGCGACCTCCGTCCGGGTCACCGGGCCCATTCGCAGCATCAGCCAGGCCCCGTTCACCTCGCTCCAGCCGCCTACTGCCGGATCCTGGCCGCCCTCGGCGAGCGTGACCATCGCCCGCTGTGCCTCCCCCAGGCGGCGTACCTCTTGCTTGCAGAGGTCGATCAGCCGGTTCCATTCGGCCGGTGAGTAGGGAGGAAGCGGGCCGTTGACAGTGGGGCGTGTGTAGTTCTTGCCGAACACCATCTGCCGCACCGGTTCGGGCAGCACCTGGTGCCGGGTGTCGAAGGCGCGCAGGATCGTGCGGGTGCGGTATTCGATCAAGTAGTGCGAGCGCAGCCAGAACGCCCCGAGCACGGTTCTGGTCAGCTCGGCCGCCGAACCGGTGAAGCCGTCCTCGGTCAGTTCGCGGACCATCCGCCGCAGGGTGTAGATGAAGCTCTTCACCGTGGTCAGCTTGGCGAGCGGTCCGTGGGGATGAATCGAGGCGGCAAGGCCCTCGGCCAGATCGGCCGCCAGCGCCGGGTTGGACAGGTCACCGATGACGATGACCGTTGACGTCTCACCGGGCAGGGACAGCTTGAGCGCGAGCGGATCGCGCAGGACTTCGGCCGGCATCAAAGCTCCTCGGCGAACTCAGCGTCGGCCTCGGCGAGCGCGGCCGCATCAATGACGGCGCGGGTCCGTTCCCAGGCCGCGCGGTAGATCCGGTGGACATCCAGGCGCTTGAGGTAGACCTCCGTGGTGACCACGCTGGAGTGTCCGAGCAGGTCCCGCAGGATCAGCAGCGGATCGGCTTTCAGCAGGTAGAGCGCGAGCCCGGACGTATCTCCGGTCGCCGCCGCGAGCTGAGCGGCCTGCCGGTAGTGGCCCTCCACCAGCTTCTCCAGGGTGGCCATGGCGAAGGTGTGGCGGCACCGGTGCGGCGCGACGTCGGGGAACCGCGGCTCGAAGCGCTCACGGATCCGGCGGGCCGTGCGGCGAAACAGCGTGCCCCAGTCCACAAGCGGCCGCCCGTCGTAGCTCAGTGCCAGCAGCAGCGACCCGCCCTGCGGTCCGATCAGCCGCAGCCGTTCCTCCGGCCGAAGCGCCGCCCAGCGTGTGCGCCGGCCGTTGACCCGGCCGCCGTAGAAGTCCGCCTCCTCCACCACCAGCGGCTTCCTCGGCCGCCACGATCCTTGCGACATCTCCCTGTCCAGGTCGATGTAGGAGTGCACCGCCGCCAGCGAGGCGTAGTCGATCCACGTCGTGCGGAACTTCCGGCCCTTGGCCGCCAGCTCCGGGACCACCCACGGGATCGGCACCTCGGTCGGCTCAGCGGGCAGCGGCGGAACCTCATGAACCAGCAGGTGGCTGAACTCCCGGCTTCGTATCCCGGTGCCCAGCACCAGCCCGCCCATCGCCGCGTTCCGGCCCGGGAACCGGCCGCGGAACGTCGCGTCCTCCAGTCCATCCGGGCCCAGCCCGGCCAGGCCGTAGCGGAATAGATTGGCGAAGTCAGACTCCAGATACTGCACCTTCACGTGCGGCTTCGGCCGCCGCAGCCGGGCCCGGTTGTGCCGGGTCTCCACCAGCCGGCCCTGCACCATCCGCTTGCCCGTGGCCACCGTGAACGGCACCGCCGCGGCCAGGCCCTCGCTCTCGGCCCAGTCGTAGAACCGGCTCAACGCCGTGACCTGCAACTCCCACGACGAGAACTCCAACCGCTCGTCCAACGGCCCCGACAACCGGCGGTCCGCGTACGTAGCGAGCGCGGCCACCAGCTCCTGCCGCGTACCGAACACCTCGACACGGTGCCGGCGCAGATGCGTAAGCCAGTCCCGGGCCGCCAGCGCGTACGCCCGCCACGAATTCGGCGACGGCGCCCCGCTCGACGGCAGCGTACGAAGCCAGGCGTTCACCGCCCGCGTCGCCCTCGGACCGTGCATGTCCTCGAACACAAAGTCGTCGTCGAACAGCACCGGCATCCGCTCAGGGATCAACGGCTCGCCATCGAGCCCCCAGTACTGCCAGCCATCGGCAGAGAAGAAGTGCACCAACACGCGGCGGGACGGTACGTCCGCGACACGTCCGTCATCAACTGCTAACCCCACGCCTGACCAACGGGAGTTGGGGAATGTGAGACACGCCAAGAAAGCAGCGACAAACCCACTCCAGACCGACCACCAGGCCACCTGCAAAGCCAATCCCGGCCGCACCGGCTGGGCTGCCAACCTGGCCCACGCCGCCACCCACGTCCTGATCAGCGGCCTGCTGCTGGCCATCGGCACGGCCGCGCTGGGGTGGCATCTTCCGCCGCTGCCCGCGGCGGTCGCGGTGGTGTGGATCGGTGCCACGCACAGCCTGATTGATCGCCGCTGGCCCATCCAGCGCTGGATGCGACTGGCCCGGCAGTCCAAGTGGGCGGAGCGCGGCGGGGCCGCGCACGTCGATCAGACCGCCCACATCACCGCTCTCGTCGTAGCGGCCCTGTGCCTGGCCGCCTGACCTTCCTCATCACGACGCCCCGGCCTCGCTTCCTAGGGCCCGGCCGGGGCGCCCTGCCCCTCGAAGGGAGCTTCACCATCGTGACGGAAGAGGACTACAGCCCGCTGTCCATCCACACCGGCATCCCCTGGGGCGTGCGCAGCAACGCTGACCAGATCCTGGCCTACCTGCGCGAGCAGTGCGCCCTCCTGGTCGGCCCGACCGGGTCGGGCAAGACGAACCTGGTGCACACCGTGCTGGCCGGGTTCGCCCGCGCCGAGGACGTGCTGACCTGGGTCATCGACCTCAACGCCGGATCCGCCGACCTGCCCTGGGTCCGCCCCGCCCTCACCCCCGACGGCACGGTTGGGGACAAGGTGCGGCCCGGGATTGACTGGCTGGCCGCCACGCCGAAGGAAGCGGGGCGGATGCTGGAGGCGATGGTGCGCATCGCCAAGCACCGCAAGACCGCCTACCAGGAGCTGATGGCCGCCCGGAACACCGACCTGCTGCCCATCAGCCGCAAGATCCCCCAGATCATGCTGGTCATCGACGAGGGCGCGGAGATCCTGGCCAGCAACGACAAGACCATCCGGGAGCTGGCCAAGCTCATCCTGGAAGTCATCCGCATCATGCGCGCCATGGGCGGCCGCACCATCCTCACCGCCCTGGGCGCCACCGGCTCCGTCCTCGGCAACCTCATGATCCGCCGCGAAGCCAAGGTCCGCGTCGCCCTGACCGGCGGGGAGACCGAGGGCATGGACCTGGGGAAGATGTTCCCCGGCCGCCGCGGCCTGAAGGTCGAACAGGCCCCCTACAAGGGGTCGGGGTTCATGGGCACGCCGGAGTCCCCGGCGGGGCTGTTCAAGAACTGGCGGATCCTGCCCAACCAGATCCGCGACATCGTCCACGCCACCAGCGACCGCCACCCCGTCCTCGACGAGATCTCCGCCCGCGCCGCCGGACCGGACTACGCCACCCGCTGGGACGCGGACCGGCTGGCCTGGATGGGCGACACCGGCACCACCGAGACCGCGCCCGTCCAGTCGGCTGGCACGAACACCGGGGCGGGGCTGAACCTCTCCGCCCTGCGCGAGCAGTCCGCCCCGGCCGCCAAGGCGGGAGAGGACGCGGACGCTCTGGCCCGGAAGTTCATGCAGCAGATCGACGAACAGTTCGGCACCACCACCGACTCCGCACCGGTCGAGCAGCCGGCACCGAAGGCCGAGGGGCTGAACCTCTCCGCTCCGCGGCTCGGACAACAGCGGCGGCGGGGAGGAGAGCGGGCCGGAGTGGCTGGCCGAGGCGATCGACGCGATCGAGTCGGCCGGCGCCATGGGCATGAAGCCCTCGGCGGTGGCCGACCTCGTCGGCCGCAGCCGCCTGGCCGTCCGCAAGGCCCTCCAGGCCGCCGTCGAGCGCGGCGAACTGATCTACCGGGACAACGGCCCGCACTCGGTCTACGTCCACCCCGACCACGCCTGAGAACACCCCTCAGGCGACCACAGGGAGCTACTGGTTACTGGCAACTTGCCACTAACCAGTAAAACCCCCTCCAGTGGCCACACAGGGCCTCTCACGAGGGCGGTTGCCAGTAACCAGTAACCACTAACCAGTACGACCACACACCGTGACCAGCATCCGGGCGCCCCTCCACATCGAAGGGGCGCCCGCCGCGTGCTCGGAGGCACTTTGTGGACACCCCCGAACCGCTCACCCCCACCACCATCCAGACCGCCCACCTCACCTCAGCGCAGGAGCTGCGCTACCCGCCGATGCGGCCCGCGGAGATCCCTCCGGGCGTTCAGGCCGTGATCCTCCCCGGCGGTACCCGAGTCCTCGGGTACGCCGAGCCGACCGCATCCCCCGCACCCGCCGCCCCGGCCTCGCAGCCGATCCCGGCCTGGGCCAAGACCACCGCCCTGCTTGCTCCGACCGTCGGCGGTGGCATTGCCTTGGCCGCGGTCGGGCTCTCCTACGCCGCACCGGGACTGATCGCCATGACCGATGCCCTGTGGGCCGCCGTCGCCCTCATCGCCGCTGGGGGCGGGGCCGCGCTGGCCCTGCTCAAGCGCTGCCGCCGCCCCGTTCCGGCTCCTGCTCCGATCACGCAGAACATCACGGCCACCGGCCTGTTCGGCCGGGCCAGCGGAACCATCAACCACCACTGACCAGCCCCAGGGCACACCAAAGGCGACCGCTCAGTCTCGCCAAAGAAGCGCGGTCGCCCTGGTCTCCAGCCCTTCCACAGACATGGAGGACTCCAGCATGACCCAACCCACCCCCTCCCGGCGAGTCTCCGACGGCCGGTGGCGTCTCCTGGACGCTGCTCTGGCCGCAGCCGACCGCGGCTGGCACGTCTTCCCCCTGCGCCCCGGCGAGAAGGCCCCCGCCCTGCACGGCGAAGCCACCTGCCGGCGTACCGGGGATTGCGCGGCCGGGCACCGCAAGTGGGAGCAGCGCGCCACCCTCGACCCGGACCGCATCCGTACGGCGTTCTCTGGGGCGCTGTTCAACGTCGGTATCGCCACCGGCCCCTCCGGGCTGCTGGTCATCGACCTGGACCGACCCAAGAGCAAGAGCGGTTCGGACACGCCTGACGGCGTGGAGACCTTCCAGGCGCTCTGCGAGCGCGCCGGGCAGCCCGTCCCCCACACCTTCACGGTGCGGACCGCGAGCGGAACTGGACGCTCACCCGGGCCGCCCGCGCCCTGGGCCGGTTCGTCGCCTCCGGAGACCTGCCCCGCCAGGTGGTCGAAGAGGCTCTTAAGCAGGCGGGCGAGTCGGCCGGACTGTCCGAGCGCGAGTGCACACCGGTCATCACCAGCGCCCTGAACTGGTCCATCGCCCACAACCCGCAGGGCAAGACCGCATGAGCGCCGGTCGCCCTCCCCGCCTTAAGAGCCTCCCGGCAGCCACGGACCACCCCGGCCCCGCCGAACCGGCCGCCACCCCCGCCGGCAGTGGAGCGCCGAAGGGCGTCGCCCGCAAGGGCGTCCTTTCAGCTCTTCGCCCTGACCCGCAGCCGAACGACCGGCGCCGCCCCGTGGCCTGGCTGCACATCACCGCCCCCGGCCGCGGCGCCATCCCCACCGCCACCTCGATCTGCGAGTGCGGACGCAACCGCAGCGCGGTCGGCCAGCGCAAAGTGCTCGCCCTCATCGAGGAGCACACCGCCCACCGCGACGACTGCCCCCTCCGCGCCGTCAAGGAAGACAGGACCGCCGCATGACCACGACCCCCAAGCCACCCATCGACGGCGCCGCGCTGCTCGATGAGGTCGAAGCCTTCCACCGCCGCTTCAACATCTTCCCGCTGGAAGCCGCCTACGTGGCCGTGACCTTGTGGGACGCGCACGCGCACCTGATGGACTGCTTCGACTACACCCCGCGCATCGCCTTCCTCTCACCCGAACCCGGGTCGGGAAAGTCCCGCGCGCTGGAGGTCATCCAGACCCTCGTACCCAACGACATCCTGGCCGCCCAGGCGTCGGTATCGGCGCTGTTCCGCTCAGTCTCCGACCCCGGCAACCTGCCCACGATCCTCTTCGACGAGATCGACACCATCTTCGGCCCCAAGGCCGGCGACAACGAAGAACTCCGCGGCTTCATCAACGCCGGCCACCGCCGCGGCGTCGGCGTCCTGCGCTGCGTCGGGGAAGGCTCCAAGCAGGACTCGCACCGCTTCGAGACCTTCTGTGCCGTCGCCCTGGCAGGGCTGGGCAACCTACCGGACACGATCATGACGCGCTCGGTCATCATTCGGATGCGCAAGCGCGCCCCCAACGAGAAGGTCGAACCCTTCCGCCAGCGCAAGCACATCCCCGAAGGCAACGCGTTGCGGGACCGGCTCGCCACCTGGGCGAACAGCGTGCGGCACCTGGTCGACGGGGCCTGGCCCGAGCTGCCCGCCGGGGTCAGCGACCGGCCCGCGGACGTCTGGGAGCCTCTGCTTGCGGTCGCCGACGCGGCCGGTGGCTCCTGGCCCGAGCGGGCCCGCGCCGCCTGCATCGAGCTGATCAAGGCCGCTAAGAAGGGCGATAAAGCCTCCCTCGGCGTCCAACTGCTTACCGGCCTGCGCGACCAGGTCTTCCGCGGCGCCGACCGCATGCCCACCGCCGTCATCCTCGAATGCCTCAACGCCATGGAAGAGGCCCCGTGGGGCGACATGGGCGGCCAGCCACTCAACTCCCGCACGCTGGCCAAGATGCTCGGCGAGTACGTCACCGGCGACAACGAGCCCATCAAGCCCCGCAGCATCCGCACCGCCGCCGGCGTCCCCAAGGGCTACTACGCCGCCGACCTCGCCGACGCCTGGATGCGGTACTGCCCCCCACCCCCTGAGGCGTCCGCTACAGCCGCTACATCCGCTACAGCCCAGGTCACAGAAGGTTTTCCTGTAGCGGATGAGAGCCGTGTAGCGGATACGACCGCTACATCACCGCTGTTCGCCGTCCGCTCCGCGTAGCGGCAGCTATCCGCTACATCCCGCCTATCCGCTACACCGAACAGGCCCCTGACCTGCGGTGTAGCGGATGTAGCGGATGTAGCGGACCTCACGGAAGGGGGCCGGCAGGCCCCCTTCGAGCATTCCTCGGGAGACACGCCGCGATGAGCAACACCACGCTGCCGACAACCCAAGAAGCCCTCACCGTCCCTGAGGTCATGACCGCCCTGCGCCTGAGCAAGAGCAAGGTCTACGACCTCATCCGATCCCGTCAGTTGGCGAGCTTCACCGTCGGGCGCGCACGGCGCGTGTCCCCCGACAGTCTGCGCGCCTTCATGCAGGAACGAATCGAGGAGAACGCCGCCTGATGGCAGCCCGAAAGAGGAACCCCAACGGCGCCGGCAGCATCTGGCAGCGCAAGGATGGCCGCTGGGAAGGACGCGTCTACGTCCCGCAGCCCGACGGCACCCGCAAGCGCAAGACCATCTACGGCGTCACATGGGAAGACTGTGACGAGAAGCGCCAGGAACTCGTTCGGCGCGACCGTCAGGGCATCCCGACACCCACCCGGTCCGCCAAGCTCTCCGAATGGCTGCCGTACTGGCTGGAGGAGTACATCAAGCCGCAGCGCAAGCGCACCACGTATGCAAAATACGAGATGCACGTGCGGCTGTACCTCGTCCCACAGTTGGGAACGCGTCGGTTGGAGACGCTGAGTACAGCGAACGTGCGACGGATGGTTTCTGCGGTCACGGAGCAGGCGTCCGCCGCGACCGCGAAGGAATCGCACCGAGTACTCCGGACTGCGCTGACGGCAGCCTGCCGGGAGGAGCTGATCACCCGGAACGTCGCACAGTTGGTTCCGGCGCCGCGGGAGCTACGGCCGTGGACGCTGGACGAAAGCTTGGCGTTTCTGGAGGCCGCGCGGCCCGACCCGCTGTATCCCGCGTTCGTGCTCGCGATCGCGCTCGGACTGCGACGCGGTGAAATCCTCGGCCTGCACTGGCAGGACGTGGATTTTGAACGGCGCACGCTCACCGTTCGGCGACAGCTCCAGCGAGGCACCAAGGAGCTGTACGTGGACACAACTAAGAATCGGCGTGCGAGGACGGTTCCCCTTCCGCTCATGTGCGTTGCCCCGCTGCGGTGGCAGCGTCTGCGCCAGGCCGGGCAGCGAGCCGTTGCCGGGACCGACTGGCACGACGGGGACTACGTGTTCACCACCCGCACGGGGCGGCCCGTCGAACCGCGGAACCTGTACCGGTCCTTCGGACGGATCGCGGTGGCTGCGGGGTTGCCGCGGGTGCGACTGCACGACACCAGGCACGGATGCGCCTCGCTGCTTTTCGCGGCCGGCGTCGCCCCGCGCACCGTCATGGAGATCCTGGGGCACTCCCAGATTGCCGTCACGATGAACGTCTACACGCACGTGAACGACAACCATCGGCGTGAGGCGATGAGTCACATGGACCGGCTGTTCAAGCGCCGGAAGTAGGAACTGCCGTCAACTCCTGCCGTCAAAACGGCCCGGACCATGATCGGTCCGGGCCGTTTTGCCTGGTGCCCCCGGCAGGATTCGAACCTGCGACACCCGCTTTAGGAGAGCGGTGCTCTATCCCCTGAGCTACGGAGGCGGGGCGGTCAGTGGTGGTGCGGTGCCCTGGGTGAGAGGTCACGGCGGGCGGTGTACGCACCATCGGCTGGCCGTGAACAGGGTAGCGGATGGGCTCGCGCCCGGTCTCGCCGCTGGGTGGTCGGGGAGTTCCCGCCCTCGAGGCGGCGCGGCGCGGGCCCTGTACGGGTGCGGGTCAGGCGAAGCTCCAGCTGACCGTGCCGTCGACGGTCACGACGGCGGCCAGGACGATCAGGTCGGCGGCGCCGAGGGTCATGCCGAGGAGAGCGCGGCCGCGTCGGGCGGTGCGCCGGTGGAGGGCGACGGCGCCCAGGATCAGGGACAGCGGGCCGAGTACCAGGTTCATGACCAGCAGGCCCACGAGGCCGAGGACGAAGGAGGCCACGGCCATGCCGTCGGCCTGGCTGCCCTTGCGGCGGGGCGTGGGGGCGGCGCCGGTCGCGGCCGGTCCGGTCCCGGTCCCGCCGGACTCCGTCCGGGTCTCGTCGGGCTCGGTCCTGAGGCGATGGGTCAGGGTGGTCATCGACGGGCCTCCTTCGCGCGGTACTCGCGGATGGCGAAGATCAGTAGCCAGGCGGCGATCGCGGCGGCCGCGGTGAGAGTCGCGGCGAGCGGGAGGTGTGCCGCGGTGCCTATGAGAACTCCCAGGAGGAGCAAGGCTGCGACAAGGAAGATCATTGCTGGCCCTTCCAGGTGAGGTGGGTGGCCTTGATCGTTCAATTCAGTGAACAGTTGGTGTCACAGTCGTTCACTGACTTATCAGTCTAGCGCGGCCCGGGGTGGATCGCGTCGGAGAACGGATGTTTACTGAATGGCATGAGTCACACCACCGGCGTCCGGCAGGCCCAGAAGCAGAAGACCCGACAGGCGCTCCTCGACGCCGGGCTCCGGCTGCTGGCGGAGCAGAGCCTGAGCAGCATCGGGCTGCGCGAGGTGACGCGGATGGTGGGGGTGGCGCCCGCGGCGTTCTACCGGCACTTCCGGGACATCCCCGACCTGGGCGTCGCGCTGGTGGAGGAGTCGCTCGGCAGCCTGCACGGCGTGGTCCGCGCGATCCTCGCGGAGCAGCCCGATGCCGAGGGGCGGATCGACCGTACGGTCGCGGTGGTCGAGCAGTACGTACGTGAGAACCCGGCGCACATCCGCTTCATCGCGCGCGAGCGGCACGGCGGCGTGCGGGCGGTGCGCAGGGCGATAGCCGCCGAGCTGGCGCGGTTCGCCGCCGAGGTGGCGGCGGCGCTCCGGGCACAGCCGGTGTCGGACGGCTGGAGCGACGACGACGTGCTGATGCTCGCGGAGATGTACGTCGATCACCTGGTGATGACCGCGTCGGCAATCCTCGACGCCGCCGACGACGGCGACACGGTCGCGTGCGACCGGATCGCCGAGCGGGCCCGCAGGCAGCTGCGGCTCGTGAGCCTGGGCCGGCGGCATTGGAGGGACTGAGCGCCTGGAGCGGGCGGAGAGGCTGTGTGGGGGCGCCTGAGGGGCTCTGAGGAGCTTCTGAGGAGCTCTGAGGGGTGCGCGGGGGCTGCGGGGGTGCGGGGGCCGTACGCGGCGGCAGGGCGGCAGGGGGGCCGACAGGGGCCGCACATGCGCCGGCAGGGGGCATGCGCCGGCAGGGCTCGCTGCGTCGGCAGGGCTCGCCGCGTCGGGCGTCAGTGGCGCCGCGGGGTGGTGATCCGCACGCGGAAGGCGTCCGTGGCGTCGTGGTCGACGTCGGCCGCCGCCGGGCGGTCCTCGAGGACCTTGACCGTTATGCCGTCGGCGCGGAAGGTCTGGCCGGGGCGGTACGTGGCGTCCGTCAGGCCTGCGCGGACGTTCGGGTCCTTGTGGAAGCACCCGGCGCTCTTCGGGGTGGCGTCGGAGATCCGGATCGGGCCCTTGCCCGACGGGACGTCGGTGGCGACGCGGTAGACCAGGACGCCGGGCCGGCAGGCGGTCGGGTCGAGCGGGCCGGTGCGGCGCGCCTCCACGACGTACGCCCGGTACCGGGAGACCGGGACGACGGCGATCTTCGTGCCGCCGGGGACGGCTGCCGCCGTGAGCCGGTGCGTGGAGACCGACCCGGCGCGGTGCACGCAGTCCACCTGCTTCGGGGCCAGCCAGCCCAGCTTCCACTTGTGCCAGCCCAGGAAGTCGTTCTCCGGGCCCCAGTCCACGTCCATCGGGTCCCAGTGGCCCACGGGGTGCGCATCGGCGCGTCCATCGGTGAAGTAGAGGTCGGGCAGGCCGAAGGAGTGCGCGTTCTCGTGGTTGAGGACCCGGTAGGCGCTCGGCCCGGTCTGCCGGCTCCAGATGAACGACACGTTCTTCAGGGACGTGCCGTCGCCCGTCTTCAGGCCCAGCGGGCCGCCGCTGAAGGTGACGGACCAGACGTTCTCCGTCGCCGGCGGGCCCGCCTCCGGTGTGACCAGCACGTTCACCAGGTCGTAGGTGCGGAAGTCCACCTCGCGGTCGACGGCGCGCACGACCTCCTTGGCCAGCGCGTAATAGCCGTTCTCCGAAGCGGGGTTGAAGGAGGTGCCGCGCTCGATGCGGTACGAGGGCAGCGGCCGCGACATCCGGATCCACTTCAGGACCGGGGTCGAGCGGTAGTCGAGCCTGCCGTGGGAGCTCTCGCGGAAGAAGCGGGGCGCGGCGGGGAAGAACTCGCCGTAGCGTGCGCGGGGGCTGATCCCGGCGCGTACGTCGGGGAAGTCGATGAGCACCGTGAGGGCCCGTACGCGGCCGTTGGCGCGGACGTAGCCGCCGGGGGTGGCGGCCGCCTCGGAGACGCCGGTCGTGGGACCCGGCAGGGCGCAGCGGCCGGAGGGGAAGGCCGCCGAGGCGTCCCGGGAGGACGGGGGAGGGGCTGAGGAGGTGCCGCGGCGGGTGTCCGCCGATCCGGGAGTGTGCGGGCCGTCGGGGGACCTTCGTATGCCGTCGCCGTCCCCCTGTCCCGTGTCGCTGCGCCCCTGTAGGGCCGAGTACCGCTGGGCATCCGGGGCCGGGGAGGCGGCCGGCCGGCTGTCGCCCGGCCGTGTGGTGCCGCCGGGGCGCGACGCCGCGGCGTTGAGGGCCGGTACGACCAGCGTGACCGCGAGGGCCGCGGTGGCGAGCAGGGCGGACGGTATCTGCCTCATGTGCTCACCCTGGGGCGGCGGGCGGCCGTCTGCCCGCCGGGTTACGTCATCCGGTGACGGTCCGGCTCACTCAGGGCGGCGGTTGTGGGGCAGGTCACACGAAGGGCGGGAAATAGCCGGGGAGCTCCTCCCCGTTTAACCGGGCGTCCGTGCGAAACGGGGACCCGCTCCCCGGTTTCGGCCTCCACGGGCCCGCGCACCCGCGCGGTACCGATATGCCGCACGCCCTACCCGAGAGGAGTGAGCCGACGTGACCGTCACCCCCACTGTCGCCGCGACGGCGGACCGGCCCCGTCTGCGGGCCGATGCGCAGCGCAACCGGGAGCGGATCGTCGCGGCGGCTCGCGAGATCATGGTCGAGCACGGGGCCGATGTCCCGCTCGACGAGGTCGCCCGCCGGGCCGGTGTCGGCAACGCCACCCTCTACCGGCACTTCCCGGACCGCGCCGACCTGATCCACCACGTCACGCTCTCCGTCATGAACCGCACGGCGGACCGTGCGGAGGACGCGCTCGCGACGGAGGGCGACGCGTTCCAGGCGCTCCGGGTCTTCGTGCACGCCGCCGTCGAGGAGCGCATCGGAGCGCTCTGCCCGCTCCTCTCCGACGGCGTCGACAAGGACCACCCCGACCTGCTCGCCGCGCGGGACCGCCTGGAACGGGCCGTCGAGGCCCTCATGGGTGCCGCGCGCGAGAGCGGCCAGCTGCGCACCGACATCGCCGTCGGTGACCTGATGGTCGCGATCACCCAGCTCACGCGGCCGCTGCCGGGCAACGGCTGTACCGACTTCGACAGGTTCGTGCACCGCCACCTTCAGCTGTTCCTGGACGGCCTGACGGCTCCGGCGAGGTCCGAACTGCCCGGCGTGGCGGCCACCCTCGACGACCTCCGGCAAGGCCGGTGACGGCGGCGGCCGCCGCACTCGGCGCGTCCTGTCGCCGATGACCCGTTACCGGTGACCCGTCACCGGTGGCCCGTCACCGGTAGGACGGTCCTTCTTGCGGCGCCCGCCTCGTAACACCACGCAGTACTACGCAACGTCACACAACGACACACAACACCCTTAAGCGTCTCACAACCTCTTTTTCGCACTTCTTCGCACCTTAGGCGGACCCATCCATGTCCACAACCGTCCAGAACGTGGATCCCAGGCGCTGGAAAGCGCTCATATTCATCGCCCTCGCCCAGCTCATGGTCGTGCTCGACGCGACGATCGTGAACATCGCGCTGCCCTCCGCCCAGGCGGACCTCGGGATCTCCGACGGGAACCGGCAGTGGGTCATCACCGCGTACGCCCTCGCCTTCGGCGGGCTGCTGCTCTTCGGAGGCCGCGTCGCCGACCTCTGGGGCCGCCGCCGCACCTTCGTCATCGGCCTGGTCGGCTTCGCCCTCGCCTCCGCGCTCGGCGGTGCGGCGGGCAGCTCCGCGATGCTGCTCGGCGCCCGCGCGCTGCAGGGCGTGTTCGGTGCGCTGCTGGCGCCGGCCGCGCTGTCGCTGCTCGCGGTGACCTTCACCGAGGCGCGTGAGCGGGCCAAGGCGTTCGGCATCTTCGGTGCCATCGCGGGTGGCGGCGGCGCCGTCGGCCTGATCCTCGGCGGCGTGCTGACCGAGTACATGGACTGGCGCTGGACGTTCTTCGTGAACATCCCCTTCGCCGTGATCGCGGCGGCCGGCGCGCTGCTCGTCATCCGGGAGCCCGCTGAGGGCCGCAACCCGTCCCGGCTCGACGTCCCCGGCGTCGTCCTCGCCACGGCCGGACTGGTCTCGCTGGTGTACGGGTTCACGCGGGCCGAGTCCGACGGCTGGAGCTCCGGGATGACCGTCGGCCTCTTCGTGGCGGCAGGCGTGCTGCTGGCGGCCTTCGCGGTCGTGGAGTCCCGGGTGAAGGCACCGCTGCTGCCGCTGCGGGTGGTCACCGACCGCAACCGCGGGGGCGTCTACGCCTCGCTCGGCCTCGCCGTGATCGGAATGTTCGGTCTCTTTCTCTTTCTGACCTACTACTTGCAGATCGTGAAGGGATACACGCCGGTCACGACCGGTCTGGCCTTCCTTCCGATGATCGCGGGCATGATCACCGGATCGACGCAGATCGGCGCCCGGCTGATGACCCGGGTCCGGCCGCGGCTGCTGATGGCGCCCGGCTTCCTGCTGGCCTCGATCGGCATGCTGTCGCTGACCCGTATCGATCTGGACAGCTCCTACCCGGCGCTGATCCTGCCCTCGTTCCTGCTGCTGGGCCTCGGCATGGGCACCGCCTTCATGCCGGCCATGTCGCTGGCCACGCACGGTGTGCAGCCGCAGGACGCCGGTGTGGCCTCGGCGATGGTCAACACCTCGCAGCAGGTGGGCGGCGCGATCGGTACGGCGCTGCTGAACACGATCGCGGCCGGTGCGACCACGGCGTACGCGACGGCGCACGCGGCCGGTGCGCGGTCCGCCGACGTCCTCAAGCTGCAGTCGATGGTGCACGGCTACACGACCGCCATCTGGTGGGCGGCGGGCATCCTGCTCCTCGCCGCGGCGATCGCCTTCGTCTTCGTCAACACCGGGCGGCCCGGGGCCGGTACACCGACGGCGAGCTCGGCGGACACCGAGGGCGCGGCCGAGGACGTGCCGGTGCCGGTGATGGCGCACTGACGCGGACGTGAAGAAGGGGCGCCCTCTCGGGGCGCCCCTTTCCTGCGCTCGGTCCACCTGTGCTCGGCGCGCGCTGCCAGTAGGCGGCGTGCGCTTCGCCTTCCGTAGGGCCGCCGGCTTCCCGTAGGGCGGTCAGCGTAGCCAGGGGAGGTCGGCGCCCTGGGGCTGCAGGCCGTCCGCCACGGAGCGGCAGATCTCGGCGAGTTGGCGTACCTGCTCCGGGGACAGCCGGTCGAAGAGCGCGGCCCGTACGGTCGCGACGTGCCCCGGGGCGGCCTCCTGGAGGACCTTCATGCCCTCGTCCGTGAGCACGGCGTTCTGGCCGCGCTTGTCGGACGGGCAGTTCTCCCGGCGGACCCAGCCGTTCTTCTCCAGGCGGGCGATCGCGTGCGAGAGCCGGGACCGGGTGATCTTGGCGTTCTGGGCCAGCTCGGTCATCCGCATGCGCCGTCTTGGCGCCTGGGAGAGCTGGACGAGCAGCCCGTAATAGATGTGCGGCATGCCGGCGTCACGCTGCAGCTGACGGTCGAGGTGGTCTTCCAGGAGGGTGGTGGCGTGCAGGTACGACTGCCAGGCGTACTGCTCCTCGTCGCTGAGCCAGGGCGGCTCACCGGCCATGTCGTTGCTCATACCATCCACTGTCTCATTGCTCAGAGACTTCTTGAAGATTTAACAAGAGGGGAGTGGGAGGGGAGTGGGAGGAGAGCGGGAGACATCGTCAGTCCTTCGGAGGGATGAGGGTGACCGCCTGGTGTGCCGCTCGCAAGGCCTCCGGTCGGCCGGTGGCGGCGGCCACGTCGAGAGCGGTGTCGGTCAGCTTGATCGCATGCGCGTCACCGTGCGCTGCCGCCCGCTCGAAGGCGTCGGCCGAAGCGTCTCCTGGCGTGTCGGTCCCGGACGCGCCGTCCGGGGCGTCCGTGGCGCCCCCAGGGGCGGCGCCCGTCGCGTCCTGCGGGCGGGCCGGGTGGCGCGGCGCGTACGCCGCCGTGACCGCCGCGCTCGCGGCCCAGGCGGCGTGCAGGCTCGGCACCCACAGGTGCTCGGGCAGCGCGGGGAGCGTCCGCAGGACGGCGTTGGGAGCGGTCGCCGCGTGTACCAGCATCACCGGTTCGGCGGCCGCGTCGACCGCGTACCGGGCGGTGGCCGCCGCGACGACCCCGGCCAGCAGTGCGCGGGCGTCGGCGGGCCCGGCGGCGGGCCGCAGCGCCGCCGTGGCGGCCGGCCAGCCCGGCGTCCGCGCCAGCTGGGCCAGCCGCTGCCGGATGCCACCCTCCTGCTCCGGCACCGGCGGTACGTCCCACAGCGCGGCGTCGGGTGTGTTCCGCCCCGCGGGCGCCGCCACGTCACCGAGCGGCAGATGCCGCGCTGCCCAGTAACCGAGCGCGTGGGCGAGCTCCGCCACCCGCGGCTCCTCCTCGCCGTCCGGGGAGAGCGTGCGGACGGCGTGCCCGACGCGGATCACCGGGTGCGTGGCGGCACCGGCGATCCCGGGGAGGAGCCGTGGCCACCACTCCGCGAGCACGTCGCGCCAGGGACGGTCGGCGAGCTGCCGGCTCATGTAGGCGGTCCAGTCGGTGACCCGGCGCGGGTCGCCCAGGGCTTCCCGCCAGTTCGCTTCGGTGACCGCGGTGTCGGCGGGCGGGCGGTCCTCCAGCGTGGTCTCGTAGCGGTCGAGCCAGCGGTGCACGGAGTCGGCCCGGCCGTGCCGGACCAGCGCCTCGACCGCCATCGGGCCGTGGTTGCTGAGGTAGCCGTGAAACTCCGGGCCGCGGGTGTGCAGCCGCTCCAGGGCCTCGTCGAGAGTGCCGCTCGTGGGGTGTGTGGGGCCGCTCGTGGTGTCCATGTGCCGAGGCTAGGGAGCCGGGAGAGCGGGCGTAACGGACCATGGGCCCGATGCCCCTCGAACGGCCGCCCTACGTCCGGCGCCTTACGCCGCCCGCCGTGAGCCGGGGCGTGCGGCCGGTACCGGGCGGGTGGGCGCGGCACGAGGAACAACCCTGTCGCGCGTCTTCGTTGAGCAGTCGCAGAGCAGTTGCCGTCGCACGACGGCATACGGGGCACGCCTGGCCCCGTCCACCGCACATCGACGCCCCAGGAGGCGCAGCGATGCCGCTCACCGTGGAAGAACGTGACCAGTTGCTCGCCGAACCGCACGTCGCCGTGCTGGCCGTGGACTCGGGGAGCGAACGCGCTCCGGTGGCGGTGCCGGTCTGGTACAGCTACCGCCCCGGAGGCGACTTCCTGATCTTCACCGGCCGGACGTCCCGCAAGGCGCGGCTCATCGAGGCGGCGGGCCGGTTCTCGCTGGCCGTGCAGCGCACCGCGCCGACGTACCGCTATGTGACGGCGGAGGGACCGGCCCGGCTGGCACAGGTGACGGCCGAGGAGGTCAAGCAGGTGGCCGAGCGGTACGTGCCTCCGGAGCGGGTCGACGACTACGTCCGGCAGGCTCTCTCGGAGGGCCCGGAGGCGATCGCCGTCCGCCTCACACCGGAGCGCTGGATCTCGGCGGACGTCGGACCGGCCTGAGCCGCCTCACGAGACCAGGGCCTCACGAGACCAGGACCTCGCGGAGACCAGGGGCGGAGGGGGACCGCCCGAAAACGGCCGCGATACCCGACAGGAGATGTCGGGTATCGCCCTCATGGTGGAGCCATGACGAACACGGCGCATCAGGCGCAGCGCGCGCAGGACGAGAAGGCGGTCGGCTGGTCGGAGTTCGCGGGGGCGGAGCCCGTGCTCGCCGAGCGGGTGGAGCGGCGCTTCGGCGCGTACCGGCATCATGTGCTCGCCACCCTGCGGGCGGACGGCTCCCCGCGGCTGACCGGACTGGAGGCCGACTTCCGCCACGGCGAGCTGTGGCTCGGCATGATGCCGGGCTCCCGCAAGGCGCTGGACCTGCGGCGGGACCCGCGGTTCGCGCTGCACGCCAATCCGGGGCCCGGTACGGACATGGCGGACGGGGACACGCGGATCGCGGGGCGGGCCGTCGAGATCACGGACGCGGAGGCGCTGGCACGGTACTCGGCAGAGGTGGAGACGCCGCTGCCGTTCCACCTCTTCCGGGCGGAGCTCACCGAGGTGGTGCGGGTCTCCGTCGACGACCCGCACATCGTGCTGGAGACCTGGCGCCCGGGCGGTCCCGTGCGGACCGTCCGGCGCGGCGACGACGACGTCCCGCCGACCGTGGGCTGAACGGCGCTCGGGGGACCGGCAAAGGCTCCGCCCGCCGGTCCGAGGGCCGGCGGGCGGAGCGTCCGGGACGAGGGGCTAGCGCCGGGTGCCCGGAGAGCCGTGGGTGCGGAAGAGGTACAGGGCGACGACGAGCATGATCGCGCCGAAGAGGGCGCCGAAGCCCGAGGCCTTCAGTGCCGTCGAGGTCTCCGCCAGGCTGTAGAGGAAGCCCATTGTGGCTCCGAAGAGCACGCCGTACGCCAGGGCCCGGACCTCCGTGATCATGCGGTCCTGGACGTGCATCAGGGCCAGCCCGAGGACGACTGTCACCGCGGTGGCGATCAGTCCCAGCAGGAACGCGTGGATGCTGGACGACCCGGTGCTGTGGTCGAGCAGCCCCGCGTAGATTCCGTAGGCGATGCCGCCCACGACGGGGACGCCGGTGGTGACCGCCATGGAATGCCGGCGCGGGGCGGCGGTCGTGGTGGCTGTCCTGCGGGTGCGAGCGTGCGTCTGCATGACGGCTCCTCTCTCTCGCCCTCCCTCCAGGCGACACCCGGCCGTGGCCCCCGTCAACTGGATCAGCCCGGGACCCGACCCCGGCCCCCTGGAGAGCCCACGCCCACGGCGCCTCAGTGGACAGGGGCGGCCTACTGAGAGCCCGTGTCCGCGGTGCCTCAGTGGATCAGGGGCCGGCCCACTGAGAGCCCGTGTCCTCGGTGCCTCAGTGGACCAGGGTCCGGCCCACTGGGAGCCCGCGTCCGCGGCGCCTCAGTGCCCGCCGAGTTCCTTCTCGTACCAGGCCACGTCCCAGTAGCGGCCGAATTTGCGGCCCACCTCCGCGTACGTACCGACGTGCCGGAAGCCGAAGCGGGCGTGGAGTGCGGCCGAGCCGGGGTTGGGCAGTGCGATGCCCGCGTACGCGCGGTGCACGTCCTCGCTCTCCAGGGCCTCGAAGAGCTCCTTGTAGAGCAGCGTGCCGATGCCGCGGCCGGTGGCCTCGGGGGCGAGATAGACCGTGACCTCGACGGAGGTGCGGTACGCGGCCTTGGGGCGGAAGGGGCTGGTGGTCGCGTACCCGAGGAGGGGGCCGGACCGGTCGCCCGCGGTCTCCTGGGCAACCAGAAGACGGTGCGGACCGTCTTGGGGGTGGGAGAGCAGCCACGGACGGCGCTCTTCGGGGGTGAAGGGCTCGGTGTCGAATGTGATGGCCGTCTCACGGACGTAGTGGTTGTAGAGGTCCGTGAGGGCCGCCAGATCCGCTTCGATGCCCGGTCTGACCTGCACTTCCCTGCACTCGGACATGACCTGGCCTCCCTGGGTGGGCCCGCAGGGTACTGCATGATCAGAAAAACGAGGGGGCGTCGTGGGAATTCTGTCCGGTTTCCAGCCGTTGTTTCCATCAGACGGGGGCACTCGGCCCAGCAAACAGCAGGGATCAGGTGTCCCGGCCGCCACCATCCCGCGACCGACTCATCGCTAAGGGAGCACACGCATGGCAACCCGTGCCGTCGCCCGTCGTCAGCCCACCTCGAGCGGTGCTGACGGGGCCAACAGTGTTCGCGCCGTAGGCGGGGAGATCGCCGACCGCGACCTGGTCGGCATGTACCTCGACGAGATCGCGCGTACGCCCCTGCTCGACGCCGCCAAAGAGGTCGAGCTGTCGCAGACCATCGAGGCGGGTGTCTATGCCCGGCAGATCCTGGACGGCGAGGTGACCGACGGCAACGCCGCCGGCGCGACGCCCGAGGAGCTGCAGGCACTGGTCGACGAGGCCGAGAAGGCGAAGGACGTCTTCATCCGTTCCAACCTCCGCCTGGTCGTAGCGGTCGCCCGCCGCTATCCCCGCAGCGGACTGCCGCTGCTGGACCTGATCCAGGAGGGCAACGCCGGTCTGGTCCGCGCGGTCGAGAAGTTCGACTACGCCAAGGGCTTCAAGTTCTCCACGTACGCGACGTGGTGGATCCGTCAGGCGATCACGCGGTCCATCGCCGACCAGTCCCGCACGATCCGGCTGCCCGTCCACCTGGTCGAGGAGCTGGGCCGCATCCGGCGTGTGCAGCGCGAGTTCAACCGCGAGCACGGCCGTGACCCGGAGCACGCGGAGATCGCCGCCGAGCTGGGCGCCAAGCCCGAGCGCGTCAGCGACGTCCTGGACTGGGCCCGCGACCCCGTCAGCCTGAACATGTCCGTGGACGACGAGGGCGAGACGCAGTTCGGTGACCTGCTGGAGGACACCTCGGCCGCCTCGCCCGAGCAGTCCGTGCTCACGCTGCTGCGCAGCGAGGAGCTGGAGGACCTGATCGACCGCCTCGACGGCCGCACCGCCTCGATCATCAAGGCGCGGTACGGCATAGAGGACGGCCGCGAGCGGACCCTGACCGAGGTCGGCAAGCAGCACGGCCTGACCCGTGAGCGGATCCGCCAGATAGAGAAGCACGCCCTGCTGGAGCTGAAGCGCATGGCGCACGACACCGGCTTCGACGCCGCGGCGTAACGCTTCTTCATCCCAAAACGGGACTCCCGTGAGGTGTCCCGCCATATCGGGACCCTTCGCAGGGTCCCCCCGGTACGAGCCCCGGCGCCCTCCCCCGAGCGCCGGGGCTCTTCGCTGCCCGCGTGCCAGGACTCCAGGGGCCCCAGAGCCCCAGAGCTCAGAGCCCCAGGGCCTCAAGACCCCAAGACCCCATGAGTCCCAGGCCCCCAGGCCCCCAGGCCCTCAGGACCCCAAGACCCCGAACCTCGGCATGCCCGTTTGTGTCTGTCGGCTGCCCGAGTCTGTTTACTTTGCGGAAATCCGAGCGTAGCCTGCCGGTGAAACCACACGTTCGGGCATCGTACGGACAGGAACGGAACGGACCCAGGTCGCATGTACGCAGCGGAACGCCAGCAGGAGATCCTGCGCCTCGCCCGGGACAGCGGGCGGGTCGACGTCCTCTCCCTCGCCGAGGAATTCCAGGTCACCGCCGAGACCGTACGGCGTGACCTGAAGGCGCTGGACCGCGCCGGGCTGGTCCGCCGGGTGCACGGCGGCGCGATACCGGCGGGCCGGCTGGACTTCGAGCCCGACCTCGCCGAGCGGGACACCGTCGCCGCCGACGAGAAGGACCGCATCGCCCGGGCCGCGCTGGCCGAGCTGCCCGACGACGGCAGCGTGATCCTCGACGCGGGCACCACCGCGGCCCGGCTGGCAGCGGAATTCCCGCTGGAGTCCGACGTCACCGTCGTGACCCACGGCCTGCCAGTCGCCGCCCGCCTCGCCGACCACCCCGGGCTCACCCTCCACCTCGTCGGCGGCCGTATCCGGCACCGTACGCGGGCCGCCGTCGACGACTGGGCGCTGCGCGCCTACCGCGAGATCAACGCCGACGTCCTCTTCCTCGCGACGAACGGCTTCTCGCTGGAGGGCGGCCTGACCACCCCCGACCTCGCCGAGGCCGCCGTCAAGCGCGCGGTGATCGCCGCCGCCCGGCGGGTCGTGCTGATCGCCGACTCCTCGAAGTTCGGGCAGCAGCACTTCGCCCGCTTCGGCGACCTCTCCGACGTCGACCTCCTGATCACCGACACCGGGCTCAGCCCCGAGAACGCCCTCGCCATCGAGCGCGCGGGCACGGAAGTAGTACGCGCATGATCCTCACCGTCACCCCCAACCCCAGCCTGGACCGTACGTACGAGGTGCCGGCCCTGGAGCGCGGCGCCGTGCTGCGGGCCGGGACCGACCGGGTCGACCCCGGCGGCAAGGGCGTCAACGTCTCCCGGGCGGTCGCCGCCGCCGGGCACGAGACGCTCGCCGTGCTGCCGGTCGGCGGCCCGGCCGGGCAGGCGCTCGCGAACCTGCTGGTGGCCGAGGGGATAGAGGTCGCGCCGGTGCCGGTCGCCGGGGCCACTCGCTCCAACATCGCGGTCGCCGAGCCCGACGGCACCCTCACCAAGATCAATGCGGCCGGCCCCGAGCTGTCGGCGGCGGAGTCCGAAGCGCTGCTGGAGACCGTGCGGGAGCGCTCCTCGGGCGCCGCCTGGATCGCCTGCTGCGGCAGCCTGCCGCGCGGACTGGCCCCCGAGTGGTACGCCGACCTGGTCGCCCGCGCGCACCGGGCCGGGGCCCGGATCGCCCTGGACACCTCGGGCCCGTCGCTGACCGCGGCCCTGCGCGCCCGCCCCGACGTGGTCAAGCCCAACGCCGAGGAGCTGGCGCAGGCCGTCGGCCGCCCGCTCGCCACGATCGGCGACGCGGTCAAGGCGGCGGAGGAGCTGCGCGCGCTGGGTGCCGAAGCGGTGCTCGCCTCGCTCGGCGCGGACGGGCAGCTGCTGGTCGACGCCACCGGCACGTACTACGGCACCGCCGAGGTGGACGCCGTACGCAGCAACGTCGGCGCGGGCGACGCGTCGCTGGCCGGCTTCCTCGCGGCGGGCGGTACGGGGCCGCGCGCGCTGGCCGAGGCGGTGGCGCACGGCGCGGCGGCGGTGCAGCTGCCGGGCAGCGTCATGCCGTCGCCCGACGACCTGCGGCCGTCGGACGTGACGGTGACGGATGCGGTCCCGATGGACCGCCCCTTGACGGAGGCCGTGTCATGAACGGTTCGGTACGCCGGGACCGCCCGGCAGACGTTCGTCCTCAAGCGCCGGACGGGCTGGTCGCCCGGACGGGCCGGGAATACAGAGGGAGCCCGCGATGAGTGAGCTGATCACCGCGGACCTGGTCGACCTCGACCTGTCCGCCGACACCAAGGAAGCGGCCGCCAGGTCGCTGGCCGAACGGATGGTGGCGGCCGGTCGCGTCACCGACCTGGAGGGGTTCCTCGCGGACGTCGCCGCGCGCGAGGCCCAGATGCCCACCGGGCTGGACGGCGGCATCGGCATCCCGCACTGCCGGAGCGCCCATGTCACCGAGCCGACGCTGGCCTTCGGGCGCAGCGCAGCCGGTATCGACTTCGGCGCGGCGGACGGCCCGGCCGACCTGATCTTCCTGATAGCCGCCCCGGCCGGCGGTGACGCCGACCACCTGTCGATCCTCTCGACGCTGGCCCGGCACCTGATGGACGAGGAGTTCACCGGGGCGCTGCGGTCGGCGGACGCCCCGGAGCGGGCGGCCGCGCTGGTACGCGGGGACGAACCGGCGGCGGAGGCCCCCGCGGCCGACAAGTCTGCGAAGGCCCCCGCTGCCGATGAGCCTGCGGAGGCTCCTGGGGCCGGCGAGGCCGCGGCGGCCGCGGAAACCGCGGAGCCCGCCGCTACGGAGCCTGCCCCCGCAGAGCCCGCCACTACGAAGCCCGCCACCGCGGAGTCCGTCGCGGACGACGCCGCCACGGACGACGCCGCCACAGACACAACCGGTTCCGACGGGACCGGTTCCGACGGGACCCCGTCCGGCGGCGCCCCCTTCCGCATCGTCGCGGTCACGTCCTGCCCGACCGGTATCGCGCACACCTACATGGCCGCCGAGTCGCTGACGAAGGCGGGGGAGACGGCCGGCGTGGAGCTGGTCGTCGAGACGCAGGGATCGGCCGGGTTCACCCGTCTCGACCCGGCGGTGATCGCGGCCGCGGACGGCGTGATCTTCGCGCACGACGTGGAGGTACGGGACCGGGACCGGTTCGCCGGCAAGCCGGTCGTCGACGTCGGTGTGAAGGCCGGCATCAACCGCCCCGCCGAACTCATCGCCGAGGTACGGGAGAAGGCCGCGCGCGGCGAGGTCGGCGCGCCGGCCGCGAGCCCCGACGCGCCGATGGACCGGGACGCCGACGAGCGCGACGGCTTCGGCACCAGGCTGCGCAAGTGGCTGATGACCGGTGTCAGTTACATGGTGCCGTTCGTCGCTGCGGGCGGTCTGCTGATGGCCCTCGCCTTCGCGATCGGCGGCTACGAGATCAACAAGGCCCCGTCCGTCGCCGAGCACTTCGTCTGGACGGAGACCGGCAGCTGGGCCGCGCTGCTCTTCCAGATCGGCAACGTCGCCTTCACCTTCCTGGTGCCGGTGCTGGCCGGGTTCATCGCGTACGGCATGGCCGACCGGCCGGGCCTCGTACCGGGCTTCGTCGGCGGCTCGATCGCGCTGACGATCAACGCGGGCTTCCTCGGCGGGTTGATCGCCGGTCTGCTCGCGGGCGCGGTGGTGATGGCCATTCAGCGGGTGAAGGTGCCCGCGCCACTGCGCGGCATCATGCCGGTGGTGGTGATCCCGCTGATCTCCTCGGCGGTGGTCGGCTTCCTGATGTTCCTGGTCGTCGGCAAGCCGATCGCCTCGCTGCAGAAGGCGCTGACCGACTGGCTGTCCGGCCTGACCGGCGCCAACGCGATCATCCTGGGCGTCATCCTCGGCCTGATGATGTGCTTCGACCTCGGCGGTCCGCTGAACAAGGTCGCGTACGCCTTCGCGGTCGGCGGCCTGGCCAACCCCAACGACGGCAGCCTGAAGGTCATGGCCGCGGCGATGGCGGCCGGCATGGTCCCGCCGCTGGCGATGGCGCTGGCGACGACCGTACGCGGCAAGCTCTTCACCAAGGCCGAGCGGGAGAACGGCAAGGCCGCCTGGGTGCTGGGCGCCTCCTTCATCACCGAGGGCGCGATCCCGTTCGCCGCGGGCGACCCCCTGCGCGTCATCCCCGCCTCCATGGCGGGCGGCGCGGTGACCGGCGCGCTGTCCATGGCGTTCGGCTGCACGCTGCGCGCCCCGCACGGCGGCGTCTTCGTGGTCCCGCTGATCGGCCAGCCGCTGCTGTACCTGGTGGCCATCGCGGCGGGCGTGGCCGTCAGCACGGTCCTCGTGGTCGTCCTGAAGGGGCTGCGGAAGACCGGTACGGAGGCGGTCGCCCCGGCCGCCGCCGAGGGGGCGGAGCAGCCGGCTGCCGAGAGCCGGAAGGAGCCGGTCGCCGCCTGACACGGCCCCCCGCTCCCGGGCGGTCCGCCGCTCCGGCATTCCCCATGAGCACACCACCCCGCTGCCAGTGCCCGGCAGCGGGGTGGTGTTTCGCTGTGTCGGTTCGGTCAGGCGGCGCTGCCGGCCTTCCACTCGTCCCACGGCATGTTCCAGCCGTTGAGGCCGTTGTCGGGCTTGATCGTCTCGTCCTTGGAGTTCTTCACGACGACCACGTCACCGATGAGCGAGTTGTCGAAGAACCACTTGCCCGGGGTGTCGCTGTTGGCGCCCTTGGCGTCCCGCAGGCCGACGCAGCCGTGGCTGGTGCCCGCATTGCCGAAGATCGAGGGGGAGCCCCAGTAGTTGCCGTGGATGAACGTGCCGGACGAGGACAGCCGCATGGCGTGCGGCACGTCCTTGATGTCGTACTCGCCCTTGCCGTCCTTGTTGGTGAAGCCGACCGTGGAGCCGTCCATCCGGGTCTCCTTGAACTTCTCCGAGATCACCATCTGACCGTTGTAGGTCGGGTTCTCGGGGCTGCCGCCGGAGATCGGGATCTTCTTGAGGACCTTGCCATCCCGCTCGACCGTCATCTGCTGGGTGTTCATGTCGACGGTGGAGACCTGCGAGCGGCCGACGGTGAAGGTGACCGTCTTGTCCTGGACGCCGGTGACGCCGTCGGCGCCCTCCACGCCGTCCAGGTCGATCTTCATCGTGACCTTGGAGCCGGCCTTCCAGTAGTCCTGCGGGCGGAAGTCCAGGCGCTGGTTGCCGAACCAGTGGCCGACGACCTCCTGGCCGCTGCTGGACGTCACCGTGATGTGCGACTGCACGGCCTTCTGGTCGGTGATGGCCTTGTCGAAGTTGAAGGAGACCGGCATGCCCACGCCGACGGTCTTGCCGTCGTCCGGGGTGAAGGTGCCGATGAAGCTGTTGGCGGGCGAGACCGTGGTGAAGGTGGAGTTCTCGGTCGCGGCCCGGCCCTTGGAGTCCTTGGCCTTCGCGGCGAGCTGGTACTTGGTGCCGCGCTCCAGCTGCACGTCCGGCTTCCAGCCGGTGCCGTCGCCGGATATGGAACCGGCGATCTTCTCGCCGGTGTCGGTCCGGGTGAGCGTCACCTCGGTCAGCTTCCCGCCGCTGACCTTGACGTTCGTGCCGTTGATGCTGGCACCGTTGGAGCCGTCCTTCGCCGAGACCTTGATCTTGGCGTCCGAGGCGTCCTTGGCGGCCGCGGCGTCGGCCCCGGCCTGGCCGTCCTTGTTCCCCGCGCCCGTGGCGTCGCCACCGCAGGCGGTCAGGGCCAGTGCGCCGGCCGCGAGCAGAGCGGCCGCCGCGAGGCCGCGCCGCACCGAGCGCGCGGGGCGCGAATTGCGGGGCTGTGCGGGCGCGGCGTTGTCCGGCGTTGTCACGAGCTGCTCCAGGCAAGAGTGTTGGTCCACTGTTGTTAAACAGCGACTGTGAGCCGTTTTGGTTGCAGCTCTCCATATCTTGTGACAGATGTCACACGTGTGGGGGAAGTGGCTGGTCGGAGGGGCCCGCCAGCCACTCGCGGAGCTGCGTTCCGTGTTCGTCCAGCCGCGGTGGCGCCACCGGTTCGGCCACCGGTGTACGCGAGAACCGCAGGGGACTGCGTACCTGCGGTACCCGTCCTTCGCCGACCGGAACGATCGGATCCAGCCCCAGTCGTGTCGCGAACTCGATGGCCTCACTCAGGGTGTTGACGGGCCCGCACGGCACCGATACCGCGCTCAGCCGCTCGGTCCAGCCCTGCGGGGTGTCCGCAGCCAGCCGTGCCTCCAGCTCCTTGACCAGCTCCGTACGGTGCACCACCCGGTCCGGATTGGTCGCGAAGCGCGGGTCATCGGCCAGCTCCGGCGCGCTGAGCGCCGTGGCCAGCGCCCGGAACTGCCGGTCGTTGCCCACCGCCACCGCCAGCAGCCCGTCACGGCAGGCCAGCGTCTCGTAGGGCGCGATGCTCGGGTGCCGGTTACCCATCGGGCCCGGGTCGCGGCCGGTGGCCAGGTGCCCGGACGCCTGGTTGACCAGCGAACCCAGCAGCGAGGACAGCAGGTTCACCTCGACGTGCTGCCCCTCGCCCGTACGGTCCCGGTGGCGCAGCGCCGCGAGGACGGCGGTCGTGGCGTCCTTCGCGGTCAGTACGTCGACCAGCGCGACGCCGGCCTTCAGGGGCGGCCCGCCGGGCTCCCCCGTGATGCTCATCAGCCCGCCGACCGCCTGCACCACGAAGTCGTATCCCGGCAGGCGGGCGCCCTCGCCGGACCCGAAGCCGGTGATCGAGCAGTGCACGAGCCCCGGATTGGCCGCGATCGACGACGCGGGGTCCAGGCCGTACTTGGTGAGCGCGCCGGGCCGGAAGTTCTCGATCAGGACATCCGCCCTGGCGGCCAGTGCGCGTGCGGCCGCCGCGTCGTCCGGCACCGAGAGGTCCAGGGCGAGGCCGCGCTTGGAGCGGTTGGCGGCGTCGAAGTACGCGGCCGTGCCGTCGGCCGCGAACGGCGGCCCCCAGGCCCGGGTGTCGTCACCGGCGCCGGGCCGCTCCACCTTGACCACTCGGGCGCCCAGGTCGGCCAGGGTCGCGGCGGCCAGCGGCCCCGCCAGCACCCGGCTGAAGTCGGCGACGAGTACTCCGTCGAGGGGCTTCGGCAGGTCCGTACACTCCACGCGCACTCCTCCGTCGGGTGTTCTGGTGGTCCCGTTGTCCGGTGGTTCCTTGTCCGGTGATCCCGTTGTCGTATCGGGTGAGTGGTGCGCCGCCATGCTGACGGACGATCTTGACCCGGCGGAACCCTCCGATGCGTCCAACGGACCCCGCCCGACTCCTCCGTGCAGGAGTGGTGGGGACGTACCGGTGAAACGCGCCGAAGCCGGGACACCACGCCGCGGGCCGCTGGATCCTTACGGACGCGGCGCGGAACTGTGGCGGGATTCTTGCGGTCCTGCCGGCGTTTCTTGAGGACCGCGCACCTGATGCGGTGGGATGAGGGATGGTTGTGGCGTGATGCGGGAAGGACCCTGAGTGATGCGGGAAGGTCCGGTAGTGGTGGGAGATGCGTCACTTCGGGGCCTAAGTCCTATAAAAACCTGTCATAAGTGCCGAGGCGTGGTGTCTACTGATCCGCGTCAGCCGTCGGCGCCGAGTGCACCGGCGCCGCGCCGCGCCCGTACGCCATGGAGGACCGGATGCTCCCCTCCGTCTCGACCCTGCAGCAGATCGGCCTGGCCGTCCTGCTGCTCGCGACCCTCGCCTGGGCCATCGGGCTGGTCAGAACCGTACGCAGGGACCGCCCCGCACCCCAGCCGCCGGGCACGGCGCCGCGGCTGCTCAAGGCCGTGCCGCGGCAGGTCGTCCCGCCGTCGGAGAGCGTGGAGCTGACGGCAGCCGAGCGCGAGGCGTTCGCCGGCCTGGTACGCGAGCTGACCCGGCGGCACTGAGGGACGCCACGGGGTACTGAGGGACGCCACGCGGTACTGGCGGGGATCGCCACGCGGTACTGAGGGCCGCCAAGTGGGGGCGAGGATGGCTGCGCGGTAAGAGGATCGCTGCGCGGTACGTGGCCGGTGACGGGCCTGTCGTGCGCCGCCGTCGGGTGAGGGCCCGTCAGCCGGCCGGGCCGAGCTTGAGCAGCGCCAGGGACGCCAGCATCTGGACCGCCACCGCGCCCACCGCCCGCAGCGTCGGCAGATGGTGCTGCCCCCGGATGAGCAGTACCGCCAGCGCGCAGCCGAATCCCCAGGTCGTCAGCGCCACCGCCTGCGTGACGGGATGCTGTTCGGGAAGGACGAAGGCCAGCAGCAGCCGCGGCAGATCGGTCACCCAGAACACCACGACGAACAGGCTGACCGTCGGACGGAGCCGGCCGTTGCCGCCGAGCGTGCGGGCTATGGCGTGCGTGACCAGCCCCAGCCCCAGGCTCGCGACCAGCACGCCCGCCTCGGTCATACCGGCGATCTGCCAGGCCACCTCGCGCGGCCCGGTCTCCCACTGGGACCGGAACGACCCCGAGGTCAGCAGTCCGAGCGCGCCGCCCAGCAGCGTCAGCAGCACCGCGGCGCTGCTCGCCCCACGGTCGCGCGCCTCGTCCAGCACCTCCACCGGGCGGTACCACAGCCCCAGGATCAGCCGGTGCCACCACAGCCGCCGCCGCTTGACGGCGGGCTGCGCCTCGGGGGCCGGCTGGACGAGGGTGGGCGGCGGTATGGGCATACGGCCGTTTCTACCACCGGTGGTCACACGACGATGCGGCGGGAGCGGTGGGGGCGTGAGGGGGCAGGGAGCGTGAGGGGCGGCCTCTCGTGCTGCCTGACAGGCCATCACCGGCCTTGAGTGCGGCGTTGCCTGAGGGGTCCCGCACTGCGTCCGATCCCTTGGGCCGCCTGAGGGGCCATCAGACGTCTCAGGCCGCCCCGTACAGGTCGGCGTACGAGGGGAAGACGCCGCCCGGGCCGTCCACGCCCTCCGCCGCCAGCACGGCCTTCACGACGGCGCGGGTCATCGCGTCGGCGCCCGCGGCCAGGATCTCGTTGACCGCGCCGGCCTCCGCGTGCACGGCGAACACCGGGTCGTTCTCCGCGCTCTCCGGAGCCGCCGGCCGGTCGCCGGTGGCCAGCGCGAAGACCGTGTCGCCGTCCGAGAGCAGATGCACCGGCCGTACCGCCCTGGCCAGCCCGTCGTGGGCGGTGCCCGCGAGCTTCTGCGCCTGGGCACGGGTGAGGGCCGCGTCCGTGGCGACGACGGCGAGGGTGGTGTTCAGGGGCGGGCGTACGGATGCGGCCGAGCGCGCCGCGGACTCCGCGCGGGCCGCTGCCAGGTGGCGCACCGCCGCGCTGTGCACCTCGGGCGCCGGCGGCCGCGCCGCGCCCTCGTACAGCTGCCCGTACAGCAGGCCGGTCACCGGGTCCACCGGTGAGCCCGCCGCGTTGACCGCCGCGACCACCGCGACCGTCACCCCCGAGGACAGGACGACGCTCGCCGTGCCGACGCCGCCCTTCAGCCCGCCGGCCACCGCGCCCGTGCCGGCACCCACGTTGCCCTGCGGCACCGCCGCGCCCGAAGCGGTGCGGTGCGCCGCCTCGACGGCCGCCCGGCCGAGCGCCGCGTCCGGACGGGCCCGCCAGTCGCCGCCCCGCCCCAGGTCGAAGAGGGCGGCGGCGGGCACCACCGGCACCACCTGGGCGGGATCCGGGCCGACCTGGAAGCCACGGCCGTGGTCCTCCAGCCAGGCCGCGACGCCCGACGCCGAGTCCAGCCCGAAGGCGCTGCCACCGGTCAGGACGACGGCGTCCACGCGCTGCACGAGATTGCGCGGGTCCAGGGCGTCGGTCTCCCGGGTGCCGGGTCCGCCGCCCCGGACGTCGACGGCGGCGACCGCGCCGCCCTCGGGCGCGAGGACGACGGTCGTGCCGGTGAGATGCCCGGCCCCGGTCCGCTGCGCGTGCCCGACCCGGAGGCCCGGTACGTCCGTCAGCGCGTCACGAGGGCCGTGCGGGGCGCGGGACTGCTCGCGGTGTACGTCAGCCATGGCTCATGCGTACCACGGGGGCGCGGCGCGGGAGAGCGGGCGTGCGGCGCCGGAGAGCGGGTGTGCGGGCGTGCGGCGCCGGAGAGCGGGTGTGCGGGCGTGCGGCGCCGGGAGGGCGGGCGGTGCGGCACAGGAGACGGGTACGCGGCGTCTGGAGACGGGCCGCGGTGCATGCAGGGGGTGCGGCACAGGAGGCACGGGTGCGCGTCGGGAGACGAGTGCGCGGCGCCCGTAGACGGGCGTGCGGTGCCGGGAGGGCGGGTGTGTGGCACAGAAGACGAGTGCGCGGCGCTCGTAGACGGGCGTGCGGCGCCGGGAGGGCGGGTGTGTGGCACAGGAGACGGGTGGGTACGGCGCCGGTCTCAGTGGCCCGACGGGCCCATCACGATGACCGGGTGCTTGGCCGGGTCCAGCGTGCGCAGCAGCTTCCGCATCACGTCGGCCTTGAGGCTGACGCAGCCCTGGGTCGGGCCGTCGTGGTCGACGTGCAGCCAGACGCCGCCGCCCTTGGCCGCGCCTTCGGGGCGCCGCGGGTCCAACGGCGAGGAGCCCGGCACGCGGTTGTAGTCGATCGCGATGACGTAGTCGAACGCGCCGGCCAGCGGCTCGCCCTCCACACCCGACCCGTTGGCCACGAACGAGGAGTTGTGGTCGTACGGGAGCTTCGTGCCGCGCGGCGGGGCCAGCTTGCCGCCCGCGTCGCTCAGCGTGAACACTCCCTCAGGCGAGCGGAGATCGCCGTAGTGGTGATCCTTCGTCCAGCCCTTCGCGGCGTTGTGCGCCGGCCAGGCATCGCCCGCGCGCCACTTCTCGGAGCCCTTGGCGCGGGTGTAGAGCGTGACGGTGGAGTCGTGCGAGTCGGCGTCCTCGCCGGTGACGACCAGGACCTGCTGCGACTTGTCCGGGATGCGGTCCCGTACGGCCGTGTCGAGGCCGGGGATGTTGCCCGGCTCGGAACGGACGGGAGAGCCCTGCTTGAGGCCCGTGGGCCGCTGCTTCGACGAGGCGGCGGCGCCGGGGTTGTCCTTGGCCGTGACCGAGCTGCCGTCGGCGTGGTGATCGTCTCCCGAGGCGGGCCAGGCGCACAGCGCGGTGCCCACCAGCACCACCACGGCCGTACCGCCCGCGATCTTGCCGCGTCGGGACAGGCGTATTCGCTCACTGGGCTGGGCGTGCCGGCCTGCCATGGTGTGACAACTCCTCGCGCGACGGCGCTCCGTGGGCATAAAAGGGGGCAATACGTACCCTACCCTTTCCGGGGCGTGTTCAGTCTCCCCGGGCCCTTGCTTCCGTTGGTTCCGCACATCATGCCGGGTGACAACCGGGGCCCGTGGGGCACGGGCACCCCCCGGCGGGCGGCGGACAGTTGGCGGGCGTACTGTACGGCGGCTCCGGCGGCCGGTGTCCGCCGGACGCCGAGGGTTGACCGGATCCGGACCCCGGCCGACGGCGGGCCGTGACGGGAGGTGGCCGACGGCCGCGGGTGGGGCACCATGGAGAGGGGTGGTGTGCGAAGCGGCGGCAGGAGTGGCAGGAGCGACGGCAGTGTCTGACATATCAGTGGAAACACCGCGGCCCGAGGGCCCGGCGGACCGCGCCCCGAAGGGCGGCGCGGACATCGCCGGTCGCCCGGACATCGGCGGCCGCGCGGACATCGCCGGTCGCCCGGACATCGGCGGCCGCGTGGACATTGCCGGTCGCCCGGACATCGCCGGTCGAGTGGACATCGGCGGTCGTCCGGAGACCGTCGGCCGCGAAGACACCGCTGGCCGCGTGGACATCACCGGCCGCGCGGACACCGCCGGCCGCGCGGACACCGCCGGCCGCGTGGACACCGCCGGCCGCGTGGACACCGTCGGCCGCGCGGACATCGCCGGTCGTCCGGATCTCGAACGGCTGCTGCGCCGTTTCTACACCGCTGCCTTCGCCGACCCGCTGATCGGTCCGCACTTCACCGAGGTCGCGGGCACCGACCTGGCCGTCCACCTGCCGGTGATCACCGACTTCTGGGAGCGGGCGCTGTTCCGCACCGCCGACCACCGCCGCGACGTCTTCGGGGTGCACGCCGGGCTGCACCGTGCCCGGCCACTGACCGCCGCGCACTTCGGGCGCTGGGTCCAGCTGTGGCGGTACACCGTGGACGGGCTGCACGCCGGGCCCCGCGCCGAGCGCGCCAAGAACCAGGGCGAGCGGCTGGCCGTGGCGATGCTGCGCCGCCTGCACGGGAGGGCGGCGGACACCGGCGGCGGCCCCGGCGGCTTCATCCCGCTGGCCGCCCTGCGGCTGCGGGCCGTACCGGGAGCAGCGACCTCCTGACGGCCGGGGCGCGCCCCGGCCGTCGTCGGCTGCCGGTCACGGCTGCCGTGTGCCGGCCCCCGTCCCGCCTGCGCGCCGGGGGGGCCGTCCGCTCCGCCGGTACCGACTCCACGATCGAGGGGAAGGCGGGGGTGGACAGCACGCGGGTCAGCCGGAAGTCCGCCGCTGAGAGCAGCGTGGCGTACTCCTCGGCGGTCCGTTCCTTGCCGTCGAGCACCGCCATCATCGCCACGTCCATCGCCTTCCCGTAGTGCGGCGCGTTGCCCGGTGGCAGCACGGAGTCGACGATCAGCAGCCGGGCGTGTGCCGGGGCCGCGTCCCGCACCCGCCGCAGGATGTCCACGCAGGCGGCGTCCGGCCAGTCGTGCAGCACGTGCTTGAGCACGTACACGTCACCGCCCTCCGGTACGGATGCGAAGAAGTCGCCCGCCTCGGCACGCCAGCGGCCCGCCAGCCCGGGTACGTCCAGCAGGTGCCGGGCGACCGCCGGCTCCTGGTCGTAGAGCACCCCGGAGAGCGAGGGGTGCAGCTCCAGTACGGAGCGCAGCAGGCCGCCCCGTCCGCCGCCGACGTCGATCACCGTGCTGCCCTCGGGGAACGGGTAGCTCTCCGCGACCAGGCCGTCCACCGGCCCGGACAGCGACGCCATCCCCGTGTCGAACAGCTCACGCGTTCCGGGGTCAGCGGCCAGGAGCTCGAAGAGCGGTGCCCCGAAGATCCGGTCGAAGGAGGGCCCCGCGGTCCGTACGGTCTCCGGGAGCGCCGCCGAGGACCGGAGGAACGTCTCGTCGGTCATCATCAGCACCGCGTCCCGCAGCGAGTGCGGTACGTCGGAACGGAGCGGCCGCGCGCCCGGCGTCAGCTGGAAAGCGCCGGTGGCGTCCTCGCGGAAGATGTCCCGGGTGGCGAGGTAGCGCAGCACGCGCCGCAGGTGGGGCGCGTGTGTGCCGGTGGCCTGGGCGAGCTGCTCGGCCGTACGCGGCCCCTCGGCGAGATGATCCGCGATGCGGTACTGCACCGCGGTGCGCAGGGCGGCGGAGAACAGGTGCCCCAGCGCGTGCTCCATCAGAAAGGCGACCGGGTCCTCCGGCTCCCGGTTGTCGGCGGGCCGGTTCGCCGGCCGGCCGGGGAGAGTGGCCGTGGTCGGGTTCCCGGTCCGCTCCGTGGACCGGCCGGCTGATGATGTGGTCAACGTCCGCCTCCCGTCACTCACATGAACCGAACTGATTCGTTCCGTACCGACGATCCGAGCTGAATTCTTCCGTACCGGTGATCCGAGCTGAGCCGTTCCGTACCGCTGAACTGAGCTGGGTCCGTCCGTACCGGTGATCCGAGCTGCGTCCTTCCGTACCGGTGAATTGCGCCGCGCCCTTCTCCACCGATGATCCGCGCTGAGTCCTTCCGTACCGCTGAACCGAGCTGAGTCGTTTCCGTACCGAGGGTCCACCGTGGCAGCGCCCGGCCCGCCTGTCACCGGCGCCTCCCGCACACCCGCGAACTCCGGCCATCCGCAGGCCACCGTGACCTGGGGCGCGGGCCCGGGACGATGGCCGGGGGCCGCCCATCGGACGCGCCGCGTCCTCTGTGCCGGTACGGGCGTTCCGTGATCGAATACGGCACATGAGCGATCGCGCGCGAGAGAAGGTACTGGCCCCGCTCGACGCCCGCATGGCGGACCTCGAAGCCCTCTACGAAGACCTCCACCGGCACCCCGAACTGTCCTTCCAGGAGACCCGCACCGCCGCCGAGGTCGCCCGGCGCCTGAAGGCCGACGGCTTCGACGTGCACACCGGCATCGGCCGCACCGGCGTGGTGGGCGTGCTGCGCAACGGCGACGGGCCGACGGTCCTGCTCCGGGCCGACATGGACGCACTCCCCGTCACCGAGCAGTCCGGGCTGCCGTACGCCTCCACCAACGAGGGCGTCATGCACGCCTGCGGCCACGACATCCACGTCACCTGCCTGATCGGCGCCGCCGGCCTGCTCGCCGCCGGACGCGATCACTGGTCCGGCACCCTCATCGCCCTCTTCCAGCCCGCCGAGGAGGACGGCGGCGGCGCGCAGAAGATGATCGACGACGGTCTCTACAGCAAGGTCCCGGTGCCGGACGTGGTCTACGCCCAGCACGTCGCGCCGCTCGGCGCCGGACTGATCGCGTACCACGACGGCGCCTGCATGGCCGCCGCCGACAGCCTGCGCATCACCTTCCACGGCACCGGCGGCCACGGTTCCCGTCCCGAGACCACCGTCGACCCGATCGTGATGGCCGCGTCCTTCGTGCAGCGCGTGCAGTCCGTCGTCGCCCGCGAGACCGCCTCCCGGGAGCAGGCCGTCGTGACCGTCGGCTCCTTCCACGCGGGCGACGCCCCGAACGTCATCCCTGACCACGCCACCGTCCAGCTCAGCATCCGCACCTTCGACGAAGAGGTACGCGCCCGGGTGCTGGCCGCCGTGGACCGCATCGCCCGCGCCGAGGCCGCCGCGTCGGGCGCGGCGCGCGCGCCCGAGACCGAGACGATCGCCGGCTTCCCGGTCACCCGTAACGACTCCGAGGCACTGCGGGAGGTCAACGCGGCCTTCGCCGGGCTCTTCGGCGAGCAGGCGCTGTTCCCCTACGACCCTGCCTCCGGCAGCGAGGACGCGGGCCTGCTCGCGACCGCGGCCAACGCCCCGCTGTACTACTGGTGGCTCGGCGGCTGGGACCCGGCCGCCTTCCGCAAGGCGATGGAGGCCGGCCGGATCTCCCAGGACATCCCCTCCAACCACTCCGCGCGGTTCGCGCCGGTCCAGCAGCCCACCCTGACGATGGGCACCCGCGCCCTGGTCGCCGCGGCCCTCACCCGGCTGGGGAAGGACGGGCAGACGGGGGCGGGGGCGGGGGACTGACGCGGCGGCGTTGACCTTGCCCTTGGGGGAAGCCCCAGCCTCGGTCGTGGAAGGCGGCAGGGCGGTGTGCCGAGAGGGGGCGAGGGACGGTGGAGAACGGTCTGCTGACGATCGGGGCGTTCGCACGGGCGTCCCGGCTGTCCCCGAAGGCGCTGCGGCTCTACGACGAGCTGGGCCTGCTGCGCCCGGCCCGCGTCGACCCGCGGAGCGGCTACCGCTTCTACGCCCGTGACCAGATCGAACGGGCCCGCCTGGTGGCGTGGCTGCGCCGTCTGGGCATGCCGCTGGCCCGCATCCGGACGGTGTGCGACCTGGCCCCCGCCGAGGCCGCCGCGGAGATCGCGGCGTACTGGACGGGCGTCGAGGCGGACACCGCCGCCCGCCGCGACCTGGCCGCCTTCCTCGTCGACCAGCTACGAGGAAAGGACCCGGCCATGCCACACGAGACGATCACCGGCATCCGCTACGCCGCCCTGTCGGACACCGGCCTGGTACGCGAGGGCAACCAGGACACGGCGTACGCGGACAGCCGGCTGCTCGCCGTCGCCGACGGCTTCGGCGCGGACGGAGCCGCGGCCGGCACCGCCGCGATCGAGGCCCTGCGCACCCTGGAGAGCGCCTCGGCCCCGCTCCCCGGCGACATCCTCAACACCCTCAGCGAGGCGGTCGGGCGCGCCAACCGCGCCGTCGCGGAGCGGAGCCCGGGCGAGGACAGCGGCACCACCCTCACCGCGATGCTGTGGACCGGCTCCCGGCTGGCGCTCGTGCACGTCGGCGACTCCCGTGCCTACCTGCTCCGCGCCGGCGGCTTCTTCCGCATCACGCACGACCACACCCTCGTCCAGTCCCTCGTCGACGAGGGACGCATCACCCCCGAGGAGGCGTCCACGCACCCGCAGCGGACCCTGCTGCTGCGGGCGCTGAACGGTCGGGACGGCGAGGCCGCCGCAGCGGACCTGAAACTGCACGACGCCCGGCCCGGCGACCGCTACCTCCTCTGCTCCGACGGCCTGTACGGGGTGGTCAAGGACGCCGACCTGCGCCGCGTCCTGACCACCAGCAGCACCCCCGAACAGGCGGTGCGCGAACTGATCGACCTCGCCCACGCGGCCGGCGCCCCGGACAACGTCAGCTGCGTCGTCGCGGACACGGTCCCGGCCGCGGGGTGACGGACCGGCGGGCGGCCGGGGTCAGGCCAGGCCCTTGAGCGTCAGACCAGGCCCTTGAGCATCAGACCAGGCCCTTGAGCATCCCGTGCCAGTAGAACTGCGGGAGCCCGTACCGCTTGAGGAACCACATGTCCGTCCGCTCCTTCGTCGTGTCCAGGAACGGCACCGAGGGAGCGGGCTTCAGCTCGTAGTCGAACTCCGCCAGCAGCATCTTGTGGCGCGCGGTGACCAGCGGACAGGAGGTGTACCCGTCGTACCGGGCCCGGAGCGGCCGGCCGCGCAGCGAGTCCCGGAGGTTGGCGACCAGCACCGGGGCCTGCTTGCGTACCGCCGCGCCGGTCTTGGACGTCGGGAGGTTCGCCACGTCCCCGAGCGCGAACACCTCGGGGTGGTCCGGATGCCGCAGCGTCGCCGGGTCGGTCTTCACGTAGCCGAAGGGCGAGGCCGGGTCGGCCAGCGGCCCGTCGGCTATCCACTCGGGGGCCGCCTGCGGCGGCACGGCGTGCAGCAGGTCGTAGGAGATCGTCTCCTTGTCGCCGGTCGCGTGGTTCACGATCACGGCCTCGCGCGCCGCGCCGTCCACGGACACCATCTCCGACCGCAGCCGCACCTCGATGCCGTACCGCCGGGCCACGTCCTCCAGCACCCGCCCGAACTCCGGCACCTTGAACATCGCCGTCTCCGGCAGCACCAGCACGACCCGGATACGGTCCAGGACACCGCGCTTCCGCCAGTGGTCGGCGGCCAGATACGCGATCTTCTGCGGCGCGCCGCCGCATTTCACCGGCCCGGTCGGCATCGTGAACAGCGCCGTGCCGCTCTTCATACGGCGGATCAGGTCCCAGGTCATCGGGGCCAGTTCGGGGAGGTAGTTGCTGCTCACGCCGTCGTGGCCGAGGGCCTGCGCGAGTCCGGGCACGCCGTCGGGGTCCAGCCGCAGCCCCGGCGCGAGCACCAGCCGGTCGTACGAGACGGTCCGCCCGGACGCCGTACCGACCGTACGGGAGGAGGGGTCGACGGACGCGGCGGCCTCCCGCAGCCAGTGCACGCCGGACGGCATGACCTCGGCCTCGGTACGTAACGACGCCCGCAGCGGCGCCTGGCCGCCCCCGACCAGCGTCCACAGCGGCTGATACCAGTGCGTGCCGGAGGGCTCCAGGACGGCCACGTCCGGCGCCCCGGCCCGCCGCAGCCGCGCGGCCACGGTGATGCCGGCGGTTCCGCCACCGACGATGACGATGCCGTGGTGGACCTGTGAGCGGTCCACGGACGAGGACGAGCTCTCGTACGAGTCGTGCGGTGAGGTGGACATCTGCGCCTCCTGGATCGGTGGACGGGGCGTGCGCCCGGGAGCTGAGGGCTCGGGCCCGCGCCCGGGCGGGTCAGTCCACAGACTCCCAGGGGCAGCGGGCGAGAGCGAGGGCGCCGGTGGACGGGCAGCGACCGCGCAGGTGGCGGCCGTGCGGACGGTGGTGGACGCGGTGCTTCGGCGTCGGGCCGAGCCGGTGGGTCCGGTTCCGATGCCGGGGGCATCTATCGCGCGTTCAATGAACGTTGATCCGGGAACCGCAAGCTGGGCGCATGTTGCGCTGCCTGCCTTCCGAGCCCGCCGACCCGAACCTCGCCCCGCAGGCGACGAACCTCACCCCGCGGGTGAGGAAGCATGCCTCGCGGGTGCGGAAGCTCGCGCTGAGCTGGACCGGTGAGCCGGGGCGGGTGGAGGAGCTGACCCACGGCCAGCTCCTCGACCAGTCGGAGCGGGCCGCCGCCGCCCTGGCGCGCTTCGGTGTCCGCGCCGGGGACCGGGTGGCCGTCCATCTGCCGCTGGTGCCCGAGTCGGTGATCGCCACGCTCGCGTGCGGCCGTATCGACGCCGTACGCAGCTCTCTCCCCGTATCGCTGAGGGCCCCCGAGATCGCCGGCCGGCTCAGGTCCTCGGGGGCGAACGTCGTGATCACCGCCGACGCCGGTTTCTGGGACGGCGCGGTGCGTCCGGTCAAGGCCACGCTCGACCGGGCCCTGGCGGGCGGCGGCACGGACGTACGGACGGTGCTGGTCGTGAGCCGCTGTCCCCGCCCGGTCGCCTGGCGGCCGGGCCGTGACCACTGGTGGCACGAGTCCCTCGCCGCCGGCCGATCCGGCCGTACCCTGGAGGGGTGAGTGAGAACGCGGACGCCGCTACTGAGAACGAGGGCCACCAGGGCCCGGAGGCCCGGCCCGGTGCTGCCGCGCTGATCTTCGATGATCCAATGGACCAGCAGTCGTCGGACGACACCGACCGGGGCTGGGGCGAGCGTCCCGTACCGGGCAGCGGCAGCGCCGCCGACCTGGCGCGCTTCCTGGACGAGAAGCCGCCCCACCACATCTGACGAGCCCGGACCCGCCACGTCCGACGTGCTCGGACCCGCCACGTCCGACGTGCTCGGACCCGCCACGTCCGACGTGCTCGGACCCGCCACGTCCGACGTGCTCGGACCCGCCACGTCCGACGTGCTCGGACCCACCACTTCTGATTCGTTGGGATCAAGCGTGTGCGGGGCCGGGGTGTCCGGAGCGCCGCGCCGGTGGTCCGGCGCGGCGGCTCGCGTCAGCTCTGGGACTTCTCCGTGGAGACGGGGCCGGGGATCGTGCCGGTGCCCGCGGCGGGCGCCGAACCGTCCCGCCGGCTGACCAGGGCGTCGCGGATCTGCATCAGCAGCTCGACTTCGGTCGGGTCCGCCGGGGTCTCGTCCACCGGCTTCTTGGCCTCCTGGCGTGCCTTCCACTTGTTGATCGGAAGGATCATGAGGAAGTAGACGACCGCGGCGGTGATCAGGAACGTCAGCGCGGCGCTGAGCACCGAGCCCCACAGGATGTAGATCCCGTCGGTGAACTCGCCGGCCTTGTCCGGGTGGCAGGTGGAGCTGAGGCAGGTCTTGTAGTGGTCCAGGTTCTGCGACCCGAGCGCACCGACGATCGGGTTGATGACGCCCTTCACCACAGCGTTCACGATGTTGGTGAACGCGGCTCCGACCACGACGGCAACCGCCAGCTCGATGACGTTGCCGCGCATCAGGAATTCCTTGAATCCCTGCAGGACGCCGTTCTTCTCGTCGCTCACCAGACAGCCTCTTTCCACACTTACTACGGACACCGTGCCCACGCGGGGCACCGGCGCAACTTACGGCAAGGTGGGGCGCGGCAGTCCAAGAGGCCGGGACGGACCAGAGGTTGGACGGAGGGTCAGTACGGGGCAGCATGGCGTTACCGCCGTACCGGGTGAAATCGCCACATTGCGACACCGGATGGTTGCCCCACCGGTCCCACCAGTTTTGCGTGCCTCCTGCGTATCGGCCAGTAGAACGGAATGACCGAAAACGCCCGAGGCGCGTGTTTCACCGGCCGGTGAGGCGATGGCGAGAGCGGCCGCCATGGCCGCCAGGCCAGCGAAAACGGCGTACCGCCAGGCTTTCGGCGGGGGCGCGAGCCGGCGCCGTGCAGCGCCGATGCGGAATGGCTCGAAGTGCGGAACGTCACACAACGGGGGTGCGGGCAGCGGGTGATTGGTGTACGGGGAGCTGATCATGACGGTCACCGCCGGAAAGAGGGAGGAGAGAGGGATGCGCACGCCCGGCGCCGGTGCGCCAGGCCGTCGGACGAGATCACTCTGACCGAATCCGGCGAAGGCCGCGGCGGCCTGTGGACGGCCGAGGGCGCTACCCACCGGTTGTGGACATCTCCGTCACCCGGCGGAGCGGCTACGGCAGTTCGATCCCCAGCTCCCGGTCCCCGTGCGGCCGCGCGCACGCGCAGTCGCGTGCGGTGGTCGCCGGGAGCGCGGCCACCGCGTCGAAGAGGACCTCGCGCAGCCGTCCGATGTTCTCGGCGAAGACCCGCAGTACCTCGTCGTGCGAGACGCCGGCGCCCGTCTCGGAGCCCGCGTCCAGATCCGTGACCAGGGCCAGCGAGGTGTAGCACAGCCCCAGTTCGCGGGCCAGCACGGCTTCGGGGTGGCCCGTCATGCCGACCACCGACCAGCCCTGTGCGGCGTGCCACCGGGACTCGGTGCGCGTGGAGAAGCGCGGGCCCTCGATGACCACGAGCGTCCCGCCGTCGACCGGCTCCCAGCCGCGTCCACGGGCGGCGCCGACCGCGGCCCGGCGGCCGGCCGGGCAGTACGGGTCGGCGAAGGCGGTGTGCACCACGTCCGGGACGGTGCCGTCCGGGAGCGGCACCCCGTCGAAGTACGTCTGCGTGCGGGTCTTCGTACGGTCCACGATCTGGTCCGGTACGAGGAGGGTGCCCGGCCCGTACTCGGGGCGCAGGCCGCCGACCGCGCAGGGGCCGAGGACCTGGCGGACGCCGGCCGCGCGCAGCGCCCACAGGTTGGCGCGGTAGTTGATGCGGTGCGGCGGGAGGTGGTGGCCGCGGCCGTGGCGGGGCAGGAACGCGATCTGCCGGCCGGCGACCTCGCCGAGGAAGAGCGAGTCGCTGGGCGGCCCGTACGGGGTGTCGACCGTGACCTCGGTCACCTCGTCGAGGAAGGAGTAGAAGCCCGAGCCGCCGATAACGCCGATCTCCGCGTCCGCCATGCGGGGCACACTACCCGGCCGTGCCGGGATCCGGCCCGGTACGGCAGAACGCGACGGACCCCGCCGTCGGTGACGGCGGGGTCCGTGCGGAGCAGGTGTCAGGCGGCGGAGCTGCTGCTCGACGTGGTCGAGGCGGAGCTGCCGGACGTGGTCGTGGTGGAGGAGCTCGACGACTTGCTGTCGGAGCTGCTCGACGACGAGGAGGACGACGAGCTCGACGAGGAGGCCGACGCCGGGCTGCTGCTCGACGAGGAGCCGCGGCTGTCGTTCCGGTAGAAGCCGGAGCCCTTGAAGACGATGCCGACCGCCGAGAAGACCTTCTTCAGGCGTCCACGGCAGCTCGGGCACTCGGTGAGCGCGTCGTCGGTGAACTTCTGCACGGCCTCGAGGCCTTCGCCGCACTCGGTGCACTGGTACTGGTAGGTCGGCACTTGTCTTCCTCCTGGCACTCTCACTCAATGAGTGCTAACGACGATCCATAGTGCAGTATTCCGGCGCGTCAGTCCACTGTGACCGGCGCACGGTGACCGACTCCACGCGCCGCGACCCGCCCCGTACCGGGCGGAATCAGGCGTCCGCGCAGGCCCGCGAGCACCAGGAAGGCCAGCGCCGTACCGGTCAGCGGCACGAAGAACCCGGCGCTGGGCCCGAAGCGGTCGGCGAGCTGCCCCGCGGTGGTGGTGGCCGCGGCCTGGCCCAGCGCCACCGCGCCGGTCAGCCACGTGAACGCCTCCGTGCGGGCCGAGGCAGGCACCAGGGACTCCACCAGGGTGTAGCCGGTGATCAGGGCCGGGGCGATGCACAGGCCCACCAGCAGGCCGGTCAGGCCCAGCAGCGGTACCGCGGTGAGCGCCCACAGCGGGGTGGTCGCCAGCGCCAGCAGCCCGTAGGCGACCAGCAGCCGGCGGCGCGGGCCGGTCTTCCACGCGATCGCGCCGCACACGATGCCCGCGGTCATGTTGCCCGCGGCGAAGATGCCGTACAGGACGCCGTTGATGCCCGGCTGCCCGATGGACTCCGTGAACGCCGTCAGCGAGACCTGCATGCCGCCGAAGACCGAACCGATGCCGAGGAACACCGCGATCAGCACGCGCACGCCGGGTACCGAGAGGGCCGAGGTACGCGCTCCGCCGGCCGGCCGCGTGCGGTGCGCGGCCGGCTGGCTGCGGTGCTGGGACGCGAAGAGCAGGCCGCCCGCCAGTGTCAGCACGGCCTCGGCGACCAGGCCGGCCGCCGGGTGGACGCCGGTGCACAGGGCGGTGGCGAGTACCGGGCCCACCACGAAGGTGAACTCGTCGGTCACGGACTCGAAGGCCGCCGCGGTGGACATCAGGGGGCTGTCGCTCAGCCGCGCCGCCCACCGTGCGCGCACCATCGGCCCTACCTGGGGCGTCGAGGCGCCCGTGGGCACGGCGACGGCCACCAGCGCCCACAGGGGCGCGTCCAGCAGGGCCAGGGTGATCAGGGCTGCCACGGAGGCGGCGTGCACGGCCACCCCGGGGAGCAGCACGGCGCGCTGCCCGAAGCGGTCGGCGAGCTTGCCGCTCTGCGGAGCGAACAGGGCCATCGAGATGCCGGTCGCCGCGGAGACCGCGCCCGCGGCACCGAAGGAGCCGGTGGTGTGCTGGACGAGCAGGACGATGCCGATGGTGAGCATCGCGAAGGGCTGCCGGGCCAGGAAGCCGGGCAGCACGAACGTCCACGCCCCCGGGGTGCGCAGCAGCTGCCCGTAACCGGGGCGCTTGCCCGAGGGGCCGCCCGGGGGAGCGCTCTTGGTGTTCTTCGGCTCGTCGTGGGCCGTCGATGCGTTCTGGACCGTGGATGCCACGGCCGGGCCTTTCCGCCGCCTGGTGACGCGCCTGTGAGGTCTTCACGGGATACGCGCCGAGAGCTGTCCTCTCGCGCTGGACCGAGTGATACCGGGTCCGCACCTGAGAGGTGGCTGCGTACGCAGGGGACCGCGGCCGCCGAGCGGTCGCGCCAGCTCTGCATCAGGCAGAGTGGGTGTCGTGCATTGCCTCTTCATGCTACAGGCGAGAGCGCGTGCGCACCTGCGATCCGCCGGGTGAGATGTGTCCCACACCTGGGATAGGCGGGGGCCCGCCCGCGCTGACCCGGCGGCGCCGAGCGGCCGGGTCAGCGCCTCACCTCCGGGGCGCCGACGCCCCGCTCGTGCCCAGCCAGCCCGCCAGCTTGCCGCCCTGGGAGACCGCCTGGAGGCGCCGCTCGGCGGCGTCCCGCACCGGGTCGGTGGCGACGACCAGGAGCTCGTCGCCACGCCGCAGGACAGTCGTCGGGGACGGTACGAAGCTCGTGCCGTCCCGGACGATCAGGGTGACCGCCGCGCCGGCCGGCAGCCGCAGCTCGGCGATCTCCACGCCGTGCATGCGCGACTTGGGGCCGATCGCGGTCGACAGCAGGTGGCCGCGCAGCCGTTCCAGGGGCGCCGACTCGATACCGAGGTCGGCGGCCTCCTCCTTGTCGCCGATCCGCAGCCGCCGGGCCAGCCAGGGCAGGGTCGGCCCCTGGACGAGGGTGTAGACGACCACGAGTACGAACACGATGTTGAAGACGCGTTCGCTCCCCGGGACCTCGCCGACCATCGGGATCGTCGCCAGCACGATGGGCACGGCGCCGCGCAGCCCCGCCCATGAGAGCAGCGTCTGCTCGCGCCACGGCATACGGAAGGGCCGCAGGGTGAGCACGACGGACAACGGGCGGGCGATCAGCGTCAGTATCAGGCCGATGACGATCGCGGGCAGGATGTCGTCGCCCAGGTTGTGCGGCGTGACGAGCAGACCGAGCAGGACGAACATGCCGATCTGACCGAGCCAGCCCAGCCCTTCGGCGAAGCCGCGAGTGGCCGCGGAGTGCGGCAGCTTGGAGTTCCCGAGGACCATCGACGCGAGGTAGACCGCGAGGAAGCCGGAGCCGTGCGCGAGGGCGCCCGCCGCGTACGCGGAGACGGCGATGGCCATGACGGCGATCGGGTACAGGCCGGAGGCCGGGAGGGCCACGTGCCGCATGCCGTACGCGCCGAGCCAGCCGATCGCCAGGCCGATCGCGGCGCCGATGGCCAGCTCCAGGGCGATCTCGCCGATGAGGACGTACCAGTGCTCGACCGGGCCCGCGGTCGAGAACGCGACGACGAGGATGACCACGGGGGCGTCGTTGAAGCCCGATTCGGCCTCCAGGACGCCCGTGAGGCGGGCCGGCAGCGGGACGCTGCGCAGCACCGAGAAGACCGCCGCGGCGTCGGTGGAGGAGACCACCGCGCCGATGAGGAGCGCCTGCCGCCACTCCAGCCCGACCAGATAGTGCGCGCCGGCCGCGGTGACCCCCACGCTCACCGCGACACCCATGGTGGAGAGCAACGCGGCCTGGGGCAGGGCCGGTCTGATCTCCTTCCACTTCGTGCCGAGACCGCCTTCGGCCAGGATCACCACAAGTGCGGCATAGCCGAGGATCTGGGTCAGTTCGGCGTTGTCGAAGCGGACCCCGATGCCGTCGGACCCTATGGCGACGCCGATCCCCAGGTAGACGAGCAGGCTGGGGAGCCCGCTGCGCGAGGAGATCCGTACGGCCGCCACGGCGATGAGCAGTACGAAAGAGCAGATCAGCAGGAGTTCGTTGAGGCGGTCGACAGTCAGGGGCCGGGTCCTTCCACGTGATTTCCCGGGCGGATGCGCCCGGTCATTTTACTTACTGTATCTAGTTACTGACCCTAACAATTTACCATTGCTTGAATGTCGGAGGCGTTGGTGGTGACTCCGCGTAGGGGTCGCCGATCCAGTGCGCCTATGGTTGCTCCAGCACTCCCACCCTGCCCCTCGAAGGACAGAGATGCCCGCCAACAAGTCCGGCCCCGCTCCGAAGAAAAAGGGGCGGCGCGCCCGCCTCGTCGTCATCTTGGTCGTGCTTCTGCTCGTGGCGGGCGTCGGCTACGGGACGTTCTGGGGCGTCAGCACGGTCCGCGCCTCCTACCCGGAGACCACCGGGTCCCTGAAGATGCCGGGCCTGTCAAGCCCCGTGGACGTCATGCGGGACGGCAACGGCATCCCGCAGATCTACGCCGACACCGATGAGGACCTCTTCCGCGCCCAGGGCTACGTCCAGGCGCAGGACCGCTTCTGGGAGATGGACGTCCGCCGTCACATGACGGCCGGCCGGCTCTCGGAGATGTTCGGCAAGAGCCAGGTGAAGACCGACTCCTTCCTGCGCACCCTCGGATGGCACGAGACCGCGCAGAAGGAGTACGACACCAAGCTGTCGGACAGCACGAAGAAGTACCTCGACGCCTACTCGGCCGGGGTCAACGCCTACCTCGAGAACCACGAAGGCTCCGCGCTGTCCCTCGAGTACGCGGCGCTCGGCCTGCAGAACGACTACAAGCCCGGCAAGTGGACCCCCGCCGACTCCGTGGCCTGGCTCAAGGCCATGGCCTGGGACCTGCGCGGCAACATGCAGGACGAGATCGACCGGTCCCTGATGACGAGCCGCTTCTCCCAGAAGCAGATCGCCGAGCTCTACCCGTCGTACCCGTACGACCGCAACAAGCCGATCGTGCAGGGCGGCGCCGTCGACCCGGCGACCAAGGAGTTCGACCCCGAGGCCACGCCGAGCGGCACCCAGGCCGGCAGCGCGGCCGGTGCCGCGCAGTCCCTCCAGAGCCAGCTCTCCTCGCTCTCGAACACCCTCGACGAGGTGCCCGCGCTGCTCGGCCCGAACGGCAACGGCATCGGCTCCAACTCCTGGGTGGTCTCCGGCAAGCACACCACCACCGGCAAGCCGCTGCTGGCCAACGACCCGCACCTGGCGCCCCAGATGCCCTCGCTCTGGTACCAGATGGGCCTGCACTGCCGCGCGAAGAGCCCGAAGTGCAACTACGACGTCTCCGGCTTCACCTTCTCCGGCATGCCGGGCGTGATCATCGGCCACAACCAGGACATCTCCTGGGGCATGACCAACCTCGGGGCCGACGTCTCCGACCTGTACCTGGAGAAGGTCGGCGAGCACGGCTACCTCTACGACGGCCGTGAGGTGCCCTTCACGACCCGCAAGGAGACCATCAAGGTCGCCGGCGGCCCCAGCCGCACCATCACCGTCCGGTCCACCAACAACGGGCCCGTGGTCTCCGACCGCGACGACGAACTGACCAAGGTCGGCAAGGACGCCCCCGTGGGCAACTCCGCGCCCGACCGCGGCGACGGCTACGCCATCTCCCTGAAGTGGACCGCACTCAGCCCGGGCCGCTCCATGGATGCCGTGTTCGAAATGAACAGGGCGTCGGACTGGAACGGGTTCCGTAAGGCGGCGCGCAACTTCGAGGTGCCGTCGCAGAACCTGATCTACGCCGACACCAAGGGCAACATCGGCTACCAGGCGCCCGGCCGCATCCCCGTACGCGGCAAGGGCGACGGCTCGCTGCCGGCGCCGGGCTGGGACCCGGAGTACCGCTGGACCGGCTACGTCCCGCAGTCCGCGCTGCCCTGGGAGCTGAACCCCAAGAGCGGCTACATCGTCACCGCCAACCAGGCCGTGATCGATCAGGACAAGTACCCGTACCTGATCACCCGGGACTGGGGCTACGGAGCGCGCAGCCAGCGGATCGACGACCTGATCAAGTCGAAGATCAAGGACGGCGGCAAGATCTCCACGCACGACATGCAGACCATGCAGCTCGACAACAGCAGTGAGATCGCCGAACTGCTCACGCCGTACCTGCTGAAGCTCGACATCAAGGACAAGTACGTCCGCGAGGCGCAGCAGCTCCTGGAGGGCTGGAACTACACCCAGGAGTCCGACTCGGCGGCGGCCGCGTACTTCAACGCGGTCTGGCGCAACACCCTCAAGCTGGCCTTCGGCGACAAGATGCCCAAGGAGCTGCGCGTCGAGGGCCAGTGCCTGACGGTCCACCCGGCCGACTCCACCGGCCCGGCCGACGACCTGCAGAAGTGGGTCCGCGAGTGCGGTGAGCGCGCCAAGGACTCCGCCCAGCCCGACGGCGGCGACCGCTGGTTCGAGGTCGTGCGGAAGATCCTCGACGACCCGGACAACGACTGGTGGAAGACCGAGGACCGGCCCGGCCGTCCCGGTGACAAGAACCGCGACCAGCTCCTCGCGCACGCCATGCAGGACGCGCGCTACGAGCTGACCGCCAAGCTCGGCAAGAACATCAACACCTGGAGCTGGGGCCGCCTGCACCAGCTGACGCTGAAGAACCAGACGCTCGGCACGGACGGCCCCGGCATGCTCCAGGGCCTGTTCAACCGCGGCCCCTGGAACCTCGGCGGCGGCGAGGCGGCCGTGGACGCCACCGGCTGGAACGCGGCCGGCGGCTACCAGGTCGTCTGGGTGCCCTCGATGCGGATGGTCGTCAACCTCGCCGACCTCGACAAGTCGCGCTGGATCAACCTCACCGGCGCCTCGGGACACGCGTACAACGACCACTACGACGACCAGACCGGCAAGTGGGTCAAGGGCGAACTGCTGCCGTGGGCCTTCTCCGAGAAGGCCGTCAAGGCCGCCACGAAGGACACGCTGACGCTGTCCCCGTGACGCCGCAACCGGCGTGACGCGCCGGCCGGAACGGAAAACGGTCGCCGGGCCGTCCCGAGAACATCGGGGCGGCCCGGCGACCGTCGTTCTAGCCCTCCGTGGGCGGCGCCGCGAAGCGGTGCACGCCCGACGGCGTCACCGCCGCCTGCACCGGCCGGTCGTGCGCCTCGGCCGGTACCTCCTCCAGCACCTCGCCGTCGTACAGCAGCACCACCAGCGCGGGCGTGACGCCGGCGCGTTCCAGCCGCGCCAGCACCCGGTCGTAACTGCCGCCGCCGCGGCCGAGACGCAGCCCCCGCCGGTCCACCGCCAGCCCCGGCAGAAGCACCGCTCCCGCCTCCGTGACGGCCTCCGGGCCGAGCCGGGGCCCCGCGGGTTCCAGCAGCCCCCGGCCGGCCTTCACGAGCCGCTCAGGGCCCTCGTACGCCGCCCAGTCCAGGTCGTTGTCCGGCAGCAGGACCGGCAGCAGCACACGGACCCCCGCCGCCCGCAGCCGGTCCAGCAGCGGGCGGGTGGACGGCTCCCGGCCGACGGACACGTACGCGGCGACCGACCGGGCCGCCGCCAACTCGCCGAGCTGCAGCGCCCGCTCGGACAGAACCGATCCGGCCGCTTTCACGTCATCCAGAGGCAACGAGTTCCTCACCTGGATGAGGTCTTGCCGCAACACGCGTTTCCTAGCGTCGTTGGTGGTCACTGTGCGCCCTTGCTCCACTCTCATGCGCTTTTCGCCGGACCATCATGAAGCGTCACATAGCTCCGGTTATCGTGTGGCGCATGACTGAATCGCGTACTCGGATCCGTAAGGCTGTCATCCCGGCGGCCGGTCTCGGCACCCGCTTCCTGCCGGCCACCAAGGCGACCCCGAAGGAAATGCTGCCGGTCGTCGACAAGCCGGCCATCCAGTACGTGGTGGAGGAAGCCGTCACCGCGGGGCTCTCCGACGTCCTGATGGTCACCGGCCGCAACAAGCGCCCGCTGGAGGACCACTTCGACCGCAACTACGAGCTCGAAGAGGCGCTGAGCCGCAAGGGCGACCAGTCCCGGCTCGCCCGCGTGCAGGAGTCCAGCGACCTCGCGACGATGCACTACGTACGGCAGGGCGACCCGCGCGGTCTGGGCCACGCCGTGCTGTGCGCCGCGCCCCACGTCGGGGACCAGCCCTTCGCCGTCCTCCTGGGCGACGACCTGATCGACCCCCGGGACCCGCTGCTGCAGCGCATGGTCCAGGTCCAGGAGGAGCACGGCGGTTCCGTCATCGCCCTCATGGAGGTCGACCCGGCCCAGATCGGCCTCTACGGATGCGCGGCCGCCGCGCCCACGGGGGACGACGACGTCGTGACCGTCTCCGACCTGGTCGAGAAGCCCGACCCGGCCGACGCGCCCAGCAACCTCGCCATCATCGGCCGCTACGTGCTCGACCCCGCCGTCTTCGAGGTGCTGCGCAAGACCGAGCCGGGCCGTGGCAACGAGATCCAGCTCACCGACGCCCTCCAGGTGATGGCCTCCGACCCCTCGATCGGCGGTCCCGTGCACGGCGTCGTCTTCAAGGGCCGCCGCTATGACACCGGAGACCGTGGCGACTACCTGCGTGCCATTGTCAGACTGGCATGCGAACGTGAGGACCTGGGCCCCGACTTCAGGACCTGGCTGCGCAGTTACGTCACCGAGGAGATGTAGGGCTTTGACCGCCACCACCGACCGGACCAGCCACCACGACCGCGTCTGGTCGGTGGCCGACCACATCGACGACGTCCTGTCCAAGATCCGCCCGCTGGAGCCGATCGAGCTCCAGCTGCTGGACGCCCAGGGCTGCGTCCTGGTCGAGGACGTCACCGTGCCGGTCGCGCTGCCGCCCTTCGACAACAGCTCCATGGACGGTTACGCGGTGCGCGTCGCCGACGTCGCCGGAGCCACCGAGGAGTACCCCGCGGCCCTCACCGTCGTCGGTGACGTCGCGGCCGGCAGCGGCGACCTGCCCACCGTCGGGCCCGGCGAGGCCGCCCGCATCATGACCGGCGCCCCGCTGCCCCCCGGTGCCGAGGCCGTCGTCCCCGTGGAGTGGACCGACGGCGGCACGGGCGGCGGCCCCGCCGCCACGATGCGCGCCCACAGCGCCGACCCCACGGGCGCGAGCGGCGAGGTCCGGGTGCACCGCCCCGTGGAGGCGCGCGCCTACGTACGCTCGCGGGGCAGCGACGTCTCCGCCGGTGAGCCCGCCCTCGCCGCCGGCACGGTCCTCGGCCCGCCGCAGCTCGCCCTGCTCGCCGCCATCGGCCGCGGCTCCGTCACCGTACGGCCGCGCCCCCGCGTCGTGGTCATGGCCACCGGCAGCGAGCTGGTCCAGCCCGGTGAGCCGCTGGGCCCCGGCCAGATCCACGACTCGAACAGCTACGCGCTGACCGCGGCGGCCCGGGACGCCGGCGCCATCGCGTACCGGGTCGGCGCGGTCGCCGACGACGCCGAGACGCTGCGCGCCGCCATCGAGGACCAGCTCATCCGGGCCGACATCGTCGTCACCAGCGGCGGCGTCAGCGTCGGCGCGTACGACGTGGTCAAGGAGACGCTGGAGGACTTCTCCGGCGAGGAGGGCAGCGTGGAGTTCCGGCGGCTCGCCATGCAGCCGGGCAAGCCGCAGGGCTTCGGGCTCATCGGCCCTGACCGCACCCCGCTGCTCGCGCTGCCCGGCAACCCGGTCAGCTCCTACGTGTCCTTCGAACTGTTCGTCCGGCCCGCCATCCGCACCCTGATGGGCCTCCAGGACGTCCACCGCTTCACCGAGCTCGCCCGCTGCACCGAGGACATCACCTCCTCGCCCAAGGGCAAGCGGCAGTTCCTGCGCGGCCGTCACGACCCGGTGTCCGGCACGGTCACCCCGGTCGGCGGCGCGGGCTCGCACCTCATCAAGGCGCTCGCGCACGCCAACTGCCTGATCGCGGTCCCCGAGGACGTCACCGAGATCTCCGCGGGGGAAGAGGTGGACGTGCTCCTCCTCGGGTAGCGCGGCCGGTCCGGACCGGCCGCGCCTTCGTAGCACCCGGCTGCCGGGGTGACGGCCGTCCCCTGCGGGTACGGTGTCGTCGCACAGGCGCGGCACGGTCCGGACCAGGAGAACGATGAGCAGCGGCCAGCAACACCTCACCCACATCGACGCGGCGGGCGCGGCCCGCATGGTCGACGTATCCGAGAAGGACGTCACCGCGCGCGTCGCCCGCGCCAGTGGCCGGGTCCTCGTCGCGCCGCGGGTCGTCGAACTGCTGCGCGGCGAGGGCGTCCCCAAAGGCGACGCCCTGGCCACGGCACGCATCGCCGGCATCATGGGCGCCAAGCGCACCCCCGACCTGATCCCGCTCTGCCACCCGCTGGCCGTCTCCGGTGTGAAGGTGGACCTGTCGGTGGCCGACGACGCCGTGGAGATCCTGGCCACGGTGAAGACCACCGACCGTACGGGCGTGGAGATGGAGGCGCTGACCGCGGTCACGGTCGCCGCGCTGACCGTGATCGACATGGTCAAGGCCGTCGACAAGGGCGCCGTCATCACCGACGTACGGGTGGAGGAGAAGAGCGGCGGCAAGTCGGGCGCCTGGACGCGTGAGGGCGGCGCGGAGCGTCCGGCCTCCGCCGGGAGCGCGGAGGCGGGCGCATGAGCGGCCAGGCCGGCCCGTCGCGCCCCTACCGGGCCATGGTGGTGACGGCCTCGAACCGCGCCGCCGCCGGGGTCTACGCCGACAAGGGCGGCCCGCTCATCGCCGAAGCGCTCACGGCGCTCGGCTTCGAGGTCGACGGCCCCCGGGTGGTGCCGGACGGCGACCCCGTGGAGGCCGCGCTGCGCGAGGCGGTGGCCGGCGGCTACGACACGGTGATCACCACCGGCGGTACGGGCATCTCGCCGACCGACGCCACCCCGGAGGCCACCCGCCGGGTGCTGGACCACGAGGTGCCCGGCATTCCCGAGGCGATCCGGGCCGAGGGCCTGGCGAAGGTGCCCACCGCCGCGCTCTCCCGGGGCCTGGCGGGCGTCGCGGGCCGCACGCTGATCGTGAACCTGCCCGGCTCCACCGGCGGCGTCCGGGACGGCCTCGCCGTACTGGAACGGCTCCTCGTGCACGCGGTCGACCAGCTCCACGGCGGCGACCACCCCCGGCCGGCCGGGAGCACGCACTGAACGCCCCCTGGCCGGTGGAGCTGGCGGACGGCGACACGGCCCTCCGCCCCATAAGGCTGCGCGACCAGCGGGCCTGGCGGGAGGTCAACCGGCGCAACCGCGACTGGCTGCGCCCGTGGGAGGCCACCATTCCGCCCGCGCCGCCCGGCGCGCCGCCGGTCCAGCGGCCGACCTACCGTCAGATGGTGCGGCACCTGCGGGCCGAGGCGCACGCGGGCCGCATGCTGCCCTTCGTGGTGGAGTACCGGGGCCGGCTCGCCGGGCAGCTGACGGTCGCCGGGATCACCTGGGGATCGATGTGTTCGGGCCATATCGGGTACTGGATCGACGAGGGCGTCGCGGGGCGCGGTGTCATGCCCACCGCGGTCGCGCTCGCCGTCGACCACTGCTTCCGTACGGTCGGTCTGCACCGCATCGAGGTGTGCATTCGCCCGGAGAACGTGCCGAGCCGACGGGTGGTGGAAAAGCTCGGCTTTCGCGAGGAGGGGCTGCGGCCGCGCTATCTGCACATCGACGGCGCCTGGCGTGACCACCTGGTTTTCGCGCTCACGGCCGAGGAAGTGCCGGGCGGGCTGCTCGCCCGGTGGCACCGGGAGAAGCCGGGCACCTCAGGGACATCCCACAAATAAAAAATCTGTTCGAATTAATCCATCAATTCGACACATTCGCAGTGCGTTGATCGCAACAATCACAAAAAAAGTTCGAGATATCAGCCAGATCGTGCGACACACCGGCTCAATTGGCGGATGGCCCCGCTCAAACCCCTCTACCGTGTGAGGCGTGAGCAGCAGCGGCCTCATCTACGCAGTCATCGTCGGGGCCTGGGCCGCCTACTTGGTGCCGATGTGGCTCCGTAGGCAGGACGAGCTCAATGAAGCCCGTCCTACGGAGCGCTTCAGCACCGCCATCCGGCTCCTGTCCGGGCGGGCGGCGATGGAACGCCGCTACGCCAAGGGGCAGGAAGGCCGCCCGACCGACGATGCGAGCGGGGAACGGGACCCGGACGCCGAGGCCGACGCGGCCGACGTCCGGTCCGCAAGCACGCCCGCGGACGAGGACCGCCCGCCCGGTGCGCACGCGGCGGACGCCCGCGCCGCCCAGGAGCGCGAGGCCCCGCCCACGGCAGTCCAGCCGCACGGCCCCGCCCACCCGCAGATCCCGCACCCGCGTCCCTCGTCCGCCGAGCGCACGAAGCGGGCCAAGGTCCTCGCGCGCCGCCGCCGCACGATCACGGTGCTCTTCCTCGCCTTCACCCTCGGTGCGGTCGTCGCCGGGGTCGGCGGCATCACCTACCTGTGGGCGCCCGGCATCCCGGCCGTCCTGCTGAGCGCGTACATCGTGTACCTCCGCGTACAGGAGCGCCGCCGGTTCGCCTTCACGATGGACCAGCGGGAGGCCGAGGCGGCCGCGCAACGGCTCCGGGAGGGCCGTGGCCGCCCTCCTCAGGCGGGCCCGCGCCCGCCCGCCGAGGAGAGCCCCGCCGATCCGGCCGCCCCCGCGCCTGAGCCGGTGCGCCCCGAGCCCGTGCCGAGCCGGCAGCGCCCACGGGGTGACGGCGAGGGCTGGGACCCGGTCCCGGTGCCACTGCCGACGTACGTCACCGCTCCCGTGGCGCCGCGCGCGGGCGGCCATGTCGACCTGGGTGCCGACGACGCCTGGAGCTCCGCCCGCTCCAGCGCAGCGGGCGGCACGGCCCCGGGCGCCGCGGCGGGCCCGGCGGCCGGTGCCGGTGCGCCCGGCGCGGGCGCCCTCGACGCCGATCCGCGGCACGCGCCGGCCCGGGAGCGCCCGGCCGGCGGCCGTCGCGGCCGTACCCCGCTCTTCGACCAGTACGCCGCACCGGCCGACGAGGGGCTGGACCGCCCGCGCGCGGCGAACGAGTGAGCAGCCCTCCCTGACCAGCGCGGGAAGCGATTTCCGAGCACGGCCACATGGATGCTAGAGTTTCACTCGTCGCAAGGGCCTGTGGCGCAGCTGGTAGCGCACCTCGTTCGCAACGAGGGGGTCAGGGGTTCGAATCCCCTCAGGTCCACCGACATCAGAGCCCCTGCCGGGAACACCGGCAGGGGCTCTGGTCGTTCGTGAGGTGTCCGTCCGGGCCGGAGCGGGGCCGGCCCGGAGTGCTGGGTCAGGAGGCCACGCGCTGGCGGTGGTTGCCCTTGGTGTTCTGGGCGTGGCGGGCGACGACCGCGGGCGCGGGGGAGAGGTCCAGCTGACGGACGAGCTGGTGGAAGCAGAGCAGGACGGTCACCGGAGGCAGGCCGGCCACGGTGATGCCGGCCGGCGTCGTCGGGCTGTTGGCGATGCACAGCAGCATGGCGACGGCCGCGAAGAAGATGACGACGAGCCAGGACTGCGCGGTACGGCGACGGTAGGCGCGGGCCCGCAGGATGGAGAGGGTGGCGGCGATCCAGGGACCGTAGATGAGCAGCGGCCACAGGTCGGCGATGTGGCGCGGGGCGACGCCGCCGGCCAGGGCACGCAGTGAGGGGTAGGACGCCAGCGCGCCGAGGACGCTCACCGCGATGACGATCAGGGCCGTCAGCGTCACGGACACCAGGCTCAGCGTCCGCTGCCAGGTCCAGGTGGCGGTGCGGGCGCGGAGGAACGACGTCTTGCGGTGCCGGGTGGGCGGCACGGCCGGGGCGGGGGGCTCGGGCGCATCGGGCTGCGGGGGCACGACCTCCCGCGGGGGCACCACGGGCTGCTCGGCCGTCTCCAGGAGCTGCGCGAGCTCCCCTTCCAGCTCCTCCACCACGGCGGCGTCCCAGCCGTCGGCCGTGTTGCCGAGCATCATCTCGTCACGGAAGAGCGGCATGCCGGCGAGGCTCGGCGCGGAGTCGAGCTCGTCCGTGACCTGGCGCGGCAGCCGGTGCCGGCCGGAGCCGTCCGGATAGCCGCCGCTCGGGTGGTCGCCGCCGTTCGGGTACGCGGGGCCGCCCGGGCCGCCGGGGCCGTCGGGGAATCCGGGGCCGTCGGCGAATCCGGGGCCGTCGGGGAAAACGGGGCTGTCGGGGAAACCGGGACCACCTGGGAAACCGGGGCCGCCCGGGTAGCCGGGGCCCTCCGGGTAGCCGTTGCCGCTCGGGTAGGGGACCTGGGGAGTGTCGTACACGTCGGCTCTCGTGGGGTTTCGATGGGACCGTGACCGGGGCGGGGGCCGGTCCGTACCGCCAGGGCGGCCGGGGCCGGCGGTGGGCTCCTACCGTCTGATGTGCTGCCCGCGCTCCGCGCGGTCCCGCGGCCCCAGCGCGGCCTCCAGCCCGTCGAGGGCCGACAGCAGCACCTCCAGCAGATCGCCGGTGTGCTCCAGCCTCACGCACTGCCCGGCACGCTCCAGGCGTACGTCCGGGTGACCGGCGCCGGCCGGACCGGCGACCGCCGAACTCAGGCGCCAGCCACCGAGTCGACGCATTCGCGGAATGGTTGTCTCAGGCATACCCCGTCAACGAAGAATTCGGCGTGAAGAAACGTGGCATCCGGGTTATCCGGGTTTTATTTTCCGGCCGTCGGGAATGCCGACAGGCTGATGTTTTTCTGCAATAGAAATCCCTTGGGTAAATATGCTGAGCGGGCCCGGCCGTGGCCGACGGGGTGCCGGCCACGGCCCCGGAGCGCCGCTACGGCCCGGCCCGCCGGCCGCCACCCGGCCCGTCCGGTGCCGCACCGGTTCCCGGGCGCGGCCGCCCGGCCAGGCCCACGACCGGTACGGCCTCTCCGCACCGGGCCCGGTAACGGCAGTACGTTTTATGAGCGGGGCCCGGTGTAATAGTCGGAGGTTCATGTACGGGTGTGTATATCTCTGCCCAATGGCCGTCGGCCCGCGGGGACGAACGGAGAAGGCGTCGGGTGTACCGTGCCGGCCGGCCGCCGGTGGAAGTCGGCCAACCCGGCGGTCCCGGCCGGCACCCGCTCACCACCGGTATCCCTACGGTGTCCTGGGCGCGTCACTTCATGTGCACGCCGTGCCGGGACAGGTACCTCAGCGGGTTGATGTCGTTGCCGTATCCACGTGCCTTGCGCACCTCGAAGTGCAGGTGCGGGCCGCTGGCCCGGCCGCTCGCGCCGCTGGAGCCCAGCCGGGTCCCGGCGCCCACCTTGCGGCCCGGCTTCACCGAGATCTTGGAGAGGTGGCCGTACACGATGTAGTGACCGTCGCGCATGCGAACGGTCACCGCCTTTCCGTAGGCTCCGGAGCGGCGCGCCAGCACCACCGTGCCGGAGCCCACCGAGCGCACCCGTGCGCCGGACGCCACGGCGAAGTCCACCCCCGTGTGGCGGCCCGCGGCCCAGTCCCCCTGCACGCCGTACGACGAGGAGATGTAGTACGGCGCGGTGAGGGGCCGGGTCCAGCCGCCGGCGGCTTCGGCGGCGGACGCCGTGCCTTGAGGGACCGTCAGCACCAGGGCAGAGGCGACGACGGTGGGGACCGTGCCGAGCAGGGTCAGTTCCTTGAGCGCTGTCATAGGGGCGACCCCACCGCGTCTGACGGTCCGTCGCAATGTGGAAACCCGCCGCACGGGTTAATGGCGTGGACCAAACGGTACGGCGGCCCGCCGCGGGTACGCCGGGCGTGCCGTGCATAACCGGGCTCGCCCGCCGGGCAGGGTGGAGGAAGGGCCGTACTCACCGGGTCTCCCCACGCCTCCCACCGGAGCCGCCGCATGCACGACGACCGCAGCATCGTGGAACACCGCCTCCGCCGCGTCCTGGACGAACGCGTCCGGCCCGCCCTCTACAGCGCGTCCGTGCCGCTGACCGTGGGCCGCTGGGACGCGCCGGGCGAGCCGGTGCCGGTCGCGGAGGGGTTGGCCGCCCCGTACGCGCCGGCCGCCGCCGGTGACGCCTGGGGGCCGGCCTGGGGCACCAGCTGGTTCCGGCTCACCGGGCGGGTGCCCGAGGAGTGGGCGGGCCGCACCGTGGAGGCGGTGCTGGACCTCGGCTTCGAGCGGAACATGCCCGGCTTCCAGAGCGAGGGGCTGGTGTACCGCGCGGACGGGGCGGCGGTGAAGGCGCTCAACCCGCGCAACGCCTGGGTGCGGATCGGCGACCGGGTGGCCGGCGGGGAGGAGGTCGTGCTGTACGTCGAGGCCGCCGCCAACCCGGTGCTCAACGTGCAGCGGCCCACCTACGAAGGCGACCGGCTCACCGCGAGCGACGCCCCGCTCTACCGCCTGCACCGCCTGGACCTTGCCGTCTTCGAGCCCGAGGTGGCAGAGCTGATCCAGGACCTGGAGGTGCTGGGCGGGCTGATGGAGGAGCTCCCGGAGGACGACGCGCGCCGGCACGGAATCCTGCGCGCCCTCGAACGTGCCCTGGACGCTCTCGACACCGACGACGTACCTGGCACGGCCGCGCGTGCCCGTGCCGAGCTGACCGCCGTGCTGGCCGCGCCGGCCCACGCCTCCGCGCACCGCCTCAGCGCCGTCGGCCACGCCCACATCGACTCCGCCTGGCTGTGGCCGCTGCGCGAGACCGTCCGCAAGGTCGCCCGTACCTGCGCCAACATGACGGCCCTCATGGACGACCACCCGGACTTCGTGTTCGCCATGTCCCAGGCCCAGCAGCTCGCCTGGATCAAGGAGCACCGGCCCGAGGTGTTCGCACGGGTCAAGGAGAAGGTCGCCGCCGGGCAGTTCGTGCCGGTCGGCGGGATGTGGGTGGAGTCGGACACCAACATGGTCGGCGGGGAGGCCATGGCCCGGCAGTTCCTGTACGGCAAGCGCTTCTTCCTGGAGGAGTTCGGGATCGAGACCGAAGAGGTCTGGCTACCGGACTCCTTCGGGTACACCGCGGCCATGCCCCAGCTGGTCAAGCTCGCCGGGGCGCGGTGGTTCCTCACCCAGAAGATCTCCTGGAGCCAGACCAACACCTTCCCGCACCACACCTTCTGGTGGGAGGGGATCGACGGCACCCGCGTCTTCACCCACTTCCCGCCCGTCGACACGTACAACTCCGAGCTGAGCGGCCGCGAGCTGGCGCACGCCGCGCGCAACTACCGCGAGAAGGGCCGCGGCACCCGTTCCCTCGTCCCCTTCGGGCACGGTGACGGCGGAGGCGGGGCGACGCGCGAGATGCTGGCGCGCGCCGAGCGGTGCCGCGACCTGGAGGGCTCGCCCCGCGTCACGATCGAGCGCCCCGCCGCGTTCTTCGAGAAGGCGCACGAGGAGTACGCGGACGCCGCGCCCGTATGGGTCGGTGAGCTGTACCTGGAGCTGCACCGCGGCACGTACACCTCGCAGGCGAAGACCAAGCAGGGCAACCGCTTCAGCGAGTCGCTGCTGCGCGAGGCGGAACTGTGGGCGGCGACCGCGGCCGTACGGGTACCGGGGTACGCCTATCCGTACGAAGAACTGGAACGGCTGTGGAAAACGGTCCTCCTCCACCAGTTCCACGACATCCTGCCCGGCTCGTCGATCGCGTGGGTGCACCGCGAGGCCCGGGAGACCTACGCACGGGTCCACGCCGAGCTGCGGGACATCGCCGACGGGGCGCGGCGGGTGCTCGCCGGGCCCGGCGACGAGGAGATCGTCTTCAACGCGGCGCCGCACGCCCGGCACGGCGTACCGGCCGGCGGCGCGGCTCGCGCGGCCATGGGGGCGGGCCCGGCCACCACCGGAGCGGGCCCGGCGGCCACCGGAGCGGACACGCAGCACACCGCCGCGGACCCGCAGGCCACCGGGGCGGACGCGCAGCCCACCGCCGCGGACCCGCAGGTCACCGTGGCCGAGCGGCCGGGCGGCGGCTGGACGCTCGTGAACGGCCTGCTGCGTGCCGAGATCGACGGCAACGGGCTGCTGGTCTCCGCGTACGACCTGCGGGCCCGCCGCGAGACCCTGGCGCCCGGCCGGCCCGGCAACCTCCTCCAGCTCCACCCCGACCTGCCCAACTTCTGGGACGCCTGGGACCTCGACGCCTTCTACCGGCACCGGGTGACGGACCTGACCGGCGCCGAGGAGCTGCGGCTGACCGCCGACGGGCCGGACGCGGCCACCGTCGAGGTGCGGCGCGCTTTCGGGCGCTCCACGGTCACCCAGACCCTCACCCTGCGCGCCGGTGCCGCCGTCCTGGACCTGACCGCCGACGTCGACTGGCACGAGCGGGAGAAGATCCTCAAGGCGGCGTTCCCGCTGGACGTGAAGGCCGACCGGTCCGCCGCCGAGACCCAGTTCGGCCACGTCCACCGGCCCACCCACACCAACACGTCCTGGGAGGCCGCCAAGTTCGAGATCTGCGCGCACCGCTGGCTCCAGGTCGAGGAGCCTGGCTGGGGCACCGCGCTGGTCAACGACTCCACGTACGGGCACGACGTCACCCGCGACATGCGCGCCGACGGCGGCCAGACCACCACCGTCCGGCTGTCCTTGCTGCGCGCGCCGCGCTACCCGGACCCGGAGACCGACCAGGGCCGGCACCGGCTGCGGTACGCGCTGGTCCCCGGCGCCGGGACGCTGGACGCGGTGCGCGAGGGGCACCGGATCAACCTGCCGGAGCGCACGGTGCGGGGCGGCCGGGACGTCGAGCCGCTGGTGCACGTCGACAACGACGCGGTGGTCGTGGAGGCCGTCAAGCTCGCCGAGGACCGCGGCGGCGACCTCGTCGTACGGCTCTACGAAGCGGCCGGCGGGCGGGCCGAGGCCACGCTCACGGCGGGCTTCCCGGTGACCGCCGCGTACGCCACCGACCTCCTGGAACGGCCGCTCGCCGACGCGCCCCCGTACACCGTGGCGGACGGCGGGCGGGTGGCCCTGGCCCTGTGGCCGTTCCAGATCCGCACGCTGCGGCTGTCCAGGGACGGCTAGCGGGTACCGGCCCCGGCCCCGGCCTGCGCCGCCCGGCGGATGCGGCGCAGGCCGACGTACTCCAGGTCGGCGAAGACCGCGACGATCACCGCGCCCGCGGCGAGGAACAGCCGCCCGAACCCGGTCAGCGGGACCAGGTCCGTGCAGGCCAGGACGGCGAACGCGGCGCCGCACACGGCGTTCAGCGCGATCGCCCCGGCCACCGGGCGGGGTGGCAGCACCGGCATCCGGGCGAGCAGCCGGAACGCCACGGCGCCGCAGATCATCCCGCACCCCGAGACCACCGCCAGGCCGCGCGGCAGCCCCAGCGGAGTGGCGGTCAGCGCGCTTTCCACCAGCATCAGCACCGCGAACGCGGCCGTGCTGAGGCTGTCGGTCCGCAGCACCGTCCGCAGCAGCCAGGAGGCGTCGCGCGCTGAGCGGTTCCCCGGTGTGCCCGGAACGGCGCGGGACGAGGGCGAGGTCGACGTGGTCATGCGGGCCTCCTTGGCCTACGGCGGTGCGTACGGGCGATCCGTACGTCCCGAACGGTGGCAAGGGGCGGGTGAGACGGGCAATGACCTCCGAGGTCATGGACGCCGCGACCGGCCCGGCTAGGCTCGGCCTCATGACCGCCCGACTCGCCGCTGCCGCACCGGTGTCCGACCGGTCAGCCGCCTCCGCCGCCTCCGGTGACCGGCCGCGGGTCGGCGCGCTGCTGCGCGACTGGCGGCGCCGCCGCCGGCTCAGCCAGCTCGAACTCGCCCTGCGCGCAGGGAGCTCGGCCCGCCATCTCTCCTGCGTGGAGACCGGCCGGGCCCGCCCCAGCCGCGCCATGGTGCTGCGGCTCGCCGACCACCTCGACGTGCCGCTGCGGGAACGCAACGGGCTGCTGCTCGCGGCCGGTTACGCGCCCGCGTACCGGGAGAGCGCCCTGGACGACGAGGTCCTGCGGTCCGTACGCGACGCCCTGGACATGATGCTGACCGCCCACCTGCCCTACCCGGCCGTGGTCGTCGACCGCGGCTGGAACGTCGTCGCCGGCAATCCCGCCATGGGTGTCCTCCTCGACGGCACACCCCCGGAACTGCTCGCACCCCCGGCCAACGTGGCCCGCCTCGCGCTGCACCCCGAAGGGCTCGCCGCCCGCTGCACCAACCTCCCCGAAGTGCGCGACCACTTCCTGGAGCGGCTGCAGCGCCAGGCCGAGGCCACCGGCGACCCGGAGCTGCGCGCGCTGCACGAGGAGGTGAGCGCCTACGCCCTCCCGGAAGCGGCGCCCGCGCCCGCCCACGGGGCCGCGGAACCGCGCCCCATGGAGGCCGTCGTCCCCCTCCGCTTCCGTAGCCCGCACGGCGAACTGGCCCTGTTCAGCACCATGGCCGTCATCGGCGCCCCCAACGACGTCACCCTCTCCGAACTGGCCATCGAACTCTTCTTCCCGCTCGACGACCACACGGCAGAGGTACTCCGCACCTTGGACGCCCCGGCCGCGGCTGCCACGTAGCAGCTACCGGCTCAGCCGAGCGCCGCGATGCGGGCGGGGCCGTCGGTGGCGATGCGTTCCACTGCTCGCAGGATGCGCCCGGCGCCGTCCCCACCGAGGCCGGGCTCTCAGGCCCTGGGGAAGCGCTTCTCCAGTACGGCGGCGAAGAGCGCCTCCACGTCCTCGCGGTCCAGGCCCTCCGTACGGGCCCGGTCCAGCCAGTCCGCCAGCTCGGCCCGGAGGACCGCGTCGCCCTCGGACTCCGGCCGGGCGAGCGTTCGGCTCACGAACGTGCCCAGTCCCGGGCGCGGCTCGACCAGGCCCTCGCGCTCCAGCTCCCGGTACGCCTTGAGCGTGGTGTTCGGATTGACCTTCGTGGCGGCGGCGACCTGCGCGGCGGTCGGCAGCCGGTCGCCCTCCACCAGCGTGCCCAGCCGCAGCGCCTGCCGGACCTGCTGGACGATCTGGAGGTACGTGGCGACCCCGCTGCGCCGGTCGATGCGGAATTCGACCATGGTCAGCGCCTTTCCGCTCGATGTGCGTGGTGGCTGTTCAGAGCGGCCGCCGCCGGGTCCACTGCACGATGAACGCCACGAACAGCACCGTGAGGACCAGCAGCAGACCGGCCCCTCGCCACTGCATGCCTGCCATCTGGTCGAGGCTGAAGTACTCGACGATCTTATGCACGATGCCGTGGTCGGCGTAGCACGCAGCCTCGTTCTTGGCGTCGACGCAGGTGCCGTAGCCCAGGAGGCGGCCGTCGGCGGTGCCCAGCCACTGGTCGAAGTTGATCGCGCCGTCCGGGATGTCCGGGTAGTCGCCGGAGGCGGGGCCGGTCAGCGAGTGCGGGGTGGCCAGGCGGGTCCGGAGGTAGGACCAGGCGATCGACGTGCCGAAGGCGGCGACGAGCGTGAGCAGCATGGCCGGGACCACGCGGCGGACGAGCAGGCCCAGGGCGATGCCGCAGCTGGTGAGGAACAGTGCCGTGGCGACCGGCACCGGGCCGGTGATGTCGAAGATGGTCCCGCCGAGCCAGTCGCCGTAGTTCACCAGCCGGCTCGCCGGCGACCACAGGGCGGTGAAGGCGAGGGAGACCAGGGTGGTGCAGACGAGGACGACCAGCATCGGCAGCGCCACGGTCACGGCGATCCAGCGGGTCCGTGTGACCGACTGCGTGGTGGCCAGCCGTACGGTGCCGTGCTCCTGCTCGCCCGAGATCAGCGGGGCGCCGAGGAAGACGGCGAGGAGCGCGGGCAGGCCGGACAGCGCGAAGAGGCGGTCGAACACCGGCTTGTACGCCTCGTCGAACTTCTCGGCGTAGCGCGCGTCGTTGCCGTACCGCGCGACGAAGTCCAGCACGCCGGCGCGGTGGTAGAGGCAGTAGGCGCACACCACCACGGTGACGGCGGCCAGCAGCAGGAACGCGGCGCGGTTGCGGCGCCAGACCAGCCAGGCCATGCCGCGCAGGGGCCCGCGGTCCCGTCCGGTGGTGGCGGCGTCCGCAGTCTTCTTCGTACCGGTCAGCGTGCTCATGCCGCCTCCAGGCGGGTCTCGGTGCGGGCGGCGGCGGTGATCAGGGGCGGCGCGTCGGCGGCGCGGAGGTAGCCGAGCAGGGTCTCCTCCATGCTGGGGAACGCGGTCTCCCACGGTCCGGCGGGCAGCTCGGCGCCCGGTACGTCGGTACGGACGAGGGCGGTGAACTGGCGTCCCGCGACGCGGTGCTCCACGACCGTGCAGCCCGCGGCCAGCTCCCGGGGCAGCGCGCCGTCCTCCGCGGCCCCTGTGATCACGGTGTGCGCGGGCAGCAGGGCGTCGGTGTCACCGGCCATCCGCAGCCGGCCGCCGGTCAGCACCAGCAGGAAGTCGCACATGTCCTCCAGCTCGGGGAGCACGTGGGAAGCCATGATCACGGTCGTGCCGTGCTCCGCGGCCTCGGCCATCAGCAGCCCGGAGAGCTCGTGCCGGGCCAGCGGATCCAGGTCGGCCATCGGCTCGTCGAGCAGCAGCAGCTGCGGTCGCTTGCCGAAGGCCAGCGCGAACGCGACCCGGGTGCGCTGGCCGCCGGACAAGGTCCCGATCCTGGCGGTCAGCGGGACGTCCCCGGACCGCACGATCCGCTCCGCCGCCGCCTGGTCCCAGTCCGGGTTCAGCTCGCGGCCCATGCGCAGCGTCTCGGCCACCGTGAACCGCTTGTACAGCGGCTTGTCCTGGGCCAGGAAGGCGAACCGGGGCAGTACGGCCGGGTCGGTGACCGGCACGCCGAACAGCTCCAGCGTCCCGGCGGACGGCCGCACCAGGCGGGTGGCCGTGCCGAGGAAGGTGCTCTTGCCCGCGCCGTTCGGTCCGACCAGCGCGCAGATCCGGCCGGCCGGGATTCGGAACGAGACGTCCCGCAGCGCCCATCCCCGCCGGTACTTCTTGCCCAGTCCGCGCGCCTCGACCGCCCAGCCGCCGGATCCGCCGCCGCCCTGCTCCGTCGGGTCGTTCATGCGCCGGCCCCCTTCCCTACTTCCACTAGTTCATTAGTGGAATGAGTATGGGAAGCGGCCCGGGCCGCTGTCAACAGAGATCGTGCAGGGCGGGCCCGCCGCGTCGGGCCCGCCGCACCTCAGGGGTGCAGGGGCTTCCCGAGGTGCCGGCTCTCCTCGTGGAACCGGTAGTGCCCGAACTTCGTCACCGGGAGGTAGCCGCTGGACGCGTACAGCGCCAGCGCCTCCGGCTGCTTGATGCCCGTCTCCAGCACCATGCGGGTGCGCCCCGCCGCCCGGGCGTCGTCCTCCAGTGCGCGCAGGATGCGCCGCGCCAGCCCGCGCCCGCGCGCCTCGGCCGTCACGAACATCCGCTTGATCTCGGCGTCGCCGTCCTCGTGCCCCTCGTCGTCGGCGTGCTGCGCGCGCCAGCCGCCGGTGGCCAGCGGCCGGCCGTCCTCGTACGCGAGCAGGTAGATGCCGTTCGGCGGTACGAACATCTCCGGGGCGAGCGGCGTCACGTCGGGGTCGCCGTAGCGCAGCACGTACTCCTGCTGCACGAGCTCGTCGAGCTTGACGGCGTCGGGATGGTCATAACGAACCGGACGAATCTCCATTCCCGGAATCGTACGTGCGTCCGATGGCGCGAGGCGAGAGTGTCTCCTGGGTCGGCTATCGTGCCCGGATGCTCACCGTGACCACAGCAAACGTCAACGGCCTGCGGGCCGCTTCGAAGAAGGGCTTCGTGCCGTGGCTGGCGGAGACCGCCGCCGACGTCATCTGCCTGCAGGAAGTGCGTGCCGAGCTCGACCAGCTCCCGGCGGGGGTGCGGGCGCCCGAGGGCTGGTTCGCCACGTACGCGCCGGCCGCGGCCAAGGGGCGGGCCGGCGTGGCGCTGCTCACCCGGCGGGAGCCGGACGAGGTGCGGGTGGGCTTCGGGTCGGCCGAGTTCGACACCAGCGGCCGCTACGTCGAGGCCGACCTCCCGGGCGTCACGGTAGCCAGCCTCTACCTCCCCTCGGGCGAGGTCGGCACGGACCGGCAGGACGAGAAGGAACGCTTCATGGCGGAGTTCCTGCCGTACCTGGTCGAGCTGAAGGGCAGGGCGGCGGCGGCCGGCCGCGAGGTCGTGGTCTGCGGTGACTGGAACATCGCCCACCAGGAGGCCGACCTGAAGAACTGGAAGGCCAACCAGAAGAAGGCCGGCTTCCTCCCCGAGGAGCGCGCCTGGCTGACCCGCGTCCTGGACGAGGCCGGCTACCGGGACGTCGTCCGTGCCCTCCATCCGGACGTCGCGGGCCCGTACTCCTGGTGGTCCTACCGCGGCAAGGCCTTCGACAACGACGCGGGCTGGCGCATCGACTACCAGATGGCCACCCCCGGCCTCGCGGACCGCGCCCTCAAGGCCTACGTCGAACGCGCCGCCGCCTACGACCAACGCTGGTCCGACCACGCCCCGGTCACGGCGGTCTACGACCTCTGATCCGACGGCGGGACCGCGCGGCACGCGCGGTCCCGCCGGCGTTCACTCGCGTGTCCGAGTCCGGCACTCCAGCGCGCCGTTTCTTTCACCCACTCATGCGTGTTAGTCGGCATATCTGCTGTTCTCATGATTTGTTGCGTTTTGTCGACATTGATGCCGTGCACCGGTTCCGGTCGCGGCAACTCAGGAGAGGAAACGCACATGCCCTACAGGATCAAGGCCGTATCCGGCGTGCTGGCCGGGGCGGCGCTGCTGCTGGCTCAGGCGGGAACCGCTTCGGGCGCCCCCGCCGAGCGGCCGGCGGCCCCGGCGAAGGGGGACTTCCGCATCGCCAGCGCCGCCGACGGCCGTTGCCTCGCTCCGCGCGCGGTCAAGGGCGTGCTCGACCTGTCGCTCATCACCTGCGGCAGCCAGGGCAAGACCGATGTGTTCGGCCTGAAGCCGCACGCCGACCGGTTCCAGCTGCGCAGTGAGGCGAAGAAGGGCTGCCTGGGCACCAGCCCGGCGCGCAAGCTGATGTTCCCGTCCTGCTCGGCGAAGCACATGACGGACTGGACGTTCACCCGGCACGGCGACGGCTACCAGATCCGCAGAACCGGCATGGACCCCAGTCGCAGCCAGTTGCGCGCGCCTGTCCGGCAGGACTGCCTCACCGAGGTCATCGACCGCATCAGGGGTGACCGCGTCGCCCTGAAGCCCTGCTCGGACCGGAGCGCGCGCCAGATCTGGAAGCTGAACCCGGTCCGGCAGGCGGTCTCCCCGAAGCCGGACCCGGTGCAGCAGCCGGCCGCCAAGCCGGAGCCCGGTAAGCCGGAGGCGGCGAAGCCGGAAGCCGGTAAGCCGGAGGCGGCGAAGCCGGAGCCCGCCAAGCCGGAGGCGGCGAAGCCGGAGGCCGGGAAGCCGGAGCCCGCCAAGCCCGAGGCGGCGAAGCCGGCGGCCGTGAAGCACGAGGCCGTGAAGCCGGAGCCCGGGAAGCCGGAGGCCGGTAAGCCCGAGCCCGGGAAGCCGGAGCCCGCCAAGCCCGAGCCCGCCAAGCCCGAGCCCGCCAAGCCCGAGCCCGCCAAGCCGGAGGCGGCGAAGCCGGAGGCCGGGAAGCCGGAGCCCGCCAAGCCGGAGGCCGGTGAGCCCGCGGCAGGAGAGCACCAGGCCGCCGAGCCGGAAGCGGTCAGGCCGCAGGCCGGGCACCACCAGGCCGGGCACCACCAGGCCACCGAGCCGGCGGCAGTCCAGCCGGGACACGGTCAGCACCAGGTCGCGAAGCCCGCGGTGGGCCGGCCGGCGGGTGCGTAGCCGACCGCACTGAGGTGAGGTGAGCCCGTTTCCGGCGCAGGCGCCGGAGGCGGGCTCAGTCGCTGTCCGGCGGGCCCTCGGGGGGCGGCGTCGGACCGCCCGCCCAGGAGGCCAGTTCGGCGCCGATGGCGCGGTCCATGGCCATGGAGAGCTCGGCGTCGACGATGCTCTTGGACAGCGGGCGGAGCGTGTCGATGGTCTGCGCGAGCCGGGCCAGCTCGTCCGGGCCGAGGCCGGCGCCGGACTCCACGCGGGCCAGCAGGTCCTGCAGGACGTGGGTGCGGATGACCCTGATGAACAGCTCGGCGAGCGCGTCGGCGTGCGCGCGCACCTGGCGCCCGGCGTCCAGGACGGCGGCGAGCGGTACGCCCTCGGCGACCAGGTCCGTGGAGGCGTCCAGCAGCCGGCGGCTGATGTGCACGAACTCGTCGCCGTCGACGGCGAGGTAGCCGATGTCCAGGGACTTGGCGAGGTTGTCGACCGTCACGTGGTCCTTGAAGTGGTCGGCCAGCTCCTCGGGGGTGAGGCGGACCGGGGTCTCCTCGGAGAAGGGCGCCACCAGGGAGCTGCTGTCCAGCCCGAGCAGTTCGCGGACGTCGCGGCCGCTCTCGAAGGCGGTGAGCAGCTGGGCGATGCCGCCGAGGTTGTGGCCGCGCTCCAGCAGGGCCGCGATCGTCCGCAACCGGGCCAGGTGGTGTTCGTTGTACCAGGCGATGCGGCCCTCGCGGCGGGGCGGCGGGATGAGCTTGCGCTCGCGGTAGAAGCGCAGCGTGCGGACCGTGATGCCGGCTTCCTTGGCCAGCTCGGACATGCGGAACTCGCGTTCCTTCGGGCCGTCCTCCGTGCCTGTGTTCGCTTCCACGGCTTCACCCTATGCCGGGCGCCCGGCCGCTCCGGGAGGTGCAACCGCCGGTAACTTCCTCGCGCTCACCCCCTACCGCTCAGTACGGACCTGCCCTACTCTCCGACTGTGCCAGTGATTACTGGCGCGGTTCGGAGCGGTCGACGGTACGGACACAGGAGGCGCGGCATGGCCGAGCGCGAGCACGAGCACGTACGGGTGGCGGTGATCGGATCGGGGTTCGGCGGCCTGGGGGCCGCCGTCCGGCTGCGCCGCCAGGGAATCACCGACTTCGTCGTCCTGGAGCGCGCCGGCTCGGTGGGCGGCACGTGGCGGGACAACAGCTATCCGGGCTGCGCCTGCGACGTGCCCTCGCATCTGTACTCGTTCTCCTTCGCGCCCAACCCCGAGTGGCCGCGGAACTTCTCCGGACAGCCGCACATCCGCGCGTACCTGGAGCGGGTCACCGACATCTTCGGACTGCGGCCGCACCTCCGGTTCAACGCCGAGGTGAAGAGCGCGCGGTGGAACACCGAGGAGCTGTACTGGGAGATCGAGACGGCGCAGGGCGCGCTCACCGCCGACATGGTGGTCTCGGCGACCGGGCCGCTCTCCGACCCGCAGATCCCCGACGTCCCCGGGCTCGACGGCTTCCAGGGCAAGGTCTTCCACTCGGCGCGCTGGGACCACGACTACGACCTGCGCGGCAAGCGGGTCGCGATGATCGGTACGGGCGCCTCGGCGATCCAGATCGTGCCGGCGATCCAGCCCACCGTGGACAGGCTCACCGTCTTCCAGCGGACGCCCCCGTGGGTCATGCCGCGCGCGGACCGGAAGATCACCCGGGCCGAGCACTGGCTGCACACCAAGGTGCCCGCCACCCGGGCGCTCCGCCGCCAGCTGCTGTGGGGCATCCGCGAGCTGCAGGTCTCCGCGTTCACCAAGCGGCCGAAGGAGCTGGGCCTGGTCCAGGCGCTGGCCAAGGCGCACATGCACCGGGCGGTCAAGGACCCCGTGCTGCGCGCGAAGCTCACCCCCGACTACACCATCGGCTGCAAGCGCATCCTGCTGTCCAACAGCTACTACCCGGCGCTCGCCAAGCCCAATGTGGACGTCGTCGCCTCCGGCCTGAAGGAGGTGCGCGGCAACACTCTGGTCGCCACCGACGGCACCGAGACCGAGGTCGACGCGATCATCTTCGGCACCGGCTTCCACGTCACCGACATGCCCATCGCCCAGCGGGTGACCGGCGCCCACGGCACGACGCTGGCCGAGGAGTGGAAGGACGGGATGGAGGCGCTGCGCGGCAGCAGCGCGGCCGGCTTCCCCAACTTCCTCACCATCATCGGGCCCAACACCGGCCTGGGGAACAGCTCGATGATCCTCATGATCGAGTCCCAGCTGAACTACATGGTCGACTACCTGCGCCAGCTCGACCTGCTCGGCGACCGGATCGCCCTGGACGCCCGCCCCTCCGCGGTGCACGCCTGGTCCGCCGCCATCCAGAAGCGCATGGAGCGCACCGTGTGGAGCACCGGCGGCTGCGACAGCTGGTACCTGGACGCCAACGGCCGCAATACCACGGTCTGGCCCGGCACCACCGCCGAATTCCGCAAGGTGACCCGCCAGGTGGACCTGGCCGAGTACGAAGTGCTGCGTGCCCCCGCGCGCAAGGAGCCCCAGGACGCCGGGAAGACCGTGGAGGCCGCCGCATGAGCCACCCGCCGTACGTCACCACCGGGCGCTACGCCCCGCCCGCGGCCCGCCGCGAGCTGACCGTCACCTCCGCCGACGGCTCCCGGCTGCACGCCGAGATCCACGGGCCCGAGGACGCGCCCGCCGTCGTCCTCGCCCACGGCTGGACCTGCTCCACCGCCTTCTGGGCCCCGGTCGTCCGCGAACTGGCCGCCGAGCACAAGGTCGTCGTCTACGACCAGCGCGGCCACGGCCGCAGCCCGGCGGCGGGCCCCGGCGGCTACAGCACCGACGCGCTCGCCGACGACCTCGAAGCCGTGCTGGCCGCCACGCTGGAGCCGGGTGAGAGAGCCGTACTGGCCGGGCATTCCATGGGCGGCATGACCGCGATGGCCGCGGCCCGCCGCCCGGGCCTGCGCGAGCGCGCCGCCGCGATCCTGCTGTGCAGCACCGGCGCCTCCGAACTCGCCGCGGAGGCCATGGTCATCCCGCTGCGCTCGCCCGGCGCGCGCCGCTTCGCCCACCGTGCGGTCCTCGGCTCGCGCGCCCCGCTGGGCCCCGTCACGCCGCCCGGCAAGCGCGTCCTGAAGTACGCCACGATGGGCCCGGCCGCCACCCCCGAGCAGATCGAGGCGTGCGCCCGCATCGTGCACGCCTGCCCGACCGGGGTGCGCGCCCAGTGGGGCAAGGTGCTCGCGGGCCTGGAGCTGACCGGCGAGGTGGCCCGGCTGGAGATACCCACCGCGATCGTGGCGGGCACCGCCGACCGGCTCACCCCGATCGTCCTCGCCCGCCGGCTGGCCTCCGTCCTGCCGCAGTGCCTGGGCCTGACCGAGCTGCCGGGCCTGGGCCACATGACACCGATCGAGGCACCGGACGTGGTCGCGGACCGCATCCGCGAGCTCGTGCGGGACCACCTGACCGCGGCCGTGCCGGAGCCGGCCGCGCTCGCCCCGAAGACGAAGACGAAGGCGCGGCGCGCCCGGGAAGTGAAGGAGAAGTCGGCATGAGCGGACGCAGGACCCTGGAGGGGCAGGTCGTCGTCGTCACCGGCGCGGCGCGCGGCGTCGGCGAGCTGCTGGCCCGCAAGCTGTCGGCGCGCGGCGCCAAGCTCGCGCTGGTCGGCCTGGAGCCGGACGAGCTGAAGAAGGTCGCCGCCTCCCTGCACGGCGAGGCGGCCCACTGGTACGCCGACGTCACCGACCACGAGGCGCTCGCGCAGGTCGCGCAGGAGGTGAAGGCCCGCTTCGGCAAGGTGGACGTGGTGGTGGCCAACGCGGGCGTCGCCACCGGCGGCCCGTTCGTCGACTCCGACCCGGTCGCCTGGCGCCGCGTCATCGAGGTCAACCTCATCGGCGGCGCGGTCACCGGACGCGCCTTCCTGCCCGTCCTGATGGAGTCCCGCGGCTACTTCCTGCAGATCGCCTCGCTCGCCGCGATCACCCCGGCGCCGATGATGACCGCGTACTGCGCGTCCAAGTCGGGTGTCGAGGCGTTCGCGCACAGCCTGCGCGCCGAGGTCGGGTACAAGGGCGTGAAGGTCGGCGTCGGCTACCTGAGCTGGACCGACACCGACATGGTGCGCGGCGCCGACCAGGACGACGTGATGCGCGAGCTGCGCCAGCGGCTGCCCTGGCCGTCGAACAAGACGTACCCGCTCGGCCCGGCCGTCGACCGGATCGTGGCGGGCATCGAGCGCCGCTCCGCGCACGTCTACGGCCAGTGGTGGCTGCGCGGCATGCAGTCGATACGCGGTTATCTGCCCGGAATCATCGGGTCGGTCGGGCAGCGCGAGATCAAGCGCTTCGGCGACCGGCTGGAGGGCATGAAGATCGGGCTGGTGGGCGCCGGCGGCGCGGCGGACGAGAGCGCGCGGGCGCATCGGTAGTGTCCGATATGCACTTTTGGTCTATATGTGCGACGCTGGTGGGCATTCCGACCTCACCCCATTGGAGTGTGCACATGGGCCTCATAGACCAGTTCCACGCCAAGCAGCGGGAGCTCGACGAGCGCGCACGCAGGGCGCTCGCCGACCAGGGCGCGCAGCGGACCGACCGGGCGGTCGGCCAGGTGAAGAGCATGGACCGCGTCGGCGGGGAGTCCCGCGCGGCGGCGAAGGACACCCTGGGGGACGCCCGCAAGGCATGAGGCCCCGGCACCTGACGTGAACGGAAGGGGCGCGCCCGCACCGGGTGCGCCCCTTCCGCGCGTCGCGGTACGGCCGCATCGGCGGTCAGCTCCGCGGCGGCAGGACCGGCCGCCGGTTGTCGGGCACGTCGGCCAGCCCCGGCGGGTCCGTCGCCGGATGCCGCTCCAGCAGCTCCAGTGCCGTACGGACGGCCACGCCCAGCTGCGGATTGCGGCCCTCGGCCCACTGGAGCGGCGAGCGCAGCGCCTGGATGTCGGCCTCCACGCCGTGGTTCTCCACGTCCCAGCCGTACGCGTCGAACCACGCGGCGTTCATCGGGACGGTGATGGACGTGCCGTCGCCGAGGCGGTGCCGGCCGGTCATCCCGACCACGCCGCCCCAGGTGCGCAGGCCCACCACGGGGCCGATCCCCTGGAGCTTGAAGGCCGCGATGATCATGTCGCCGTCGGAGGAGGTCATCTCGTCCGCGACCGCCACGACCGGACCGCGCGGCGCGTTCGACACGTACGTCACCGGCTGCGCGTCCCGCGTCAGGTCCCAGCCCACGATCGTGCGGGTCAGCTTCTCGATGACCAGCTCGGAGATGTTGCCGCCCGCGTTGCCCCGCACGTCCACGATCAGCGCGGGCCGGGAGACCTCCATCCGCAGGTCGCGGTTGAACTGCGCCCAGCCGGAGCCGCCCATGTCGGGGATGTGCAGATAGCCGCACTTGCCGCCGCTCAGCTCGCGGACCACCTCACGGCGCTTGGCCACCCAGTCCTGGTACCGCAGCGGCCGCTCGTCGATCAGCGGCACGATGGCCACGCGGCGGGGCCGCCCGTCCCCGTCGTCCAAGGGGTCCGAAGGGCCTTCCCCTGAAGGGTGGTGGGCGACGGGTTGGGAGAACGTCAGCTCGACCGTCGTGCCGCCGGCCGCGGCCAGCAGCGGGAACGGCCCCGTCACCGGGTCGACCGGGCGGCCGTCCACGTGGGTGAGCGCCGCGCCCTCGCGGATGCCCGTACCGGCCAGCGGCGAGCGGGCCTTGGAGTCGGAGGAGTCGCCGGGCAGGATGCGCTGGAGGATCCAGCGGTCGTCCCGGCACACGAAGTTGGCGCCCAGCAGGCCGATCGCGCGCTGGTAGTGCGGCGGGCCTTCGTTGCGGCGCGCGCCGGTGACGTACGCGTGGGAGGTGCCCAGCTCGCCCAGCACCTCGCGGAGCAGGTCGGCGAACTCGTCGGGCGAGGCGACCCGTTCGACCAGCGGGCGGTACTGGTCCAGCACACCGCCCCAGTCGATGCCGCACATGCCCGGCTCCCAGAAGTAGGCGCGGACGATCCGGCCCGCCTCGTCGAACGCCTGCCGCCACTCCGCCGCCGGGTCCACGTCGTGCAGGATGCGCCGCAGGTCCAGGAAGACGGTCGAGTCGGCGTCCGGCGTCTCGATCGCGGGCACCGACCGCAGATCGCCCTCGTCGTTGATCACCAGACGGGTGCCGTCACCGCTGAGCGCGTACGAGTCCAGCGAGCTGGTCAGCTCCGTGCGCTTGGCCTTGACCAGGTCGAAATGCTCCAGCGTCGGCTGGCCCGAGGTGTTGTCCGGGTTGGCGAAGGTCTCGCCCAGCGCCCCGGAGATCGGCCAGCGCAGCCAGACCAGCCCGCCGCCGGCCACCGGCGAGAGCGCGGAGTACTTCGAGGCCGCGACCGGGAACGGCGTCACCCGGCTGGCCAGCCCCTCCACCTCCACCAGCACCATGCCCTCGGCCGCGGTGTCCACCGGGTCCAGGCCGCCCGCCGCCGGCCGGCCCTCCGGGGAGAGCGCGAAGGGCGAGGGGGTGGCCGAGGACAGCGGGACCAGATACGGGCGGCAGCCCAGCGGGAAGGAGAGATCGCCGGTGTGCACGTCGTAGACCGGGTCGAAGCCGCGCCAGGAGAGGAAGGCCAGGTACCGGCCGTCGCGGGTGAAGACCGGCTGCTCGTCCTCGAAGCGCCCGTTGGTGACGTCCACGACGAGCCCGTCGCTCAGCTTGGCGATCTTGATCTGCCGCAGCGATCTGCCGATGCCCGGATGCGACCAGGTCAGCCATGCGGAGTCCGGCGCGAACGCCAGGTCGCGCACCGGGCCGTTGACCGAGCGCACCAGCTCGGTGACCTCGCCGTCGCCCTCCTCGGAGGCGTCCACCAGGAGCAGCCGCCCGTCGTTGGCGGCCACCGCCAGCCGCTCGCCGTCCGGGGACGACACCAGCTCGTGCACCCGGCCCAGCTGCCCGGCCGCGAGCCGGCGCGGCTCGCCGGGCCCGGACGCCTTGGGCAGGTCCGCGATCTCGATGGCGTCCTCGCCCACCACGTCCGTGACGTACGCGATGCGGCCGGTGTCCCCCAGCATCTCCGGCAGCCGGACCCGCACGCCCGGGGTGTCGTGGATGGTGCGCGCCGGGCCGTCGCGGTGCGTGAGCCAGTACAGGCTGCCGCGCACCCCGACCGCGCTGGCCCGGCCGGTGGTGTCCACCGCGAGGGAGGTGACGTTGGCGGCTGCGGGGACCTGGTGCGTGCGGCGGCCCGTGCGCGGCCCGCCGAGCCGGACCGGCAGCTTGCGCGGCTTCCCGTCCGGGCTCAGGTCGTCCACCAGCCACAGTTCGCCCGCGCACTGGTAGACGATCCGCTCGCCGTCGCTGGCGGCGTGCCGGGCGTAGAAGTCCGCGTGATCGGTGTGGCGGCGCAGGTCCGAGCCGTCGGGGAGGCAGGAGTAGACATTGCCGACGCCCTCGTGGTCGGAGAGGAAGGCGATCCGGCCGCCGACGAACATCGGCGTGTCCAGATGGCCGTTGATCTCCGGCACCAGCTGCGTGCCGTGCAGCCACAGTCGCCCCGTCGCGCCGCCTCTGTACCGCTTCCACGACGCCGGCTCGTGCGGCGGGGTGCCGCTGAGCAGCAGTGTCTTGTGCTCGCCCCCGATGTCGGCGACCGCGATGTTCGACACCGGGCCCCACGGCAGCCGCCCGCCGGGGCTCCCGTCCGTCGGCAGCTTGTACGCCCAGGAGTAGTACGAGAACGGCTGGCCGTGCGAGGACACCGCGAGGATGTCGCCGTCCGGGGTCCAGCCGCACACCCGGGCGTCCACGCTGCCCCAGTACGTCAGCCGGCGGGCCGGTCCGCCCTCGGCCGGGACCAGGTACACCTCGGGGTCCAGGCTGCGCCACGTCGTGAACGCGATCTCGCTGCCGTCGGGGGAGAAGCGCGGGTGGCTCACGCGGGTGCGGTCGACGGTCAGCCGCCAGGCGCGGGGCGGCTCGGCGTCCTCGGGGACCACCGGGGCCACCCACAGGTCGTCCTCGGCCGCGAAGCACACCGTGTCCCCGTGGATATGGGGGAAGCGGAGGTAGGACCCGCCGGTGGAACCTCCGTCCGGCTTCGCCGGCCGCAGGCGGCCGCGGGCTCTGGCGGGGGCGGACTGCGTCTCCGAGGGCGGCTCGACGGCCTCCTGTGCGTCGCTCACCCGTCCATCGTTTCGGCCCGGGCAGGCCGCGGCAACTCGACTTGCATAACTCACCCCAAGGGGTGACTGCGCGTAGAGCTGTGCCCCACGCTTCATTCCGGACGCACGCCGGCGTTCAGACGGCCGTACGCTCCTGCGCACCCTCACCCTCCTCCAGAAGCCGCGCCGCCATGGTGTCCAGCGCCCGGTCCAGGCTGGCCCGGTCCTCGGGGTCGGTGATGTCCCAGTCCTCCAGATGGGCGTCGAGCCACCGCCGCCAGGCCGCACCCAGCCGGTCGATCTCCGTCCGCCCCGCCGGGGTGAGCGCCAGCGCGTCGCCGTCCCGGGTGAGGAACCCGGCCGCCACCGTGTGGTCGAACACCGGGTCCAGTACGTCCGGCGGCATCCGGTGCGCCACCGCCACCGAGTCCAGCGAGGCACCGCCCCGCAGCTTGGCCCGCCAGTGCACCTGGCCCAGCGCCCACGCCTGCGCCGGGCTCAGCGTGCTCCCGGAGTCGGCGAGCAGCTGCCGGCTGACCGGCCGCCCCTTCGCCGTCCGCATGACCGCCGCCACCGCCCGCTCCAGCTGCCGGTCCCGGTCCGCGGTGTCCGGCGCGCCGAAGCCGTCGCCCATGTCGCCCGCCGCGGCCCGCGCGCTGTCCCGCAGCGGCACCTCCTTGAGGAACCACGCCACCAGGAAGCCGAGCAGCGCGACCGGCACCACCCACTGGAAGACGTGGTCGACGGTCTCGGCGTACGCGTCGATCACCGGCCGGGCCTGCGCGGCGGGCAGCGCGTGCAGGCCCTGCGGACTCTGCGCGGCCTCGGGCGGCACGCCGGGCACCTTCGCCAGCGCCTCCTTCAGGTTCGGCTCCAGCTGCCCGCTGTAGAGGGTGCCGAAGATCGCGGTACCGAAGGAGGAGCCGAGCGTACGGAAGAAGGTCACGCCCGAGGTCGCCGAGCCCAGCTCGTGGTACGAGACGGTGTTCTGCACCGCGATGGTCAGCACCTGCATCGCCAGCCCGATCCCCAGGCCGAGCACGAACATGTACAGCGACTCCAGCCAGACGCCGGTGTCCCTGCCCATCGTCGACATCAGGTACAGCCCGAGCGCCATCACGCCGGTGCCCGCGATCGGGAAGAGCCGGTACCGCCCGGTCCGGCTGACGACGACGCCGGACAGCATCGAGGTGGCCAGCAGGCCGATCACCATCGGCAGCGTCCGCACGCCCGACATGGTCGCCGAGACCCCGTCCACGTACTGGAGGTACGTCGGCAGGTACGTCATCGCGCCGAGCATCGCGAAACCGACGATGAAGGAGAGCACCGAGCAGACCGTGAAGACCGGATTGCGGAAGAGGTGCATCGGGAGCATCGGCTCCTTGGCCCGCAGCTCCACGAAGACGAACGCGGCCAGCAGCGCCGCCGAGCCCGCGAACAGCCCGATGATCACGCCCGAGCTCCAGGCGTACTCGTTGCCGCCCCACTCCAGCCCCAGCACCAGCCCGGCGGAGCCCAGCGCCACCAGCACGATGCCGGCGTAGTCGATCATCGGCCGGACCGCGGACCGTACGACGGGAACGGTCCGGGCGGCCATCACCACCATCACGACCGCGATCGGGACGTTGACGTAGAAGCACCAGCGCCACGACGCGTGGTCGGTGAAGAGCCCGCCCAGCGTCGGCCCGACCACCGTCGTCACGCCGAAGACCGCGCCCAGCGCGCCCTGGTACTTGCCGCGCTCGCGCAGCGGGATGACGTCCGCGATCAGGGCCATGGCCGTGACCATGAGCCCGCCGCCGCCCACGCCCTGGACCGCGCGGGCCGCCACCAGCATCCCCATGCTGCCCGCGAGCCCGGCGAACACCGACCCGGCGACGAAGACCACCGCGCTCAGCTGAAAGACGATCTTCCGCCCGAAGAGGTCACCGAACTTGCCGACCAGGACCGTCGAGACCGTCTCCGCCAGCAGATAGGCGGTCACCACCCACGCCATGTGCCCGCCGCCGCCCAGGTCGGCGACGATCGTCGGCAGCGCGGTGGAGACGATCGTCTGGTCCAGTGCCGCGAGCAGCATGCCGAGCACGATCGTGACGAAGACGAGGTTCGTACGGCGGCGGCTGAGCGCGGGCGGCGCGGACGGAGCCTCCGCGGCGGTGGTGGCCGATGTCATGCGGCAGACCTCCGGACGTGCGACTGCGAAGGCGCGGGTTCCCCTCAGCTTCACCGGTAACCACAGGCTTGCCATCTTTCGCACGCGCGCCCGGGGAGTGGCGGACGGGCGGCCGCGTGCGCCCCCGTCTCGCGTCCTGGGCGCTCTTGCACATGATTTGCAGTACGACCACCATGGGTGGGTTACCAGCCACGAGCGGAGAAACCAGCCATGCATGTCCCCGACGGATTCATCGACGCACCGGTCTCGGTGGCCACCGGCGTGGTCGCCGCCGCCGCCGTCGCGGTCAGCCTGCGCGGCGCCCGCCGCGAGCTGGGCGACGGCCTCGGCGGCGAACGCACCGCGCCGCTCGCCGGCCTGGTAGCCGCGTTCATCTTCGCCGTACAGATGCTCAACTTCCCCGTCGCCGCCGGTACCAGCGGGCACCTCCTCGGCGGTGCCCTGGCGGCGATACTCGTCGGCCCCTGCACAGGGGTCCTCTGCGTCTCCGTCGTCCTCCTCATGCAGGGCGTCCTCTTCGCCGACGGCGGCCTCACCGCGCTCGGCGTCAACATCACCGACATGGCCGTCGTCACCACGGTGGTCGCGTACGCCGTCTTCCGCGGCCTGGTGAAGGTCCTGCCGCGCAAGCGCCGCTCCGTCACCGTCGCGAGCTTCGTGGCGGCCCTGCTCTCCGTCCCGGCGGCGGCCCTCGCCTTCACCCTGATCTACGCGCTGGGCGGCACCGCCGACGTCTCCACCGGCAAGGTGCTGACCGCCATGGTCGGCGTGCACGTCCTCATCGGCATCGGCGAGGCCTTCATCACCGCCCTCACCGTCGGCGCCGTGATCGCCGTACGGCCCGACCTCGTCTACGGCGCCCGCGGCCTCAGCAAGCCGCTCGAACTGAAGGTCGCCCCCGTCGCGGCCCCCGCGGCACCGGGCGCGCCGCGCCCCGAGCCCGCCGCCACCCCCGCCGCGTCCGAGGCCGCCCCCACGGCCCCCGCCGAGCCGCAGGCCGCCGCGCCGGTGCCCGCCCGCCGCTCCGCCAAGCGCGTCTGGCTCGCCGGCGTGGCCGCCGCCCTGATCTGTGCCGGCGGCGTCAGCTACTACGCCTCCGCCAGCCCCGACGGCCTCGAGAAGGTCGCCCACGACCAGGGCATCGACAAGCAGGAGAAGGACCACGCCGCCAAGGACTCCCCGCTCGCCGACTACAGCGTCAAGGACATCACCGACGCCCGGCTCTCCGGCGGCCTGGCCGGCGTGATCGGCGTCGGCGCGACCCTGGCCGTCGGCACCGGCGTCTTCGTCGTCGTGCGCCGCCGCCGGGACGGCGCGGACGCGGCCCCCACCGACGACCGCACCCCCGAGCAGGTCTGACATGGGTGCCGGCCACGCGCACAAGCTCTACCGGCACGGGCACTCACCCGTGCACGCGCTCCCCGCGCACTGCAAGATCGCGGCCGTCTTCGGCTTCGTCCTGACCGTCGTGTCCACGCCCCGTGAGGCGGTCTGGGCCTTCGCCGTGTACGCGCTGCTCCTCGCGGCCGTCACGGCGGTGGCCCGCATCCCCGCCGGCTTCCTCCTCAAGCGCCTCCTCATCGAGGTCCCGTTCGTGGCCTTCGCGCTCCTGATGCCCTTCGTCGCCGAGGGCCCGCGCGTGCACGCCCTCGGCATGTCGCTCAGCGAATCCGGCCTGTGGGGCGCCTGGAACGTCCTCGCCAAGGGCACCCTCGGCGTCGCGGCGTCGGTGCTCCTCGCCTCGACCACCGAACTGCGGGCACTCCTCCTCGGCCTCCAGCGCCTGAGGATGCCCCCGATGCTCGTCCAGATCGCGTCCTTCATGATCCGCTACGGCGACGTGATCACCGACGAGATGCGGCGGATGCGCATCGCCCGCGTCTCCCGCGGCTTCGAAGCGCGCGGCGTACGCCACTGGGGCGTCCTCGCCAAGTCCGCCGGCGCGCTCTTCATCCGCTCCTACGAACGCGGCGAACGCGTCCACCTCGCGATGGTCAGCCGCGGCTACACCGGCACGATGCCGGTCACCGACGAGGCCACCGCCGGCCGCGCCCAGTGGACCTCCGCCGCGGTACTCCCCACCGCCGCCCTCGCCGTGTGCCTCCTTGGATGGACGCTATGACCATGAACAACAGCACCCCCGCCCCCTCCCTCCAGGTCTCCGGCCTCGCGTACGCCTACCCCGACGGCCACCAGGCCCTCTTCGGCGTCGACCTGACCGTCGCCCGCGGCGAGCGGGTGGCCCTGCTCGGCCCGAACGGCGCCGGCAAGACCACCCTCGTCCTCCACCTCAACGGCATCCTCGAAGCAGGCGCGGGCTCCGTCACCGTCGCCGGCCTCCCCGTCGCCAAGGGCAACCTCGCCGAGATCCGCCGCCGCGTCGGCATCGTCTTCCAGGACCCCGACGACCAGCTCTTCATGCCCACCGTCCGTGAGGACGTCGCGTTCGGCCCGGCCGCCGCGGGGCTTCGCGGCGCGGAGCTGGAAGAGCGTGTCCTCGAGGCGCTCGACCGCGTCGGCATGGCCGCCTTCGCCGACCGCCCGCCGCACCACCTCTCCTTCGGGCAGCGCCGCCGGGTCGCGGTCGCCACGGTCCTCGCGATGCGCCCCGAGATCCTCGTCCTGGACGAGCCCTCGTCCAACCTCGACCCGGCCTCCCGCCGCGAACTCGCCGACGTACTGCGCTCCCTGGACGTCACGGTCCTGATGGTCACCCACGACCTCCCGTACGCGCTGGAGCTGTGCCCCCGCTCGGTCGTCCTCTCCGGCGGCGTCATCACCGCGGACGGCCGCACCCAGGAGCTGCTCTGTGACGCCGACCTCATGGCTGCCCACCGCCTCGAACTGCCCTTCGGATTCGATCCGCGTTCGGTGACCGCCCCCGTGTGACATGCCCGCGGCGGTTCCTGTGACCCTCCCCACGGCCACCGGGTTCCTGGTCATCAGCACTGATCGGCGCGTTGCACCATGGATGGGTCACAAACGCGACGGATGAGTGGGAAGCGGGAACCAGTGGTGGACGTCCACGGCACGGTCGAGGCCGGCTACGAGCCGGTCCGCGATGCCTTCGCGGCGAACTTCGCGCAACGCGGCGAGCGGGGGGCGGCCGTCGCCGCCTACCGGCACGGGCGCAAGGTCGTGGATCTGTGGGCGGGGGCCCGTGACGCGGACGCCGGCACGGAGAGCGGGGCCGCCCCCTGGGAAGAGGGCACCGCGCAGATCATCCGGTCCGCGACCAAGGGCGTCGCCGCCGTCGTACCGCTCCTCCTCCACCAGCGCGGCCAGCTCGACCTGGACGCGCCGGTCGGCACGTACTGGCCCGAGTACAAGGCCGCGGGCAAGGAACGCACCCTCGTCCGCCACCTGCTCTCGCACCGCGCGGGCGTGCCGGTCCTGGACACCCCGCTCACCCCCGCCCAGGCCGCGGACGGCGTCAGCGGCCCGGCCGCGGTGGCCGCACAGGCACCGGCGTGGGAGCCCGGCACGGACCACGGCTACCACGCCCAGACCTACAGCTGGCTCCTCTCGGAGCTGGTCCTGCGGGTCACCGGCCGCACGATCGGCGCGTTCGTCGCCGAGGAGATAGCCGGGCCGCTCGGCCTGGACCTGTGGATCGGCCTCCCCGAAGCGGAGGCCGCACGCGGCCGGGCCGGACGGCTCGCCGAGATCACCCCGCCACCGGCTCCCGAGGGCGCGGGCCTGCGCGTACGGCCCAAGAAGGCGGTGGCCGACGCGTACGACGACCCCACCTCCCTCACCCGCCGGGCCTTCGGCGCCATCGCGCCGCACGCCGACGAGAACGCGGCCGCGTTCCGGGCCGCGGAACTCCCCGGCTCCAACGGCATCGCGACGGCCCGCTCGCTGGCCCGCCTGTACGCGGCGCTCATCGGCCCGGTGGACGGCCACCCCCGCCTCTTCGCGCCGGCGACGCTCACCCTGGCCCGTACGGAGGAGTCCGCGGGCCCGGACCGTACGCTCATCGCCTCCTCCCGCTTCGGCCTCGGCTACATGCTGCACGGCCCCACGGCCCCGCTGCTCGCCCCCGGCTCCTTCGGCCACCCCGGCCGCGGCGGCGCCCTCGCCTTCGCGGACCCCGAATCCGGGATCTCCTTCGGCTACATCACCAACGGCATGCAGAAGAACGTCACGGCGGACCCCCGCGCGCAAGCGCTTGTGCGCGCGCTTCGGACGACGGTCTGAGGGGTGTGCGGGGTCGGTTGCGGGGTGCGGTTGCGGGGTGCGGTTGCGGGGTGCGGGCCGGTGGGGGCATGAGCCATGACGGCCCCCGCGGCGGGCGGCATTGCTGTCCGTAGGGAGTCGGTGCCGCACCGGGGCACCTCCTCGGAATCGAGGGTCACCAGCCGCGTGACCCTGGCAGCCCCCGCGCGACAAACCTCGATTCCTGCGGGGGCACCCCGGTACGTCCCCTCCCGTCGAGTCGCAGTGTCCGTCCGTAGGACTCGCCGTCACGGCACATGGGGTGGGTACCGGCCCTGCGCCGCGGGTGGGGGATTGGGTGCCGCCGCTCCGCGACGGCACTTCAGGTGGCCGCTCCGCGGCCCCGAGGGCCTGGTGGTCACCGCCGACATGCATCTGCCGCCGATGACGGGAGACGGGACGGCACCCCGATTCGCACCCGGGGATGAGACGGACCGCCTGGGGCCTCCCCGGCCACCGTCCCGCACCCGCCGGCAGGACCGGAAAGCCGCGCCGCGAGGGGCGCCAGGGTTGCGGGGCGGGAGCCCCGCGTAAAAAATGCCACCACCTCAGCCACCACCCGAAAGGGGCAAGCGTGCGGCGTTTCGAAGGTTACGGGGCACTGATCACCGGCGCAGGACGCGGCATCGGCGCCGCCACCGCCCGCCGGCTGGCCGACGAAGGCGCCGGCGTGCTGGTCACCGACCTGAACGGGGACCGCGCCGAAGAGGCCGCCGCCGAGATCCGGAAGACCGGTGGCACCGCCGAGGCATGGCCCTGCGACGTCGCCGACCGCGACGCCGTCGAGTCGGCCGTGGCCCGCGCGGCGGACCGTTTCGGCCGCCTGGACGTGCTGGTCAACAACGCCCTGTCCTGCCACCCCGACACCCCCGCCATCGAGGACCAGCCCGACGACACCTGGCAGCGTGACCTCGACATCACGCTCACCGGCGCCTTCCGGTGCGCCCGCGCCGCGATGCCGCACCTGGCGGCGGCCGGTGGCCGCGGGGCGATCGTCAACATCGGCTCGGTCAACGCCGAGCAGTACTTCACCAACCACGCGTACAGCGCTGCCAAGGCGGGCCTGGCGAGCCTGACCCGTACGCTCGCCGTGCAGAACGCCGCCCGCGGGGTGCGGGTGAACCTCGTCCACCCGGGCACGGTGCACACCCCGAACTGGGACGGCCGCGAGGACGTACTGGAGCGGGCCGCGCCCGTCTATCCGCTGGGGAGGGTCGGCGAGCCGGAGGACATCGCAGCGGCCGTGGCGTTCCTGGCCTCCTCGGACGCCTCCTGGATCACCGGCGTAGCCCTCCCCGTGGACGGCGGCCTCCTGGTCAGCAACGCCGCGCTGGTGAGCGCCATGTCGGGCACCGGCTGACGACGGCGGCCGTCCGGCAGCACCCCGTCGTCAGCTCGTGTGCAGCATCAGCCCGATCCCCACGACCATCAGCCCCGCGGCAGCGATCCGCGGTGCCCCGAACCGTTCCTTCAGGAAGATCGCGCCGATCGCGGCGCCGACGATGATCGAGGACTCGCGGAGCGCCGCGATGGGGGCGAGCGGCGCACGGGTCTGGGCCCACAGGACCAGGCCGTACGCGAAGACGGAGAGGACCCCGCCCAGCAGGCCGCGCACGGCGAACGGCCGGAGCTGCCCCGCCAGCTCCCGGCCCCGCGAGGCCACCGCGTACACCGGTATGGCGAGGCCCTCCAGGAGCATCAGCCAGCCGATGTACCCCAGCGACGTGCCGGACGCGCGGACGCCGACCCCGTCGACGGTCGTGTACGAGGCGATGGCCAGGCCGGTGGCGACCGCGGCGATGATCGCGGGCCAGTGCGGCCGCGTCCCGGAGCCGCGGATGCCCCACAGCGCGACGCCGAGGAGGCCGGCGGAGGCCACGGCGACGCCGGTCAGCGCCCAGGCGTCGGGCAGTTCGCCGACGAAGACGGCGGCGAGGACGGTGACCACGAGCGGCGCGGTGCCGCGCGCGATCGGGTACATCTGCCCGAAGTCCCCCAGCCGGAAGGACTGCATGAGCAGCGCCTGGTAGACGATGTGCAGGAGCGCGGAGGCGATGAGGAGCGGCCAGGCGCCGGCGGCGGGGAACGGTGAGACGGCGGCGAGTACCACGCCGCAGACGGCGCCGCCGGTGCCGACGAGGGTGAAGGCGAGGAGCTGGTCGCGTATCCCGTGGGCGATCGCGTTCCAGCCGGCGTGGGTGACGGCGGCGGTGAGGACGGCGGCGACGACGAGCGGGGTCACGGGGTGTGCTCGCGGACGTCGACGACGCGGCCGCCGGCGTGTTCGATGAGCGTCTTGGGGTCGAGCGGGAAGACGGTGTGCGGGGTGCCGGCGGCGGCCCAGACCGTGCCGTGGGCGAGCAGGCCCTGGTCGGCGAGGACGGTGGTGCGGGTGCGGTGGCCGAAGGGCGGTACGCCGCCGATGGCGTACCCGGTGGTCTCGCGGACGACCGCGGCGTCCGCGCGGCCGACGTGCCGCGCGCCCAGCTCGGCGCGGACCTTCTCGACGTCGACCCGGGAGGCGCCGTCCATGAGGACGAGGACCGGCACCCCGTCCGCGGCGAAGACGAGCGACTTGACGATCTCGGCGGGCTCGCAGCCGACGGCGGCCGCGGCCTGTGCCGCGGTGCGGGTGGCGTCGGGGAAGCGGCGTACCGCGACTTCGAGGCCCCGTTCGCGCAGCGCCGCGGCGAACAGGGGATGAGCGTCGGCTGAAGTACTCATGGCCCGCACGCTAGCGAAAGCTGTACGGGCCATGCGACCGGGAAAAGGGGGCGGTCCGGCATGCGGACCGCCCCCTTCCGGAAGGGCTGTTGTACGGGCCGTGCGGGCCGCCCGGCGTCAGCCCTGGTTGAGGATGGCGCGGACGACGGGGCCCGCGTTGTCGCCGCCGTGGCCGCTGGCGGGGACGACGGCGGCGGCCGCGAGGTCGCCGTTGTAGGCGGTGAACCAGGCGTTCGGCTTCTTCTGGTTGTCGACCTCGGCCGAACCGGTCTTGGCACCGATGTCACCGCTGAGGCCGGACATCGCCTTGGCGCCCGTACCGGACGTGGCGGTCAGCTTCATCAGGGACTTCATGGCGGACGCGGTGGCCGGCTTCATGTTCCGGGCGGCCTTGGCCAGCGACCGGTCGTCGATGTCCGGCGAGACGATGTACGGCTGGTGGAAGCTGCCGGCCTGGACGGTCGCCGCGATGGAGGCGACGTTCAGCGGGTTCATGCGCACCCCGCCCTGGCCGATGAGCGAGGCGGCCATCTGCGCGTCGCTCTGCACCGGGACGTTGCCGTCGAAGCTGGGGATGCCGGTGTTCCAGGTCAGGCCGAGGCCGAAGACGTCCCGGGCCTGCTTGGTCAGGTCGTCGTCGTTCAGCTTCTCGGCCTGCGAGATGAAGGCGTTGTTGCAGGAGGCCGCGAAGCTCTGCGCGAAGGTGCCGTTCTTGATCTCGGTCTTGTTGAGGTTCTGGAACTTCCAGCCGCCGTACGTCACGTACTTGTCGCACGGGTGCTTCTTGTTCGGCGAGGTCATGCCCTTGTCGATGAGCATCGAGGCGGTGACGACCTTCATCGTGGAGCCGGGGGCCAGCGAGCCCTGCGTGGCGACGTTGAAGCCCTTCGTCGGCGAGTTGGCGATGGCCAGGATCTCGCCGGTGCTGGGCTTGACCGCGACGGCCGAGGCCTTGCTCTTCGAGGCGACCGCCTTCTGCGCGGCGGCCTGCACCTTGGCGTCCAGGGTGGTCTTCAGCGTGCCGGGGGTGCCCTTGGAGAGGACCTTCAGGGTCTGGTCCGGCTTCTGGGTGGCCTTGTCGTCGCTCTTGGCGCGCTGGATGAAGAACTCCACGCCCGGGGTGCCGCCGGCCTTGTCGCCGTACTTGTCGCGCAGGCTGGCCAGGATGCCCGCCAGCTCCGGGTTGGTCTCCTTGGTGATCTCCTTGCCGTTGCGGTCCACGGCCTTGATGGGCGGCGCCTCGCCCTCGCCCGTCCGCAGCGTGTCACCCTCGCTCATCCCCGGGTGCACGATCGTGGGCTGCCAGTCGACCACCGGCTCGCCGCTGCGCTTGTCCCGCTCGACGGTGAGGGAGGTGCTGTAGGAGACGGCGGCACGCTGTCCCTTGTAGCTGACCTGGCCGGACACCTGGTACGACACCTTGTCGCCCTTACGGGTGCCCGGGGTGAGCGTCAACTTCTCGAAGTGGGCCTGCTCGGCCACCCCGGTCAGCGCGGTGCCGGCCGCCTCGGCGTCGTCGGTGAGCTTCGCGGCCTCGGCCACGTCGCCCGACTGCCAGGCGTCCAGGAAGCCGGTGGCGGCGGTCTTCACCTCCTGCGCGGACAGCGGCCCGGTCTTCACCGGCGCCTTGCCGTCGCCCGGCTTGCCGTCCGCCGCCATGACTTCCTGCTGCGGGGCCTCGTCACCGGAACTTCCCATCAGGGTGTATCCGCCGACGCCTCCCGCGACCAGGGCGATCGCCCCGCCGATCAGCCCGTACCTCACCTCGCGGCGCATGACTTACGTTCCCCTCCCGAAGAAGCGTTGACCGTCCTTGGGACACGACACAAGAACGTGCAGCGCACTCTATGGGACACGCGGTATTGGAGTGACCTTCGCGCATCTCGTTACCGCATCGGTACGGTGACGCTCGGTCGATGCGCCGGTCACGAAAAAGTCACATCCGGCCCCGGCGCTTCCGCCCCCGCACCGGCCCCACCCGGCGGTCCAGCAGGACTCGCCCCCGCCCCGTGCTCGCGGGGCCCGGTAGCCCTCCGTACACGCACCGGCGGCGGATGAACTCCCTCACATGGCCCGGCGCCACCCTGACCTGTTACGTTGCCCCGCCTCCCGAGACTCCGGGGTGCAGTTCGATGCGCACCGAGTCATCGTCCTTGAGCACGTAGGTCGGATCGGTGTCGCGGTCGAAGCCCATGGGGATCAGGTAGTACCGGTCACGTCGTTCCACGAGCAGCCGCAACCCGGTGTAGCGGTACCGGAAGTGCTTGCCCTTCCCGAGATCCGCCGGCGCGTCCAGACCGGGCGGCCCGGTCATGCTCAGCAGCTCGGTACTGAACACCACCACGGGCACCCGCCGGGCCACACCGGCAGCGTCCCGCTCCGCGTCCGCCTGTCCCATCCGCCCGGCCGCCAGCGCGATCAGCCACATCGTGAAGATCCCCGCGACGGCGAAGGAGACGGCGCGGTGCCGTACGGAATGCGCCGCCCGGGCCTGCCCCATGAGCAATCCGCACGTCACCGTCAACGGGGCGATCCACGAATACGGCTGGAGAGGGCGCCAGAGGAACAGCAGAAGAATTCCGAGAGCGACGAAGAAGAGGTGTCCTGCGACGACGGCATGACCGACGCGCCGCAAACTCCCCACCACGGTCGCGGGGATGCCCAGTGCCGCCAGGAACTCCGGCAGCCGGGGAAGAAAGGCGACGAGAGCGAGCGTGGTGAGTACAGGCAGGGTGATCAGCCGCAGGCTCGTCACGGCCAATTCCAGCGCGTCGAATCCGACGGCGAACGTGTCGATGTGGAAATAGCCGTAATACGAGGCGTTGTGCATGAGCCCCGCGTAGAGCATCAGCGCGAGCACGCACGAACTGGCGCCCAGTGCGGTGTTCGCGATCTCGACACCGCGGCCGGACGGGCCGGGGGCGGGCGGCGGGATGTCCCTGCGCGTCCTTCTTCCCGTCCCTCCCGACGCGATCCGGCTATTCACCGAACGTGCCCGCCGGGCACGAGGCCGCCGACGGAGAAGGACCGTCGCAGGAGGGATCCACGGCGGGAGTGGACGCGACGGGAGGAACGATCCCCAGGCTCGGGTCGCTCCCCGGCGGCTCTCCCGGTCCCCGTGCGGGAGGGCCCTTCAGCAGGGGCGGAGAGGGAGAGAAGGACGCGGAAGACCGCACCGGCGAGGAAGCGGAAGGCACCGACGACGGAGTCACCGGCGACCGGGAACGGACATCCGGCTCACCCGCTTCCCCCGACCCGGTGTGCGTGCCGGGCCCGGGCCGCTGGACCGGCGGCACATCCGTCTCCCCACCGCCCTGCGGCCAACCGGGCGGCACGACGACGTCTCCCTCGGGACGGTGCGCGCACCCTGTCACCGACACCGTCACGATCCATGCGGCAGCCAAGGAAGCGACGGCCCTCCTCGGCCTCTTCCGCTTCGGTGAATCCACGGAATCCCCCGTCCCCTGCGCCTCGGTGAGGTGTTCCTCTCACGATTGCTCCCAGCAAGGCACGGTGATCAGAGGCGTCGCAACCGCCTCTCAGGAACCCCCCTCCGGACGCCCCTCCCCGACGTACCCGTGGCTCATGGCAGACGCCCACCCGCCCTACGACAGCTGCGCCGCCCCCCACTGGACGCTGACCGCTACACCCACGTGTCCAGCCACATCCGCCCCTGCCATGCCGACTTGGGGATCGGAAGGCCCGTGTAGACCGGGTAGAAGTAGGCCCGCTAGGCCAGGATGTGGAACAGGGCTACGAGCGTGCCCGATCCCATCAACTGCCCCTTGGCCATGAGCCCCGGTGCGTCAGCCAGCGGCACCCAGACGCCGTGGTCGGCTTCTTCGAGGTCCGTCGGCTTACCGACACGGCGAGCGCCCCGCCCCACGTAGATCTCGTGGGGAGAGTCGACCATACCCACCATCGGCTGGTACGTGACCACGTGCTCCAGCCGCTCCGGCCGCCAGCCGGTCTCTTCCTCGACCTCGCGAAGCGCCGTCGCGTGCGGGTCTTCACCGGCATCAACGATCCCGCCGGGGAGTTCCCAGCCCCATCGCTGTGGGACGAAGCGGTACCGCCAGAGCATCAGCACGCGGTCCTCGCCGTGCAGCACGGCCGACACAGCGACATGGTGAAGCTTTCACGACGTGGTGCTCGAACTCGCTCCACGCCGGGCGGTTCAACGTCGACCAGGTCGAGCTTCACCCAACGGTTGTCGTAGAGAATTTGCTTCCCATGGATCTTCCACGGCTCCAGCCCTTCGGGGACTCTGTGGTGACTCCGCCGGCCACCCGGTACGCGCTCCGCCCGTAGGCCCGGATCAACCTCTCCGAAGCGAGCCGCGCCAGCACCTGCCGCAGGGCCGTACGCCCGATCTCCAGGTCCCCGCTCAACGAGCGCTCGGAGGGCAGCTTGTCTCCTGGCTGCAGCTTCCCCGACGTGATCCACTCCGAATCGTCGAGTAAACCCTGTCGACTTTGGTCCCATCCGCAGAGCACTCTCCCGGTTGGCGGACTGGCGCTTACCAGCGTATTCGCGGAGATTCGGCCCGGTGCAGGGCCAAGTTCTCGCTTCCTCACCTTGTAGGTGCGGATTAAGCAATGGCTGAGTAACACCTGTGTGCGTGTCCTGTAGGTGGCTCGCTGCCGCTTGCTGCGCGCGGTTCGGCACCTAGCCGCGTTGCCCCTTCTGCCTCCGCTCCAGCTCGATGGTCCGCCCGCACACACGAGGCAGCGGAAACGCCGACCACTGAGGTCCGGACGATATCGGCTGTGGCTGGGGCGGTAGGCTCTACGGCTCTAGCCACCTTTCCGACGCTTCGGGTCCCGAGCCGAGCAAGCCCGGGGCCGCGCGTGCTATTTGCAGGCAGATACGAAATCGGCCCGAACTGCCAACCAGCGTACGGCCGCTTGGATATGCTCGCGCCCGAACCAGGCAGGCTACCGGCCAAGCCCGTCCCACCGACCTAGCGTTCGTAGTCCAAAAGAAGGCACTACTGCTTCCTGGAAAGTTGCGAAGATTCGATAAACTTTTTCAGCTCATCAACTGTCTGTCCGTTCGCTGTACTCAATTTCATATCCGATTGCGCCAAAATGTGCGAAAAGGAATCTCCGTCAATCGCTATTACGCCACTGTTTCTGCATAGCGACCAAGCGTCCCTGCTTATCGTCCCGCTAGTCATGAAGATGGTGAATACTGGATCGCATGACCTTATCTTCATGTCGGGATACCTGTCTCCGGAGAAGCCATACTCGCCGCTGCGTGCCAATTGGATGGATCCTACGAGTTCACGTAGGTCGAAAGTTGCTACCTGAGTTGCCTCGAAATGCTTTGCTTGGCCTACCACCCAGACGCAGAATTTACTGAGTACAGGCGGGTAGCCAGCAATATCGGCAAGTGCGCTACCCAGCCTCAAGCGGCCGTAGAAATCTATGCCTTGGTCGGCGCGGTATGGCGTGAGCTTGATGTCATAGGCACCCATGCTTTCCAGGGCGATGACGCACAGCTTCTCAAATTCTGCTGGTTCGAGTCGTCCAATGGCGGAGCTCATTCGATGAGCAGCGCTGCGTCTACGCTTTTGCTCTGCTGCATCCTCATCATCCACGCCGATCTCGACGAAGCAGGCGCCTTGTACATAGCGTGCGTCGGAGGAGTTGAAAGCGAAGAGGGTACTGCGTCCGTCTTCTAATAGCTGATTTGCCAGGCGGACGAGTTGTTGAAGGGCTCTGTCTGCTACTTCCTCAGCCCACATCTGAGACTCGAGTGCAGGCACGGAAAGATGCTGGTATGCCTCCTTCAATAACTCGATAATAGAGCGAGGCGGATCATCTACGCCAACAGATTCTATTATCCGATCGGTGACGATGTTCAGTCTCGGTCTAGCCATTACGAGTCTTTGAGTCGACGGTACGTGTCGATAACGTCCTGTAGCGTCTGACTCAGTGTCTCTAGAATGCTCACATGCTCAGGTTCCAGTTTCCTGAGCTCCAAGGCTGGGATGCCGAGTAGCGCCTTATTCGCCTCGGCAACTTGCGTAGTCCAGGCGTGCTGCAGTTCTTCTGCCCTGGCTACAGCGAGGGCCTCAGTGAAGCTGCGTGAAGGGTCGGACAGAACCATACGGGCTTCTGGGGAGACGATGATTGTCTTGAGTTCGCGCACCTCGTTGGCTGTTGTGATCTTTGCCCGAGTTTCTATGCCTTCATCATTTTGAGTGGAGGCGATCAGTTCGTAGAAGTGGCGAAGATTCGTCTCGTCTTTGAATTCCGAGGATCCTTCATCCCACTGGAGCCATTGGCGAATCAGGGGCTGAGAAACTGCCTCGTGAAACATGGGATACATTCGTCGTTCGCAGTATTCCGCGAACTCCTCATCTTCCTCCATTTGGCGCAACGCCTTGAACGCGCGATAGCGGCGAGTCACTTCCCGGGTGGACATCCCCAGGCGTGCACCAATCTCTGAAAACTCCAAATCATGCTCATCGTGTAGCTCAGATACCAATTTAGAACTCTGGTATGAGCCCCATTGGCGCACTCCGCTAACATGCCGAATTCCCATCAGGGAGAGATGAAGAGCACCATCATCGCTCTCGACGCATGCGACGGGGAGCTCGTTGAAGACAGCTACTACGCTTTCTGGGACCTCGATTCCCGCTTCATGGTCCTGCTTTAGTGACCGAAGTGCGGCTACTCGCCTATTGCCCTCAATTACAACAAAAAGCCCCGGGCGTTCATAGGGACGAACTATGATGCGCTCGAAAGTGAGGAACCCGTTGTGCTTGATCGAAGCCTTTAGGTCGTTTATGCCTTCCCCGCGGATGCGTTCGAAGGCTTTGCGCTGCACCATGGGTTCGTGGAACCGTGCGGGCTGCGCGAATTGGAAACTCGGATCATCTTGGAATCGATAGTTATTCGGATCCAATAGTAGGCTATCGAGATTCACGATGCGCTCAACGCCGTTTGCCATGTATCTACCCTCTGATGTCGGTATGTGACCTGTGACACATGTGGAGCTGGAATCCTACAGGAAGCAAGCGACGTGCATAGTGCAAATTGAACAGCTGTGACGGGTGAAGGAAGTGACTGGTGAGCGAGGTTAGGTCTAGGCGTGAGACTGGGCTAGCAGCTGGGCTTGTTTTTGATCTGTGGTTGTTCCCAGCCGTCGTCAGGGCAGACGCGACAGTGCCACTTCCGGTATGGCTGAGAGAGCAGTGCCGGACAGGCGGCTGAAGGGGGCACCACATAGCAGTAGGCCGATGCCTTACGTAAGAAAGCGAGGCCAGCCAGCCTCCTCGGCGGAGGCGTTGCCATCAGCGTCTGGCATCAATTCAGTGATCGCCAGCCAGTGTGGGCCGTCCCTGGGCCGTCCGGAGGCGGCCCCGGACGGCCCGAGTCGACCAACGACGACCGCCACCGGAAGCCGGCGGTCAGGGCATCGGCCCAGCTACACCCACGTGTCCAGCCACATCCGCCCCTGCCATGCCGACTTGGGGATCGGAAGGCCCGTGTAGACCGGGTAGAAGTAGATGAAGTTCCAGATGATCAAGAGGACCAGGATGCCGACGGTGACGATGCCGGCTGTTCGGCGGCGTTCCTGGGTGAGGAGGGGGGCAGGGGACGACGGGGATTCCGTGGGGCGGCCGATGACGGCGCCGAGCGTCATGGCCAGGGCGAGGCAGAGGAACGGGACGAAGACGACCGCGTAGAAGAGGAAGATCGTGCGCTCCTGGTAGAGGAACCAGGGGAGGTAGCCGGCGGCGATGCCGCAGGCGATCGCGCCGGCCCGCCAGTCGCGCTGGAACAGCCAGCGGTAGAGGACGTACAGCAGGGCGAAGCAGCCGGCCCACCACAGGAGCGGGGTGCCGAGCGCGAGGACCTCGCGGGCGCAGCCCTCGGCGGCCGTGCAGCCGTCCTGGCCGGCCTTGGGGTCCTCGTAGAAGTAGGAGACCGGGCGGCCGAGGACCAGCCAGCTCCAGGGGTTGGACTGGTAGGTGTGGGTGGACGTCAGGTGGGTGTGGAACTCGTAGACCTCGTGCTGGTAGTGCCACAGGCTGCGCAGCCAGTCGGGCAGCCAGGTCCAGCCGGACGCGCGGCCTTCGGGGGTGGTGGCCCAGTCGCGGTAGTAGCCGCCCTTGGTGGCGATCCAGCCGCTCCAGGAGGCGAGGTAGGCGGCCGCCGCGAGGACGACGGTGGAGAGGAAGGCCGGTACGACGTCGCGGCGGAGGGCCGAGCGGTACGGGTGGCGGGCGCCCGCCGTGCGGCGGGCTGCGGCGTCCCAGAGGACCGACATCAGCGCGAACGCGGCGAGGAAGTACAGGCCGTTCCACTTGGTGGCGGCGGAGAGGCCGAGGCAGAGGCCGGCGGCCAGGCGCCAGGGGCGCCACCCCAGGCGCAGCCGGTCGCCGGTCCCCTCGTCGGGGCGGGCGAGGCCGTCCTCCCCGACGGGCAGCGCGGCGGCGAGCCGGGCGCGGGTGCGGTCCCGGTCGACGAGGAGGCAGCCGAACGCGGCGACGACCCAGAACATGACGATGAGGTCGAGGAGCGCCGTGCGGCTCATGACGAAGTGCAGGCCGTCCACGGCGAGCAGCAGGCCCGCCAGACAGCCGAGGGTGGTGGAGCGCAGCAGACGGCGGCCGATGCGGCAGATCATCAGCACCGAGAGGGTGCCGAGGAGGGCCGTCATGAAGCGCCAGCCGAAGGGGTTCATGCCGAAGGCCCACTCGCCCAGCGCGATCATCCACTTCCCGACGGGCGGGTGGACGACGTAGGAGTGCTCGGGGCTGAGCAGGATGCGTGACGGGTCGCCGACCAGCGCGTCGTTGGCGTTCTTCGCCCAGGTGCCCTCGTAGCCGTACTGCAGCAGGGACCAGGCGTCCTTGGGGTAGTACGTCTCGTCGAATATCACCTTGTCCGGGCTGCCCAGGCGCCAGAAGCGCAGGATGCCGGCGAGGAGCGCGACGAGCAGGGGGAGGCCCCAGGCGGCGAGCCGGGCGAGGCCGGGGGAGACCTGTGGGGCGGGGAAGGGTGCGAGCAGCCGGGTGCGTACGTCCCGGTCCGCGCGTGCGGTGTAGCCGAAGCGGCGCAGCCGCCGCAGCCAGGCGGTCGGCGCCAGGACGCCGCCGTGGGGCGCCCGCGCGGCGGCCGCCGGGGGCCGGCGGTGGTCGTCGGCACGCCGGTCGTTGGTCGCGGTGTCACTCGTCACCGGGCCATCGTAGGGAAGCGGTCTGTGAGAGGCGCGTCTCTCCGGCCCGTCTCTCCGCGCGGCGGGAAGGATGCCGGTGCGCCTGAAAGGATGGGGCCGTGACTGGAACGCTCGTACTCGCAGGGACCCCCATCGGCGACACCGAGGACGCACCGCCGCGGCTGGCCGCCGAGCTGCTCGCCGCCGACGTGATCGCGGCCGAGGACACCCGCAGGCTGCGCCGGCTGACGACCGCGCTGGGCGTGCACACCACGGGCCGGGTGGTGTCGTACTTCGAGGGGAACGAGTCGGCGCGCACCCCGGAGCTGGCCGAGGCGCTCGAAGGCGGGGCGCGGGTGCTGCTGGTCACCGACGCGGGCATGCCCTCGGTCTCCGACCCGGGGTACCGGCTGGTGGCGGCGGCCGTGGAGCGTGGTGTGAAGGTGACGGCCGTGCCGGGGCCCTCGGCCGTGCTCACCGCGCTGGCGGTCTCCGGGCTGCCGGTGGACCGTTTCTGCTTCGAGGGGTTCCTGCCGCGGAAGGCGGGGGAGCGCACCGGGCGGCTGAAGGAGGTCGCCGCCGAGCGCCGCACGCTGGTGTACTTCGAGGCGCCGCACCGGCTGGCCGACGCGCTCGCCGCGATGGCGGAGGTCTTCGGCGCGGAGCGGCGCGGCGCCGTCTGCCGCGAGCTGACGAAGACGTACGAGGAGGTCCGCCGCGGGCCGCTCGGTGAGCTGGCCGAGTGGGCGGCCGAAGGGGTGCGCGGCGAGATCACGATCGTGGTGGAGGGCGCGCCCGAGCCGGGCCCCGGCGACCTCGGGCCCGAGGAACTGGTGCGCCGGGTGCGGGTCCGGGAGGAGGCCGGCGAGCGGCGCAAGGAGGCCATCGCGGGGGTCGCGGCCGAGGCGGGCGTACCCAAGCGGGAGGTCTTCGACGCGGTCGTGGCGGCGAAGAACGCGGAGCGTGGTGACTCCCGCGCGGGTAAATGACGGGTCTGGAAGGTAAAGCGGAGGTCGGCCGGGCACGGTCTTTTCCCTCGGCCCGCTCAAATCTGGGCCAACAGGGAGAACCTTTGCTGCATCGCAGCTCGGAAAGGCGTCCACTGGAGGTGGGACGTCCGTCTCCGAGGGCGCCCCGAGAACTTGTCCGGCGGACAAGAGGAGCTGCGATGACTGAATCTGTGGGAACCACGAGCGGGATACCGCACCCGGCCCGGACCGAGCCCTCCGCGCACGAGGCCTACTCCTTCGCCTGCATGAAGTGCGGGCACGGCTGGGAGCAGGCCTACGACATCGAGCACCACGTGGACGTGTCCGGCGAACCGCGCGTCGTCTACTACGCGGACGGCGAGCGCGTCCCCTCACCGCTGACCCGGCCCACCTGCCTCCAGTGCGGCGGGCACGTCGTCCGCATCATGCGGGCCGGTCAGGTTTCCATGGTCTCGGCGGCCGCCGAGCGGCTGTACGCGCCGCGCAGGCCGCAGCCCACGACCGGCCCGGCCGGTGACGCCGGCGGCTCCGGTGACGGTGCCCCGGAGCGGCGCGGCCACCACTGGCATCTGTCCGACCTGCTGCACCCCTTCCAGCACCACCGCAGGTGAGGACCGCCGCCGCGGCGGAGCGCCGCGGTCCTCGTAGGATCGCGGCATGAGCTCCAAGGACGCACCGCCGCCGCTGCCCGAACCGCTCGGGGTCTCCGTGGCGGACTCGCACACCCACCTGGACATGCAGTCGGGGACGGTCGAGGAAGCGCTCACCAAGGCCGCGGCCGTCGGCGTGACGACGGTGGTCCAGGTGGGCTGTGACGTGAACGGCTCGCGCTGGGCCGCGGAGACGGCAGCGGCGTACGAGGCGGTGCACGCGGCGGTGGCCCTGCATCCGAACGAGGCGCCGCGCATCGTGCACGGCGATCCTGACGGCTGGTCGCGGCAGGGGGCGCGGGAGCCCGGTGGCGACGCGGCGCTGGACGAGGCGCTCGCGGAGATCGACCGGCTCGCCGCGCTGCCGCACGTCCTCGGTGTCGGCGAGACCGGGCTCGACCACTTCCGCACCGGCCCGGAGGGCATGGCCGCGCAGGAGCGTTCCTTCCGTGCGCACATCGAGATCGCGAAGCGGCACGGCAAGGCCCTGGTCATCCACGACCGTGAGGCGCACGACGACGTGCTGCGCGTGCTGCGCGAGGAGGGCGCGCCGGAGCGGACCGTCTTCCACTGCTACTCCGGGGATGCCGAGATGGCGAAGGTCTGCGCCGAGGCCGGCTACTTCATGTCCTTCGCCGGCAACGTGACCTTCAAGAACGCGCAGCCGCTGCGGGACGCGCTGGCCGTGGCTCCGCCGGAGCTGGTGCTCGTCGAGACCGACGCCCCGTTCCTGACGCCCGCGCCGTACCGCGGTCGGCCTAACGCGCCGTACCTCATTCCGGTCACGCTCCGTGCCATGGCCGAGGTCAAGAGAATGGACGAGGACGCGCTGGCCACAGCCGTCGCGGCCAACACGGCCCGCGCATTCGGGTACTGACCTACCCCCGGCCGCCACCCTCCGTAGTCGCGCGACTTTGGGGAGTGATCCTCCTCTCCGCTACATTCCGCCCGTCAACCGGTCCCGGGCACGTGGAGCGTCGTGAGTCATTCGCAGCGATACGGATTCGCCCCGGCGTACGAACCGCCGCAGGCGTACGGCTGGCCGGGGGACCACGAGACGCAGGGGTACGGGCCGTACGGGCCGCCCGACGAGGCGCAGGTGTACGACACGTACCAGGCGGCCCGCGCGGCCCGGCCGCACGACGGCCACGCCGCGTACGACGCCGGCGCCGCGTACGACGTGCGGACGTACGTCCCCCGGGGCCACGCCCCGCAGGCGTACGCACCGGAGCCGTACGCACCGGAGTCGTACGTACCGGAGTCGTACGCCGAGGCGTACCCGGCGCCGTCGTACGCGCCGGAGCCGCCGGACCTGGTGGCGACCGAGCCGCAGGTACCCGCGCCGCGGGTCCCCCCGTCCCACCTGCCCGACCAGCAGCCGTACGACCGGCAGCCGGACGGGCCGCAGCCGGACACGGAGCCGTACGACCCTCTGCCGGCCGCCGGGGGCCGGGCCGGGAGCCGGTCGGGCGGCCGGGCCGCCGCCCGGCGCGCGGCCCGCCGGAAGCGGTTCGTCGAGCGCCCCGAAGGGCTGCGCCGGCTGGTCCCGCAGGCGCTGGTCGTGGCGTTCCTCGCGGGCGGCACCACCGCCTTCGTCGCGCACGACAAGGCGGTCCGGCTCAGCGTCGACGGTGACCCGCGGCGGCTGCACACCTTCGCCGGGGACGTCGGCGAGCTGCTGGCCTCCGAAGGCGTGCCGGTCGGTCCGCACGACATCGTGGCGCCCGCCGCCGACGCCCCGCTGGACAGCGGCGACGAGGTGGCCGTGCGCTACGGCCGGCCCATCGAGCTCACCCTGGACGGCCACCGCCGCCGGGTGTGGACCACGGCGCGCACCGTCGAGGGCGCGCTGCGCCAGCTCGGCGTGCGGGCCGAGGGCGCCTACATCTCCGCCTCGCGTGCGCGGCCGATCGCCCGGCACGGCATCGAGCTGGCCGTACGCACCGAGCGCTCCATGACCTTCATGGCCGACGGCCAGGCGCGGACCGTCCGCACCAACGCCGCCACCGTGCGCACCGCACTCCACCAGGCCGGCATCCGGCTGCGCGGCCAGGACACCGCCTCCGTACCGCTCGACAGCTTCCCCCGGGAGGGCCAGACCATCTCCGTGCTGCGGGTGACCGGCTCCCGGGAGGTCCGCGACGAGGCGATCGCCTTCGAGACGCGGCGCGTCGACGACCCCACGCTCCTCAAGGGCACCGAGTCGGTGGTCCAGCCGGGGCGGCCCGGGGTGCGGCGGGTCACGTACCAGCTGCGTACCGTCAACGGGGTACGGCAGCGGCCGCGGCTGCTGCGCCAGGAGGTGCTGCGTGCGTCGCGCCCCGAGGTCGTGCACGTGGGTACCGCACCGGTGCCCGACAGCGTGGCCGGTGCCGACCACCTCAACTGGCAGGGCCTCGCGCAGTGCGAGACCGGCGGCCGGGCCGACGCGGTCGACCCGTCGGGCACGTACGGCGGGCTGTACCAGTTCGACCGCCCCACCTGGCACTCGCTCGGCGGGAGCGGCGCCCCGCAGGACGCGCCCCCCGAGGAGCAGACGTACCGGGCGAAGAAGCTGTACGTCAGCCGGGGGGCGAGCCCGTGGCCGGTGTGCGGCCGTAAGCTTCACCAGTGACCAACAGCAGCACCGATGAGCCCGGCCCGCTCCTGGGCCCCGCCGACATCCGCGAACTGGCCGCGACGCTGGGCGTCCGTCCCACCAAGCAGCGCGGCCAGAACTTCGTCATCGACGCCAACACCGTCCGCCGGATCGTGCGGACGGCGGAGGTGCGTCCCGACGACGTGGTCGTCGAGGTCGGCCCGGGCCTCGGCTCGCTGACCCTGGCGCTCCTGGAGGCCGCCGACCGGGTCACCGCCGTGGAGATCGACGACGTGCTGGCGGCCGCGCTGCCCGCGACGGTCGAGGCGCGGCTGCCGGAGCGGGCCGACCGCTTCGCGCTGGTCCACTCCGACGCGATGAAGGTCACCGAGCTGCCCGGCCCGCCGCCCACCGCCCTGGTCGCCAACCTCCCGTACAACGTCGCGGTCCCCGTCCTCCTGCACATGATGGCGACCTTCCCGACCATCGAGCGCACGCTCGTCATGGTCCAGTCCGAGGTCGCCGACCGGCTCGCGGCCCGCCCCGGCAACAAGGTCTACGGCGTCCCGTCGGTCAAGGCGAACTGGTACGCCGAGGTCAAGCGGGCCGGCGCGATCGGCCGCAACGTCTTCTGGCCCGCGCCCAACGTCGACTCCGGGCTGGTCTCCCTCGTCCGCCGCGACAAGCCGCTGGACACCACCGCCAGCCGGGACGAGGTGTTCGCCGCGGTGGACGCCGCCTTCGCGCAGCGCCGCAAGACGCTCCGCTCCGCGCTCGCCGGCTGGGCGGGCTCGGCCGCCGCCGCCGAGGCCGCGCTGGTCGCGGCGGGCGTCTCGCCGCAGGCCCGCGGGGAGTCGCTGACCGTCGAAGAGTTCGCCCGCATCGCCGAGCACAAGGAAGCCGCAGCCCAGTGACCGCGTCCCGTACCGCTCCCGAGTCCGTCACCGTCCGCGTCCCCGCGAAGGTCAACGTCCAGCTGGCGGTCGGCGCCGCACGCGCCGACGGCTTCCACGACCTGGCCAACGTCTTCCTGGCCGTCGGCCTGTACGACGAGGTCACCGCGGCGCCCGCCGACACCCTGACGCTCACCTGCGAGGGCCCGGACGCCGGGCAGGTCCCGCTGGACCGTACGAACCTCGCCGCGCGCGCCGCCGAACTGCTGGCAGCGCGGCACGGCATCGAGCCGCGCGTCCACCTGCACATCGCCAAGGACATCCCGGTCGCGGGCGGCATGGCGGGTGGCAGCGCGGACGGCGCGGGCGCGCTGCTCGCCTGCGACGCCCTGTGGGGCACCGGCGCGAGCCGCGAGGAACTGCTCGACATCTGTGCCGAGCTGGGCAGCGACGTACCGTTCAGCCTGGTCGGCGAGGCCGCGCTCGGCACGGGGCGGGGCGAGCGGCTGACGCCGCTGGAGGTCGGCGGCGCCTTCCACTGGGTGTTCGCCGCGGCGGACGGCGGGCTGTCCACGCCCGCGGTCTACCGCGAGTTCGACCGGCTCACCGAGGGCACCGACGTACCGGCGCCCGAAGCGTCCCCGGCCCTGCTGGCGGCGCTCCGTACGGGGGACACGGCCGCGCTGGCCAAGTCGCTCTCCAACGACCTCCAGCCCGCGGCCCTCTCGCTCTTCCCGTCGCTCGCCGCGACCCTGGAGGCGGGCACGGAGGCGGGCGCCCTGGCGGCGCTCGTCTCCGGGTCCGGCCCGACCACGGCCTTCCTCGCGGCGGACCGCGAGGCCGCGGAGCGGGTCGCCGCGGCGCTCCTGGCGTCCGGCACCTGCCGGTCGGCCCGCGTCGCGGCGAGCCCGGCCCCGGGCGCGACGGTCATCGGCTGAGCGACGCCGCCCGGGGGCCGGAGCGCTCTCAGCCCGCGCTGGTCTCAGCTGGCGCCGCGCTCTCAGCCCGCGGCGCCGGCGAGGAGTTCGGCGGCCCGGCGGCCGGCCGCGAGCACGCCCTCGTCGGCCGCCGGGACACAGCGGTTCCGCGCCGGGTCGTACGCGGTCATGATCACCCCGGCGTGGTCGGCGGGGCACTCGTCGAGCGTCACCAGCAGCTCACGCGCGCGCAGCGCCGCGGCCAGATCACGGGAGTGCTGGGCCGGCACCACCGGGTCCTCGCTGCCGTGCACGAGGTGCACGGGAACGGCCGGGGCCGCGCCCGCCGCGATCCGCTCCAGCGCGGCCGCTCCGCCGAAGCGGTCCGGTATGTCGAACCGGCCCGCGACGCCGACCACCGCCGACGGCCGCCACCCGCCGACGGCGTCCGGGTCCAGCGCGGCGCCGACCGCGGAGGTGGCCCCGGTCGACCAGCCGGCCAGCACGGTCCGCTCCGGGTCGGCGCCGTGCAGGGCCGCCCGCTCGCGCAGGTACGCGAGCGACTCCAGCAGGTGCGTACGGCCCCGGTCCTCGGCGTCCGGGCGCCAGTCGGGCACGAGGACCACCGCGCCCAGCGCCGCGGCCGTACGGGCCAGCGGCGCCAGTACGTCCCGCTCGTCCGGCCCGATGCCGTGCCACAGCAGGACGGCCGGGGGCGGGACCGCCGCCGCGGCGGGCCGGTACACGTCCAGGAGCTTGCCGCTCGGCCCGTAGGGCAGGCCGTGCTCGACATCCACTTCGAGATCCACTGTCATGGCGCGACGCTAGCAAGGCCGCAGGCCGCGACCGACGGGGGCGGTTGCCGGGTGCTGCCACGGAGGTCCGCCGCGGACGTGATGCGGGAGTGACCGGCGTGCCGGACTAGGCTGGAAGGCCGACCGATGCGAAGCGCAGGAGTGAGATGGCCGCGAACCTCGTCAATCTGGAAGCCGTCAGCAAGGCGTACGCGCTGCGCACGCTGCTGGACGGCGTCTCCCTCGGCGTCAACGAGGGCGACCGGATCGGCGTCGTCGGCCGCAACGGTGACGGCAAGACGACCCTGATCCGCATCCTCGCCCAGCTGGAGGCCCCGGACGACGGACGCGTCACACACGTGAACGGGCTGCGCCTCGGTGTGCTGACGCAGCACGACTCGCTCGACCCGGAGGCCACCGTCCGGCACGAGGTGATCGGCGACCTCGCCGACCACGAGTGGGCCGGCAACGCCAAGATCCGCGACGTGCTGACCGGGCTCTTCGGCGGCCTGGACCTGCCGGGCTTCCCGCAGGGCCTGGACACCGTCATCGGTCCGCTCTCCGGTGGCGAGCGGCGCCGCATCGCGCTCGCGAAGCTGCTGATCGCCGAGCAGGACATGATCGTCCTCGACGAGCCGACCAACCACCTGGACGTCGAAGGCATCTCCTGGCTGGCGCGGCACCTCCAGGCGCGGCGCTCCGCGCTCGTCGTCGTCACCCACGACCGGTGGTTCCTGGACCAGGTCTGTACGCGCATGTGGGATGTGCAGCGCGGCGACGTGCACGAGTACGAGGGCGGCTACAGCGACTACGTGTTCGCGCGTGCCGAGCGGGAGCGGATCGCCGCCAGCGAGGAAGCCAAGCGGCAGAACCTCATGCGCAAGGAGCTGGCGTGGCTGCGGCGCGGCGCCCCGGCCCGTACGAGCAAGCCGCGCTTCCGCATCGAGGCCGCCAACGAACTGATCGCCGACGTGCCGCCGCCCCGGGACAGCGCCGAGCTGATGAAGTTCGCCAGCTCCCGGCTGGGCAAGACGGTCTTCGACCTGGAGGACGTGACCGTACAGGCCGGGCCCAAGGTGCTGCTGAAGCACCTCACCTGGCAGCTCGGCCCCGGCGACCGGGTCGGCCTGGTGGGCGTCAACGGCGCGGGCAAGACCTCGCTGCTGCGGGCGCTGGCCGACGCGGCGCGTACGCAGGGCGAGGCGCAGCCGGCCGGCGGGAAGATCGTCGTCGGGAGGACGGTGAAGCTGGCGTACCTCTCGCAGGAGGTCGCGGAGCTGGACCCGTCCTGGCGGGTGCTGGAGGCCGTACAGCGGGTGCGCGAGCGGGTGGACCTCGGCAAGGGCCGGGAGATGACCGCGAGCCAGCTGTGCGAGAAGTTCGGCTTCACGAAGGAGAAGCAGTGGACGCCGGTCGGCGACCTCTCCGGCGGTGAGCGCCGCCGCCTGCAGATCCTGCGGCTGCTGATGGACGAGCCGAACGTGCTCTTCCTCGACGAGCCGACCAACGACCTGGACATCGAGACGCTGACGCAGCTGGAGGACCTGCTCGACGGCTGGCCCGGCTCGATGGTCGTCATCAGCCACGACCGGTACTTCGTCGAGCGGACCACCGACCGGGTGTTCGCGCTGCTGGGCGACGCGACGCTGCGGATGCTGCCGCGCGGCCTGGACGAGTACATCGAGCGCCGGCAGAAGATGGCGGAGGCCGCGGCGCCCGCGCCGGCGGCCGCGGCCCCCAAGCAGAAGTCCGCCGCCGTGGACCGCGCGACGCAGAAGGAGCTCCAGAAGATCGAGCGACAGCTGGACAAGATCGGTACGAAGGAGGCGAAGCTGCACACGCAGATCGCCGACAACGCCACCGACTTCGCCAAGGTCGCCGAACTGGACGCGCAGCTGCGGGAGCTGAGGGACGAGAAGGACGAGCTGGAGATGCGCTGGCTGGAGCTGGCGGAGGACGCGTAGCGGACGCCGCGGGCCCGGGACGGCGGCGTGCGTAACGGGTGCGTCGCGGGAGTGTCCCGGGCCGGTCTCGCCCTTTTGGCGGCGGCGTACCGCACCGGTGCGGTGTCGGTGCCGAGTGGTAGAAAGAACTCCCGCTCAACTGCCGTTAATTGCCGAGCCTTATGTCTGATTCACTCCATCCTGGGGGCTTTGCCGCTCGGGGTCGCGGGGGAGGCCGATTCGGAGCCATGGGCCGGTGTGAAGAGGTAACGACCCGATGACCCAGCCGCCGCAGCCGCCTCCACCGCCCGGTCAGCCGCCGTCCGGCGGCTTCGGCGCGCCCCAGGACCCTTCGTACGGCTATCCCCAGCAGCCCGGCCAGCAGCCGCCGCAGCCCGAGAAGCCGCCGAACCAGCCGCCGCAGGCTCCGCCGCAGCCGCCCCAGGCCCCGCCGCAGCCGCCCCAGGCCCCGCCGCAGCCGCCGCAGGCCCCCGGCCAGCCGCCGCAGGGACCCCCGCCCGGTCCGTACGGCGCGCAGCCCGGGTACGGCTACCCGGCCCAGGGGCCGGGCTACGGCTACCCGCAGCAGCCCGGTCAGCCCGGCGCCCCCGGCCCGTACGGCAACGCGTATGCGCCCACCGCGCAGTACCAGGGCGGCATGCCCCCGCAAGGCGGCGGCAATCAGCAGCGCACCCGCATGATGATCATCGTGGCGGCCGTGGTCGCGGTCGCGCTGATCGTCGGCGGCGGCGTGTGGTTCGCCAACAGCGGCGGCGGTGACGAGCCGGCGCCGGACGCCAAGGGCTCCAGCCAGGGCACCGACGGCGGTGCGGAGGGCTCGGACGGCACGGTGGCCCTCAAGGGCGGCAAGGTCGCGCTGAACCCGGAGACCAAGCCCGGCAGCTCCACGGGCAAGCTGCTCTTCAACGTGCCGCTGCCCTCGCCGGACAAGTCGGTGGTGACGCTGAACGGCGCCTGGGCGACGGCGAAGACGTACGCCAAGGTCAGCAAGGGCGAGATCGTCGGCTACGACCTGGAAGCGAAGAAGCCCAAGTACAAGCTCCCCATGGACGGCATCGTCTGCGGCGCCTCGCCGTACGCCACCGAGGAGGGCAAGGCCGCCGTCGTCTTCGAGGCCGGCCCGCGCAAGGGCGAGAACGAGCGCGAACCCTGCAGCCAGATCGCGCTGCTGGACATCGACTCCGGCAAGTTCGACTGGCAGAAGACGATGCCCGGCGGCCGGCAGGCCTCCAGCCTCGGCATGGGCGTCACCTTCAGCCAGGGCGCGGTCGTCGCCTCCTGGCCGGGCAACGGCGAGGCCGCGTACGACATCGCCGGCAAGGAGCTGTGGCACCAGCGCGACAACGGCAACGACGCCTCGATGCAGTGCCTGGACCGGGGCATCGGCGGCGGCAAGAAGCTGGTCGCGATCCTGCGCTGCGGTGAGTACGGCTCCCAGACCACCCAGGTCCAGGAGATCGACCCGGCGACCGGCAAGCCCAAGTGGACGTACGACGCGCCCAAGGGCGTACAGAGCGCCGAGGTGGTCTCCACCAACGGGCCGGTCGTGATCGGCATCTCCGCGGGCGACGCCGGTATCACGGACATGGTCGTCATCGACGACTCCGGCAAGCGGCAGGCACAGATCTCGCTGCAGGGCGACAAGTACAAGCCCAACTGCGGGGTCAGCGGCGGCGTGGAGCGCTGCATCACCGCCACGGCGGACGACAAGTACCTCTACATGCCGTCCAAGTCGCACGACGCGGTGGGCGGCGAGTCCTTCGACAAGCAGAACGAGATCGTCGCCTTCGACCTGAAGACCGGCTCCGCGACCTGGAAGGCGTCGTCGGAGGTCAACCAGGAGCTCGTGCCCCTCCGGATGGCCGGTGACAAGCTCATCGCCTACCAGGACGGTTACAGCGACAAGGGCGGCCAGGTCGTCAGCATCGACCCGGCGAAGCAGGGCGAGAAGACGGTCTTCCTCAACCTCCCGAAGGAGACCGCCGACGCGGCCCGTTCGCTGCGCCCCGGTATGACCCGTGCGGTGTACGCGCACGGCCGGCTGTTCCTGAACCAGGACATCATGTCCGGCACGAAGTACGGCCTGGGCGACGGCAAGTACCTGGGCCTGGCCTTCGGCAGCTGAGGACCCGCAGGCCGAGGGCCTGCCCGGCGGCCCCGTCCTACGCACGGTAGGGCGGGGCCGTCGCCGTACCGGGTCCGTCCGCCTCTGGAAAGAAATGATCGGCAGTCGACGGCAAGTGGCCCAGAATGGCCGGGATTTCAGCATTCCGACGGGCTTCTGCCCGGTAGGGGGCGCGCGATGTCGAACAAGCGTGTAGCTTCCGGATGCAAAGGGGCCCGGCGAAGGGCCGGGGGGCTGGGATCGCCGGGGAATGGGGGGTTGCTGAATGGGCGTGCGGCTCATGGTGGTCGACGACCACCGCCTGCTCGCCGAGGCACTCGCCTCGGCATTGAAGTTGCGCGGGCACAGGGTGCTCGCGGCGGCCGCGCCGAGTGCGGGTGCGGCGGATCTGGTGGTGAGCAGAGCGCCGGAGGTGTGCCTCCTGGGGACGGCAGCGCCCGCCGAGCCGGGGGTGTTCGACCCGGTGGTACGGATCAAGAAGGAGCGGCCCCAGGTGGCCGTCGTGGTGCTCGGCCCGGTGCCGAACCCACGCGGTATCGCGGCGGCGTTCGCGGCCGGCGCGTCCGGTTACGTCCGCCACGACGAGCGGATCGAGGGTGTGGAACGGGCGATGATGAAGGCCAGGGCGGGGGAGGCGGCGATCGCCCCGGCCCTGCTCCAGCAGGCCTTCGAGGAGCTGCTGCACCCGGCGGCCCAGCCCGACGACGAGGGCGCCCGGCTGCTGCAGATGCTGACCCCGCGCGAGGTGGAGGTGCTGGTCCGGGTCGCCGAGGGCGAGGACACCCGGCTCATCGCGGCCGGTATGGGCATTGCGCCGAGCACCGCCCGTACGCACGTGCAGCGGGTGCTGATGAAGCTGGGGGTGGGGTCGCGGCTGGAGGCGGCGGCGCTGGCGGCCCGTACGGGGCTGCTGGACCGGGCCGCGGTCAGCAACGCGAACGCGGCGGGGCCGCAGCAGGCCCCGCCGCAGTGAGCGCGCGGCGCGTCAGTCCGTCGGGCCGGCCGTGCCGTCGGCCGTGGCTCCGGCCTCCTCGGGGGCCGGTGCCTCGGCGGGCCGCAGCTTCATCCACAGCAGGAAGAGCAGGCCGAGGACCAGCATGCCGAGGCCGGTCCAGAGGTTGATGTTGATGTCCTGGGCCTTCTTCAGGTCCGCGTCGGACGCGGTGAGGCCGGCGATCGTGACGATGACGCCGTAGACGACGAAGAGTCCGCCGATGATGCGGCGTACGTCGAAGAGCCGGGCCGCCGTCGCGGACTTGCGCTCCAGCTCCTCGACCTCGTGCTGGTAGTCACTCATGGTGTGCTCCTTACGGCCCTTAGAAGGAGAAGGGGATGTAGCAGACGGCGGCGAGGACGACCGCGCCCCAGCCCAGCAGGGCGGGCTTGCGGTACCAGGCGTCGTCGCCCTCGGCGGGCAGCTCCTCCATGCCGGGCGAGCGCGTGCCGTAGACCAGGCCGGCCAGCGACTCGGCGGGCTTGGGCTTGGTCACCAGGGTGATCACGAACATCACGACCGCGCCGACGACGAACGCGACGATCGAGGAGACGAAGTTGGCGCCCTGGTCGGAGGGGATCGCGATGATGCCCTGCTTGTAGAACCAGAAGTAGTTGACCATCGCGGCGACGGTGCCGGAGAGCAGGCCCCAGAAGCCGGCCGCCGCGCTGGTGCGCTTCCAGAACATGCCGATGATGAACACCACGAACAGCGGCACGTTGAAGAACGAGAACAGCGTCTGCAGGTAGTTCATGATGTTGCTGAAGCTGGAGGCGATGAACGCCGTGCCCATGCCGATCAGCACGCCGACCGCGGTGACCACCCGGCCGGTCTTCAGGTAGTACGCGTCCTCGCGGCCCTTCTTCAGGTACGCCGCCCAGATGTCGTTGGTGAAGACCGTGTTGAACGACGAGACGTTGGCGGCCATACCGGCCATGAACGCCGCGAGCAGACCGGTCACCGCGATGCCCAGCACGCCGTTCGGCAGCAGGTCCCGCATCAGGACCGGGATGGCGTCGTTGTACTGCAGACCGTCCTTGGTCTTGCCCAGCGAGGGCTCCATGACCAGCGCGATCAGGCCCGGCACCACCACGACCATCGGAATGAAGATCTTGGGGAAGGCGGCGATCAGCGGGGTGCGCTTGGCGGCGGAGAGGTTCTTCGCGGACAGCGCGCGCTGGACCTCGGCGAAGTTGGTGGTCCAGTAGCCGAAGCTCATCACGAAGCCGAGGCCGAGCACGATCGTCAGCCAGTTGGCGCCGAGCGGGTTGGACTCGCCGATGCCGGTGCCGCCCCAGGCGGTGAGGAAGTCACCGCCGTGGCTGTCGGTGAGGCTGCTGGTCAGTCCGTCCCAGCCGCCGACGCGCTTGAGGCCGACGACGGTCAGCGGGATCAGCGCGGCGAGGATGACGAAGAACTGCAGGACCTCGTTGTAGATCGCGGAGGACAGGCCGCCGATGGTGATGTACGCGAGGACGAAGAAGCCGGCGACGACGATCGCGACCCACTCCGGCCAGCCCAGCAGCGCCTCCAGCACGATCGCCATCGCGTAGAGGTTCACGCCCGCGATCAGCACGGACGAGACCGCGAAGATGATCGAGGACAGCAGGTGCGAGGACGGCCCGAAGCGGTGCAGCAGGAACTCCGGTACGGAGCGGACCTTGGAGCCGTAGTAGAAGGGCATCATCACCAGGCCGAGGAAGACCATGGCGGGGATGGCGCCGATCCAGTACCAGTGCACGGTGTACGCGCCGTACTGCGCGCCGTTGGCGGCCATGCCGAGGATCTCGGTGGCGCCGAGGTTGGCGGCGACGAACGCGAGGCCGGTGACCCAGGCGGGCAGTGACCGGCCGGACAGGAAGAAGTCCAGGCTGGTCTTCACGCTGCGTTTGGCGGCGAAGCCGATGCCCAGGACGACGGCGAAGTAGATCGCCAGGATGGTGTAGTCGAGCCCGTTCGTCGGGAGGCGTAGCCCTTCGGCCAACGTGATCATGGGTGCTCCGGGGGTCTGGGGGCAGCGCCCCCAGAAACTGCCGTGGTGCGGGGCGCCCTTGCCGTGAACGGTCAGAAAGCTACGCTCGGCTCCTCGGAAACTGAACAGTTTTGTTTGTTTTGTTTGTTGGATCGTGATCGAGTCATCCGGCCGAGTGACGCTGCGTGCGCGGTGAGCGGCGGTCCGTGGAACGCATTGACGGAACTGTTGGCTCGTGGTTCCTTATGTTTGTTTGTGTTTGGTCGTCGGCTGGCGAGGAGCATCAGTGAAGAAGACGTCCACGCGGCTCGCGGACGGCCGGGAACTCATCTACTACGACTCCCGGGACGACGCCGTACGCGACGCCGTCGACCAGCGCCCCCTTCCGCAGGTCACCACCGCCTCCGAGATCCGCCACGACCGCCTCCTCGGCGACTCGGTGGCCGTCGCCTCGCACCGCCAGGGGCGCACCTACCACCCGCCGGCCGACGAGTGCCCGCTGTGCCCCTCGCGCGACGGCCGGCTCTCGGAGATCCCCGCCGCCGACTACGACGTCGCCGTCTTCGAGAACCGCTTCCCCTCGCTCGCCGGCGGCACAGGGCGGTGCGAGGTCGTCTGCTTCACCTCCGACCACCACGCCTCCTTCGCCGACCTCACCGAGGACCAGGCAGCCCTGGTCCTGGAGGCCTGGACCGACCGCACCGCCGAGCTCTCCGCGCTCCCGGACGTCGAGCAGGTCTTCTGCTTCGAGAACCGCGGTGCCGAGATCGGCGTGACCCTCGGCCATCCGCACGGGCAGATCTACGCGTACCCCTTCGTGACCCCCCGTACCGAGCGGATGCTCGCCTCGGTCACCGCGCACCGGGAGCGCACGGACGGCCGCAACCTCTTCGACGACGTCGTCGCCGACGAGCTCGCCGACGGCAGCCGCGTCGTCCTGGCGGGCGAGCACTGGGTCGCCTTCGTCCCGTACGCGGCGCACTGGCCGTACGAGGTGCACCTCTACCCCCGCCGCCGCGTACCCGACCTGCTCGCGCTCGACGACGACGCGCGCACAGAGTTCCCACAGATCTATCTGGAAGTCTTGCGACGGTTCGACCGGATCTTCGGAGAAGGGGAGCCGCCGACGCCGTACATCGCCGCATGGCACCAGGCGCCGGTGCGCGCCCCGCACCGCGGCGACTTCGCGCTCCATCTGGAGCTCTTCACCATCCGACGCACTCCCGGCAAGCTGAAGTTTCTCGCGGGTTCCGAATCCGGCATGAATGTGTTCATCAACGATGTGCCGCCGGAAGCCGCGGCGCAGCGACTGCGAGAGGTAGCGAGCGCGTGAGCAAGAAGTACCTGGTCACCGGCGGTGCGGGATACGTCGGCAGCGTCGTGGCGGCACACCTGCTGGAGGCCGGTCACGAGGTCGTGGTCCTGGACGACCTGTCCACCGGCCACCGTGAGGGCGTCCCCGCGGGCGCGGAGTTCATCGAGGGCCGGGTCCAGGACGCGGGCAAGTGGCTGGACCGGTCCTTCGACGGTGTCCTGCACTTCGCCGCGTTCTCGCAGGTCGGCGAGTCCGTCGTGGACCCGGAGAAGTACTGGCGGAACAACGTCGGCGGCACCATGGACCTGCTCGCCGCGATGCGCGTCGCGGGCGTGCGCACGCTGGTGTTCTCCTCCACGGCCGCGACCTACGGCGAGCCCGTGAACACCCCCATCACGGAGACCGACCCCACCGCGCCCACCTCCCCGTACGGTGCCTCGAAGCTGGCCGTCGACCACATGATCGGCGGTGAGTGCGCGGCGCACGGCCTGGCCGCGGTGTCCCTGCGGTACTTCAACGTGGCCGGCGCGTACGGCGACTGCGGTGAGCGGCACGACCCCGAGTCGCACCTCATCCCGCTCGTCCTCCAGGTCGCCCAGGGCCGCCGTGAGCACATCTCCGTCTTCGGCGACGACTACCCGACGCCGGACGGCACCTGCGTCCGCGACTACATCCACGTCGCCGACCTCGCCGACGCCCATCTGCTGGCGCTGGACGCCGCGGTCGCGGGCGAGCACCTGATCTGCAACCTCGGCAACGGCAACGGCTTCTCCGTGCGCGAGGTCATCGAGACCGTCCGCGAGGTCACCGGCCACCCGATCCCCGAGGTCGTGGCCCCGCGCCGGGGCGGCGACCCGGCGGTCCTGGTCGCCTCGGCGCAGACCGCCATCGACCGCCTGGGCTGGCAGCCCAAGCGCGCGGACCTGGCGGGCATCGTGGCCGACGCGTGGGCGTTCGCGAATTCCAGCCCGTCCGGCGATTGAGGACCGGGGTCCGGGGCGGAGCCCCGTTCCCACAGGACAAGGGAGTCCGAGTGACAGATACGCAGCACGGCGCAGCCCGCAGCGAGGCGGCCTTCCGGGAGGTGTTCGGAACCGCCCCTGCGGGGGTGTGGGCCGCCCCCGGGCGGGTCAACCTCATCGGTGAGCACACCGATTACAACGACGGCTTCGTGATGCCGCTGGCCCTGCCGCACACCACGACCGCCGCTGCGGCGCCCCGTACCGACGGCGTGCTGCGCCTGCACTCCGGCAACGTACGCGGCGGCATCGTCGAGCTGCGCACCGAGACGCTGCGCCCGGCCTCCGACGGCGGCTGGGCCGCGTACCCGGCCGGCGTCCTGTGGGCGATGCGGGAGGCCGGGCTGCCCGTCGGCGGCGCCGACCTGCACTTCGACTCCGTCGTCCCGACCGGCGCCGGGCTCTCCTCCTCCGCGGCCCTGGAGGTCGCCACCGCCCTCGCGCTGAACGACCTGTACGGCCTGGACCTGGACGGACAGGAGCTCGCCCGGCTCGCGCAGCGGGCCGAGAACGCCTTCGTCGGCGTGCCCTGCGGGATCATGGACCAGACCGCTTCGGCGTGCTGCACCGAGGGTCACGCCCTCCTGCTGGACACCCGCGACCTCACCCGCCGCCAGGTCCCCTTCGACCTCGCCGCTGCCGGGCTGCGCCTCCTGGTCGTCGACACCCGCGTCCAGCACGAACTGGGTGACGGCGCGTACGCCGAACGCCGCGCCGGCTGTGAGCGGGCCGCACGCACACTCGGCGTACGCGCCCTGCGCGATGTGGCGTACGACAATCTGGCGCAGACGCTGGAGTCACTGGCGGACGAGGCCGCCGTGCGGCCCCTGGTACGGCACATCGTGACCGAGAACCGGCGGGTGGAGGACGTCATGGCACGCCTCGACGCGGGCGATCCACGCGGCATCGGCCCGCTGCTGACCGCCGGGCACGCCTCGCTCCGCGACGACTTCGCGGTCTCCTGTGCCGAGCTGGACCTCGTGGTCGACGCGGCGAACGAGGCGGGCGCGCTGGGCGCCCGGATGACCGGCGGCGGCTTCGGCGGGTCGGCGATCGTGCTGGTGGAGGAGGCGGAAGCGGACGCCGTGGGCAAGGCCGTCACCGAGGCGTTCGCGGCGGCCGGGTACGCCGCGCCGCGGATCTTCCCCGCCGTGCCGAGCGCGGGGGCCCGGCGGCTGGCGTGACGGGGGCGGCGGCGGGGGCTCGGGTGCCCGCCACCGCACACCCGGGACCCGCTGTCAGCCGGTATCCGCGACTGGCCGAGAGACCCGCGGGCGTCCGGCGGTAACCGGCCGGAATGAGCCGATCACCGGCTACTGGCGCCTCGCGGTGAGCCGGCTGCCCCACCCTGAACACATGGGTCGGGCAGTTTTGCCAATCGGCTTCCGTTGCCGGACCCCGTACGTACGCTGAACAGAGCACCGGTGGGGGCCGGTGCCGATCAGGGGGCGAGCTGAACCCTCCCCGCCGAACGCGGCGCGGGGAGGGAGGTACGGCGCCCGGGGTGGGACAGCGGTGCAGCACGGCGGCGGCCGTGCCGCTGCGGCGTCTCCGCCGCCGGGCGCACGTATCCGTATCCGCTCGTTCCCCGAGACAGGGGGTCCTCAGTGCAACGCATCCGGGTCTTGGTGGTCGACGACCACCGCATCTTTGCCGAGTCCCTGGCGGCTGCCCTCGCGGCCGAACAGGACGTGGACGTGGCGGCGGCCGGGAGCGGACCGGCGGCCCTGCGCAGTCTGGAGCGGGCGGCCTCCGAGGGCCGGCGCTTCGACGTCATGCTTGTCGACGCCGACCTCGGCACGGCCGTCGCACCGCTCGCGGCCGTCCCCATGCGGCCGCAGGTCCCGCGGGACGGCGCGGCCGACGGCGCGCCCGTGGACGGCATATCGCTGGTCACCACGGTCCGCACCACCCACCCGCTGGTCCGCGCCGTGGTGCTCGCGGAGAAGGACGACCCGCGCAGGGCCGCGGCGGCGCTCCAGGCGGGGGCCGGCGGCTGGGTCGCGAAGGACTGCTCGCTCTCCCGCCTGCTGGCCGTGATCCGCGGCGTGCTGCGGGACGAGACGCATCTGCCGCCCGCGCTCCTGACGGGGGTGCTGCGGGAGCTGACGGCGGCGCGCAAGCACCGCACCGAGAGCGAGCGGCTGGTGGAGTCCCTCACCCCGCGCGAGCGCGAGGTGCTGCGCTGCATGGTCGCGGGGCTCGGCCGCAAGGCGGTCGCGGAGCGGCTGTTCCTCTCCCCGCACACGGTCCGTACCCACATGCAGAACGTCCTGGGCAAGCTCGGGGTGCACTCCACGCTCGCCGCGGTGGCGCTGGCGCGCCGGGCCGGGGTGGGGCCGGTCGAGCTGGAGCCGCCCCCGTCGTCCCCGGCCGCGCAGCCGGTGCCGACGGCGTCGGTCTCGGTGCCGTGACGGGCCGGGGCGCCGCCGGTGGCCGGGCCCCGGCCGGTACGGCGGCCGGCGGCCGGTGCGTCCCGGCCGCCGGCAGACCCTGACCGCCCCGCCGTCCGGGGCCGTGGCCCGGGTCAGGACTCTCAGGAGCCGGTCCGCGGGCCGGGCTCCGTCAGGACGGCCACGCCGCGGGCGGGCAGGGTGAGGTGATGCACGGCTGCCGCCCGCGGCGTGGCCTGTGCCAGTGCGTCGGCCATGGGCTCCGGCAGCTGTACGGAGGCCGGTTCCTGCCCGTGGTTGAGCAGGAAGAGATAGCGTCCGCGGGCCCCGGAGCGCACGGTGGCCTGCACGCCGGCCGGCAGTCCCGGCAGTACGGGTGTGACGCCCGCGGCCTCCCGTACGTCGTCCATCAGGTGCCGCATCAGGCCGGGGTCGGGACGGGTGCCGACGTACCAGGCGGTGCCCCGGCCGTAGGTGTGGCGGGTGATCGCGGGCTGCAGCGCCGGTTCCTCGCCGACGAAGTCGACGACCGAGCCCGCGCCGTCGAGGACGATGTCCTCGGCCCAGAGGTCGGCGCGGCCCGAGTACCGTCCGCGCAGCAGCAGCCGTACGCCCTCGTCCAGCGGCCGGAACTCCTCCACCCGCAGGCCCAGCAGCTCGCGCAGCGGCGCCGGGTAGCCGCCGGGATGCACCCGGTCGTGGGCGTCGACGATGCCGGAGAAGAACGACACCAGCAGGTGCCCGCCGCCGTGCACGTACGCGGCCAGCCGTTCGGCGTCCTCCGTGCGCAGCAGGTAGAGGTTGGGGACGACGACCAGACGGTAGTTGGACAGGTCACGGTCGGGCGGTACGACGTCGCAGGCGACCCCGGCCTCGAACAGCGGACGGTAGTGGGCCAGGGCCCGTTCGGGTGCCTCCAGCGCGGTGGAGGGCCGGGAGTCCAGCTCCAGCGCCCGCCGGCTGTCCCAGTCGGCGAGCAGCGCCACCTGCGCCTCGGAGCGGGTGCCCTCGATACCCGGTACGGCGGCCAGCTCCCGCCCCAGCTCGGTGACCTCGCGGAAGATCCGGGTGTCGGTGCCGCCGTGCGGGACCATCGCCGAGTGGTACTTCTCGGCGCCGCCGAGCGACTGGCGCCACTGGAAGAACAGCACCGCGTCGGCGCCCTGGGCGACGGCCTGCCAGCTCCACAGCCGCATCGCGCCGGGCGGCTTGGGGCCGTTGCGGGGGCGCCAGTTGACGGCGCTCGGCGCCTGTTCCAGGAGCAGCCAGGGCTGGCCGCCGCGGGCCGAGCGCATCAGGTCGAAGTGGTAGCCGGCACGGATGTGGTCGTCCGCCACATAGGGGTCCTGGTAGAAGTCGAGCGCCATGACGTCCATGTCGCGGGCCCAGGCGAAGGCGTCGACGGGCTTGTGGTCCGGCATGAGGTTGGTGGTGACCGGCACGTCCGGGGTGACGCGGTTGAGCACCTCCTTCTCGGCGAGGTAGCAGGCGCGCAGTGCGTCGTCGCTGAAGCGGAGGTAGTCCAGCTGCTGCGCGGGGTTGGCGGAGGCGGGCGCGGCGCGCGGCGGCAGCACCTCCTCGAAGTCGCCGTAGGCCTGCGACCAGAAGGCGGTGGACCAGGCGTCGTTGAGCGCCTCGACGGTGCCGTAGCGCTCGCGCAGCCAGCGGCGGAAGTCGCGGGCCGAGACGTCGCAGTAGCACTGCCGGGTGTGGCAGCCGTACTCGTTGCCGATGTGCCACAGGGCGAGCGCGGGGTGACCGGCGTAGCGGTGGGCGAGGCGTTCGACGAGGCGGACGGCGTGCTCGCGGTAGACCGGGCTGGAGGGGCAGTAGTGCTGGCGGGCGCCCGGCCAGCGACGGGTGCCGTCGGCGTCCTCGGGAAGCGTCTCGGGGTACCGGTGGGCGAGCCAGGGCGGTGGTGAGGCGGTCATGGTGGCCAGGCAGACCGCGACGCCCGCCTGGCCGAGGCCGTCCATGACGCGGTCGAACCAGCCGAAGTCGTAAGCGCCGGGCCGGGGTTCGACCCCGGCCCAGGAGAAGATCCCGGCGGTCACCATCGTGACGTGCGCCTGCTTCATGAGGACGAGGTCCTCGGCCCGTACGTCCTCGGGCCACTGCTCGGGGTTGTAGTCCCCGCCGTACCGGATTGCCATCGCGCGGTCCCCCTGGGGGCTTGTCGGGTCGCGTGGTCGTTGCGGTGCTGCTGTGGACGAGTGGTCGCTGTGGCTGGTCAGGAGGAGTTCTTCAGGACGCTCCAGCCGCCGTCGACGACGAGGCTCGCGCCGGTGACGAAGGAGGCGTCGGCGGAGAGCAGGAAGGCGATCGTGGCGGCGACCTCCTCGGGCCGGCCGAGCCGCGCGGCGGCGGTCTCGGCGGCGGTGGCCCGGCGGTCCTCCTCGGCGATGCCTTCCCAGGCCGGGGTGAGGACGGGGCCGGGCAGCACGGAGTTCACCCGTACGTCGGGCCCGTACTCGACGGCCAGCTGGCGGGCGAGGCCGGTCAGGCCCGCCTTGGAGGCGGCGTACGCGGGCCGCCCCGGCAGCCCGAATCGGGCGTGCACGGAGGAGGTCAGCACGACGGCGCCCTGCCGCGCGCGCAGATCGTCCAGGGCCGCCCGTACGCCGAGGAACGCGCCGGTGAGGTTGACGGCGAGCTGGTGGTCCCAGTCGGCGCGCGGGGTGCGGTCGGCGGGCGCGGCGTAGTGGGTGAAGGCGTTGGAGACCAGGCCGTCGACCGGGCCGTAGCGGCCCCGGGCGGCGGCCACGGCGCGCTGCCAGGCGGCCTCGTCGGTGACGTCGCAGTGCTCGTAGGAGGCCGTGCCGCCGGCGGCACGGATGCGGCGCGCGGTGTGCTCGCCGCGCTCGTCGTCGATGTCGAGGAGGAGGACGCGGGCGCCTTCCGCGGCGAGCCGGTCGGCGGTCGCCGCGCCGATGCCGGAGGCGGCGCCGGTGACGAGGTGGGTACGGCCGTGGAATCGTGCCGTTGCGGGCGGCGCATCGCGCTGCTGGCTCATGGCCGCGATCCAAGTGGACGCATGCCGCCTCGGGCAAGAGGGCGCCCCGGTAAGGGGCGCGGGGAGCTGCGCTACCAGCCGTCGCGGCACGGTACCGGGCCGCCGGGAGGACGTCCCGAGTTCTTGGGAAGGAGCCACCGGCCCGCCGTTGGGGGCGCGCCACCGGGCCATCCGCGGCGCCGTCGTGGCCGTTCGCGCAGTTCCCCGCGCCCCTGGCGGGGCGATCAGCCCGGGATGTTGTCGAACGGGGCCGTCAGCTGGCGGAGCAGACCCGCCAGTTCCGCGCGCTCCGCGCGGGAGAGTTCGGCCAGGATCGCCCGCTCCTGGGTGAGCAGCCCGGCCAGCGATTGATCCGCGCGGTCGCGCCCTTCCGCGGTGAGCCGGACGAGGACGCCGCGCCGGTCGCTGGGGTCGGGCAGCCGCTCGACGAGGCCCTTCTTGGCGAGCCGGTCGATACGGTTGGTCATGGTGCCGGAGGTGACCAGGGTCTGGGTGAGCAGCTGGCCGGGGGAGAGCTGGTACGGGGAGCCCGCGCGGCGCAGCGCGGTGAGGACGTCGAATTCCCAGGGTTCGAGACCCACCTCGGAGAAGGCCAGCCGCCGCGCGCGGTCGAGATGCCGGGCGAGCCGGCTGATACGGCTGAGCACCTCGAGTGGTTCCACATCGAGGTCGGGGCGCTCGCGGCGCCATGCTGCGACCAGTCGGTCGACCTCGTCCTCCATGACGATCAGTGTAGTGGTTGTGTCGACGTGAAGTCTCTTGACATCAAGATATATTTCCCTGGACGATTGGGCAGCGTCGGCAGCAGTTCCTGCTCCACCGGCACTGGCCCGATCAGCAGAGGGGTTCGACCATGCACGACACGCACGTTGCGCCGACCTGGGACCCACAGCAGTATCTCCGCCACGCGACCCACCGCACCCGCCCGTTCCTGGACCTGCTCGCCCGGATCCCCGAGCTGCCCGCCGCCCGCCGTCCGCGCATCGCCGACCTGGGCTGCGGCCCCGGCAACGTCACGGTCCTGATAGCGGACCGCTGGCCCGACGCGCACATCACCGGCTTCGACAGCTCCGCCGACATGCTGGCCAGGGCCCGGTCCTACGAGGGCCCCACGCCGGGCGGCGGGCTGCTGGACTTCGCCCCCGCCGACGCCGCCACCTGGATCCCCGAGGAACCCTTCGACCTGATCGTCTCCAACGCGGCACTGCAGTGGGTCCCCGGCCACGAGGACTCCTTCGGGCCCTGGCTCGACTCCCTCGCCCCCGGCGGCACCCTCGCCTTCCAGGTCCCCGGCAACTTCACCTCGCCCAGCCACGCCCTTCTGGGGGACCTGTGCGACACCCCCCGGTGGCGGGCCCGCCTGGGTGACCAGGGGCGGCGCTTCGTGCATGTCCTGGAGCCGGCGGAGTACCTGAAGCGGCTGATCGACCTGGGCTGCGCGGCGGACGCCTGGGAGACCACGTACGTGCAGGTCCTGCGGGGCGAGGACCCGGTGCTGGACTGGGTGAAGGGCACCGCCCTGCGCCCCGTCCTCACAGCGCTCGAGGACGACCCCGAGGCCCGCGAGGAGTTCCTCGACCAGTACCGCGACCTGCTGCGCAAGGCCTACCCGGCGGGGCCGCACGGCACCGTCTTCCCCTTCCGGCGGATCTTCGCCGTGGCACGCAAGGAGGTCTAGCGGATGATCACCGGCCTCGACCACGTCCAGCTGGCGGCGCCGCCCGGCTCCGAGGGTGCGCTGACCGCGTACTACGAGGGCGTCCTGGGCATGACCCGGGTTCCCAAGCCGCCCGGGCTCGCCGTGGGCGGGTGCTGGTTCGAGGCCGGTCCGGTCCGTCTCCACCTCGGCGTCGAGGACGGCTTCCGGCCGGCGGCCAAGGCCCACCCCGGCATCCTCGTCACGGGCATCGACGCCTTCGCCGCCCGGCTGGCGGCCCAGGGAGCGGATGTCACCTGGGACGACGGCCTCCCGGGTCACCGCCGCTTCTACTCCCACGACCCGGTCGGCAATCGACTCGAATTCCTCGAACCCCTGTACTGACGCGGCGCACCGGGAGCCCCCTGCGCCGCTCACTCTTTCGGGTGAACTTTGGGGCGGGTGTGGTCAATGGTCAGGCCTTGCGGTGGCCTATCAGCCGCGGTTTCGGCTCCAGCCCGTCCAGCCCGTGCCAGGCCAGGTTCACCAGGTGCGCCGCGACTTCCGCTTTCTTCGGCTTGCGCACGTCCAGCCACCACTGGCCGGTCAGCGCGACCATCCCGACCAGCGCCTGCGCGTACAGCGGCGCCAGCTTCGGGTCGAAGCCCCGGGCCTTGAACTCCAGCCCCAGGATGTCCTCGACCTGCGTCGCGATATCGCTGATCAGCGACGCGAACGTGCCCGTCGACTGGGCCACGGGGGAGTCCCGCACCAGGATGCGGAAGCCGTCGGTGTAGGACTCGATGTAGTCCAGCAGCGCGAACGCCGCCTGCTCCAGCAGCTCGCGCGGGTGCCCCGCGGTCAGGGCACCCGTCACCATGTCCAGCAGCCGCCGCATCTCCCGGTCCACGACGACCGCGTACAGCCCTTCCTTGCCGCCGAAGTGCTCGTACACCACCGGCTTGGACACCCCGGCCTTCGCCGCGATCTCCTCCACCGACGTGCCCTCGAAGCCCCGCTCGGCGAACACCGTGCGCCCGATGTCCAGCAGCTGCTCCCGGCGCTCCTTGCCCGTCATGCGGACCCGCCGCGCACGCCGCGCGCCCGCACCGGAAGACGCTTTGTCCTTACTGCCACTCACGCTGCTGCCATCGATCGCCACCTGACAATCATGCCTTCCCCGGCTACCGCTGGGCGGCGCCCCCCGCCACGGCCTTGTCCTGGCGGCGCGAGTCGAGCCGGGAGGCGTTCGGCCACCGCACGTCGTACGCCCAGCCCAGTCGCTCGAACCAGCTGATCAGCCGGGCGCTGGAGTCCAGCTGCCCCTTCATCACGCCGTGCCGCGCGCAGGTCGGGTCCGCGTGGTGCAGGTTGTGCCAGGACTCACCGCAGGACAGGATCGCCAGCCACCAGACGTTGCCCGAGCGGTCCCGGGACTTGAAGGGACGCTTGCCCACCGCGTGGCAGATGGAGTTGATCGACCACGTGACGTGATGGAGCAGCGCGACGCGCACCAGGGAGCCCCAGAAGAACGCGGTGAACGCGCCCCACCACGACATGGTCACCAGCCCGCCGACCAGCGGCGGGATCAGCAGCGAGACGGTCGTCCACAGGACGAACTGGCGGGAGATCGTGCGGATCGCCGAGTCCTTGATCAGGTCGGGCGCGTACTTGTGCTGCGGCGTCTGCTCCTCGTCGAACATCCACGCCATGTGCGCCCACCACAGGCCCTTCAGCAGGGCCGGCACGGTCTCGCCGTAACGCCACGGGGAGTGCGGGTCACCCTCCGCGTCGGAGAACTTGTGGTGCCTGCGGTGGTCGGCCACCCACCGCACGAGCGGGCCTTCCACGGCCAGCGACCCCATGATCGCCAGCGCGATGCGCAGCGGCCGCTTCGCCTTGAACGACCCGTGCGTGAAGTAGCGGTGGAAACCGATCGTGATGCCGTGGCAGCCGATGAAGTACATCGCCACCAGCAGCCCCAGATCGAGCCAGCTCACACCCCAGCCCCAGGCCAGCGGCACCGCGGCCACCAGGGCGAGGAACGGCACGGTGATGAACAGCAGCAGCGTGATCTGTTCGACGGAGCGTTTGCTGTCGCCACCCAGCGTCGCGGAGGGCAGCGGGGTGTCGGCGGACTTGACGGTTTTCTCGACGACTTCGGGGCCAGCGGTCATGTGTGTCCCTCGCTGGGGTCGGAGGCAAGGCTACGGTTCCGTAACCTACGGTCTCGTAAGTATGGCAGTGCCGCCACACCGTACAAGGGTGTGACCGGCCCGACAGCCCCTCTCACAGAGCGGACGGTGTGACCCCCCGAAAAGCGGAGATCTATTCTTGAGGCGTCGGACAGCGCGGTCCGCAACCCGCCACAAGGGAGTGTCCACGCGACACCCACCAGCCCAGACGTGCTCAATCACTGCAAGGAGCCGCACCTGTGAGCAGTGCCGACATCTCTCCCGACGCCGCCCAGCGGACCCCGAACCCCGAGGCCCCCGACACGGCAGAAGCCGGCAACGGGGCCCTGCGCGCCGACATCCGCCGCCTCGGCGACCTGCTCGGCGAGACCCTCGTACGGCAGGAGGGCCCCGAGCTTCTCGATCTGGTGGAACGCGTACGCGCATTGACGCGTACCGACGGGGAGGCCGCCGCCGATCTCCTCGGCGACACCGACCTGATCACCGCCACCAAGCTCGTGCGGGCCTTCTCCACGTATTTCCACCTCGCGAACGTCACCGAGCAGGTGCACCGCGGCCGCGAGCTGCGCGCCAAGCGTGCCGCCGAGGGCGGCATCCTCGCCCGCACCGCCGACATGCTCAAGGACGCCGACCCCGAGCACCTCCGCGAGACCGCGGCCCACCTCGCCGTACGCCCCGTCTTCACGGCCCACCCCACCGAGGCCGCCCGGCGCTCCGTCCTCACCAAGCTCCGCAAGGTCGCCGAGCTGCTGGAGACCACCGACGCCGGCGACCGGCGCCGCGCCGACCTCCGCCTCGCCGAGAACATCGACCTGATCTGGCAGACCGACGAGCTGCGCGTGGCGCGCCCGGAGCCCACCGACGAGGCCCGCAACGCCATCTACTACCTCGACGAGCTGGGCCGCGGCGCCGTCGGCGACGTTCTTGAGGACCTCGCCGCCGAGCTGGAGCGGGCCGGCGTCCAGCTCCCCGCCGGCACCCGCCCGCTCACCTTCGGCACCTGGATCGGCGGCGACCGCGACGGCAACCCCAACGTCACCCCGCAGGTGACCTGGGACGTCCTGATCCTCCAGCACGAGCACGGCATCACCGACGCGCTGGAGCACATCGACGAGCTGCGCGGCGCCCTGTCGAACTCCATCCGCAACTGCGGCGCCACCGACGAGCTGCTCGCCTCCCTCCAGCAGGACCTGGACCTCCTCCCCGAGATCAGCCCCCGCTACAAGCGGCTGAACTCCGAGGAGCCCTACCGTCTGAAGGCCACCTGCATCCGCCAGAAGCTGGTCAACACCCGCGAGCGCCTGGCCACCGACACCCCGCACGTCCCGGGCCGCGACTACCTCGGCACCCGCGAGCTGATCGACGACCTCACCCTGCTGCAGACCTCGCTGCGCGAGCACCGCGGCGGCCTGGTCGCCGACGGCCGCCTGGAGCGCACGATCCGTACGATCGCCGCGTTCGGCCTCCAGCTGGCCACCATGGACGTCCGCGAGCACGCCGACGCCCACCACCACGCCCTCGGCCAGCTCTTCGACCGGCTCGGCGAGGAGTCCTGGCGCTACGTCGACATGCCGCGCGACTACCGCCGCAAGCTCCTGGCCAAGGAACTGCGCTCGCGCCGCCCGCTGGCCCCCAGCCCCGCCCCGCTGGACGAGGCCGGCGCCAAGACCCTCGGCGTCTTCGAGACGATCCGCAAGGCCAAGGACACCTTCGGCCCCGAGGTCATCGAGTCCTACATCATCTCCATGTGCGCCGGCTCCGACGACGTCTTCGCCGCCGCGGTCCTCGCCCGCGAAGCCGGCCTCATCGACCTGCACGCCGGCTGGGCGAAGGTCGGCATCGTGCCGCTCCTGGAGACCACGGACGAGCTGAAGATCGCCGACAAGCTCCTGGACGAGATGCTGTCCGACCCGTCGTACCGGCGCCTGGTCGCGCTCCGCGACGACGTCCAGGAAGTGATGCTCGGCTACTCCGACTCCTCCAAGTTCGGCGGCATCACCACCTCCCAGTGGGAGATCCACCGCGCCCAGCGCCTGCTGCGCGACGTCGCCCACCGGCACGGCGTACGGCTGCGCCTCTTCCACGGCCGCGGCGGCACCGTCGGCCGCGGCGGCGGCCCCTCCCACGACGCGATCCTCGCCCAGCCCTACGGCACCCTCGAAGGCGAGATCAAGGTCACCGAGCAGGGCGAGGTCATCTCCGACAAGTACCTCGTGCCGTCCCTGGCCCGCGAGAACCTGGAACTGACCGTCGCGGCCACCCTCCAGGCATCGGCCCTGCACACCGCGCCGCGCCAGTCCGACGAGGCGCTGGCCCGCTGGGACGCCACGATGGAGACCGTCTCCGACGCCGCGCACGGCGCCTACCGCCGCCTGGTCGAGGACCCGGACCTCCCGGCGTACTTCCTCGCGTCGACCCCGGTCGATCAGCTCGCCGAACTCCACCTCGGCTCCCGGCCCTCCCGCCGCCCCGGCTCGGGCGTCTCGCTCGACGGCCTCCGCGCCATCCCGTGGGTCTTCGGCTGGACCCAGTCCCGGCAGATCGTCCCCGGCTGGTTCGGCGTGGGCACCGGCCTGAAGGCCGCCCGCGAGGCCGGCTCGGAAGCCGTGCTCGACGAGATGCACGAGCACTGGCACTTCTTCCGCAACTTCCTGTCCAACGTCGAGATGACGCTGGCCAAGACCGACCTGCGGATCGCTCAGCACTACGTCGACACCCTCGTGCCCGACGAGCTCAAGCACGTCTTCGACGTGATCAAGGCCGAGCACGAGCTGACGGTCCAGGAAGTCCTCCGGGTCACCAAGGAGGACGAGCTGCTGGAATCCAACCCGGTCCTCCAGCAGACCTTCCGCATCCGCGACGCCTACCTGGACCCGATCTCCTACCTCCAGGTCTCCCTCCTCGCCCGCCAGCGGGAAGCCGCCGAGCGCGGCGAGGAAGCCGACCCCGTCCTGGGCCGCGCCCTGCTCCTCACCGTGAACGGTGTGGCAGCGGGCCTGCGCAACACGGGCTGACCCGACGACAGCGGCGGCCGGTCACGGGAACGTGACCGGCCGCCGCTGCGTTCGCGGAGCGGGGCTCACAGCGTGAAGAACGCCGCCACCAGCAGTGCGGCCCCCGCCAGACCGACGGCCCACGCCGTCCGCCGCATCCGCAGGCCGCCCGCCACCACCAGCGAGGCCAGCAGCAGCGCACCGCCGAGCGGCGCCCAGGCGTACAGCATGCCGCCGGGACCCGTACGCACCGCACGGTCCGTACCCGGCTCCACCGTGACCTCGACCCGTTGGCCCTTCTCCGGCGCCGCCGCCTCCGCGAGCACGACCTTCGCCCGCCGCTTCCCGTCCCCGCCCGTCGGTACGTAGGGACCCCAGCAGCTGTCGTCGTCGCACGACGCGACCGTCATCGTGCCGCGCTCCTTCGCCTGCACGAGCATCGCGTACTGCGCGTCGCCCCATGACGTCCACGCGCCGGCCACCAGCAGCAGCAGCGCGAGCAGCGCCATCAGCGCGTTCTTCAGCACGAGCAGCACCCCGAAGGCGCTCTCGCCCGCCCGCCGGGTGCGGCTGCGCTTCTTGGTCCCTGTCGTAGCTGTCCTGGACATGGCGGCGATCCTTGGCCATGCGCGTACGCCTGGTCAACTCGATCAGGACGCTTCGTCAGGCGTCGTCCCGCGCTGTCCCGCTCAGGAGTTGTAGGCGGATTGCGCCCGTTCCAGCCCCTCTGTGACCAGGGCTTCCACCGCGTCCGCCGCCCGGTCAACGAAGTAGTCCAGCTCCTTGCGCTCCGCCGACGAGAAGTCCTTCAGCACGAAGTCCGCGACCTGCATCCGGCCCGGCGGCCGGCCGATGCCGAACCGCACGCGGTGGTAGTCCGCGCCCATCGACTTCGTCATCGACTTCAGGCCGTTGTGCCCGTTGTCCCCGCCGCCCAGCTTCAGCCGCAGCACTCCGTAGTCGATGTCCAGCTCGTCATGGACGGCCACGATCTGCTCCACCGGGACCTTGTAGAAGTCCCGCAGCGCCGTCACCGGACCGCCCGACAGGTTCATGTACGACGACGGCTTCGCCACCACGACCCGGCGGCTCGCCGGCCCCGGCGGACCGAACCGGCCCTCGACCACCTGCGCCCGCGCCTTGTGCGCCTTGAACCGGCCACCCATCCGCTCCGCCAGCAGATCGGCCACCATGAACCCCACGTTGTGGCGGTTGCCGGCGTACTCGGGACCGGGATTCCCCAGCCCGACCACCAGCCACGGACTCGCCGCGCCCTCACTCACAGCAGTACTCCTGTACGTAAGAAAAACCGCCGCCCCGCTCGCAACGAACGGGACGGCGGCGGAAGAACCGGTGACGGTGACCGTCGGAGAGGGTGACCGTCAGAGGTGGTCCGAGGCTCAGGCCTCGGCGCCCTCCTCGCCCTCGCCCTCGCCCTCGGCGGGGGCCTCGGCCTGCGCGGCCACGACCTGCAGCACGACCGCGTCGTCCTCGACGCCCAGGGAGACACCGGCCGGCAGCTTGATGTCCTTGGCCAGCACCGACTGACCGGCGTCCAGGCCCGCGATGTCGGCGGTGACCGACTCGGGGATGTGGGTGGCCTCGGCCTCGACCGGCAGGGTGTTCAGCACGTGCTCGAGCAGGTTGCCGCCCGGGGCCAGCTCGCCCTCGGTGTGGATCGGCAGCTCGACGGAGACCTTCTCGCCCTGGCGGACCAGCAGCAGGTCGACGTGCTCGATGATGCCCAGGCGGATCGTGGCGCGCTGCACGGCCTTCGGGATCACCAGCTCGCGCTTGCCCTCGATGTCCAGGCTGATCAGGACGTTCGAGTTCTTCAGCGCCTGCAGGGTGTCGTGGTGCGGCAGGGCCACGTGACGCGGCTCGGAGCCGTGACCGTAAATGACGGCGGGAACCTTGTCCTCGCGACGCAGACGGCGGGCGCTGCCCTTGCCGAACTCGGTACGCAGCTCGGCGGAAATCTTCACCTCGGCCATGGTGCACTCCTCGTATGGAAAACGATCTGTTGGCCGTCACCCGGCCCACGACAGACCTGCTACGAAGAGCGCGTCGATAACGGAGCGCCGTACGTACGAGTACGGCCTCCCTCGCCGAGCAACTCCACGAGTCTACCCGGCGGGGAGGCCGCTCCCGAAATCGATCACCGGTCGCCCTGTGCGGCGACCCGGCTCACTGCTCCTCGAACAGGCTCGTCACCGAGCCGTCCTCGAAGACCTCCTGGATCGCCCGGGCGATCGTCGGCGCCATCGACAGCACCGTGATCTTGTCGAGCTCCAGCTCACCCGGCGTCGGCAGGGTGTTGGTGAACACGAACTCGCTCACCTTGGAGTTCTTCAGACGGTCGGCCGCCGGGCCGGACAGGATGCCGTGCGTGGCGGTGACGATGACGTCCGCGGCGCCGTTCGCGAACAGGGCGTCGGCCGCGGCGCAGATCGTGCCGCCGGTGTCCACCATGTCGTCGACGAGGACGCAGACGCGGTCCTGCACGTCACCCACGACCTCGTGGACGGTGACCTGGTTCGCCACGTCCTTGTCGCGCCGCTTGTGCACGATCGCGAGCGGCGCGTCGAGCCGGTCGCACCAGCGGTCCGCCACGCGCACGCGGCCGGCGTCGGGGGAGACGACCGTCAGCTTGTCGCGGTCCACCTTGGCGCCCACGTAGTCCGCCAGCACCGGCAGCGCGAACAGGTGGTCCACCGGGCCGTCGAAGAAGCCCTGGATCTGGTCGGTGTGCAGGTCCACCGTGACGATGCGGTCCGCGCCCGCCGTCTTCAGCAGGTCCGCCACCAGGCGGGCCGAGATGGGCTCACGGCCGCGGTGCTTCTTGTCCTGACGGGCGTAACCGTACGACGGGATGACCACCGTGATGCTCCGCGCCGAGGCGCGCTTCAGAGCATCGATCATGATCAGCTGTTCCATGATCCACTTATTGATGGGAGCCGTGTGGCTCTGCATCAAGAAGCAGTCCGCGCCACGCGCCGACTCCTGATAGCGGACGTAGATCTCACCGTTCGCGAAGTCGAACGCCTTCGTCGGGACCAGGCCGACTCCCAGCTGGTGAGCAACCTCCTCCGCCAGCTCGGGGTGGGCGCGGCCGGAGAAGAGCATCAGCTTCTTCTCGCCGGTCGTCTTGATCCCGGTCACAGCAAATCTCCTTGCCAAGCTGTCAAACATGAGGGCGCCGGGGGTGCGCCGTCCATGTTGCGTGCGCTTATCACGGTACGCCCCGCACGGCGCACCCGTTGCCCGGTCACTGCTCGTCCTTGCTCTCCTGACGAGCAGCCGAAGCGGCCTGCGCGGCGGCGCTCCCGGGTCGCTTGCGGGCGACCCAGCCCTCGATGTTCCGCTGCTGACCACGCGCGACAGCCAGCGAACCCGGGGGCACATCCTTGGTGATCACGGAGCCCGCCGCGGTGTACGCGCCGTCCCCGATCGTGACAGGAGCCACAAACATGTTGTCCGCCCCCGTCTTGCAGTGCGAACCCACCGTCGTCTGATGCTTCGCCTCGCCGTCGTAGTTCACGAACACGCTCGCCGCACCGATGTTGGTGTACTCGCCAATGGTCGCATCCCCGACATACGACAGATGCGGCACCTTCGTGCCCGCACCGATCTTCGCGTTCTTCATCTCCACGTACGTGCCGGCCTTCGCCTTCGGCCCCAGCTCCGTACCCGGCCGCAGATACACGTACGGGCCCACGCTCGCCCCCGGGCCGATCCGCACGCCGTCCGCCACGGTGAACGACGCGACCGCGCCCTCGCCGACCGTCGTGTCCGTCAGCCGCGAATGCGGGCCCACCTCGGCGAACGACGCCACGTGCGTCGCGCCCAGCAGCTGGGTGTTCGGCTGCACCACCGCGTCCGCCTCGAACGTCACCGTCACGTCCACCCAGGTGGACGCCGGGTCCACGACCGTCACGCCGCTCAGCATGGCCGCTTCCAGCAGCCGGTCGTTCAGCAGCCGGCGCGCCTCCGCCAGCTGCACGCGGTTGTTGATCCCGAGGATCTCCCGGTGGTCGGCGGCGACCGCCGCGCCCACCCGGTGCCCGGCCTCCCGCACGATCCCCAGGACGTCGGTGAGGTACTCCTCACCCTGGCTGTTGTCCGTCCGCACCTTGCCCAGCGCGTCGATCAGCAGCTGCGCGTCGAACGCGAACACCCCGGAGTTGATCTCGCGGATGGCCCGCTGCGCGTCGCTCGCGTCCTTGTGCTCCACGATGGCGGTGACGGCCCCGGTGGCCTCGTCCCGCACGATCCGGCCGTACCCGGTCGCGTCCGGCACCTCGGCGGACAGCACGGTGACGGCGTTGCCGTCGGCGGCGTGCTTCTCGGCCAGCGCCTTCAGGGTCGCGCCCGTCAGCAGCGGCGTGTCGCCGCACACGACGACCACGGTGCCGGCCAGCTCCACGCCCGGCGCCGCGGCCTCGCCGGAGCCGCCGGAGGTCAGCTCCTCCAGGCCCATCCGGACGGCGTGGCCGGTGCCGTTCTGCTCGTGCTGCACCGCCGTACGGACGCCCGCGTCGATCTCGGAGAGGTGCGCGGTCACCTGTTCCCGGGCATGGCCCACGACCACCACGAGGTGCTCGGGGTCCAGCTCACGGGAGGCGGCGACGACATGGCCGACGAGGGAGCGGCCGCAGATCGCGTGCAGGACCTTCGGGGTCGCCGACTTCATGCGGGTGCCCTCACCCGCTGCGAGAACGACGACGGCTGCCGGGCGGTTGGCGCTCACGGGGATGCCCTTCGGCTTCTTGGCTACTTCGGGTGGTGGACACCCGAAGGATACCGGTGCGTATTGCAGCCGAAACTCGGACGGGTCCCGACCTCTCGGTCAGGACCCGAACTTTGAGGCTCCCGGGGGAGGACTCGAACCCCCATGATCAGAACCAAAATCTGACGTCTTGCCCTTAGACGACCCGGGATTGCCCTTATGTCCGTTTCCCCTCTCGGGGATCACGGACGCCCCCTACTATGCCGTACCACCAGCCTTCGATGCGACGGTACAGATCGGCTCCTTGGGCGACGCGGACCGTCAGGCAGCCGTGGTACTCGTCGCCGACGTTCTTGCGGACGGTCGTCGGGTTGTGTTTCTTCAGCGTCGTCTTGCTGAGGGCGCCGACGTCGATACCGGTCAGCTCGGCCCAGAAGCGCTCCGCGCCGGCCGTCTCGGCGGATTCGTGGATCGATACGCGGAACTCCAGCCGGTCCCGCTCCACGCCGAGCAGGTCGAGCCAGGCGAGGTAGACGCAAATCATCTGCGGATCGCTGTTGATGAAGGCGACGCGCTCCCGCCGGGCGTGCGGCTTGCTCTTGGATCCCTCGGACCAGTACAGCCCTACGCCGGCCAGGAACAGCTCGCGGTCGGTGAGCGTGCCGATCTCCGTGGCCGCCTCTCGCTTCGTCGCCTGACGCTCCTCCTCCCGTCGCTCGAGTGTCGCCTGCCAACCGCGTCTGGCGATCGCGGAAGCCTCCTCCGAGGTGCGTCGCCGCTCCGGCTTCGGCAGGTGCCGCACCCACAAGGAGGTCGAGCTCTTCGAGCAGCCCGGCTCCAGCTGGATCTGGTCGTACGTCATCCCCTGGGAGCGGAGCTCGCGGGCTCTGGCGCGGAGGTCGTCCTTCGCGTTCGGGCGTGTGGTCCACTCCGGGGCCGGGGCGCCCTCCAGGAGGCGGTTGAGGAGGTCGTTGTTGTGGACGTGGAGGCGGTCGCGGATCTGGCGGCGGCTGAGGCCCGCGCGGCGGAGGGCCACCGCCTCGTCGCGCAGGGACTCGAATCCCGTGTGGGTGTTTGTCACAGAGCAAAGCGTCGTGTCTGCGGTAGAAGGATGTGCTGAAAATGTGGGTGATTCGCCGGTTCGAGGGAAAGTCGCAGGTACTGGTCCGTAACGGGCGTGCTGCAGGGTGGCGGCCGTGGCCGGAAATCGGTGGCGGGCGCCCGTAGGGTGGGCGGTATGACCGCGACGGGGGTAATGGGCGCCGGAGGCGCCAGGGGTGCACCGGGCAGAGGGCCGTGGTGGTGGCAGAGCCGCCGCAGCGCCGCGCTGGACGTCTCCCTGGCCGTCGCCTCGACGGTGGAGTGCGTTCTCGAGGGGGTGCAGTTCGCACAGGAGTCCCGGCTGCCGGTGGCGGCGGGGATCGTGCTCGGACTGCTGGTCGGCCCGGTGCTGCTGGTGCGGCGCAGGTGGCCGATTGTCGTCGTACTGGTCGCGATCGCGGTGACCCCGGCCGAGCTGGGCGGACTGCTGACGGTCGTGGGGCTCTACACGCTGGCGGCGTCGGACGTGCCGCGGCGGTTCACGGTGCTGCTGGCGGGAATGTCCGTCGTCGGCACGCTGATCATCACGCTCCTGAAGATGCAGCAGGACGTGGCGTCGCAGGAGGACTTCGACCCGCCGTGGTGGTTCGTGCCGCTGGTCTCCGTGGCGCTGGGGCTGGTGCTGACCGCGCCGCCGGTGCTGCTGGGACTGTACGTGGGCGCGCGGCGGCGGCTGGTCGAGAGCCTGCGGGAGCGTGCGGACGGTCTGGAGCGGGAGCTCATGCTGCTCGCGGAGCGCGCGGAGGAGCGCGCGGAGTGGGCGCGCAACGAGGAGCGGACGCGGATCGCGCGGGAGATGCACGACGTCGTGGCGCACCGGGTCAGCCTGATGGTCGTGCACGCGGCGGCGCTCCAGGCGGTGGCGCTGAAGGACCCGGAGAAGGCGTCGCGCAACGCCGGGCTGGTCGGGGACATGGGCCGGCAGGCGCTGACGGAGCTGCGGGAGATGCTGGGGGTGTTGCGTACGGGCGAGGGCGCGGCGGCGTCGGCGCGGGTGTCGGACGAGCCGGAGCGGCTGGTCGCGGTGGCGTCGAAGGTGTCGCGGGGGCCGGCGGAGCCGGCGGCGCCGGAGTCCGCCACGGGGACCGGGAGCCGCGCGGCGGCCGGCGCTCCGGGTGCCGCACGGGCGCGGGCCGCGGCGGCGCGCGGGCCGTCCACTGTGCCGGAGAGCGAGGGGGAGGGACCGTCGCTGGCCGAGGTGGCGGCCCTGGTGGACCAGTCGCGGGCGGCGGGCACGGTGGTGGAGCTGTCGGTGCAGGGGGAGCCCGGGGCGTACGGGCCGGGGGTCGAGCAGACGGCGTTCCGTGTGGTCCAGGAGGCGCTGACGAACGTGCACAAGCATGCGCCGGGGGCGACGGTGCGGGTGCGGCTGGCGCACCGCGAGGGGGAGGTCGCGGTGCAGGTGGAGAACGGCCCGTCGGAGCGCGGCGCGGCGGACGCCGGCCTGCCGAGCGGGGGGAACGGCCTGGTGGGGATGCGTGAGCGGGTGACCGGCCTGGGCGGGGTGTTCGTCTCGGGGCCGACGGAGGCGGGCGGCTTCCGGGTCTCGGCGGTGCTCCCGGCCGGTCAGGACCGCTGACCGGTGGCGGTGTCCGTGGCAGTGGCGGGGCGGAGTGCTGTGCCGCCCCGCACGGTGCCGGCCGGTGCCCGGGTGCTCAGTCCGTTCCGCCGCCGACCGTGAGACGGGCCGGGCGGGTGCCGAGTACGAGGGTGGACAGGGCCTGGTCGATGTCGTGGCCGAGGTACCAGTCGCCGGTGTGGTCGAGGCTGTAGACGCGGCCCAGGGCATCGATGGCGAGGGTGGCCTGGCTGTCGGCCTCGCGGCCGAGGGGGGCGACCTGGGTGTCCAGGGCACGGCCGAGGTCGCCCAGGGTGCGGGCGAGGTGGATGCCGTACAGGGGGTCGATCTCGAAGGGCGTGGGGGCGATGTGCCGGCCGGGCCCCGGCGCGTTGATGCGCAGGCCGCCGAACTCGGCCCAGGCTTCGACGGCGAGGGGAAAGACGGTGTGCCGGTGGCCGCCGGGTGAGGTGTACTCGCGGAGCGCGTCGGCCCAGTGTTCGGCCTGCTTGATGTCCCAGCGGCCGGGCTGCCAGCCGGCTTCCTGGAGGGCGGCGTCGACGGCGACGGGGAAGCGCGTGGTGGCGCCGGCGGCACGGTCGTACGCGCGGGTGGCGGGCGTCGAGGGGGTCATGGCGCGGGTCAGCTCCCTGCCGAGGTGAAGCCGACGGGCATGACGCCGAAGAAGGCGAGGAGCGCGTCGCAGGAACGGCACGGCGCGGCGTAGTGGCCGTGCTGCGGGTCGCCGTCCTCGCGGATGTGACGGGCGGTGAGCTTGGAGTGCTTCAGGGAGCGGCGGGCCTCACCGTTGGTGAGCGGTTTCTTGGCCTGCCGTTTGGAGCGGTTGGTCTCGACGGCCGTCAGGTGCCGGGAGAGCAGGACGGCTTCGGGACAGCGCCCGGTGAAGCGCTCGCGCTGCGCGGTGCTGAGGGTGTCGAGGAAGTCCTGTACGAGCGGGTGGAGCGTGGGCGGCTGCTCGGATTTGCTGGCGGTGCAGGTCAGGGTCTCGCCGCGGACGGAGAGGGCGGCGGCGACGGTGGGGAGGATGCCGTCGCGGCGGTGCCGGAGTACGGGCGGCCCGTCGTGGTCGGCGGTGGCGCTCCAGCCGATCCTGGGGTCGCCGGCGGGGTGCGCCGCTTTCGGTGCGGTGCGCTGCGCGGCGGTCCGTCCGGTGGACCGCGCGGCGGACTGTGCGGTTGTGCTCATGGCGGTGCTTTCCCTCCCTGCATCCCCCCGTCTGCGGGGGTCAGCCTGCCAAACGCGCTGGGTGTTGCGGAAGTCGGGCTTGCAATGGGGGTGTCACCGGTCTGTGACAGTCGGCCGACCGGGGGTGCGGTGGCACGGGTGTACGAGCGTGCCGTGGACGGCCGCCGGGGGCCTTCCGGGCGCTCGCCGGGGGCGGACAGGGGCGGGGGCGGGGGTTGCCGGAGCGCTTAGGCTGTGCGGCAGTAGCCAGTTCCAGCCAGGGGGCAACCGCCATGACGACAGGTCCATTCAGTGGGCTGGGGGTACCTCCCAGCCGCCAGGCTGGGGGACGTGCCGCGCCACCGAACACGGCCTACGCCGGGCAGGTCGTGCATTTCCCGGACCCGGTCCGGGCAGCGCGTTTTCCCAGGGGCGTACGGGTGGACGGGAGCGGGTTCCCGGACTTCTCGCCGTACGCGCGGGCGGCGGCGGAGATCGCCGAGCCGCCGGAAGGTTTCGGTGTCGACGAGTTGCGGCTGACGGACTTCGTGTCGGCCAACGCCGCGCTGCACGCCGAGGGGCACGAGCTGTGGGAGGACGTGCCGTCGGTGGCGACGCCGCACGGCTGGACCTGGCACCACGTGGCGGGAACGCGGCGGGTGCAGCTGGTGCCGGTCGAGGTGAAGGCGCTGCTGCGGCACCACGGTGGACTGGCGACGGCCGCGGTGGACCACGAGAAGCGCGGCACGCGCCCGTTGCAGGAGGTGCGCCCCACGCACTTCGGGCTGCCGCACCGTGACGTGTCGGTCTCCGAGGACGCGGTCCTCCAGGCCGAGGAGGCGCTGGGGTACCGCCTGCCGGGTGCGTACCGCTCGTTCCTGAAGGCGGCGGGCGGCTGCGCCCCTGTAGGCGCCGCGCTCGACCCGGAGCTGGGGCTGCTGGTGGACCAGCCGTTCTTCACGGTGCGGGACGAGGCGGCCGTGAACGACCTCGTGTACGTGAACAAGTGCCTGCGGGACCACTTCACGAAGGACTATCTGGGCGTCGGGTTCGTCCAGGGCGGTGTGATCGCGGTGAAGGTGAAGGGGGACGCGGTCGGCTCGGTGTGGTTCTGCGCGTACGACGACGCGCGGGACCAGGACGGCTGGACGGTCCAGGAGCGGGTGGAACGGCTGCTGTTGCCGTGCGGCCGGGACTTCGACGAGTTCCTGGAGCGCCTCGCGGGCAATCCGCCGGAGCTGGAGACGGTGGCGAACCTGATGGTGGACGGTGGCTTCGCGCGCGCCGTTCCGGTGGAGGGGTGAGGCGCGATGGTGACGTTCGCGCAGGCGCAGGAGCGCGCGGAGCGCTGGGTCAACGGTGAGGTGCTGGCGTACCAGCAGCGTGAGGTGCGGGTACGCGAGTTCGACCTGGGCTTCGTGGCCTGGGCGGAGGACCGTGAGGGCGGCCCGGTCGTCGACGGCGGCCGGCAGCGGCTGGTGATCGCCCGGGACAGCGGCGAGACGACGCTGTGGCCCGGCCTGCCGGTGGGTGAGGTGATCCGCCGGTACGAGGAGGAGTACGGCTCCGTGCCGGACGCGGCACCGGCGCCCGAGGTGCCGCCGCAGCGGATCGATCTGGAGCAGACGTCCTTCCTGCTGACGCCCCCGGAGTGGCTGCAGGAGGCCGCCGACGCGATCGGCATCCCGGACCGGCGGACGGACCCGGAGCGGGAGCCGGAAGGGGCACAGCCCTCCGACGCGGAGCCTGCCGCTGCGCCGCCTGCCGCCGCTGAGGCTGCCGCTGAGCCACCTGCCGAGCCTGCCGCCCCGTCGGCTGCCGCTGAGCCCGCTGAGCCCGCTGAGCCCGCTGAGGCTGCCGCTGCGCCGCCGGCTGCCCCCGCGCCCCCTGCCCGGCCGTCTGCCGCGCCTGCCGTGCCGCCCGCCGCCGCGTCGGCGCCGCAACCGGTGGCGGAGGAGGAGCCGGTGGCGGAGGACGAGCCGGCGCCCGCGGAGGCCGGTGCGCCGTCCCCGGGTACCTCCGCCGCCTCCTCCTGGGAGGGCACGGACATCACCGCGGACGACGACGGGGACGACCGGTCCGTGGGGCTGCCCGCCACCGTGTTCGCGCCGCAGCTGGAGATCGAGGAGGACGCGGGTACGGGGCAGCCTTCGGTGCGCCCGGAGGCAAAGACCGAACTCCTGCCGGGCGGCAGCAACCTGCCGCCCACCGCGGTCGCGCCCGCCCTTGACGACCCCGGTGCCGCGGCTCCCGGACCCGCTCCCGCGTCCCCGCCCACGTTGTCGCACCTGCCGCCGCCGTCCGGCCCGCCCGTGACGCACCTGCCGCCGCCCCCGGGTGCCGCGGCCGCGCCCGGTACGAGTGCGCCGCCGCCCGCCGCTCCCGGTACGCCTCCGCCGCCTCCGGCACCGGCCACGCCCCCGCCACCGGGTGCCCCCGGAGCGGGCCGGCCGTCCGCCGCCGAGATCGCGGACGAGGCGGCCGACAAGGCCGAGGTCCGTCCGGCGGCACCCGCTACCCCGCCGCCCGCCGCCCCCGGTGGCCCGGCCGGCGGCTACGTACCGACGCAGATGGTGTCCCAGCTGGACCCGAGTGCGGGCGGGCCCTCGGGCGCCCCGGACGCGGCGGACAGCTCGCGGACGCCGCCGCCCGGTGCCCCCGCGGCTCCCGGTGCCCCTGGCGCTCCCAGCGCTCCCGGTGCTCCTGGCGCGCCCGGCGGCGGTGTGCACGCGGCCGCCACGATGCTGGCCGACGGCTCGTCGCTGCCCGGCAACACGGGCGCAGCCAAGACCGGTGGTGACGCGCCGCCGCCTCCCTCGCCGCCCGGTACGCCCGGCGCGGCCGGCCCCGGTACGCCTCCGCCGCCGCCCGCCGCCCCCGGTACGCCGCCTCCGGCCGTCCCCGCCGGGCCCGGCGCGCCCGGTGGTGGCGTGCACGCGGCCGCCACGATGCTGGCGGGCCCCGGTACGCCGCCGCCCGGCCCCGGTGTGCCGCCCGCCGGCCCCGGAGCGCCGCCCGCGGGCCCCGGTATGCCGCCGCCCGCGCCTCCCATGGGGCAGCAGCCCGGCGCACCCGGGTACGGCTATCCGCAGGCGCCGAGCGGTCAGCCGACCGTCGGCCCCGGCTACATGGCCGTGCTGCGCTACCGCGCGCCGGACGGCTCCGAGCAGCAGATCATCCGGCGCTCGGCGCCCGGTACGCCGCATCCGGAGTGGCAGATCCTGCACGAGCTGCGCGGCCTGAACGTGCCGCCGCAGCAGGTGCTGGAGCTCCACACCGAGCTGGAGTCCTGCGATCTGCCGGGCGGTTACTGCGCCCGGATGATCCGGGAGACCTGGCCGCAGGTGCGGATCAGCCACACCGCCGCGTACGGCCACGACCACGCCTCGCGGCAGCAGGGCGTACGTCATCTGGTCGAGCACCAGGGCGAGCTGCACCAGGTGGCGGACGGCCCGGCGCGCCCGGCCCCGGTACGCGTCCCGCTGCCGCACCCGTCGCAGGTCCAGCTCGCGCCGCCGGTCCCGCCGCAGGCGATCGGCCAGGAGCTGGAGCAGGCGTTCGGTCCGCAGGGCGTGTTCCGCTTCGACCAGCGCGCGGTCTCCCGGCAGGGCGTGCCCGACGTGGTGGCGCAGACCCTGGTGTGGGCGGGCGTGCCGGTCGATTTCGGCCCGTTCTTCTGGGGCCAGGCGCAGCCGGGCCGTCCGGTGCCGACGCTGGCCGAGCTGGCCCAGGAGCGGGGCGTGCAGCCGGCCCCGGACGCGGGCTCGTACCTGGTGATGGGTACGGACTTCGGCCGCCAGCTGTGCGTGCAGTACGGCACGGCGCACATCGTGGCGGTGCCCTTGGGTGGGGGTACCTCCCATGCCCTCAAGGCAAGGGGGGACGGTCCCGACGGGCAGGCGGCGGCGCCGCAGTTCGTGAACACCGGCCTGCCCGAGTTCGTCCGCTGCATGGCGATGCTGGGCCGGATGTGGCGGCTGCGGTACGGGCTGAACCCGGAGCAGGCGGGCCGCTGGACCACGGACTTCCAGGTGCAGCTGGCGTCGCTGGACCCGGCGGCGCTCGGCTCGCCGGAGACCTGGTGGTCGGTCCTGCTGGAGCAGATGTGGGACGGCCTGCTGTAGCCGGTACGCACCGGTCCCGCCGCCGGGGAGTGTCCCCCGAACGGCGGTGACGACGTGTCATACGTGGCGCTCGACCTGCGCGGCAGGGCGGGCGCCACGATCATGCCGGTATGGCCCCACCACCGCTGCCGCCGCCGAGTTCGTCGACGCCGTACCGCGGGGGGCGTGAGCGGCGGCGCCGCAGATGGTCGTGGCCACGGCGGATCGCGCTGCTGGTGACGGTGCTGGTGCTGCTGGCCCTGGCGCTGGCCGTCGCGCTGTTCTTCTGGGCGGGCGGACAGCTGCGCCAGATGGACGCGCTGAGCGGCTATTCGGGGCGGCCGTCCTCGGGCAAGGGCACGAACTGGCTGCTGGTCGGTTCCGACAGTCGGCGCGATCTGTCCCCTGGGCAGCAGCAGGAGCTGCACGTGGGCCATGACGCGGGGCGCAACACCGATACGGTGATGCTGCTGCACTACGGGGACAGCGGCCCGTATCTGGTGAGCCTGCCGCGGGACAGCTATGTCGAGGTGCCGGGGCACGGCAAGAACAAGATCAACGCGGCGTACGGGATCGGCGGCGCGAAGCTGCTCTCGCGCACCGTCGAACAGGCGACAGGCCTGCGCGTTGACCACTACGCCGAGGTCGACTTCCTCGGCCTGGTCCAGGTCGTGGACGCGCTCGGCGGGGTACGGCTGTGCCTGGACGCGCCGCTGAAGGACGAGAAGTCGGGCGCGGACTTCCCCGCGGGCTGCTCGCGGACGGACGGCGTACGGGCGCTGGCGTACGCACGGGCCCGTTACAGCGATCCCCGGGGCGATCTGGGACGCGTGCAGCGGCAGCGGGCACTGATCAGTGCGGTGGCCGGGAAGATGCTCGGCCCCGGGGTGCTGCTCAACCCGTTCCGGGTGGTGCCCGCGCTGGACGCGGCGCTGGCGGCGCTCCGGGTGGACAGCCGTACGGGCGTGGTGGACCTGACGCAGATGGGACTGTCGATGAAGCAGGTGGCGGACGGCTCGGGCAAGGCCACGACGGTGCCCGTGACCGGTTCCGGCGAGCAGGTCGCCGGGGCGGGTGACGTGCTCGTGTGGGACGAGAAGAGAGCGCGGCAGCTGTTCCGAGCCGTGCGCGCCGACGAGCCGATTCCGGCTTCTGGCGAAAAGTAACGCATCCTTGGGCAGGAATAGGTGCGGAGTGTCGCGTTATGGGTGCTTCGGACGGATCAACAAAGATGTGCGCCGGACCACGTCGCTGTCGGAGAGGGGCTTTGAGGGATGAGTGCATCGGTGTCGCCTCACGGGTTCGAGGTCGTACGAGGGCGTGGTTACCGTCCGGAGGACGTGGACCGCAGGGTCGAAGGGCTCTCCGTGGACCGCGACTCCTGCTGGGAGCGGGCGGCCCGGCTCACCGTGCTGGCCAACGAGATGACCGCGGAGCTGGAGCGGCTGCGCGAGTACCTCGCCCAGCTGCCGCCCCAGACGTACGAATCGCTGGGTGAGCAGGCCCGGCTGATCCTGACCACGGCGGAGTCCGAGGCGGAGCGGCTGCGTACCGAAGCGGCGGAGGCCGCCGAACACATGCAGCAGGAGGCGGCGGACTACGCGCAGGAGCAGGGTGACGCCGCCGACACCTACAGCCTGGAGCTGCGCCAGGACACCGAGGACGCCGTGGCGCGCGCCCTGGAGGCCGCGGAGGCCGAGGCCCGCACCACGGTGGCCGAGGCCGCCCAGGAGGCCGAGGACCTGCGCCGGCAGGCGGAGGAGTCGCTGCGCGAGATGCGGCGGCGCACCGCCGAGGTCCTGGAGGAGCAGGAGAACGACCAGGCCGGCAAGTGGGCGGCGGCCGAACAGGAGATGGCCGCACAGGAAGCGGACATGCAGCAGCGGATCGCCGCCCTGGAGGAGCGTGGCGAGGCGCGCATCGCGGAGGCGCAGCGCTACTACGCCAAGATGGAGGAGACCGCGCGCGACATCGACGAGGAGGCCGCCGCCCGTGGCGCCGACCTGATCGCGCAGGCCGAGGCAGAGGCCGCCCGCGTCGAACGTGCCACGGAGCGCGTGCTGCGCGAGCACGAGGAGCGCCGCGAGGAACTGCGCTCCCACATGGCCCATGTACGCAGCAGCCTGGCCACCCTGATGGGCAAGGACCCGGACGCGGTGGAGCAGGAACCGGCGGAACAGGAGCAGGCGGAGCAGGAGCGGGCCGACGCCGGCGGCACGGCGGACGCGCAGGATTCCGGCCACGTGTACGACGTGGCGGCGGACGGCGCCGAGGACGTGCGCGAGCACACCGAAGAGCTCCAGGAGGCCCCGTCCGAGGAGGCGCACGCGTACGAGGAAGCGCACGCGTCCGAGGAGCCGCGCACGTACGAAGAGGTGCCTTCGGGTGAAACGGCGCCTTCGGGCGGAGCGGCGGCTGCCTACGAGGACGAGACCCCCCGCCCCCGAAGGGACACCCGCCAGGCACGGCGTCGACCCGGACGAGGAGGACACGCTCGAAACCCGGCTGCCGGCCACGGAGAACTGAGCCGCCGCTCCCCGAGCCGGCGGCCGGGCTCTCAGCCCTTCTCGGCGGGCGCGCCCTCCGCCCCGTCCCGCAGGTCACCGTGGACGGGGAAGCGGCGGGGAGCGAAGAGCAGCGCGGCCAGGGCGAGCAGTCCGGCGACGGCGGCGCCGTAGTAGACGTGCTCGACGGTGACGTCGACGGCGCGGCGCAGGTGGTCGGCGACGCGCTCGGTGAGCGTGCCGGCGTGTTCCAGCGCCCTGGAGACGGCGTCCAGGCCGTCCGGCAGCCCGGCGCGGATGCCGGCGGGCGCGTCGGCCAGCTGCCCGGCCAAGGTGGCGTTGGCGACGGCTCCGAAGAGCGCGGCCCCGACGGACTGGCCGACCTGGCGGCAGAAGAGGATCGAGGCGGTGGCGGTCCCGCGTTCGGCGTATCCGACGGAGGACTGCACACCGATGATCAGCGGCAGCTGGAACAGTCCGAGCGCCGCTCCCAGCGCGAGCATCAGCAGGGCCGGCTGCCAGGCCGCACCGGGGTACGGCAGCTGCGGGAAGGCCAGCAGCACCAGCGTGGCCGCGCTCATGCCGAGCAGCGCGCAGGTGCGGATGCCGAAGCGGTTGTAGACGTGGCTGCTGAGCGCGGCCGCTATCGGCCAGCTCAGCGTCATGGTGGACAGCACGAAGCCGGCCGCGATCGGGCCGAGGCCCAGCACGGCCTGGGCGTACGTGGGCAGGAAGACCGTCGGGGCGACCATCAGCAGGCCGAGGGCGCCGAGCGCCAGGTTGACGGCGGAGATGGTGCGGCGGCGCCAGACCCAGCCCGGGATGATCGGTTCGGCGGCGCGGCGTTCGATCAGTACGGTGACGGCCGCGCACAGGGCGCTGCCGCCCAGCAGGAGCAGCGAGGGCGTGGAGAACCAGGGCCAGGCCACGCCGCCCTGGACGAGTGCGGTGAGCAGCAGCCCGCCGCAGACGAAGACGGCGAGCGCGCCCGGCCAGTCGATGACCGGCCGGCCCGTACGGGAGCGGTGCACGGCGTCCTCGACGTCTCTCTTGCCCTCGACGTCTCTCTTGCCCTCGACTCCCCTCCTGTCTTCGAAGCCCCTCTTGTCTTCGAAGAAGTGGCGCAGCACGAGCCAGAGGGCGAGCGCGCCGACCGGCAGGTTGACGAGGAAGATCCAGCGCCAGTCCGCGTACGCGGCGAGGAGGCCGCCGAGCGCGGGCCCGGCCACGGAGGAGGTGGCCCAGACGGTGGAGAGCCTGGCCTGGATGCGCGGCCGCTCCTTCATCGGGTACAGGTCGGCGGCGATGGTCTGCACGGTGCCCTGGAGCGCGCCGCCGCCGAGGCCCTGGAGGATGCGGAAGGCGATCAGCGAGGCCATGTTCCAGGCGCCCGCGCACAGCAGCGAGCCGACGACGAAGATCACGATGCCGGTGACGAGGACGGGCTTGCGGCCGAAGGTGTCGGAGAGCTTGCCGTACACGGGCAGGGTGACGGTGACGGCCAGCAGGTAGCCGGAGAAGAGCCAGGAGAAGACCGAGAAGCCGCCGAGGTCGCCGACGATCTGCGGGACGGCGGTGGCGATGATCGTGGAGTCCAGCGCGGCCAGCGCCATGCAGAGCATGAGGGCGGCGACCACGGGGCCGCGGCGGGTGGCCGCGGCAGCGGGCCCGCCCGGGGCGTCCGGGGCCGCCAGTGCCTCCGGCGCCTCCGGAACCGGCCCTTCCGGTGCCTCCGGCGCTGCTCCCGCCGCCCGCTCCGGGCCCGTACGCCCGCCGGTCCCGCTCACCGCGCCGCCTCCGCCGGTCCCGCCCACCGTGCCCCCTCCGCCGTATTCGTGTACCGGACACCATTCCATGCGGGCCCAGGTTGCGGAACGGGTCGTCTCGTGGAACGGGACAGCCGCGCACCGGAGCGGGCGAGGGCGGACCGGCGCGGGCCAGGGCGGACGGGTGCCGGAGGCCGGTACGGCCGGTGGCTGTCGGCGGTCGGGCGTACCCTGGGAAACCCCGGCCCGCTCACCGCGCACCGGCTGCCGGCGTCACGTACGCCCCGTGCGTCGCGCCCAGCCCGCGGTGAAGAAGCGGCCGGTGGTTCGCGTTGTCCGACTCCCTGGGACGGAAGCCTTTTCATGAGCCTGACAGGACTGCTCGACGCCGTCGTACGGGACCCGGCGCTGGCCGAAGCGGTGCAGGCCGCGACCGACGGGCACCGCCCCCACGTGGACCTGGTCGGCCCGCCGGCCGCCCGCCCCTTCGCCGTCGCGAGTCTGGCCCGGGACGCCCAGCGCCCGGTGCTGGCGGTCACCGCGACCGGCCGGGAGGCCGAGGACCTGGCGGCCGCGCTGCGCTCGCTGCTGCCCGCCGACAGCGTCGTGGAGTACCCGTCCTGGGAGACCCTGCCGCACGAACGCCTCTCGCCCCGCTCCGACACCGTCGGCCGCCGCCTCGCCGTGCTGCGCCGGCTCACCCATCCCAGCAAGGACGACCCCGCCGCCGGTCCCGTCTCCGTCGTCGTCGCGCCGGTGCGTTCCGTGCTCCAGCCGCAGGTCAAGGGCCTCGGCGAGCTGGAGCCCGTCGCCCTGCGCACGGGACAGACCGCGGACCTCGGTGACATCGTGGACGGCCTGGCGGCCGCCGCGTACGCCCGCGTCGAACTGGTCGAGAAGCGCGGCGAGTTCGCCGTGCGCGGCGGCATCCTGGACGTCTTCCCGCCCACCGAGGAGCACCCGCTGCGGGTCGAGTTCTGGGGCGACGACGTCGAGGAGATCCGGTACTTCAAGGTCGCCGACCAGCGCTCCCTGGAGATCGCCGAGCACGGCCTGTGGGCACCGCCCTGCCGCGAGCTGCTGCTCACCGATTCCGTCCGGGAGCGGGCGGCGGCGCTCGCCGAGAACCACCCCGAGCTGGGCGAACTCCTCGGAAAGATCGCCGAGGGCATCGCCGTCGAGGGCATGGAGTCCCTCGCCCCCGTCCTCGTGGACGACATGGAGCTGCTGCTCGACGTCCTCCCGGCCGGCTCCATGACCGTGGTCTGCGACCCCGAGCGGGTCCGCACCCGCGCCGCCGACCTGGTCGCCACCAGCCAGGAATTCCTCCAGGCCTCCTGGGCCGCCACCGCCGGCGGCGGCGAAGCCCCCATCGACGTGGGCGCGGCCTCCCTGTGGGGCATCGCCGACGTCCGGGACCACGCCCGCGAGCTGGGCATGATGTGGTGGTCGGTCTCCCAGTTCGCCGCCGACGAAGCGGGCGAGGACGACGGGGACACCCTCAAGCTCGGCATGCACGCGCCGGAGACGTACAGAGGCGACACCCAGCGCGCGCTCGCCGACACCAAGCAGTGGCTGGCCGACGGCTGGCGCACGGTGTACCTCACCGAGGGCCACGGCCCCGCGGCCCGTACGGTCGAGGTGCTCGGCGGCGAGGGCATCGCAGCCCGCCTGGACCCGGAGCTGACGGAGATCTCCCCGTCCGTCGTGCACGTCTCCTGCGGCTCGATCGACAACGGCTTCGTCGACCCGCAGCTCAAGCTGGCGGTGCTCACCGAGACCGACCTCTCGGGCCAGAAGGCCGCCGGCAAGGACGCCACGCGGATGCCGGCCCGCCGCCGCAAGACCATCGACCCGCTCACCCTCGAAGCGGGCGACTACATCGTCCACGAGCAGCACGGCGTGGGCCGGTACATCGAAATGGTGCAGCGCACGGTCCAGGGCGCCACCCGCGAGTACCTCCTCGTGGAGTACGCGCCCGCCAAGCGCGGCCAGCCCGGCGACCGTCTCTACATCCCCACCGACCAGCTGGAGCAGGTCACCAAGTACGTCGGCGGCGAGGCCCCGACGCTGCACCGCCTCGGCGGCGCCGACTGGACCAAGACCAAGGCGCGCGCGAAGAAGGCCGTCAAGGAGATCGCCGCCGACCTGATCAAGCTCTACTCGGCGCGGATGGCGGCGCCCGGCCACGCCTTCGGCCCGGACACCCCCTGGCAGCGCGAGCTGGAGGACGCGTTCCCGTACGCGGAGACGCCCGACCAGCTCACCACCATCGCCGAGGTCAAGGAGGACATGGAGAAGACGGTCCCGATGGACCGCCTGATCTGCGGTGACGTCGGCTACGGCAAGACCGAGATCGCGGTGCGCGCCGCCTTCAAGGCCGTCCAGGACGGCAAGCAGGTCGCCGTCCTCGTGCCGACCACGCTGCTCGTGCAGCAGCACTTCGGTACCTTCACCGAGCGCTACGGCCAGTTCCCCGTCAAGGTCCGCGCCCTCTCCCGCTTCCAGACGGAGACCGAGTCCAGGGCCACCCTCGAAGGCCTCCAGGACGGCTCGGTCGACATCGTCATCGGCACCCACCGCCTGTTCTCCTCCGAGACCAAGTTCAAGGACCTGGGCCTGGTCATCGTCGACGAGGAGCAGCGCTTCGGTGTCGAGCACAAGGAGCAGCTGAAGAAGCTGCGCGCCAACGTCGACGTGCTGACCATGTCCGCGACGCCGATTCCCCGGACGCTGGAGATGGCGGTGACGGGCATCCGCGAGATGTCCACCATCACCACCCCGCCCGAGGAGCGGCACCCGGTCCTCACCTTCGTCGGGCCGTACGAGGAGAAGCAGATCGGCGCCGCCATCCGCCGCGAACTGCTCCGCGAGGGCCAGGTCTTCTACATCCACAACCGTGTGGAGTCCATCGACCGCGCGGCCGCCCGGCTCCGCGAGATCGTCCCCGAGGCGCGCATCACCACCGCGCACGGCCAGATGTCGGAATCGGCCCTCGAACAGGTCGTGGTCGACTTCTGGGAGAAGAAGTCCGACGTGCTGGTCGCCACGACCATCGTGGAGTCCGGCATCGACATCTCCAACGCCAACACCCTGATCGTCGAGCGTGGCGACAACTTCGGCCTCTCCCAGCTCCATCAGCTGCGCGGCCGGGTCGGCCGGGGCCGCGAGCGCGGCTACGCCTACTTCCTCTACCCGCCCGAGAAGCCCCTGACGGAGACCGCGCACGAACGCCTGGCCACCATCGCCCAGCACACGGAGATGGGCGCCGGCATGTACGTCGCGATGAAGGACCTGGAGATCCGCGGCGCGGGCAACCTCCTCGGCGGCGAACAGTCGGGCCACATCGCGGGCGTCGGCTTCGACCTGTACGTCCGCATGGTCGGCGAGGCCGTGGCGGACTACCGCGCCTCCCTGGAGGGCGGCGCGGAGGAGGAGCCGCCGGCGGAGGTCAAGATCGAGCTGCCGGTCGACGCGCACGTCCCGCACGACTACGCGCCCGGCGAGCGCCTCCGTCTCCAGGCCTACCGCGCGATCGCCTCCGCCAGTACCGAGGAGGACATCGCCTCCGTACGCGAGGAGCTGACCGACCGTTACGGCAAGCTGCCGGAGCCGGTGGAGAACCTCCTGCTCGTCGCGGGCCTGCGCATGCTCGCCCGCTCCTGCGGCGTCACCGACATCACCCTGCAGGGCTCCAACATCCGCTTCGGCCCGGTAGAGCTGCGCGAGTCCCAGGAGCTGCGCCTGAAGCGGCTGTACCCGCGTACGGTCATCAAGCCGGCCACCCACCAGGTCCTGGTGCCCCGCCCGGCCACCGGCAAGATCGGCGGCAAGCCCCTGGTCGGCCGCGAACTGCTGGCGTGGGTCGGGGAGTTCCTGACGTCGATCCTGGGGTCGTAACGGGACGCGGCGGCGGGGCCCCGGGACCCCGCCGCGCCTCAGTCCTTCGTGGTGCGCTTGAGGAGCGTCAGGCCGCCCGCCTCGCCGTCCGGTACGTACACCTCGCCCGGGTGGCGCTCCTCGGCCTCCGTGACGGCCTGCGGCGTGGTCCGTCCGTCGCGCAGCTGGACGGCGATGTAGTCCGGGTCGATGCCGCGGGTGTCGCCTATCCAGTACACCGTCGTCCGGCCGGTGAGCCGGCTGATGGGCCGGACGTCGGCCTCGACCGTCGCGCCGTCGGGCACGCGGTCGAGCAGCGCCTCGGCCTGCGGGACGGAGGCCGGCGTGCGGTAGGTGGCCGCTTCGGTGAGCCGCGCCAGCGGGAGCGTCGTCGTCAGCGCGAGGGCAACGGCCAGCGCGGCGGCCGGCACGTGCGCGGCGTAGCTGCGCAGCCAGGGGCGGGCGCTCGTACGGAACCGGGGCAGCGCGTCGATCAGGGCGAGGAAGGCCACCGGCATCAGGACGGCGCTGTAGTGCCAGTCGGTGCCCCAGTAGTGGTCGTCGTGCGAGACGAAACGCCAGCCGACGGTCGGTACGGCGGCGAGCAGCAGCGGTGAGCGCAACGCGAGCAGACCGGTCGTGGGCAGCAGGATCCACAGCAGTGTGCGGACGGCCGTGTCCAGGGGGATGACCGGGGCCGGGCCGCCGTCACCGCTGAGCTTGGTCCAGTAGTCGTACGAGCCGGCGCCGTTGAAGGCCGGAATGATCACGGCGAGGGTGAGGGCGGTGGCGGCGAGCCCGAAGACGGTGAGCGCGACGGCCGCGGGCACCGCCCGGCGCGCCCGGATCACGATGACCACGCCGATGGCCGCAGCGGTCACCCCCAGGTCCTCCTTGACCAGGACCAGCGGGGCGGCCCAGCACACCGCGGCGGTCCAGCGCCGGCGCACCACCGCCTCCAGTGAGAAGGCGATCATCGGCAGCGCGAACGCGATCTCGTGGAAGTCGAAGTCGACGGCGCGCTGGAGCCCCCAGGACAGGCCGTACGCCGCGCCGAGCGCGAGCCCGGCGCGGCGGCCGAACAGCCTGCCGGCGCACCGGGTGACGGGCACGGCGGACAGCGCGAAGAGCGCGGCCTGTGCCGTGAGCAGCGTGACGGGGGACGGGATCAGCCGGTAGAGCGGCGCGAGCAGGGCGAGGACCGGGCTGAAGTGGTCGCCGAGGATGTTCGCGCCCGGCCCCTTGAGGTCGGCGACGGGCGCCTGGAGATGCGCGTAGGAGCGGACGACCTGCTCGAATATCCCGAGGTCCCAGGAGACCGTGCCCATGGTGCGGTAACGCTGCACGGACAGCGTGGTGAAGAGGACGAAGAAGACGGCGGCCGTCCAGTACGGGTCCAGGCGCGGGGCGCGGAGCGCGGCGGCGGCGCCGCGGAGGCCGCCGGGGCCGCGCCGGGGGCGGCCGTCGGCCGCGGCCGGAGTCCGGGCGCCGGCGTCGCCCGCCGCGGTGGCTGCGGCCGATTCCATGTGGATCCTTACTCTGTCGACTTCCGAAAAGGTACTCGAAACCTGTGCCTCGGACGGCCCGTCATTCAAGGTGGGCGACGAGACGTACGGTCACCCGGGCCGGCCGGCTCGCGCCGCCGCGCCCGGCCGCCCGCCCTGCCGCAACCGACGATTGGATGTCCCCCTTGATACGGTCCGCTTCCCCCCTGCGCCGCGCCGCGCTCCCCGCTGCCGCCCTGGCCGCGTCGCTCGCCCTGGCCGGCTGCATCCCGTCGGGCGGCGGCACTCAGGGAGACGGCCGGGGAAGCCCGGACGTTCCCACGGCGACGGGGGAGCCGGGCAGCGCGCTGGCGGCGCTCGGCTCGCTGACGGTCAAGGGCCGCGCCCCGAAGACCGGCTACGAGCGGGAGCGGTTCGGGACCGCCTGGGCCGACACGGACAGCAACGGCTGCCCGACCCGGGAGGACATCCTGAAGCGCGATCTGACCCGGGTGCGCTTCCAGGACGGGCACTGCAAGGTGGCTTCGGGAGAGCTGACGAAGGATCCGTACACGGGGCAGCGGGTGTTCTTCCGGCGCGGTGACAGCCTGGTCGACATCGACCATGTGGTGGCGCTGTCGGACGCCTGGCAGAAGGGCGCCGGCCAGTGGCCGGCCGCCAAGCGGATCGCGCTGGCCAACGACCCGCTGAACCTCATCGCCGTCGGCGCCTCCGCCAACCGGCAGAAGAGCGACGGCGACGCGGCCACCTGGCTGCCGGCCGAGAAGAGCTACCGCTGCGACTACGTCGCCCATCAGGTCGCGGTGAAGAAGAAGTACGGCCTGTGGGTGACGCGGGCGGAGAAGGCCGCGATGGCGAAGGTCCTGGACACCTGCCCGGCCGAGAAGCTCCCCACCGGCGGCAACCCGACAGCGGCCCCGCCCCGCTTCCACGCGAAGTGACTGCCAGGCGGAGAAGACGTAGGGGGAAGAGGCGACGGGGCCCGGCCGTGGTGGCCGGGCCCCGAGCGGAACAGCTGCGGTCCTACAGCTTCAGCTCCCACTGGGACGCCTCGTGCTCCAGGCCCGGCGACACGTCGATGTCGAGGTTCTTCGCGTCGGCGGGGGCGTCGAAGGCGAAGTCCACGGTCGCCGTCTTGCCCGGCAGGATCTTGCCCGTGAAGCCCTCGCCGACCGTGCCGTCGAATATCTGCTCGGCGCTCTTGCCGTCCTCGCCGGCGCGCGCCTCGACCAGGGTCAGCGTGCTGTCGAAGCTCTTCTTGCCCTTGTTCTCCACCTTCACGGTGATCTTGTAGGCCTTGTTGCTCTTCTTGTGGCCGACGGCGAACTCGTCGACGGTGTACGGCGAGGCCTCGGACACCGTGACGCTCAGACCCGTGTCGTACTCAGCGGTGTCGCCGGCGTGCAGCGCCTCGCCCGCACCGCCCTCGGAGCCGGCCGCGTCCTCGCCCTTCGCCCCGTCCTTGGGCTGCACCTTGGACGTCTCCAGCGACTTGTTGATCTCGTCCACCGCGCCCTTGACCGCGGTGAAGGTGATGACCGCGCCGATCACCGACGCCACCAGCGCCGCGATGCCGAGCAGCACACCGGCCAGCGCGACGCCCTTGTTGGTGGCCTGACCGCGCTTGGCGCGGCCGCGGCCGATCAGACCGAATATCAGGGCCAGCAGGCCGAGCAGACCGGCGAGCCAGAAGAAGAACGGGATCAGGCCGGACAGCACGCCGATCACACCGAGCACGAGGGCCGTGACGCCCAGGCCGTTGCGCGCGGCCTGCGGAGCCGGGGCGCCCATCGGAACCGGGGGACCGGGCGGGAACTGCATCTGCTGGGACATGGCTGTGGGTCCCTTCCGGGAGTCTCGATCGGTTCTGACGAAGCGACCTGGAGAACTGAGAGGTGAAAAAAGAGGAGAGATGAGGAGAAAGCCGAGATAGCCGAGAAGTGCGTGAAAGATGGAGCAGGTGGCGCGATGGCTCAATAACAGCAGAGGCTGTGAACCGAGTCAACACGATTCACGGGAAAGTGTGTATTCACGGCCGTGAAGGGGTTGGTGGCGAAGTCGTGGGTATGCTCGCTGACACAGGCGACACTGCACGCGACGGAGCGATCGGACGGGAGCCAGTCAGGTGCCGGAGAACGCAACACCGGAGATCCCGGCGGAGACCCCGCTGGAGGCCGCGGTCGCGGCGGAGGTGACCGCTGCGGGCATCGCGCGCCTGGCCGGCGTGGGCCGGGCCGCGGTCAGCAACTGGCGCCGTCGGCACGCCGACTTCCCCAAGCCCGTGGGCGGCACGGAAGCCAGCCCCGCCTTCGACCTGACCGCCGTCGAGCGGTGGCTGCGCGACCAGGGCAAGCTCGCCGAGGTCCCGCTGCGCGAGCGCGTGTGGCAGCAGGTCATGGGCCACCCGGCCGGTGCCGCCGTCGCCCTGCGGCACGTCGGCGCCGTCCTCCTCCTCGTCCGCGACCGCCCCGCCGTCTGGCGCGGACTCGCCCGGGCCGGCGACGACGCCGAGCTGACCGGCCTGCTGCCGCCCGCCCTGGACACGGTCCTCACCGCCCGGCTCGGCCCCGCCCACCCCGTCACCGGCCTCACCCGCGAGGCGCTCGCCCCGTCCAGCGCACTCGTGCGGGCGGCCGCCGAGCTCGCCGAGGACGCCGAAGGCGCTCCGCAGGCCTATGAATTCCTGCTCGGCCGCCACCTGGACGCCAACCCCCGGCAGTACACCCTCACCCCGCCCGGCCTCGCCGCCCTCATGGCCGAACTGGCCGGCCCCGCCACGACCGTCCTCGACCCGGCCGCCGGCACGGGCACCCTGCTGCAGCCCCCGCGCGACCCGGCCGCCGGCGACGGCACGTACGAAGCCGCCGGCGACGGCACGTGCGAAGGGGCCGGGGACGGGGCGTACGAAGAGGCCGGGGGCGGCGCGTACGAAAGGGCCGCTCCGGGTGTCTCGGACAGGGGTGCGGCGGGCTCCGCGGGCGAGTCCCGGGGCGGGCCCGGGGGTTCGGGCGGCGGCGGGGCGCCGTTGGGGCCCGCCGCGCTGTACGGGCAGGAGGCCGACGCCGACCTCGCCGCGCTCACCGCCCTGCGCCTGGCGCTGCGGTCGCCGCAGACGCAGGTCCGGGTCCAGGCCGCCGACACGCTGCGCGCCGACGCCTTCCCCGACCTGGCGGTCGACGCCGTCCTCACGCACCCGCCGTTCAACGAGCGCAACTGGGGCCACGACACCCTGGCCTACGACCCCCGCTGGGAGTACGGCTTCCCCGCCCGCACGGAATCGGAGCTCGCCTGGGTCCAGCACGCCCTCGCCCGTCTCAAGGTCGGCGGTACGGCCGTCCTGCTCATGCCGCCCGCCGCCGCCTCCCGCCGCTCCGGCCGCCGTATCCGCGCCGACCTGCTGCGCCGCGGCGCGCTGCGGGCCGTCATCGCCCTGCCCGCCGGTGCGGCCCCGCCGTACGGCATTCCGCTGCACCTCTGGGTGCTGCACCGGCCGGACAGCGCCCCGCCGCCCGCCCCCCACCTCCTCGTCGTCGACACCGCCGAACTGGCCCCGGGCGGCCGGGACAAGCTCGACTGGCAGACCGTGCGCGCCACGGTCCTGGACGCCTGGCGGGCCTTCGACCACGAAGGCGGCATCGAGGAACGGCCGGGGGTGCGGCGTGCGCTGGCCGCCATCGACCTGCTGGACGACGATGTCGACCTCGCCCCCGCCCGGCATCTCCCGCCACCCGCAGCGGCCGGTGGCCCCGCCGAACTGGCCCGCGCGCACGAGGAACTGACCGCCGCCCTCGACCGTACGGCCGAGCTCGCCCCGCCCCCCGTTCCCGCCGGGAAGGCCGCGCCCGCCCGCTGGCCGCTGACCACGGTCGGCGAACTGGCCCGGGCCGGAGCGCTGCTGCTGCGGGCCGGCGGCCCCGGCACCGCCGCCGTCGGAGAGGGGCCCGTCCAGCTGACCGAGCACGACGTCATCGGCGGCATGCCGCCTTCCGGCACCCTTCCCGAGCCGGCCGCCGGTGACGCCCCGGAGGACCCCGTCCTGCTGCGGGCGGGCGACGTCGTCGTGCCCGTGCTGGGCGGCGGGGCCATCGCCCGGGTCGTCGACCCCGACACCGAAGGCGCGGCCCTCGGCCGGAACCTCTTCCTGCTGCGGCCCGAGCCCGCCGCGCTGGACCCGTGGTTCCTGGCCGGTTTCCTGCGCGGTACGGCCAACAACCGCCAGGCCAGCAGCTACGCCTCCACCGCCACCCGGCTCGACGTCCGCCGCCTCCAACTGCCCCGGCTGCCCCCCGCCGAGCAGCGCGCGTACGGCGAGCGCTTCCGGGCTCTCGCCGCCTTCGAGGCAGCCCTGCGGGACTCGGCCCGGCTCGGCGAGCGGCTGACCCAGGGCCTGTACGACGGCCTGACGGACGGCTCCATACCCCCGGACTGAGCCCGCACCCGGTTGGTTACGGGCCCGGGACCGCGGACCCGGGCCGGGACGCGATCGCAGTCCGGGGAAGGCGGGCAGGGGAGTGCGTGAACGGCGCTCGGCCTCTTCCCGTTCCCTGGGGCGGAGTTGTGACCGGACCGCGATGCGGTTCCGTACAACCCCGGCGGCATTGTCGGTGTCGGTATATACGCTCGAAAAAACCCGCCACGACGGCCATACCGACCAGGAGCAGCGATGCACGGCCCTGCCATGGCTCCGCCACCGACCCGTCCCCTCAAGCCGGGGACGGTCGTGCTGCTGCGAGTGGTCTTCGTGGCGATCGCGGTGCTCAGCATCGGCATGCTCGCCTGGGTGACGTTGCTGCGCGCCGCGCTGGTGCACCGGCGGCCGATCGCCTGGTGGATCTTCGGCGTGGCCGCGGTACTGACCATCCCGTTGATGGCCGTGGTCGGTTCGGTGCCCGAGAGCGACTGGCGCAGTGATGCTGCGCTGGTCCTGATCCTCCTTCAGATGGCCGGTGCCGTCGCGTACTACCTCGTCGTCGACATCCGCGCCCGCGCCCGCTCGCTCGCGGCCTACCCGGCCGACCACAACCGGACCACCGTCCCGGCGCACGGAGTCGGCGGATACGGAGTGCCTGCCTACGGGGCCACCGCCTACGGGATCCCGGCCTACGGGGACCCTTCGTACAGGGCGCCTACGGACAGGGCACCTTCGTACGGAGCTCCGGGGGCGGCGTACCCGGCGGCCGGGTACGCCGCCCCCGTACGGCCCCAGCCGCAACCCCAGTTCCAGCCCCGAGCCGAACCGCAGCCCCAGCCCCAGCCCCAGCCCCAGCCTCAGCCCCCGCCACGTCCGCAGTCGCAGCCGCAGCGGATCGAGCAGGTGCGGGCCGAGCTGGACGAGCTCAGCGACTACCTCCGCCGGAGCGACGGGGAACGGCGCCGTGAGGAGGACGGGCGGTGAACGGCAGAGTCATCGCCGAGCGGTACGAACTCTCCGCGCTGCTCGGACAGGGCGGCATGGGGCAGGTGTGGATCGCGTACGACCGCCGTCTGGACCGCCGTGTCGGCGTCAAGCTCCTCCGGCCCGACCGGATGGCCGGCGCCCCGGACGCGGAGGAGCTGCGCCACCGCTTCGCGCGCGAGTGCCGGGTGACCGCACAGGTCGACCACCCCGGCCTGGTCACCGTGCACGACGCGGGCAGCGACGGGGACGATCTCTTCCTGGTCATGCAGTACGTCGAGGGGGCCGACCTGGCCGACCACCTCGCCGAGCACGACCCGTACCCCTGGACCTGGGCGGTGTGCGTGGCGGCCCAGCTGTGCGCGGTGCTGGCGTCCGTGCACGCGGTACCGATCGTGCACCGCGACCTCAAGCCACGGAATGTCATGGTCAAGGCGGACGGCACGGTCACCGTCCTGGACCTCGGCATCGCCTCGGCGCTGGACACCGACACCACCCGTCTCACCCACACCGGTTCGCCCATCGGCAGCCCTGCCTACATGGCGCCCGAGCAGGCCATGGGCGGCACGGTCGGCCCGTACACCGACCTGTACGCGCTCGGAGTGCTGCTGCACGAACTGCTCAGCGGGTCCGTGCCGTTCGCCGGATCCACCGCGCTGGGCGTACTGCACCGGCATCTGTACGAGCAGCCGGTGCCGGTGCGGCAGTTGCGGGCCGATGTGCCGGAGGAGCTGGAGGCGCTGGTGCTGCGGCTGCTGGCCAAGGACCCCGAACACCGGCCGGCCGACGCGCAGGAGGTGTACCAGGCACTGGCGCCCCTCCTTCCCACAGCGGGAGCGGGGCGGCAGGGCACGAGGACGGAAGCGGGAGCGGAAGCGGGTGCCCGGGCGTGGGGGGAGGGGCCGGTCGCGCCGATGGACCCGACCCGGCCCTTCCTGCTGCCGCACGCGCCGTGGCCGGGACGGGCAGCCCGGCCGGCCGCCGCCGGGCCCGCGGCCGCCGCGAACGGCGTGGGCGCCGGAGGCGGCGCGGGTGCCGCCTCGGTCCCGGCGTATCCGCTCGCCCCGCCTGTCCCCGCTACGTCCGTCCCCGCTACGTCCGCCTCCGCCGTGGCCGCATCCGTTGCGCCCGCCTCCGCCGTGGCCGCGCCTGCTGCCTCCGTCGCGTCCGTACCCGCCGTCTCCGCGCCCGTCCCCGCCGCCGCGCTCGCTTCCACCGCGTCCGCCCCCGCCCCGCACGTCTCCCGGTCCCCGGCCCCGGTACCTGCCCCGCCCGTCGCCGTGTCGTTCGCCCCGGCTGCCGCTGTCCCCCGTACACCGGCGTCGGCCGGGACCGGCGGCACGGACCCCCGGATGCCGCCGTCGGCCGGCGGTGCGGCTCCCCGCACCCCGGCCCCCGGCCCCTCCGGCAGCGGCGCGGCCCCCGGCCCCGCCGGCAGCGTGGACGTCGCCGCTGCCGTCGACGAGGTCAAGCGGCTGCTGGACCATGGGCGGATCACCCAGGCCGTCGACATACTCGGCGGCATCCTGCCGGCGGCGGCCGCACGGCACGGGGAGCATTCACCGGTCGTCCGGACGCTGCGCAAGCAGTACGCCGCCACGCTCATGGACGACGGGCAGTACCGCAGGGCGCTGCCGGAACTGCGTCTGCTGGCCGAGGAGTTCGTGCGGGACGCCGGTCCGCGCGCGGCACGCCAGGCGCTGCAGTTCCGCTTCGAGGCGGCCCAGTGCCTGGAGCAGCTGGGCGAGGCCGCGGCCGCACTGGAGGAGTACCGCACGCTGCTGCCGCACTTCGAAGCGGTGCCCGACGACCCCGTACGCCCGCTGGAGATACGCCGTTCCATAGGTCACCTGCTGCTCGCGCTCGGCGAGCGCGGCGCGGCGCAGGAGACGCTCGCCCGGCTGCTGTACGACGCGGAGCGGGTGCACGGTGCGCACCATGTCTTCCCGGCGGAGGTGCGCCGGACCCTGGAGTGGCTGGCCCGCGTCCGCTGAACCGCTGAACCGCTGAACCGCAGGATCCGGTCGGACCTGCGGGTGGCCGTACCACCAGGTGGAGCGGACGTGCGGACGGCCGCACCACCCGGGCTGGTAGGGCCGTACCGCCGCGGAGCAGCGGCCGTACCGTCCGGCGGCGGGACCGTACCGCCGCGGAGCAACGGCCCGCCGCAAGGGTACGAAACACAAAAGTGCCGCAATCGTTGGTCGAATTGCTGGTCCGCGCCGCGCGGACTTCATACCATCGATCAACGCCAGGACTGAGACGCCCGCGAGGTGCTGAAGGCCCCCGCTGTCGTTCATGATCTTCGCCGGGAGGCCGAATGCTCCGCCGTAGGACTGCGCTCTCCGTTTCCGCCGCCGCTGTCGTGGCGGCCCCGCTCCTGTCCGCCTGCGGCAGCGACGCGCACCCCGGTGCCGCGGCCGTCGTGGGCGGGGAGCGGATCACCGTGGCGCAGCTCCAGGCGCGGGTGAAGAACGTCCGTACGGCCCAGGAGGGCGCCCCGCAGGGCGCACAGATGATCCAGAACACCGGCCGGCTCAGCGTGACCATGCTCAACAGCATGATCTTCGACAGGGTGCTGGCGCGTAACGCGCAGGACGCCGGCGTCGAGGCCAGCCGGTCCGACGTGCAGAAGTGGCGGAACACCGCCGAGCGGCGGGCCGGCGGCGCCGAGCGGCTGAAGGCGATGTCGCTCCAGCAGGCCATCGCGCCGAGCGAGATCGACGGCATGGCCCGTAACCAGATCCTGATGGACGGCATCGCGAAGAAGCTGGGCGTGAACCGGCAGACGCCGCAGGGCCAGCAGAAGCTGGCCCAGGCGCTGGCCAAGACCTCGCGTGACCTCGGTATCGATGTGAACCCGCGCTTCGGCGAGTGGAACGACAGCCAGGTCATGCTCGGCGAGGCGAAGACTCCGTGGGTGCGTACGGAGCAGAAGCAGCAGGTGTGACACCGGGGCGGCCGGACGGCAGATCCGACGGACGGCAGATCCGACGGACGGCCGGGCACCAGGCACGGCGTGCGCCCGGCCTGCCGCCCGGCCGTCCGCTCCCGTGCGTTACGTTCGACGGGTGAACGCTTCCGCCACCGGCCGCCTGGTCCTGCTCACCACCAGCCACCGGGTCGCGCCCGGCCTGCTGTCCTGGCCCGCGTGGCAGACGCTGCGCGCCGCCGACCGCGTGCTGTGCGCCGACCCCGACCACCCGCAGCTGCCGTACCTCGCCGAGGCGGGCATCACGGCCGAGACCGCCGAGCCCACCGCCCGTGAGCTGGTCGACTACTGCGTGGCGGGCGGCCGTACGGCCGTGGTGCTGACGTCGGCCGCCGGGGAGAGCGCGCTGACCGACGGGCTCGCCCGGCTCGCCGGGTCGGGCCGCGAGGCGATGCCCGACCTGGAGCTGCTGCCCGGTTCGTACGACCTGCCCGGTGCCCGGCTGCTGGACCTCGTACAGGTCATGGACCAGATCCGGGCCGCCTGCCCGTGGAGCGGCGTGCGGACCCACGAGGATCTGGCGAAGTACGGCCTGGAGGAGATGTACGAGCTGGTCGAGGCGATCGAGGAGGGCGACCGGGAGGCGCTGGCCGAGGAGCTGGGCGACGTACTGCTCCAGGTCGTCTTCCACTCGCGGATCGCGCAGGACGACCCGGACGAGCCGTTCTCCGTCGACGACGTCGCGGGCATCATCGTCGACAAGCTGATCCACCGGCACCCGCACGTCTTCGGTGACGAGGAGGCCGCGACGCCGGAGGACGTCAGGGCGCACTGGCTGCGCACCAAGGCCGCCGAGAAGCAGCGCGAGTCCGTGACGGAGGGCGTGCCGCTGGGGCAGCCGGCCCTGGCGCTGGCCGCGAAGCTGGCCTCCCGGGCCCGCACCGCCGGCCTCGACGTGCCGGTGGCCGGCGAGGGCATCGGGTACGAGCTGCTGGCGCTGGCCGCGCGGGCCCAGGAGGAGGGCACCGACCCGGAGACCGCGCTGCGGGCGGCGGCCCGTACGTACCGGGACGCGATCGTGGCGGCGGAACGGGCGGGCTAGGGGCTTCTCAGGAGGGCCCCGCGGCCGACCGGTTACGGTCGGAGGGTGCACGACACCACCGCTTCCGCCTGCCCTGAACTCTTCACCTGGGAGTTCGCCGCCGATCCGTATCCCGCGTACGCCTGGCTCCGGGAGCACGCGCCGGTGCGCAGGACGGAGCTGCCCAGCGGGGTCGAGGCGTGGCTGGTCACCCGGTACGCGGACGCGCGCGAGGCGCTGGCCGACCCCCGGCTGTCGAAGAACCCGCAGCACCACAGTGAGGCCGCGCACGGTAAGGGCAAGGTCGGCATCCCCGGCGAGCGCAGCGCCAACCTGATGACGCACCTGCTCAACATCGACCCGCCGGACCACACCCGGCTGCGCCGCCTCGTCTCCAAGGCGTTCACGCCGCGTACGGTGGCGCGCTTCGCGCCGCGCGTACAGGAGCTGACCGACCAGCTGATCGACGGCTTCGCGGCGCGCGGCGAGGCCGACCTCATCCATGAGTTCGCGTTCCCGCTCCCCATCTACGCCATCTGCGACCTGCTGGGCGTGCCGCGCGAGGACCAGGACGACTTCCGGGACTGGGCCGGGATGATGATCCGGCACGGCGGGGGACCGCGTGGCGGGGTCGCCCGGTCCGTGAAGAAGATGCGTGCGTATCTGGCCGACTTGATCCACCGCAAGCGGGAGTCGCTGGCGGCGGAGGAGACCGGGGACGAGGACCTGATCTCGGCCCTCATCCGGGCCTCGGACCACGGCGAGCACCTCACCGAGAACGAAGCGGCGGCGATGGCGTTCATCCTGCTGTTCGCCGGGTTCGAGACGACCGTCAACCTGATCGGGAACGGTACGTACGCGCTGCTGCGCAACCCGGAACAGCGGGCGCGGCTGCAGGCGGCGCTGGCCGCGGGCGACGAGGAACTGCTCGCGACCGGGATCGAGGAACTGCTGCGTTACGACGGGCCGGTGGAGCTGGCGACCTGGCGGTTCGCGACGGAGGAGCTGGCCATCGGCGGGCAGGTGATCGCCGCCGGCGAGCCCGTACTGGTGGTGCTGGCGGCCGCCGACCGGGACCCGGCGCGGTTCGCGTCACCGGACACCCTGGACCTCGGGCGCCGTGACAACCAGCACCTCGGATACGGGCACGGCATCCACTACTGCCTGGGCGCGCCGCTCGCCCGCCTCGAAGGCCGTACGGCGCTGGCGACCCTGCTGACCCGGCTGCCCGATCTCGAACTGGCCGCCGATCCGGACGAGCTGCGCTGGCGCGGCGGTCTCATCATGCGCGGACTGCGGGCGCTGCCGGTGCGTTTCACGCCGGAAGGCGCGCCGGACGAGGAGCGGGACGCGCCAGGTGGCGAGTAGTCCGGAGGGGCTTCGGACGCCCCGTCAGAACGGGCATTTCCGCAGGTAACGGGGTGCGGCAAGGGGGTCGGCGCCGGGCAGAACTGACCCGGCGTCAGCGGCGTGATCTACACGTGATCTCCGCTACACCGGCTTGAGACCGGACCAGGCCCCCGCTACTTTGCCTGCGACAACTCAAGCCGCCGCTCGAAAGGCACCCGCATGCGCTCCGGCAACGGTAGACACCGCCGCCCCCGCCAGGCCCCCGCCCTCCTGGTGGCGGCCTCCGTCACGGGCGCAGGGCTGGCCCTGCCGCTGCTGGCGGCGGGTGGCGCGCAGGCCGCCGACACCGCCACGTGGGACCGCGTCGCGATGTGCGAGAGCGGCGGCATGTGGAGCGCCAACTCCGGCAACGGCTTCTACGGCGGGCTGCAGCTGACCCTGGAGATGTGGAAGGACTACGGCGGCGAGTCCTACGCCGAGCGTCCGGACCTCGCCAGCCGCTCCCAGCAGATCGCGGTCGCCGAGGCGATCCTGAACGACCGCGGCCCGGACGCCTGGCCCAGCTGCGCCGTCAACGCCGGCCTCGACGTGGACGGCCTGATACCCGACGTGGACCCGGGCGGTTCGGAGACGCCGGTGCCGCAGCCCTCGGAGCCGGGCGACGACGCCTCCGGCAGCCCGTCCGGCAGCCCGTCCACCGGCACGGGCGACGACGGCGGTGACAACGCGGGACAGCCGTCCGACAGCGCCACATCTCAGCCCTCCGGGGATGCCACGTCCGAGCCTTCCGGCGGCGCCACCAACTCGCCGTCCGGCGACGCCACCGCCACGCCGTCCGGCGGCGGCGCGGACCAGGGCGGCGGGGATGCCGAGGGCTCCGGCGAGGACACCGCCGGGCCGCGCGCGGGCGACCCCGCCGACCGGCCCTCCGGCGACGCCTCGGCCCCCGGTACCGGCCGCCACCGCGGTGACGCGGACGACGGCAAGGGCGGCGAGGGAGAGGACGGGCGTCCGGCCGGGCGGCACGCGTCGCGCGGCGGTGAGGCGCACCGCGGTACCCCGGCAGATGACGGCATGTACACGGTGCGGCCGGGCGACAGCCTGTCCGCGATCGCCGACGCGCAGGGGCTGACCGAGGGGTGGACGGGTCTGTACGACGCCAACGAGGGCGTCATAGGGGCCGACCCGGACCTCATCCACCCTGGTCAGCGACTCGACCTGAAGCAGTGACGGGCGGCCCGCAAGGGCCCCGCAAGGGCTAAGTGCGGGCCGGTTGTGCCCAATTGGGGAAAGTGAGACATGGGTCTCGTCCCGGGGTGTTTCCGGCCGCCGTGTCCGTTGTTTCCATACCGTGTTCGACCTGCGCAAACGGGCGGTTTCGAGGCTCGAAACCGGTCAACTGTCCTACGAATGGGTGGTTTGAACCGCTGAGGGGTGTGTGTTTACGTTCTTCACCGCTCGCACCAAGTGAGCCCGCCGATCATTCGCCGAATCCTGCCGGTGATCGGTCGGACAACCGTCGCGCAAGCGCCGTAGGCAGGAGCGGGGGACCCAAGGTAAGTGCCGTACCGCCGCGGAAACGCAGCGGCCGGCTTGGGGTGAAGCCGGGTGTGCGGACAGCGCATCCGGCCGGGCCACTCACAGCCCGAACCCGACAGCTCACCTCGCAGGCGTCGGTGAGGAAGAACAACATGCTCAAGGGCAAGCACCGCCGCCCCTCGAAGGCCGTCCGTGCCGTCACGCTCGCCGGTGTCGCCGGCGCGGCCGTGGCCGTCCCGCTGATGACCGCCGGTTCCGCCAACGCGGCCTCGGTCGCCACCTGGGACAAGGTCGCCCAGTGCGAGTCCGGCGGCAACTGGTCGATCAACACCGGTAACGGCTACTACGGTGGCCTGCAGTTCTCGAACTCCTCCTGGGCCGCCGCCGGCGGTACCAAGTACGCGCCGCGTGCCGACCTGGCCACCAAGGACCAGCAGATCGCCACCGCCGAGAAGCTGCTCGCCATGCAGGGCCCGGGTGCCTGGGGCTGCGCCGGTGCCGGCGGCCTGACCGCCGGTGGCCCGGCCGCGCAGGTGAACACCGGTGGCTCCGGCCAGGCCCAGCAGCAGGCTCCGCAGCAGGAGGCCCCCAAGCAGCAGGCCGCCCCGCAGCAGGAGGCGCCGAAGCAGCAGGCCGCCCCGAAGCCGCAGACGACGCAGCCCCAGGCCGCGCCGAAGCCGGCCGCCGGTCACGGCAACTACACCGTGAAGTCCGGCGACACCCTCGGCAAGATCGCCAAGGCGCACGGCGAGAACTGGAAGACCGTCTACGAGAACAACAAGTCGACCGTCGGCGGCAACCCCGACCTGATCTTCCCGGGCCAGAAGCTCGAGGTCTGATCCCGTCGGCCTGCCGGCCGCCCGTGAGACCGCCCCGCCGCGACGCGAACGCCCCCGAGCGCGTCACGGCGGGGCTTCACGTTTGCGTGAGCGGGGCCATCCGGGCGGCAGGCCGCTCAGATGCGTAGTGCCGGTTTTGCCGGATACGTCCGCGACAAAAAGTGGTTCTTACCTCCCGGATTGCGGGCCTTTGGGGCCTTTTTCGTCTCACGCACGGGGCTAGGGGCAGGCGGACGGCGCGAAGGCCGTTAGGCTCGTGCTGCAGAACTCCAGAAACCCACGAAGGAGACAACGTGCCGTCGATCGACGTCGTCGTAGCTCGCGAGATCCTCGACTCGCGAGGCAACCCCACGGTCGAGGTCGAGGTCGGCCTCGACGACGGCAGCACCGGCCGCGCGGCCGTGCCGTCGGGCGCCTCCACCGGCGCCTTCGAGGCCATCGAGCTGCGTGACGGCGACCCGAACCGTTACCTCGGCAAGGGCGTCGAGAAGGCCGTGCTGGCCGTCATCGAGCAGATCGGCCCCGAGCTGGTCGGCTACGACGCCACCGAGCAGCGCCTCATCGACCAGGCGATGTTCGACCTGGACGCCACCGACAACAAGGGCTCCCTGGGCGCCAACGCGATCCTGGGCGTCTCCCTGGCCGTCGCGCACGCCGCGTCCGAGGCCAGCGACCTGCCGCTGTTCCGCTACCTCGGCGGCCCGAACGCGCACGTGCTGCCCGTTCCGATGATGAACATCCTCAACGGTGGGTCGCACGCCGACTCCAACGTGGACATCCAGGAGTTCATGATCGCCCCGATCGGCGCGGAGTCCTTCTCCGAGGCGCTGCGCTGGGGTGCCGAGGTCTACCACACCCTCAAGAAGGTCCTGAAGAGCAAGGGCCTGGCCACCGGCCTGGGCGACGAGGGCGGCTTCGCCCCGAACCTCGGCTCCAACCGTGAGGCTCTCGACCTCATCCTGGAGGCCATCAAGGAGGCCGGTTACACCCCCGGCCAGGACATCGCGCTGGCGCTCGACGTCGCCGCCTCCGAGTTCTACAAGGACGGCGCGTACGAGTTCGAGGGCAAGTCCCGCTCGGCCGCCGAGATGACCGAGTACTACGAGGAGCTCGTCGCCTCGTACCCGCTGGTCTCCATCGAGGACCCGCTGTTCGAGGACGACTGGGACGGCTGGAAGACCATCACCGAGAAGATCGGCTCCAAGGTCCAGCTGGTCGGCGACGACCTGTTCGTGACCAACCCCGAGCGCCTGGCCCGCGGCATCGAGGAGGGCTCCGCCAACGCCCTGCTGGTCAAGGTCAACCAGATCGGTTCGCTGACCGAGACCCTGGACGCCGTCGAGCTGGCCCAGCGCAACGGCTTCAAGTGCATGATGTCGCACCGCTCCGGCGAGACCGAGGACGTCACCATCGCCGACCTGGCCGTCGCCACCAACTGCGGCCAGATCAAGACCGGCGCCCCGGCCCGCTCCGAGCGCGTCGCCAAGTACAACCAGCTGCTGCGCATCGAGGAGATCCTCGACGACGCGGCGGTCTACGCGGGCCGCAGCGCGTTCCCGCGGTTCCGCTCTGCTGACCAGTAAGCACAGCAAGGGCTGAGCCCCGCGCCTGAGGGCTGAGCGGCCCGAAGGTCCCGGCGGCCTGAAGGCCTCGGCTTCCGTACGTCCCCGGCAGCGGTCCCGTACCGTTGCCGGGGACGTATGTACGAGGCGAGGCAGGGGAGGTCACATTGTCCGGTGAACGGTTCTCGACCGCGACCCGGCTCAAGGCGCTCGGCGAGCAAGCCGCCGCCCGGGTCTACCGTGCCCGCTCCCCGCGGCGCAGCCGGCTCACCGGCCGCGCCGCGCTGCTCGCGCTCGTACTGTGCTCGCTGGTCGTGGCCCTCGCGTACCCGATAAGGGCCTACGTCTCCCAGCGCTCGGACATCGCCGAGCAGCGCCGCGAGGCCGAGACGGCCCGGGAGGCGGTGCAGCGGCTCCGCCAGGAGAAGGCGCGCTGGCAGGACCCGGCGTACGTACGCCAGCAGGCCCGCCGCCACCTGCACTACGTCCTGCCCGGCGAGACCGGCTACACCGTCGTGGACGGCACCGGCGCCGGCCGGCCGCGCGCCGCCACGGGCGCGGTGCAGCGCCCGTGGTACGAAGCCATCTGGTCCGGCCTGGACTCCGCCGACGCGCGAGGGCGTGCCGCCGGGGGATGATGGGGCGGCCGACCGTACAACCCTGACGACAAGAGAAGCCTGCATGGACACGCCGCCTCCCCAGACCGAGCCCACCGAGCCCACCGACGCGGACGTCGCGGCGTTCCGGGAGCAGCTGGGCCGCCCGCCGCGCGGCCTGCGCGCCATCGCGCACCGCTGCCCCTGCGGCAACCCGGACGTCGTCGAGACGGCCCCGCGCCTGGAGGACGGCACGCCCTTCCCCACGCTGTACTACCTCACCTGCCCGCGCGCGGCCTCCGCGATCGGCACGCTCGAGGCGAACGGCGTGATGAAGGAGATGACCGAGCGGCTGGCCACCGACCCCGAGCTGGCCGCCGCCTACCGCGCGGCGCACGAGGACTACATCCGCCGCCGGGACGCCATCGAGGAGCTGACGGGCTTCCCGAGCGCGGGCGGCATGCCGGACCGCGTGAAGTGCCTGCACGTGCTGGTCGGTCACTCGCTGGCGGCAGGGCCCGGCGTGAACCCGCTGGGCGACGAGGCCATCGCCATGCTGCCCGAGTGGTGGAAGAAGGGGCCGTGCGTGCGCCCCTGCCAGGACACCGGCACGACCACGGACACCACGGACACCACGGACAAGGGAGCCTCCGAGTGAAGCGCGTCGCCGCCATCGACTGCGGTACGAACTCCATCCGTCTGCTCGTCGCGGACCTCGACCCGGAGACCGGCGAACTGAAGGACCTGGACCGCCGGATGCAGATCGTCCGGCTCGGCCAGGGCGTGGACCGTACCGGCCGGCTGGCGCCGGAGGCGCTGGAGCGGACCTTCGCGGCCTGCCGGGAGTACGCCGCGGTGATCGAGGAGCTGGGCGCGGAGCGGGTGCGCTTCGTGGCGACCTCGGCCTCCCGTGACGCGGAGAACCGGGACGACTTCGTCCGCGGCGTGGCGGACATCCTGGGCGTCGAGCCCGAGGTGATCACCGGTGACCAGGAGGCGGAGTTCTCCTTCACGGGCGCGACGAAGGAGCTGACGGGCCGCGCCGACTTGGAGAAGCCGTACCTGGTCGTCGACATCGGCGGCGGCTCCACGGAGTTCGTGCTCGGGTCGGACTCCGTCCGCGCGGCGCGCTCCGTCGACATCGGCTGTGTCCGGATGACCGAGCGGCACCTCGTCCACGACGGCGAGGTCGTCGACCCGCCCGGGGAGGGGCAGATCGCCGCCATAAGGGCGGACGTCGCGGCGGCGCTGGACCAGGCCGCCGAGGCCGTGCCGCTGGCCGAGGCGCACACGCTGGTCGGACTCGCGGGGACGGTGACGACGATCGCCGGGATCGCGCTGCGCCTGGACGCGTACGACTCGGCCGCCATCCATCACTCGCGGATCCCGCTGGGGAAGGTCCGGGAGATCACCGAGCAGCTGCTCGGCTCCACGCACGACGAGCGTGCGGCGATTCCGGTCATGCATCCGGGCCGGGTGGACGTGATCGCCGCGGGTGCCCTCGTACTGCTTTCGATCATGGAGCGTACGGGCGCTCAGGAGGTCGTCGTCTCGGAGCACGACATCCTGGACGGGATCGCCTGGAGCATCGCCTGAGAGGCCCGCTGAGCGGGTTCTGAGGGGGCTTGAAACGGGCCTCGGAGCGTGCGGAGGACGCGTTCCGGGGCCCCTTCGCGTCGTGTCGGCGAAAAAGTTCGTGAAACTCTTCACATGAAAAAAGCGCCCGATGGGGCAACAAGTCGCCCGCCACTCGCCCCTTCGGGGCTCACATGTGGCCGCGCACCGGGGAATGTGCGGTTTCGGCGGGCTTAAAGACTCGCTTATGCGGTGCGTGGTCCAGCCTCACGAAGGGGCTCCAGCCCTGATGAGGAGGGGTGTGCAACGCTCGGCCGGGCACCGTGGTTCCCCCGCGGAGCTATGGCGTCGATCACGAAGGCGCGGAGTGTAGCAGACCCCTGTCCGGTGCTTGTGAAGGCCCTCACGAGCCACCCCCCAAGTGGGGGTGGATACTCGATGACATGAGCACCACGGAGCGTCCCAGGATCCTCGTAGTAGGCGGTGGGTACGTAGGCCTGTACGCGGCACGCCGCATCCTCAAGAAGATGCGGTACGGCGAGGCGACCGTCACGGTCGTCGACCCGCGCTCGTACATGACGTACCAGCCCTTCCTCCCCGAGACCGCCGCCGGCAGCATCTCGCCGCGCAACGTCGTCGTCCCGCTGCGACGCGCTGTGCCGGGCGCCGAGATTCTCACCGGCCGCGTCACCACCATCGACCAGGACCGCAAGGTCGCCACGGTCGCCCCGCTCGTGGGCGAGGCGTACGAGCTGCCCTTCGACTACCTGGTCATCGCCATGGGCGCGGTCTCCCGCACCTTCCCGACCCCCGGCCTGGCCGAGCAGGGCATCGGCATGAAGGGCGTCGAGGAGGCCATCGGCCTGCGCAACCACGTGCTCGAGCAGCTCGACAAGGCCGAGTCGACGACCGACGAGGAGATCCGCCGCAAGGCGCTCACCTTCGTCTTCGTCGGCGGTGGCTTCGCGGGCGCCGAGACCATCGGCGAGGTCGAGGACCTGGCGCGCGACGCGGCCAAGTTCTACAAGAACGTGAAGCGCGAGGACATGCGCTTCGTGCTCGTCGACGCCGCGGACAAGGTGCTGCCGGAGGTCGGTCCCGAGCTCGGCAAGTACGGCAAGGAGCACCTGGAGTCCCGCGGGGTCGAGGTCTACCTGAAGACCACCATGCCGTCCTGCGTCGACGGTCACGTGGTGCTCAGCAACGGCCTCGAGGTCGACGCCAACACGATCGTCTGGACGGCCGGCGTCAAGCCGAACCCGGCGCTCGCGCGCTTCGGGCTCCCGCTCGGCCCGCGCGGTCACGTCGACACGGCCGCCACCCTCCAGGTGCAGGGCACCGACTACATCTGGGCCGCGGGCGACAACGCCCAGGTCCCGGACCTGGTCGGCCGCGCCAACGGCAACGAGAACGCCTGGTGCCCGCCGAACGCCCAGCACGCGATGCGCCAGGCCAAGGTGCTCGGCGACAACGTGGTCTCCGGTATGCGGGGCTTCCCGCAGAAGGAGTACAAGCACGCCAACAAGGGTGCGGTGGCCGGTCTCGGCCTGCACAAGGGCGTCGCGATGATCGTCATGGGCAAGATGAAGATCAAGCTCAAGGGCCGTCTCGCCTGGTACATGCACCGCGGCTACCACGGTCTGGCGATGCCGACCTGGAACCGCAAGGTCCGGGTGATCGCCGAGTGGACGATCAACGTGTTCCAGAAGCGCGACATCACCTCGCTCGGCGCGATGGAGAACCCCCGCGAGGAGTTCTACGAGGCCGCCAAGCCGGCCCCGAAGCCGGCTGCCGCCGAGGACAAGAAGGACGACAAGACGGCCGCCAAGGCCGGCTGACCGCGTTCCTCCTGACGCCGGGTCGGGAACGCAGCAGCACACGCCGAAGGGCGCCTGCCATCCGTGGGGCAGGCGCCCTTCGGCGTGTCCGCATACCGGTGCGCACGCCGGTGCGTACAGCGTTCCCCGGGCGCCGCTCCTTCGGCGTATTCACAATGGCGCCGGTACCGGGCTTTGCTGTTCCCTTACGAACGAACGGGACTACCCGGGCCCCATCAGGCGTTTACGTGGTGGGTGAAACTATCTCGCCCCGACTCGTCGATACGGAGGTGTGCGACATGGCCGACGCCGCTGGACGGCTCACCAAGCTCGCTGAGGAGGTACTGGGCGCCCCGCTCCCGGTACGCATCCGGGCCTGGGACCGCAGCGAGTCCGGTCCCCCGGGAGCCCCGGTCCTCGTCTTCCGCAACCGACGCGCCCTGCGCCACCTGCTCTTCAAGCCCGGCGAACTGGGCCTGGCCCGCGCCTGGGTGGCCGGTGACCTCGATGTCGACGGCGACCTCTACACCGCGCTGGACGGCCTCGCCGAGATGATCTGGGAGCGCGGCCCCGAGGAGCAGGGCAAGCCGCAGCGCGCCGCCGTCCTGCGCGCCCTCGCCCGCCCCGAGATCCGCAGCGCGGCCCGTGAACTGCTCTCGCTCGCCGGTGCCCCGCTGCCGCCCCGGCCGCCCGCCGAAGAGGCCCCCAAAACCCACGGCCCGCTGCACACCCTGCGCCGTGACAAGCAGGCCATCAGCCACCACTACGACGTCGGCAACGACTTCTACGAGCTGGTCCTCGGCCCCTCCATGGTCTACTCCTGCGCCTACTGGGAGAAGCCGGACGCGACCCTGGAGGAGGCGCAGCGCGACAAGCTCGACCTCATCTGCCGCAAGCTGGACCTCAAGGAGGGCGAGCGGCTGCTGGACGTGGGCTGCGGCTGGGGCTCGATGGTGCTGCACGCTGCCCAGCACTACGGCGTGAGCGCGGTCGGCGTCACCCTCTCCGAGGAACAGGCCGCGTACGCCCGCAAGCGCGTCGCCGAGGCCGGGCTCACGGACCGCATCGAGATCCGGGTGCAGGACTACCGCCTGGTCAAGGACGGCCCGTACGACGCGATCTCCTCCATCGGCATGGCCGAGCACGTCGGCCGGGCCCGGTACGCCGAGTACGCCGCCGACCTGTACGGCCTCCTCGAGCCGGGCGGCCGGCTGCTCAACCACCAGATCGCCCGCCGCCCGCTCGCCGACGAGGACAGCTACCACGTCGACGAGTTCATCGACCGCTACGTCTTCCCCGACGGCGAGCTCGCCCCGGTCGGGCAGACTGTCGGGGCGCTGGAGGACGCCGGCTTCGAGGTGCGCGACGTGGAGGCCATCCGCGAGCACTACGCGCTGACGCTGCGCCAGTGGGTGGCCAACCTGGAGCGCCACTGGGACCGCGCCGTACGCCTGACGACGCCGGGCCGGGCCCGCGTCTGGCGGCTCTACATGGCCGCCTCGGCGCTGTCCTTCGAGCGCAACCGCATCGGCGTCAACCAGGTCCTCGCGGTCCGTACGCCGGAGAGCGGGGCCTCCGGCATGCCGCTGCGGGCCCGGGAGTGGCGCGGCTGAGACGCCCGGACAGCAGCACGACGGGAGCCCCGGTCCACCGGACCGGGGCTCCCGTCGTGCTCAGGCGCGCGGGCTCACTCCGCCTTGATCGCGGCCAGCATGTTCAGCCGGGCGGCGCGGCGGGCCGGCCAGAGCGCGGCCAGTACGCCGACCAGCGCGGCCATCGCCAGGAAGAGCCCCATCCGGCCCCAGGGCAGCACCATCTCGTACGTGCCCAGGCTGTCCGCGACGAGCTTGCCGCCGGCCCAGCCGAAGAAGACGCCGAGGCCGATGCCCAGCACCCCGCCGAAGAGCGAGATGACCAGGGACTCCAGGCGGACCATCCGCTTGATGCCGCGCCGGTCCAGGCCGATCGCGCGCAGCATGCCGATCTCCTGGGAGCGTTCGAACACCGACATCGCGAGGGTGTTGACCACGCCGAGCACCGCGACGATCACCGCCATGGCGAGCAGGCCGTACAGGACGTTCAGCATCAGGTTGATCTGCTGGGCGATGCCGTCGGAGACGTCCTGCTTGTCCTGCACCGCGACGGCCGGGTTGTTCCCGAGCGTCCTGGCCAGCGCGTCCTGGGTGGCCTCGGACGGGCCGCCCGCCGTCTTGACCAGGACCTGCCTGTCGGTCGCCGCGTTCTGGTGCGGGGCGAGCGTCGCCATGTCGAGCATGATCCCGCGGATCACGTCGGTGCCCTCGTAGACCCCGGCGACCGTGAGCCGGCCGCGCTCGCCGTCCTCGTACGTCGTGGTGAACGTCGAGCCGGTGTGCCAGCCGTGCTCCTTCGCCGTGTCGCTGTCGACGACGGCCTTGCCGCCGCCGAACCCGGCGAGGGAGCCTTCCTCGAAGTCCAGCTGGGTCAGCTCGCCGATGGCCTTGCCGTTGACGCCGGTGAGGGAAGCGAAGTCGCCGTCGATGCGGACGGGGGCGTCGCGCAGCGGGCTGGACGCCGTGACCTTCGGGTCGTCGGCGAGCTCGGCGGCCACGTCGGGGGAGAGCGGGCCGTGGTTGACCATGCTGACGACGTAGTCCGCCTTCAGCGAGTCGGTGGCCATCTTGTCGATGCCCTTCTGGACGCTGCCCGCGATCACGGTCAGGCCGGTGATCAGGGTGAGGCCGATCATCAGCGCGGAGGCCGTGGTGGCGGTGCGGCGCGGGTTGCGTACCGCGTTCTGCCGGGCCAGCTTGCCGGAGATGCCGAAGGCGCGCAGGACCGGGGCTGCCGCGGCGATCAGCGGGCGGGACAGCAGCGGCGTCAGGATGAAGACGCCGATCAGCAGCAGCGCGGCGCCGCCGCCCATGGGAGCCTTGCCGCTCTCGCCCATGCCGGTGGCCACGACGACGAGGGCCGCGCCGGCCGCGGCGACGAGCGTGCCGATGGTGTTCCGCAGCACCAGGGACTTGGTGGTGGCGGTGGCGTGCACGCTGTTCATGGCGGCCACCGGCGGGATCTTCGCGGCGCGGCGGCCGGGCAGCCAGGCGGCCAGCATGGTCACGAAGATGCCGACGACGAGGGACACCAGGACGGTGCCGGGGGAGACGACCAGCGGGCCGTCGGGCATGCTCTCGCCGGTGGCGCCCATCAGGGAGCGCAGCGCGGCACCGATGCCGACACCGGCGGCGAGGCCCGCGACCGCGGCGACCGTGCCGACCAGGAACGCCTCGATGAGGACCGAGCGGGTCACCTGGCGGCGGCTCGCGCCGACCGCGCGCAGCAGCGCCAGTTCCTTGGTGCGCTGGGCGACCAGCATGGTGAAGGTGTTGGCGATGAGGAAGATGCCGACGAAGAGCGCGATCCCGGCGAAGACCAGCATGCCGGTCTTCATGGAGCTCATGCTGTCGGCGATCATCTTCGCCTGGTCGTCGGCGAGTTCCTTGCCGGTCGTGGTCCTGGCGGTGTGCGCGGGGAGGATGGCGTCGATGCGGTCCTTCAGCTGCGCCTGGGACGTGCCGGGCGCGGCCTTCACGTAGATCTGGTCGAACTGGCCGGGCGCGGCGTACAGCTTCTGCGCGGTGGCGGTGTCGAAGAGGGTGAGGCTGCCACCGGCCGCGGCGTTGCCGTCGTCGGTGGTGAAGATGCCGGTGAGCTTCTCCTTGCGGACGGGGCCGTCGACGGAGAGCCGTACGGTGTCGCCGACATGGAAGCCGGCCCGGTCGGCGGTCTTCGCGTCCAGCGCGATCTCGCCCGCCTTCCGCGGCGCCAGGCCGTCGCGCATCGGGTAGCGGCTGTCCTGGCCGTCCTTGCCCGGGTAGTAGTTGCGGCCCTGGCTGCTGAAGCCGTTGCCGAGGAGCTTGCCGTCCTTGCCGGCGACGGCGGCGAAGCCGGTGACGTCACCGGTGGCGCGCGCGGCGCCGGGCACGGCGGCGGCCTTGTCCAGGAGGTCCTGGCTCAGCCGGTCGGCCGTGCCGGGCTTGTCGGCGGGGCCGGGGGCCCGGTCGGGCTCGACGGCGACGTCGACGTCGTCGAAGCCCTTCTGCGAGGAGTGCTGGAAGGCGTCGGAGACGGTCGAGGTGAAGACCAGGGTGCCGGAGACGAAGGCGACGCCGAGCAGCACGGCGAGCGCGGTCATCAGCAACCGGGCCTTGTGCGCGAGGACGTTGCGCAAGGCGGTACGGAACATGAGTGGGTCAGTCCTGAAGGTGAGGTCCGGAGGGCGGGGCGGCTGGGCGGGACACGTACGCGCTGATCAGCTCGTACGGCCCTTGGCGTCGAAGCCCTTCATGCGCTCCAGCACCTTCTCGGCGGTAGGGGCGGTCATGTCGTCGACTATCCGGCCGTCGGCCAGGAAGACCACGCGGTCCGCGTACGAGGCGGCCACCGGGTCGTGGGTGACCATCACCACGGTCTGGCCGAGCTCACGCACGGAGTTCCGCAGGAAGCCCAGGACCTCGGCGCCGGAGCGCGAGTCGAGATTGCCGGTGGGCTCGTCCGCGAAGATGATCTCGGGCTTGGAGGCCAGCGCGCGGGCCACCGCCACGCGCTGCTGCTGGCCGCCGGAGAGCTCGCTCGGGCGGTGCTTGAGCCGCCCGGAGAGGCCGACGGTCTCCACGACCCGGTCCAGCCACTGCTTGTCGGGCTTGCGGCCCGCGATGTCCATCGGCAGCGTGATGTTCTCCAGCGCGCTGAGCGTGGGCAGCAGGTTGAACGCCTGGAAGATGAAGCCGATCTTGTCCCGGCGGAGCTGGGTGAGCTTCTTGTCCTTCAGGCCGGTCAGCTCGGTGTCGCCGATCCGCGCCGAACCGCGGGAGACGGTGTCCAGGCCGGCCATGCAGTGCATCAGCGTGGACTTGCCGGAGCCCGAGGGGCCCATGATCGCGGTGAACTCGGCCTGCCGGAACTCGACGCTCACGCCGTCCAGGGCGACCACCTGGGTCTCGCCCTGTCCGTAGACCTTGGTGAGATCCGTGGCGCGAGCGGCCACCGCGGTGGCGCGGGTGGCGGTGGGAACGCCGGAGTGGGTGGTGGTCACGGGTTGGTGCTCCTGTCGGGACGTAGGGGCCGTGTGAACGGTCGGATTCCATCGTCCGGGAGCGGATCGTGCCGGGCGTCAGCCCGTGCTCCGGTCTCTCAGGGGGCCTGCGGTCGGACCCGGGAAGCCGTGGGTCCTCCTTGGGGATGAGGGCGACCCTGAGTCGCTGACGTGGCGGCGGGGGAACGGGAAGACTGCGGTACGCGGGGTGGAGGACAGCGAGTTTCCGTCAATCCGGGGGGAGCCGTGCCGGTGGTGCGTGAGCGGGGCGGTTCGGCCCTGGGCATGTGCCGAAGGCGAGTACCACGTGCTGATGCGCCCTCAGTTGCCAATAAAATAAGACAACCTCAGGCCATCCCGCCGCTGTTCGAGTGGTGTCGCGGGCTAGGCTCGTGGTGCCGTCTTCGTGGCGGCGTGGGGGGGTTTTCGGGCCCGGATGGTGGAATGCAGACACGGCGAGCTTAAACCTCGCTGGCCTTCGGGCCGTGCCGGTTCAAGTCCGGCTCCGGGCACTATCAACTTCTTAGTTGTCGCGCGTGGGGCGCAGGGAACGGTGCCCGTCCAGCGGTGCAATCAATGCGCCGTGAAAAAGGGCACATCACCGGCACGGAGGAACAGCCTGCCTCGTCCTGGTCGCGGACGGAGCGCCCGGTCTCCTCTCCCGAAGCGCGTCCGCGTCGGATTCGGGAAGATCACCCCTTGGTCCCTTTCTCCAGTTGCTTCGCGAGGTCCAGGTCGGCCTTGATCGCTTCGCGGTACACCGTGTCGGCCATGTCCGCCAGTCCGGACAGCTGCTTGTCGATGTCGCCGCGCCCGTCCTCCCAGTTCGACTCGAAGCTCTCCATCTTCTCCACGACGCCGTCGTCGCCGATGTCGTCCGCGTAGTTCTCGAACATCTTCTTGGTGCCGTTCATCCGGCCCTTGATGGACCGCAGCCGGCTCCCGAAGCCTTCGAGCTCGCTCAGCGGTATCGCCAGCCGCCCCTCGTCACCGCTCACCCGGAACCTCCCCTGTAGCAACGCCATCACCAGGTCACGTGAGCAGCCAGCGTATGCGCATGCACCCACCACCCCACCACCGCGGTCCAGCCCGGCCGTAAGGTGGGCGACCGCCCCGGCGACAAGATCGGGCCAGGGGAGGGGAGTGAACGGTGAGCCGTACAAGCGAAGCACAGACCGTCGAGCGCAGCGGATTTCATATCAAGGTGCCGAAGTCGTGGTGGGAGTTCGACATCCGACCCGCCTCGCGTGACGACAACATCCGCCAGCTGGTCAACGAACGCGTACGGCAGTACCCGGAGTTGGCCGGGCATCGAGACGCCTTCACCTCGTTCCTCCAGAAGGCCGCCCGCGACGCCTGGCAGTCCGGCGCGTTGTACTGCGGCTGCATGGCGCAGTCCTTCGGCGGCGAGGCGCCCGTCACCGCTTCGGTGACCGTGTCGGTCATCGGCGCTCAGACCGACGACGGCGAGATCCTGCCCACCGATCCCCAGCTCATCGCCCAGCAGATCAGCCCCCGGCAGGCGAAACGCGACGGCGATGCCTGGCGCGAGGTCACGACCGTCGAGATCCCGCAGGTGGGCACCGTGGCGCGGACCTACGGGATCGAGGACATCGCCGTCCCCGGTGACGAGCGCACCGTACGGGCGGTGCTGATGCAGACCTTCATCCCCGTCCCCGACCAGCACGGCACGGTGGCACTGGTGTCCGGCAGCAGCCAGGTGCTGGACCTGGCGGACTCGTTCTTCGACATGTTCGACGCCATCACCTCCACCTTCCGCTTCACGTGACCACTCCGCCGCGCCCCCAGCCGTCCCGCGCCGCGCTGACCAGCTTGTCTGCGCATGGATCGGCGTACCGCCCGTCACCCGTGTCAGTGCCGGGCGTTAGGGTTGCCCCTCAAGATCACGTTGACTGACGTTGAGTGTGTTACGGGGGCGTTGACGTGGGCCATCGGCCGACGGACTGGCATGTGCTGGACCTGGAGGGAGACCCGACGCCCGGTGATCCGGAGCGGGTGCGCAACCTCGCCCGCGAGCTGCACGAGTTCGCCGAGGACGTCGGTACCGCGCTGCGGCAGATCACCGACATGGCGTCGGAGGACGCGGTCCTGAAGTGGTCCGGCCGCTCCGCGAAGAAGTTCAAGGAGGAGTTCGACGGCGTCCCGGGGAACCTGAGGAAACTCAGGACCTCCTACGACATGGCGGGCGATGCCCTCGCCGCCTACTGGCCGAAGCTCGAACGTGCCCAGTCCCTGGCCGACCGCGCCCTGAAGAAGGGCCGCGAGGCCCGCTCCGACCTGACCGCCGCCCAGGGGCGGCTGGACTCCGCCACCGACTGGGTCAAGACCGCCACCGCCAAGACCGACGCCTACGACAAGGCCAAGGGCCCGGAGGCCCCGGACGAGTCCAAGGTGCGTGCCGCGACCCGCAACGCCCAGCAGGCCAACTCCGCCCGTGGTGACGCCCAGGGCGCGGTCGACACCGCACAGTCGGCCCTGGACGCTGCGAAGGCGATGGCTGCCGAGGCCAAGGAGCTGCGCGAGGAGGCCGCCCGGGTCTGCAAGGACGCATTGGACGAAGCCTCCGACGCCGGCATCCAGAACCGCCACTGGTGGGAGGAGGCCGTCAACTTTGTCACCGACAACTGGGACGCGATCGTCTCCGTCTGCAAGGTCGTCGTCACCGTCGTCGGCATCGTCGCCATGGTCATCGGTGGCCCGATCCTCGCCGCCATCGTGGTCGTCGCGGCACTGGTCGTGCTCGCCGACACCCTCATGAAATACAAGAGCGGCAAATGCAGTCTCTTCGACGTCGGCCTGGCCGCTCTGGACTGCATTCCCGGCGCCAAGGGAATCACCACTCTCGCCGGAGCGGCCAAAGGCCTCAAGGCCGCGGCGAAAGGCCTGCGCGCCGGCGGGCTGCGCAGCGCCCTGCGCTCGGGCAAGGACCTGCTGAAAAAGGCCAAGCCGACCAAGGCCCGCTGCAAGAACGGTGACCCGATCGACATGGTCTCCGGCGAAATGCTGATGGAGCAGACCGACGTCGTACTGCCGGGCGTGCTGACCCTCGTTCTGCGGCGCACTCACCTTTCCACATACCGCTGGGGACGCTGTTTCGGCGAATCCTGGGCCTCCACGCTCGACCAGCGCCTGGAATTCGACTCCGAAGGCGTCGTGTTCGCCACCGAGGACGGGATGCTCCTGGCCTACCCCGTCCCTGAGGCCGGCCGGCCCGTCATGCCCGTGGCAGGTCCGCGCTGGCCGCTGGAATGGGAGGGAACGGCCAACGGCTCGATCACGATCTCCGATCCGCGCTCCGGCCTCACCCGCCGCTTCGCGCCGCCCCCGGAGATACCCGGAAGGGCGGACCGCGCCGATGCTCCGGAGCAGGTGACGCTGTTCCTCCGGTCGATCGCCGACCGGAACGGTAATGAGATCACCTTCGAGTACGACGACGCCGGCATGCCGGCCGCGCTCCGGCACACCGGCGGCTACCACATCGCCGTCGACACCGCCGACGACCGGATCACCGGCCTGCGCCTGCTGAATCCGGACGACGGATCCGACGGCACTCGGTTGCTGCGTTACGCCTACGACAACGACGGCAACCTCGATGAGATCTACAACTCCTCCGGCCGGCCGCTCCAGCTCACCTACGACGAGCACGCGCGCATCACGTCCTGGACCGACCGAATCGGCGCCTGGTACCGGTTCACCTATGACGCCGACGATCGCGTCGTGCGAGGTGAGGGAGCCGGCTCCACCCTGAACTGCGCGGTGATGTACGACACCGAGAACAACACCACGCGATACGTGGATTCTCTGGGCCAGGTGACCACCTACGAGTACAACGACCGGCTGCAGCTCGTGGCGGAGACCGATCCACTCGGGCACGTCGTGCGGCGGGAATGGGACGAGTACGACCGGCTGCTGTCGCAGACCGATCCCCTCGGCAACACGACCAGCCACGCCTACGATGCGGCCGGCAACATCACGCGCGTCACCCGCGCCGACGGCAGCATCACCGAGGCCACCTACAACGGCCTCCATCAGCTCACGCGCGCCGTCGCCCCCGGCGGTGCGGTCTGGGAGCACGCCTACGACGACCGCGGCAACCGCACCTCGGTGACCGCCCCGGACGGTGCGATCACCCGCTTCACCCACCACCCCACCGGAGCGGTGGCCACCGCCACGGACTCCCTTGGGCACACCACCGAGGTGTGCTGCAACGCGGCCGGCCTGCCGCTGGAAGTCACGGACCCGCTGGGCGCGGCGACCCGCAACGAGCGGGACGTCTTCGGCAGGCCTGTCACCATCACGGACCCGCTGGGTGCGACCACACACCTGGAGTGGACGGTCGAGGGCAAGCTGGCGCGGCGCACGGCGGCCGACGGCACGACGGAGTCCTGGTCGTACGACGGCGAGGGAAACTGCACCTCGTACACGAACCAATTGGGTGCGACCTCGACATACGAATACACGCACTTCGACCTGCTCGCGGCCCGCACGGGGCCGGACGGCGTCCGCTACGCATTCGAACACGACACCGAACTACAGCTCCGCAGAGTCACCGACCCACAGGGACTGACCTGGAGTTACGACTACGACCCGGCGGGCCGCCTGACGGCGGAGACGGACTTCGACGACCGCACGCTGACATACGCCCACGACGCGGCCGGCCGGCTGGTGAGGCATACGACGGCGGCGGGCGACGAGATCCGCTTCGAGCGAGACGTCCTCGGCCGCACGGTGACGAAGGACGCGGCGGGTGCGCTCACGCGGTACATGTATGACGCGTCGGGCGGCCTGGCGGAGGCGGTGGGCCCGGACGCGACGCTGACCCTGGAGCGGGACGCGGCGGGCCGGGTGACGGCGGAAACGGTCAACGGCCGCAGACTGACCTACACCTACGACGAACTGGGACGCCGTACAGGCCGTACGACACCGTCGGGCGCGACGAGCACTTGGACGTACGATGCGGCAGGCAACCGCACAAAGCTGGTGGCCTCGGGGCGGACACTGGCATTCACCCACGACGAGGCGGGCCGGGAACTGACCCGCGCGGTCGGTGAGGTCCTGGCACTGACCCAGGCGTACGACGCCGTGGGCCGCCTGTCGGAACAGGAACTGACAGGCCCGGACAACACCCGCATCCGGCATCGCGCATACACCTACCGCGCGGACGGCAACCTCACCGCCATCGAGGACCACCTCGACCACACCCGCCGCTTCGACCTCGACGTGACAGGCCGCGTCACAGCTGTCCACGCAGCAGGCTGGGCGGAAACCTACGCCTACGACGAGGCAGGCAACCAGACAGACGCCTCCTGGCCGGCCCGCATGCCGGGCCAAGAGGCAACAGGCACCCGCACCTACACCGGCACCCGCATCACCACCGCAGGCAACGTCCGCTACGAACACGACGCAGCAGGCCGTATCACCCAGCGCCAGAAGACCCGTCTGTCCCGCAAGCCGGACACATGGCGCTACGAATGGGACGCGGAAAGCCGGCTCGTCTCGGTGGTGACACCCGACGGCACCCACTGGCGATACCTCTATGACCCCTTGGGACGGCGCATCGCGAAAAAGCGGTTGGCTGCGGACGCCCCCGAGGAAGTCGCGGAGCAGATCGACTTCGCCTGGGACGGCGCCACCCTCTGCGAGCAGACAACGAGCATGGCGGCAGCCCCGCATACGGTGACGCTCACGTGGGACCACGACGGGCTTCGGCCGCTCACCCAGACCGAGCGCAAAACCTCCTGGGACACCCCTGCGGCCGATGCTTCGCAGCAAGAAGTCGACGAGCGCTTCTACACCATCGTCAGCGATCTGGTCGGTACGCCGACGGAACTGTTCGACGAACACGGCCGCAGCGCGTGGCGCGCACGTACCACCCTTTGGGGCACCACCGTCTGGAAGCGTGGTGCCACCGCCTACACCCCACTCCGCTTCCCTGGGCAGTACTTCGATCCGGAGACGGGACTCCATGACAACTGCTTCCGTACCTACGACCCGGAAACCGCCCGGTACCTCACTCCGGACCCACTGGGGCTCGCCCCTTCACCCAACCCGGTCACCTATGTCACGAACCCGCATATCTGGAGCGATCCGCTCGGGCTTTCGCCCTGCACGGATGAACTCCTGGACCGGATGGATGAGAACACCTACTTCCACTACACTGACCGCGGCGGTTTCGACGCAATCACGAGTGGCGAAGGTGCTCGGTTCGTGGCGAACCGGCAGGGTAAGTTGTTCGCCACGCAGGACATGCTCAGCCCTGCCGAGGTGGAGCAGAACATCTTCATCGGGAACCCCGCTTATCAAGGAAAAGGCGACTACTTGATCGCCTTCCGGAAGCCCGAGGGAGCGGAATTTGTCCCGGGCGAGCAGCCCAACGAGTTCATCCATCGAGGCGGATTGAAAGTCCCAGAAGACGCCATCCTCTACCGCGGAAGAAATCCCTTTTAGTGTTTAATGTCGATCTGAGAGACAGCGGCTCGGCCGAAGCCCTCCTTCGGGCATCGGTGCTCTTCAAATTCGAGGCCCCCGAGGAAGCTGATCCGTTCGTCGGCAGCCCCCGGTTCGCCGAGGCTCTCACGTCATTGCTCGAGTCGATCGTCCAGGGTTACGTCGAGGCGGGACAGCAGGGGAAAGCAGACGCCTGGCGTGCCACGTACCGGCTCTCGGCCCGGAGTGACCGCTGGCGGTATGTGGCGGAGTACGCCACACGGCACCCCGGTTGGTCGTCACTCCGCGACGAGGAGCGCGCGAACTGGGTCGCTACGGTAGCGGCGCCCTATTGGCTGGACGACGGCGAGAACGCTCGGATGTCGGAGCAGATCGATGCCCTGATCAGAGCTCGCGGCGCCGAGTGAGAGCACCGCATGGACAGCGCAGCGTCGAACGGAAGGGCCAGGGAGACATCTCCTGGTCACTCGGGGAAGATCGCCGCGCTGCTGCAGAGGCAGCAGCGCGGCGAACGGGTCAAGTACCTGTTCTTCTGGGGGCATCGTCCCACCAGGGGTGGTGAGATCGACGCCAGTTGCCTCAGTCAATGGTGGCCGAGTCGCTTTGTTGTCGACGGAATCTCCTACCCCACCGCCGAGCATTACATGATGGCCGAGAAGGCACGCCTTTTCGGCGACGAGGCCGGCGTTGCCAAGATCCTGAGTTCGCGACATCCCGGTGAGGCCAAAGCGCTCGGCCGACAGGTTGCCGGCTTCGACGAGGATGTGTGGTGTGCTGCCCGCTACGGCATCGTGGTTCGTGCCGGGGTCGCCAAGTTCGAACAGAATCCGCGGCTACGCGAATTCCTGCTCGGCACCTTGAATCGCGTACTGGTGGAAGCGAGCCCCTTGGACCGCGTCTGGGGTATCGGACTCACCGCCGACGACGAGCGCGCCCAGGATCCGGCGCAGTGGCGGGGACTCAATCTCCTGGGCTTCGCTCTCATGGATGCCCGAGCCGCACTGGAGTCGACGCGCCCTCCGCAATAGCGCTGTCGGCCGCCGCCGGTGACTCCGGGTGTGCCACCTGCTGAGGCGGCGAGCTTCCCGCCGAGGCGGCTCCCGACCGCTGACGGCCACAGCGTGACGTACGTCACGCCATTGGTCGCCCGGTCGCGCATATATGCCGCCGTTTTGTCCTCCGTTTGCCTGCCCGTGACTCTCGGCGGGGGCTTTCCCGGGGATTCCTTTGGAGGTTCTGGAGAAAAGGAAAACCCCGTCCCGGTTTCCTGGTGAGCGGGCCCGGTTGAGCGGTCGGCGGCGCGCTCCGGTCGACTTGCTGAATACAAGCAACATCGGTGAGACTCCATTGGTAGCTACAAGCAACTGACAGGGGGAGGGGCGATGGGCGACGCCGTCCATGCCCGGGAGGAAGCCGACGCCACGGAGGCCGCCGCAGCGCGGCTGGACGCGGCGGCGGCCGGACTCGGCTCGGAGATCGTGCGTTTCGGACGGCTCGTCACCGCGTGGCGGCGGAGTGCCAAGACGGACGCCGGCGCCGCGGACCGCGTACTGCTCGCCAAGCTGGTGAACCACGGGGACCGGCGGGCCACCGACCTGGCCGCCGACGCGCTGCTCGACCTCTCGACCGTGAGCCGGCAGGTGCGCTCGCTGGTGGAACGGGGACTCGTCGAGCGCTACCCGGACCCGGAGGACCGCAGGGGCACGCTGCTGCGCGCCACCGGCGCCGGGCACGTGGCCTTCGAGGAGTACCGGCGGCAGCGCGACAGCAAGCTGGCCGCGGTACTGGAGCCGTGGCCCGAGGAGGACCGCGCGCACCTGGTCCGGCTGATGGGCCGCCTCAACGACGACCTGGAAGAGGCGCGGCACGCCCCTTCCCCGCATTCTTCCCCGGAAAGCCGGGACACCGCCGTGAAGGAGAAAGACGCAGCAGCGTGAGCACCACGACATCCCCCGACATAGCCGGGGCGGCGCCGAAAGCCGGGGCAGGAGTCCTCAGTCACCGGCAGATCCTGACCATTCTCAGCGGCCTGATGCTGGGCATGTTCCTGGCCGCGCTCGACCAGACCATCGTCAGCACCTCCATCCGGACCATCGCCGACGATCTGCACGGCCTCAGCCAGCAGGCCTGGGCGACCACCGCCTACCTGATCACCTCGACGATCGCCACACCGCTGTACGGCAAGCTCTCCGACCTGCACGGGCGGAAGCCGTACTACCTGGCGGCGATCAGCATCTTCGTCGTGGGCTCGGTGCTGTGCACCTTCTCCACCTCGATGACCGAACTGGCCGTCTTCCGTGCGGTACAGGGTCTCGGCGCCGGTGGCCTGATGTCGCTGGCCCTGGCGATCATCGGTGACATCGTTCCGCCGCGCGAGCGCGCCCGGTACCAGGGCTACATGCTCGGTACGTTCGCCACCTCCAGCGTGGCCGGACCGCTCATCGGCGGCGCGCTGGCCGGCCAGGCCACCCTGCTGGGCATCACCGGCTGGCGCTGGGTCTTCCTGGTCAACGTGCCGGTCGGCATCATTGCGCTCTTCGTGGTCGCCAAGGTGCTGAACATCCCGCACACCCGCCGCGACCGGCGCATCGACTGGTGGGGCGCGCTCACCATCGCCATCGGCGTGGTCCCGCTGCTGCTCGTCGCCGAACAGGGCCGCGAGTGGGGCTGGGGCTCGGCCACCTCCGTCACCTGCTACGTCATCGGCGCGCTGGGCATCATCGCCTGGATCTTCGTCGAGCGGCGGATCGGCGACGACGCGCTGATCCCGATGCGGCTCTTCCGCAACGGCACCTTCAGCAAGACCAGCCTGCTGTCCGTGTTCATCGGCATGGGCATGTTCGGCGGGATGATGATGATCCCGCAGTACCTCCAGATCGTGAAGGGCTCCAGCCCCACGAAGTCCGGCCTGGAGATGCTGCCGCTGATGGCGGGCATGATGATCGCCTCCATCGTCACCGGCCAGATCACCTCCAAGACCGGCAAGTACAAGATCTTCCCGATCATCGGCACGGCCCTGATGGTGGCGGCGCTGCTGCTCTTCCACTTCCGGGTCCAGTGGGACACCCCGCTGTGGCAGACCATGGTCTACATGGTCGTCTTCGGCCTGGGCCTCGGCTCCTGCATGCAGACCCTCGTCCTCGCGGTGCAGAACGCGGTGCCGCCGGGCGACATGGGCGTGGCGACCGCCTCGTCCACCTTCTTCCGGCAGATGGGCGCCACCGCCGGTACCGCGATCTTCCTCTCGCTGCTGTTCAGCACGGTCGGGGACAAGATCGGCTCGGCGTTCCGGGACGCGGCCGCCACGGACCGGTTCCAGGCGGCCCTGCACGACCCGTCGGTACTGCACGACCCCGCCAGCAAGCCGGTGCTGGACATGCTCCAGAACAAGGGCGGCGGCTCGTCCTCGGTCCTGAACGACTCCTCCTTCATCCAGCAGCTGGACCCGCGGCTGGCCGAGCCCTTCCAGCGCGGCTTCACCGACTCGATGCACGGCGTGTTCCTGCTGGGCGCGATCATCATCGCGGTGGCGTTCGTGCTGGTCCTCTTCGTCAAGGAGGTGCCGCTGCGCCAGGTCTCCGGCCTCCAGGCACGCGCCTCGGAGGAGGCGGGCGGTACGGACGGCGCCGACGCGGCCGCCGGTACCGGAACGACCGCCGTCGCGGAAGCCGGTACCGATGCGGCTGCCGCCGCGGACCCCGCGGCCCCCGCAGCCGCTACGGCGACCGTGCCCGAAGCGGCGCCGCCGGCGGCCGGTACCGCGCTCCCGGCCTCCGCCGAAGCCCTCACGGGCCCCGGCATCGGCGGACAGGTGCGGGACGGCCAGGGCGACCCGCTGGCCGGCGCCGCGGTGACCCTGATCGACATCGGCGGCCGCCAGCTCGGCCACGCCCGTACCGCGCGGGACGGCAGCTACGCCCTCGCCGCGCCGGGAGCCGGGACATACGTGCTCATCGCGTCCTCCGGCACGCGCCAGCCGCAGGCGGCGACCGTGGTGGTCGGGGACGAGCCGGTCCAGTACGACCTGGCCCTGAAGGGCGCGGCCGGGCTGACCGGCCAGGTACGCGACAGCCAGGGCGTGGCTCCGGTACCGGGCGCGCTGGTCGTGGCCACGGACCTGCGCGGCGACGTGGTGGCCTCGGCCGTGGCCGGTGAGGACGGCGGCTTCGTCTTCGGCGACCTGGTCCCGGGCAGCTACACGCTGGCCGTCAGTGCGGCGGGGCACCGCCCGGCGGCGCTCCAGGCCGAGGTCGGTTCCGGCGAGGCCAACCGGTACGAGGCGCGGCTCGCGCCGTGCGCCCGGATCTGCGGCACCGTACGGACGCGGAAGGGCGACCCGCTCGCCGACGCCCGGGTGACCCTGCTGGACCCGGCGGGCAACACGGTGGGCTCCGTCATCACCGGTGACGACGGCGCGTACGCCTTCACCGACCTCGACGGCGGCCAGTACACCGTGATCGCCAGCGGATACGCACCGGCCGTCGCGTCGCTGCGGCTGGAGGACGGCGGCCGTACCGGCTTCGACATCGACCTGGCGCACGACACGGTGGCCTGACGCACGACCGGCACGACGACCGGCCCGGCACGCCTCACACGGGGCGTGCCGGGCCGTGTTCGTCGGTACCCGCGCACGGTGGCAGGTCGAACTCCGCCCACACCGTCTTGCAGGGCGCCGGCCCGTACACGGTCCCCCACCGGTCCGCGAGCGCGTCGACGAGCACCAGCCCGCGCCCTGACTCCCCTCGTCCCGGCGGCTGCCGGACCGGGGCCCGCTCCCCGCGCGCATCGGTCACCTCGATACGGAGCGTGCCCGGCCCCGCGGCGACGCGGAGCCGGAAGTCCCGCCCCGGCACGCGCCCGTGCGAGGCCGCGTTCGCGGCGAGTTCGGCGATGACGTGCTCGGCGGCGTCGAGCAGCGTAGGGAGGCCCCAGGCCCGGATGTGCTCGGCCGCCAGCAGCCGCGCGAGCCGCGCACCGCGCCGGGTGGCCGACAGCTGCACGCGGAAGAGGCGGAAGAAGCGGGCGTCGATTTCCTCATTCACGTCACTCAGCGTGACGGCGTGTGCGTACTCTGAACAGAGGCACCGCGTGTACGCACGGTTACTGTCCCGGCCTGCCCAGGAAGTGTCCGGTCCGTACAGCGTGACGGTCGGCATGTGCGCGCCGTTGATGAGGGGCGCGCGCTGTGGAGGGGGCGGGAATGGACTGGGAACCGGACCTGGAGGACGACTCCGGGGCGGCACTGGAAGTCGTCGGACATCAGCTGAAGGCCTGGCGCGAGGCGGCCGGTCTGCGCACGGCCGAGTTCGGGGAGGCGATCGGGTACAGCGAGAACCTCGTCTACAAGGTCGAGGCGGGCAAGCGCATCCCCAGAGCGGAGTACCTGGACCGCGCGGACGAGGTGCTGGGTGCGCACGGCAAGATCGCCTCGATGAAGCGGGACGTGGAACAGGCCCGCTACCCGAAGAAGGTCCGCGATCTGGCGAAGCTGGAGGCGCAGGCGGTCGAGCTGTGCGCGTACAACAACTCGGTGATCCACGGACTCCTGCAGACGGAGGGGTACGCGCGGGCAGTGTTCGGTGGTCGAAGGCCCCCCTTCGCCGACGAGGAACTGGAGCGGCGGTTGACGGCCCGCATGGCCCGCCAGGGGATCTTCGACGGCGCCACCGCCCGCCCCGTCTTCAGTTTCGTGCAGTGCGAGTCGACGCTGCGCCGCCCTATCGGGGGCAGAATGGTGATGCGTGAGCAGCTCGAACGTCTGTTGGAGCTTGGACGGTTGCGGAATGTGGATCTCCAGGTGCTGCCTCTGAAATGTGAGGAGAACTCCGGACTAGGCGGTTCCTTCCTGTTGCTCAGGCTCAACGACGGCACCTCGGTCGGGCACACGGAGGTGCAGCTCACCAGCCGTGTGATTGCCGACCCCAAAGAGGCTCAGATCCTCGGCGTCCGGTACGGGGCCATCCGGGCGCAGGCGCTCACGCCCCAAGAATCGCTGGCCTTCATCGAGAAAGCGCGGGGAGAGACGTGACGCTCAAGTCGGAGTGGATAAAGAGCAGCTACAGCACGGATGACGGGCCCGACTGCGTCGAGGTCGCGACGGACCCCGACGCGGTCCGTGTGCGGGATTCCAAGGATGTGCGGGGCCCGCAGCTGACCTTCGCGTGCGGGGCGTGGAGCGCATTTGTCACGTACGTATCGGAGACCTGATGTGATCGACGAGCTGACCTGGATGAAGAGCAGCTACAGCAGTAGCAGCAACGGCGAGGACTGCGTCGAAGTCGCGTGGACAAAGAGCAGCTACAGCGACAGCAGTAACGGCAACGACTGTGTAGAGGTCGCGGCCGCCCCCGGCGGGGTGCACGTGCGTGATTCCAAGGCGCCGGAGGCGTCCCTCGCGTTCACGGAACGTGCATGGGTGGACTTCCTGGGGTACGCGTCCAAAGATCCTGCCTGAGGAGTAGGGACGTGGCTTTGCCAAGCCATTACCCTTGAGGCCAAGGCCGCGCAGGGCGGCCATGGAGGAGTGAGATGAGGAGCAGCAACCCGGTCTTCTCGCGACGGGGGTTCAGCCGAAACGGCTACGCCGGCTTCAATGCGCCGCCGCAGGCCGGGGGCGCCGCCAACCCTTACGCGGGGAACAACCCGTACGCCGGACAGGCCCCCTACGCGGACGCGAATCCGTACGCGGGCGGTAACCCGTACGCCCAGGGCCAGCAGGATGTGACGCAGGCCCCGCCGTACGTCCCGCAGACCCGCCCGATGACCATGGACGACGTCGTCGTCCGTACGGCCCTCACGCTCGGCACCGTCGTCGCCGGCGCCACCGTGGCGTGGGTCCTGGACCTGTCCATGGGCCTGGCCATCGGCGCCGCGCTGATCGCGATGGTGCTCGGCCTGGTCCAGTCGTTCAAGCGCAAGGCGTCGCCGCCCCTGATCCTGGCGTACGCCGCCTTCGAGGGCCTCTTCCTCGGCGCGATCAGCAACGCGATCAACCAGTGGGTGGCCCCCGGCGCGCCCATGCAGGCGGTGCTGGGCACCATGGCGGTCTTCGTCGTGATGCTCGTCGCCTACAAGACCCGCCTCGTGCGGGTCAACGCGCGGTTCACCCGCTTCGTGATCATCGCCGCCATGGGCTTCCTGCTGCTGCAGGTCGTCAACCTGCTGTTCATGGCGTTCGGCGGCGGTGACGGCCTCGGCTTCCGCAGCGGCGGCCTGGGCGTCGTCTTCGGCATCGTCGGCGTGCTGCTCGGCGCGCTCTTCCTCGCCCTGGACTTCAAGCAGGTCGAGGACGGCATCGCCTACGGCGCGCCGCGTGAGGAGTCCTGGCTCGCGGCCTTCGGCCTCACCATGACCCTGGTGTGGATCTACCTGGAGATGCTGCGCCTGGTCGCCATCCTCAACGGCGACGATTAGCGCCTGCCGGGTCCGGGCGCCGTGCGGTGCCCGGACGCGGCGAAGGGCCCGTGGGAGGTACGCCTCCCGCGGGCCCTTCGGGTTTCCGGCGCGGTCCGGTCACGGGACCGGGCCGGGCACGGGAACGTCCGCTAGAACAACTTCCGGGCCGCGCGCCGCAGGTCGTACTCGTGCACGATCGCCTTGGCGTGTCCGTAGGCGAGGTTGTGCGCGCCCCGGAGCCAGCTGACCTTCTCCTCGAAGCGGAAGAGTGCGGGGCCTTCCTCGACCGTGCGAAGCCATTCGGAGACTTCGCGGCCGGTGCAGTGGGGAATACGGGAGAGCAGGTTCCGGTGGGTCTCTTCGGAGAAGACTTGGGACATCGGCGCCTCCGCACGCGTTCGATGCTGGTCCTTCAGCACACCGTGCCTGAGCGTTCCGGCGTTGGCAACCACCCGGGAGTGCCGCATAGGCTCATGCCGTGCTTGACGTGATGCCTTTGCAGACCGCGGCGGACGCCCTCGCCGACCGCCTCCGGGCCCTCCCGCAGAGCGCCCTGGCGCGGGGCGCCGCGGCCGAAGGACTCGCCCTCGCCAGGGAATTCGTGCTGCGCGCGCAGCGTCTGGAGGAACCGGACACGGAGCCGCGCGAGCTGCCGGACGCCGGGCTGTTCGCGGTCGGTGACCAAGTGGCGGTGGCCGGCCATGATTTGGCGTACGCGTTGCGGGACGCGGAAACGGCCCGCGCCGAGGACGTGGCACAGGCCGTGGAAGAGGTACGGAGGACCGCCGCGCGCTGCTGAGCGGTCCGGGACCGGGCGGGTGCCGGGCCCGGTCCAAAGGGAAGGGCCGCCGTGGAGGCGGCGGGTCCGGTCGGCGTGGACCGGCCGGCGGGGCGCCTCAGAGGGAGGCGATGACCCGGTCGGCGAGGATGTAGACGCTGTCGTCGCGGCCCTCGCCCCAGGCGAAGGTCAGCGCGTACGCGCCGGAGACGCCCGAGCCGCCCAGCAGTACGGCCGTACGGCCCTCACGGAGCGCCTCGGCGACCCGCTCGGCCGTCTCGCGGTGGCCGGGCGTCATGCAGACGGTCGTGCCGTCGGCGAAGACGTAGACGTCCAGGGTGCCCAGCGGGCCGGGGCGGACGTCGGCCAGCGGCGTACGGTCCTCGGCCAGCTCCTCCAGGCGCGCCACGGTGCGCTCGTGGTCGCCGACGGCGGGGGAGGGCGAGAAGTCCGGGTGCGAGGGGTGGCGCCGGCGCGCGGCGGCCAGCTCGGCGGACTCGGTCTCCTCGGCGGCCCCGTCGGTCGCGGCGTCCACCGGCTCCAGGTCCACCTCGTCCATGCCGAAGAGCGGCTCGGAGCCCAGCACGTCGGGGTCCAGGCCCGCGAAGTCGGCCTGCCGCGGCAGGTAGAAGCGGTCGAAGCCGTCGCCGTGCGCGGTCTCCTCGCCGGGCGTCGCGGGGCCCGTCATGAGTGAGGGCGAGTCGGCGGCGTCCCGGGCCTCCTGGGCGGCCCAGAAGGCCCGCGCCTCGGCGAGCTCGCGCTCCCGCTCCTCGGCGAGCGCGTCGGCCACCGCGGCCCGTATGTCCTCCAGCGGGGTCTCGGAGGCGGGTGCCGGGCGGGCGGCGGGAATGGCGGCGAGGGCCGCGGCGCCGTCCTCACGGGCGGCGCGGAGTTCGGCCCGCAGCCCGGCGACCTCGCGGCGCAGGGTGCGAGCGGTGTGCAGGGAGGCCGCTCCCAGTGCCACGGCGATGGCCGCGGCCGGCAGCAGGAGGGTGGTGATGGCGGTCACTGGCGTACTCCCGGTAGCAGAATGTCCCCCCGACTTCCTACCTCAGCCTGCCGTGGGTCGGCGACCGTTTGCAGTGCACTATGTCCCCAAATGCTGGTGACCCAGGGCCTCGTACGTTCGAGTGACCCCCGTTCGACCTGGGAAAACGCGACTCCCCCAGGGCGTACATCACAATCCTGGGGGAGTTAGCACAACGATCTCGTCACCAGGTGACGGGTGTCACCAAACGTTGCTGTGGGTGCCGGAGTTGACACGTACGGTCCGCAACGGCACGGGTGGGACGGCGGTGACCGTCAGCTCAGCCGTTCGATGACCATCGCCATGCCCTGGCCGCCGCCGACGCACATGGTCTCCAGGCCGAACTGCTTGTCGTGCCACTGGAGGGAATTGATCAGCGTGCCGGTGATGCGGGCGCCGGTCATGCCGAAGGGGTGCCCGACCGCGATCGCGCCGCCGTTGACGTTCAGCTTGTCGAGGTCGATGCCCAGGTCCCGGTAGGACGGGATGACCTGCGCGGCGAACGCCTCGTTGATCTCGACCAGGTCGATGTCGCCGATGGACAGGCCCGCGCGCCGCAGCGCCTGCTTCGAGGCCTCGACCGGGCCCAGGCCCATGATCTCGGGGGAGAGGCCCGAGACGCCGGTGGACACGATGCGGGCCAGCGGGGTCAGGCCCAGCTCGCGCGCCTTGGTGTCGGACATGATCACCAGCGCCGCCGCGCCGTCGTTGAGCGGGCAGCAGTTGCCGGCGGTGACCAGGCCGTCGGGGCGGAAGACGGGCTTGAGGCCCTGCACGCCCTCCATCGTGACGCCCGCGCGCGGGCCGTCGTCCTTCGAGACGACCGTGCCGTCGGGCAGGGTGACCGGGGTGATCTCCCGCTCCCAGAAGCCGTTCTTGATGGCCTGCTCGGCGAGGTTCTGGGACCGTACGCCGAACTCGTCCATGTCCTGGCGGGTGATGCCCTTGGCCCGGGCGAGGTTCTCCGCGGTCTGGCCCATCGCGATGTACGGGTCGGGGACCAGGCCGTCCTCGCGCGGGTCGTGCCAGGTGGTGCCCTCCTGCTCGGCGACCGCGGCGGTGCGCGCCTCGGCCTCGGCGAAGAGCGGGTTGTGGGTGTCCGGCAGGCTGTCGGAGTTGCCCTTGGCGAAGCGGGAGACGGTCTCCACGCCGGCCGAGATGAAGACGTCGCCCTCGCCCGCCTTGATGGCGTGCAGCGCCATCCGGGAGGTCTGCAGGGACGAGGAGCAGTACCGGGTGACCGTGCAGCCGGGCAGGTGGTCCATGCCCATCTGCACGGCCACGATGCGGCCCAGGTTGTTGCCCTGCTCGCCGCCGGGCAGGCCGCAGCCGAGCATCAGGTCGTCGATGTCCTTCGGGTCCAGCTCGGGGACCTTGGCCAGCGCGGCCTTGATGATCTCGGCGGTCAGGTCGTCCGGGCGCAGGTCCTTCAGGGAGCCCTTGAAGGCGCGGCCGATCGGGGAGCGGGCAGCAGAGACGATCACGGCTTCGGGCATCACGCGGCTCCAGACGGGACGGGAGAAGAATCAGGACACAGAGGGAAGCTACCTGCGCGTACAGCGAAGGTCACGGTTCTTGCGCTGTGATGCGGACCTCTTTTCTAAGCGGCTGCTTACCTCCGTACTGAGCGGATGCTTACCCATCCGCCGTGCCGCGCGCAAGGGGTGCGGCGCAGCCCGGTGGGCCCGGTCTGCGCCCGGAGCCGTGCTAAGCGGTCGCCTCCCCCTCCGCCCCGGCCGCCGCGGCCTCCGCGTCCTGTGCCGCGATCCGGTGCCGCCTGCGGTGCTTGAGCAGCGCCCACGGGGCCCGGCTGCCGGTGACCTCCGTACCGCCCTCGTTCGCCGCCTGCGCGGCCGCCTCGGCGACCGGCAGGAAGCCCTCGCGCCGCTCCGGCTCCGGGCTCTCCTCCTCCGGCCACAGGCCGAGCGCCGCACAGAGCGTGGGCAGCACGGCCATCGAAGCGGTGGCGTACCCCTCGGCCGAGGGGTGGTAGTTGTCCGCGCTGAACAGCTCCCGCGGGTTCGCCTCGAACTCCGGACCGAGCAGGTCGCCCAGCGACACCGTCCGCCCGCCGTTCTCCACCACGCCGATGGTCTGGGCGGCGGCCAGCTGCCTGCTCAGCCGCCGGGCCACCCAGCGCAGCGGCTGGTACACCGGCTCGATCGTGCCGAGATCGGGGCAGGTGCCCACCACCACCTCGCTGCCCGCGGCGCGCAGCCGCTGCACCGCCTCCGAGAGCATGCGGACGGAGCGGGCCGGCGGCATGCGGTGCGTGACGTCGTTCGCGCCGATCATGATCACGCAGACGTCCGGCGCCGGGCCGTCCGCCAGCAGCAGCGTCACCTGCCGCTCCAGGTCGTCGGACTGGGCACCGGGCAGCGCGACGTTGCGCAGGTCGACCGGGCGCTCGGCGACCGCGGCCAGCCCGGAGGCCAGCAGCGCCCCGGGCGTCTGGCGGGGCCGGGTGACGCCCTGCCCGGCCGCCGTGGAGTCACCGAGGAAGCCGAGCCGCAGCGCGGGCCGGTCGGTGCGGTACCAGAGGGCGGCGCCGTAGCGGCCGTCGGCGGGCGGCGGCAGCTCGCTGGAGCCGCCGACCGTACGGCGGGCGAGCCGCACCTCGGTCAGGAGGAGGCCCACGGCGGCGACGCCGAGCAGCCCGACCCCTCCGCTGCCGACCGCGGCGGCCGTCGCGATCCGGCGTGCCACTCTCGCCCTGGACATGGTCATCGGCATCGGCCGGGCACCTCCCCGCAGTGCGTGCACGGGGGCGTGCCGGGGGAGTGCGTTCCGGCGCGCGTCCCGTGGACTCGCGAAACTCGTGTCAAGAACGTCTTGCCCCGCCGGGCCTTCGCCGCAACGCACCTGCCCTGCAGGGGTGAGCGCAATAGGCTGGCCGGACGGGCGCAGGACAGCGCGCCCCCTACCGCGGAGACCACCGTGCAGGTTTATGAATCGATGATTGACCTCGTGGGCAACACCCCGCTTGTGAGGCTCAAGAACGTCACCGACGGCGTACGGGCCACCGTCCTGGCCAAGGTCGAGTACTTCAACCCGGGCGGCTCGGTGAAGGACCGGATCGCCGTGCGGATGATCGAGGCCGCCGAGCGCTCGGGTGCCTTGCGGCCGGGCGGCACGATTGTGGAGCCGACCTCGGGGAACACCGGCGTCGGGCTGGCGATCGTGGCCCAGCAGAAGGGTTACAAGTGCATCTTCGTCTGCCCGGACAAGGTGTCGACGGACAAGATCAATGTGCTGCGGGCCTACGGTGCCGAGGTCGTGGTCTGCCCCACGGCCGTCGACCCCGAGCACCCCGATTCGTACTACAACGTCTCCGACAGGCTGGTACGCGAGACGCCCGGCGCCTGGAAGCCGGACCAGTACAGCAATCCGGACAACCCGCGCTCGCACTACGAGTCCACGGGGCCCGAAGTGTGGGAGCAGACCGACGGCCGAATCACGCATTTCGTGGCGGGCGTGGGCACCGGCGGCACCATCAGCGGGACCGGGCGCTACTTGAAGGACGTCAGTGACGGCAAGGTCAAGGTCATCGGGGCCGATCCGGAGGGCTCGGTCTACAGCGGCGGCTCCGGGCGCCCGTACCTGATCGAGGGCGTCGGCGAGGACTTCTGGCCCAGCGCCTACGACGCCACCGTCGCCGACGAGATCGTCGCGGTGTCGGACAAGGACGCCTTCCAGATGACCCGGCGCCTCGCCAAGGAGGAGGGGCTGCTGGTCGGCGGCTCCTGCGGGATGGCCGTGGTGGGCGCGCTGAAGGTCGCCGAGAACCTGGGCCCGGACGACGTGGTGGTGGTCCTGCTGCCGGACAGCGGCCGCGGCTACCTCTCGAAGATCTTCAACGACGACTGGATGAACGACTACGGCTTCCTGGAGACCGGGGACACCGAGCGGGTCGCCGACGTCATGCACAACAAGCACGGCGGCATCCCCGAACTGGTACACATGCACCCCGAGGAGACCGTCGGTCAGGCCATCGAGGTGCTGCGCGAGTACGGCGTCTCGCAGATGCCGATCGTGAAGCCGGGCGCCGGGCACCCGGACGTGATGGCGGCCGAGGTCATCGGCTCGGTGGTGGAACGCGAGCTGCTGGACGCGCTGTTCGCGCAGCGGGCCTCGCTCGGCGACCCGCTGGAGAAGCACATGTCCGCGCCGCTTCCGCAGGTCGGCGCCGGCGAGCCGGTCGCCGACCTGATGGCCGTGCTGGAAGGCGCCGACGCCGCGATCGTGCTCGTGGAGGGCAAGCCGACCGGGGTCGTCAGCCGGCAGGACCTGCTGGCCTTCCTGGCCCGCGGGGCGCGCTGAGCCAGCCGCCCGTACGGGGGAGGGAGCCGCAGGTCAGCGGGGCCGTGGGGGCCGACGGGGCGTCAGGTGTCCGGAAGGAAAAGCCCGGAAGACGCAAGGTGTACGCATGTGTCACGCGGACGCAGCACGGACTTAACACGGGTCCGGCAGATTAATCCTCACGGCGACCAGGACCTCCGGAGCGGCTCCCGGACCTCCCGATCGCCAGGACGCGTCCGACCGGCCCTGACCCGGTCCGCGTCCCCCGCGGGGACCGCCGTCGTCCCGCCCCCGGCGCGAGCCGGGGTGCGGCGGTCCCCGCAAGACCTCCCCCTCGCGCGACCGAACCTCGGTCAGTCGTCGCGGGCCGCTCGCTCGCGTCGGGAGCGGCCGAAGGCGTGGCTCGCCTGGGCCACGTTCACGCCGACGATGCCGACCCAGGTCACCAGCAGGCCGGCCAGCCCGGCGTTGACCGCGCCGATCGCGGACAGCGGCACGGCCAGCACCAGCGAGGTCGCGGCGAACCCGAAGCGCTCGCTGAAGCCGCTCGGCAGGCCCTGTGCGTGCTGCGGGCGCGCGCCCCGCGCCACCTGCATCTGCCGTTCCGCCACCTGGCGCCGGACCCGCGTGTCCACCGCCCGGTCGAGCTTCTCCATGAAGGAGTCCAGCAGCTCGGCCTCGTAGTCCGGGCCGAGCTCCCTGCGCGTGTGCAGCGTCGCGTCGAGCTCTTTCCGCAGCTCGGGGTCACCAGTTGCCATGTTCGAAGGCTACGGGCGGGGGGCCGGCCGGGCAGTAGGGCTAACCCCCGTATCCGCGGCCGGGACGCGGGCGGTGTCATGGCGGGCGACCGCCCAGTACAGCGCGGCGGGCACGGCGAGGCCGACCAGCCAGGAGACGTCGGCGCCGCCGAGCGGGGCGACCAGCGGCCCGGTGTAGAAGTGCGTGACCAGGAACGGCAGCTGGGCCACCAGGCCGATCCCGTAGACCAGCAGCGCCTTGACGTTCCAGGCGCCGTAGCGGCCGGCCGGGTCGCTCAGGGCCGGGATGTCGTACCGCTCCTTGGAGATCAGGTAGTAGTCGACCAGGTTGATCGCCGACCAGGGCGTGAAGAAGGTCAGCAGGAAGAGCAGGAAGTCCTTGAAGGAGGCCAGGAAGGAGTCCTTGCCGAGCAGGGCCACCGCGGTGCCCACCACCATGATCCCGGCGAAGTACAGGCTGCGGCCGCGCGGCGAGAGCGTGCGCTGCCCGCGGAAGCCGCTGATGCTGGTCACCATCGACATGAAGCTGCCGTAGGTGTTCAGGACGTTGATGGTCAGCTTGCCCAGGGCGATGACGAAGTACAGCACCGAGGCCATCAGGCCCGCGCCGCCCAGCCCGACGATGTAGCTCACCTCGTGGCCGACGAAGGCCGCCGGGGCCGCGGCCGCCGCCAGCGCGCCGAACGTCATCGACCACTGCGAGCCGAGCACCGAGCCGGACAGCGTCCACCAGAAGGTCGCACGGGCCGAGGTGTGCCGCGGGAGGTAGCGCGAGTAGTCCGCGACGTACGGGCCGAAGGCCAGCTGCCAGGACGCGGAGAGTGAGACGGCCAGCAGGAAGACCGGGAAGTCGAAGGCGCGGTCGTGCAGCAGCGCTGCCAGGTCGGCCCGCTCCAGCAGGCGTACGCCGAGGTGGACGAAGGCCACCGCGCACACCAGGCCGGCGATCCGGCCGAGGGCGTGGATGAGGCGGTAGCCGACCGCGGCGGCGAAGGCGGTGACCGCGCCGAACGCGATGATGCCGGCGGTGTCGCCGAGGTGGGTGAGGTGGCCGACCGCCTGCCCGGCGAGCACGGTGCCGCTGGCGAAGAAGCCGATGTACATGACGATGACCAGGGCCAGCGGGACGACCGCGCCGCGCACTCCGAACTGGGCCCGCGAGGAGATCATCTGCGGCAGGCCGAGCCGCGGCCCCTGCGCCGAGTGCAGGGCCATCACCGCGCCGCCCAGCAGGTTGCCGAGCAGCAGGCCGAGCAGCGACCAGAAGGCGTTCGCGCCGAAGACGACGGCGAGCGCGCCGGTGACCACCGCGGTGATCTGCAGGTTGGCGCCCAGCCAGAGGGTGAACTGGCTGAAGGCGGTGCCGTGCCGTTCGGAGTCCGGTACGACGTCGATCGAGCGTTGTTCCACCACGCCTGCCATGGGCCGTCCCTCTCTCGCTGAATGGATTCATGCAGCATCGGGTGTGGATGAATGAAAATGCAATAGGCTGGCGTGAAACGCTGGTGACGGCTCCGGCCCGGCCGGCCGGGCCGGCGATTACGTAGAGTCGGGCGGCACACGCCGGGGAGCGGACCGAGAGGACACGATGAGCGGGGACAACGGGGGCGAGGGCGTCACCGAGGCGGCCACCGGTGCGGCGGCGCGGCTGCAGAAGCTCTTCGAAGGGCACCGGCTCACGCCGACCCAGCGCCGGATCGCGCACTGCATGGTGCGCCGGGCGGCCGACGCGCCCTTCCTCTCCAGCGTGGAGCTGGCCGAGCTGGCCGGCGTCAGCCAGCCCTCGGTGACCCGCTTCGCGGTCGCCCTCGGCTTCGACGGCTACCCGGCGCTCCGCCGCCACCTGCGGGACGTCACCCCGGACCGCGGCGCGGCGGCGGCCGACTCCCGCAACGAGTACCAGCAGGCCGTCCAGGAAGAGATCGACAACCTCCAGGAGCTGGCGGCGGCGCTCGCCGACCCCGCGCCGGTGGAGGAGGCCGCCCGGCTGTTCGCCGCTTCCCCGGTGCTGCCGGTGCTCGGCCTGCGCGCCGCGGTCGGCCAGGCCGCCGGGTTCGCCTACTTCGCGCGCAAGGTCCACCCCGACGTGCGGCTGCTGGACGAGGGCGGCTCGATGCTCGCCGACCGGATCGACGGGGCGGTGCGCGCCGGCGCCACCGTCCTGCTCTGCTTCGCGCTGCCCCGCCACCCCCGCGAGGTGGTCGACGCGCTGGAGTACGCCCGTACCGCGGGACTGACCGTGGTCACCGTCGCGGACAGCGCCTTCGCGCCGGTCGCCCGCCACACCGACCTCATGCTGCCCGCCGCGGTCGGTACGGGACTGGCCTTCGACACGGTCTGCGCCCCCATGCTCCTCGGCCGGGTCCTGCTGGAAGCCATGTGCGACGCGCTGCCCGACGCCCAGGCCAGCCTGGAGGCGTTCGACGCGAAGGCGGCGGCCCGGGGGCTCTTCGTGGAGTAGGCCGCCCCGGGCCGCCGCCCCGCGCGGTCACACCTCCAGCTGTGCCTCCACCCGCTTCAGCTGGTGCCGGGCCATCGCCAGGTTCGAGCGGTCCTTGTCCAGCGCGAGGTAGAGGAACAGGCCGTTGTTGGACCGGCCCTTGAGCAGCCGGATGAGGTGGTACTGCGTGCCGAGCGTGATGAGGATGTCCTCGATCTCGTCCTTGAGGCCGAGCTGCTCCATGGTGCGTACCTTGGCGCGGACCACGTCGGTGTTGCCGGCGGAGGCGATCGACAGGTCGAGGTCCTTGCTGCCTCCGATGGTGCCCAGGGCCATGCCGCTGGAGTAGTCGACGAGGGCGACGCCGAGCACGCCCTCGATCGAGGTCATCGCTTCTTTGAGTGCGGCTTCGGTGTTGGCCATGAGAGGCACACTTCCTTTCCGTCGGGTGGGTTTTCGTGCTGGGGTGGCGGTCATGGGTCAGGTGTTCTCCAGACGTTCCAGAGCGCTGTCGACCACTTCGCCGATGCGCGCGCTGGACCGGCGGGCCTCCAGGTGGAGCCGGCCGACGTTGATGCGCGGTTCGGCGAGCAGCGTCAGGACGGCCGACGAGCCCGCCGCGTAGGTCGCGACGTAGCCCTCCTCGCCGCGTATCAGCAGCTCGCGGAAGTCGCCCTGGCCGGTCGCCTCGGCCAGCCGGAGGGCGACGCCGAGCGCCGCTGCGGTCAGCGCGGCGACGCTCTCCGCTTCGGCGCCGGCGGTGTCGTGGGCCAGGACGAGTCCGTCGGTGCTGGCCGCGAGGGCACCGGTCAGCTGCGGCACGCGGGCGCGCAGTCTGATCAGTTCGCCGAGCGCGTCGGCTTCCGTCGTCATCAGCTGTCTCCTCTCGGCGCGCTGCCTCAGAGCGCGCCTCATGAGGGCGAACGGGCGGCCCAAGGATTCGTGTCGTGCGTCACAGGCTTTCCTCCAGAGCGTCACGGAGCCGGCGGAGCAGGGCGGTGTCCGGGTCGGCGTAGTGCCCGGCGAGCGGGACGGGGGACGGGGGAGCGGGGGGCGGGGTGGGCGCTGCGGGCGTCTCCACCAGGCCGCTCGCCGCCAGCCGCCGCACCTCGATCAGGGTGTGGAAGGCCGGCCGGCCCAGCGCCCGTGCGATGGCTTCGGGGGTGCGGACCCCGTCGGCGAGGCTCAGGACGCCGCGCTGCCGGTCCGGGATCCGCCGGTCGGCGGTCGGTGCGCGGGGCACCACGGGGGCGCTGTCGATGTCCGGGTACGGCCAGATGGCGGCCAGCAGCGCCCGGCGGCGCGACGACTCCCGTGCCACGACCGCGGCGGGCACCGGCCGGACCGGGCCGATCCAGTGCGAGACGCCGTAGCGGAAACGGGTCGGGCCGCTGCTCGGGGACAGGGCGAAGAAGGCGGCGTCGAACAGCGCGCCCAGGTGGCAGATCTCCAGTTCGCCGTCGGCGAGCCGGCCGCTGTCGACCAGGAAGCGCCCCACCGTGCGGCGGGCGCCGGCCCGGGCGACCGCCTCCTCCCAGCCCGCCCGCGGCAGCCGCCCGGCGGCGACGAGCAGGTCGTCGATGCCGGGCGCCGCCGGGCTCTCGGCGTGCACGACCTGGCCGTCGGCGAGGTAGAGCGTGCCGCGCTCGCGGATCAGCACGCCGGTGGCCCGTTCCTCCGCCAGCCGTACGAGCATCGGGGAGATCGCCGTCCGCATCAGAACACCAGCCGTTCGGCGATGCTCTGCAGCCGGATCCGGGCCAGCGCCAGGTTGCCCGTGTCGCGGTCCAGCCAGAGGTGGAGGAAGACGCTGCTGTCGAAGGTGGTCTCGACGAACCGCATGACGTGGAAGCCCGTACGGGTGCTGACGATCAGGTCCTGTACGGGCGGTTCCTTGTCCGCGGGGTCCGCGGGGTCCGGTGCGAACGCCGAGTGCTCGGCGGCCATGCGGGCCAGCTCGGCCGTTTCGGCGGCGGTGGTCTCGAAGTCGCTCCCGGACGGCTCGCCGACCGTGCCGAGCGCGAGCCCGCTCGTCCAGTCCACCACGGCGGCCCCGCGGGCCCCCGGCAGTTCCATGGCATGGAGCAGGCACTTGTCGATCCCGGGCACGCGGACTCCTCTCCCCGCTACGGTGTGCGGCGCCCAAATGTGCTGCTGAGGCCGTGAGGTTACGCAGCGCGCCGGACGAAGCGGGGAGTATGGGCACTATCCGTCGGTAACTGCCCTCAGGGGACAGAGTGCGCCGTGGTACGACCAGTGCCTGCTGTCATATGACCGGATGGGCGGACTGATGCGAACGCTTGGCCGGGGGCGGAGCGGCGGTGTCAGTCCTCGCCCCGCGCCTTCATGACGATCTTGTTCACCGCCCACAGGGCCACGCCGATCAGCAGCAGCACGCCGGCCCGTACGTAGACGTCGAGGGGCCGGTCGGCCAGCGGACTGGCGAGGACCAGAGCGGTGATCGCGCCGAGCACCGGCAGCACCGTCGGCGTACGGAAGTGCTGGTGCGCCACCCGGTCCTTGCGCAGCACCAGTACCGCGATGTTGACCACCGCGAAGACGCACAGCAGCAGGAACGCCGTGGTGTCGCCCAGCCCCTCGATCTCGCCGGTGGTCACCAGGCCGACGGCCAGCAGCGAGACGAAGACGATGCCGGCGACGGGGGTGCGGCGCCGGGCCAGGACGCGGCCCATGGCCTTGGGCAGGATGCGCTCGTTGGCCATGCCGTAGCAGAGCCGCGAGGCCATCATGATGTTGATCAGCGCCGAGTTGGTGACGGCGAACAGCGCGATCAGCGCGAAGAGCTGCGGCGGGAAGTCCAGCCCGCCGGCCTTGACCACCTCCAGCAGCGGTCCGCTGGACTTCTCCAGCGTGCGGTGGTCCACCAGGAGCGACGAGACGAGTGCGACCAGGACGTAGACCGTGCCGGTCACGCCCACGCCGATGAAGATGGCGCGCGGGAAGGTGCGGACCGGGTCCCGGGTCTCCTCGGCCATGTTCACCGAGTCCTCGAAGCCGACGAACGCGAAGAACCCGAGCGCGGTCGCGCCCAGCACGCCGGTCAGCAGCGCGTACCCGCCGCTCCCCGACGCCTCGAAGTCGGTCAGCCGCGCCGGCTCCCCGTCACCGGTGAGGACGGCGTACGCGCCGATCGCCAGGATGATGAGCAGCCCGGTCACCTCGACCAGCGTCAGCACGACGTTCGCCTTCACGGACTCCGAGACGCCGCGCAGGTTGAGCGCCGCGAGCGCCAGGACGAAGAGGATCGCGACGACCGTCGGCGGCACCGCGTCGGTGAACTCGGCGAGGTAGTCGCCGCCGAACGCGCGGGCCGCCGCGCTCGCCGAGGACAGCCCCGAGCACATCACCATGAACGCCACGATGAAGGTCAGGAAGGGGACCTTGAACGCCTTCTGGGTGTAGAGCGCGGCGCCGGCCGCCTTGGGATACTTGCCGACCAGCTCGACGTACGAGGCCGCCGTCAGGATCGCCACGACGAAGCCGATCACGAACGGCAGCCACAGCGCGCCGCCGACCTTGCCCGCGACCTTGCCGGTGGTGGCGTAGATCCCGGTGCCGAGGATGTCGCCGATCACGAAGAGGATCAGCAGTTTCGGGCCGATGGCGCGCTTGAGACCGGTCTCTTCGGGTGGTGCGGTGGAGCCCGGCATGGTGGTGTCCGTCATCAGGACCTCCCCCGAGAGTCGATGTGGGGGTGGTACTGCCCGCACCCGGGCGCGTGGATGCGCGCCTTGAGGAAGTTCAGAGCTGCGACAGCGCGTCCCGCTCCGGGCCGCCGGCCTCCCGCACGATGTCCTCCAGGGACTGGGCCTTCCGTACGGTGGCGAAGGCGACCGTGCCGTCCGGTCCGTCGCGGAAGCCGTACACGGCGGGCCTGGCCAGGCTGTTGTACCCGTAGTGGTGGGCGAAATAGTACGCACCGGTGTCCAGCACCGCCACGTGGTCGCCCTGCGCCAGCGGCGGCAGCGTGCGGTTCTCGGCCAGCAGGTCGCCCGCGAAGCAGGCCGGGCCCGCCACGTCCTGCGCGAGCTCCGCGCCGCTCTTGGGGAGCCCGTCGCCGTCGAACGCGGCGATCCGCAGCGGCCAGGCCTCGGGCGCGTAGACCGTACGCGTGGCGACCTGCACCCCCGCATGGGTGACGGCGATCGGCCGGCCGCCGGAGGTCTTGGCGTACTCCACCCGCGCCAGCACCGTGCCGTGCTTGGCCAGCAGCGACCGGCCGAACTCGGTGACCAGGCCGTACCGGCCGTCCAGCAGCCCCGGCACCCGCTCCTTCAGAACCCGCGCGTACTCCTCGTACGTGGGGTCGTCGGCCTCCGAGGCGAAGTTCACCGGGAGCCCGCCCCCGATGTCCACGGTGTCGACCTGCTGCTGGCCCACCGCGGCGTTGATCTCCTCGGCCAGCTCGTACGCCGCCCGCACCCCCTGCGCCATCAGCTCCAGCGGCACGCCCTGGGAGCCGGAGTGGGTGTGCAGCCGGGTCAGCCAGGGCCGCGCGCGGTAGGCGTCGACCACCCACCGCCGGGCGCCCTCGTCACGGAGCGCGACACCGAACTTCGAGGTCTCGGTGGCCGTGGACAGCGCCTCGATGCTGCCCGCGCCGACCTGCGCGTTCACCCGGAGGCCGAGCGGGGACCGGGTGGTGGCCGAGGAGACGAGCGCGTCGATGCGGGCCAGCTCCTGCGGGTTGTCGGCGTTGACCGCGATACCCAGTGCGAGCGCCTCGCGCAGCTCGGCCGGGGTCTTGGCGGGGGAGTCCAGCACCGTGTGCGTGGGATGCACCCCGGCCGCCCTGGCCAGCGCCAGCTCACCCGGGCTCGCGACCTCGGCGCCGATGCCCGCCTCGTGCAGCAGCCGCAGCACGGGGACCAGCGGGGCCGCCTTGACGGCGAAGGCGTGCAGCACCGGCGCGTCGGTGACCGCGGCGAACGCGGCCCGCAGCGCCGCGGCACCCGCCCGGATGCCGGCCACGTCCAGCAGCCCGATGATCGGCTCGTCGGGCCCGACGAGCCCCCGCGCCACCGCCGCCGCGACGGCCCGCTCCCGCCGCGCGGCCCGTTCCGGCCCACCGCCGGTCACGCCCGTGAAGGTCATGACGCCACTCCATCACGGGGCATGCGGACGTGCGACGGCAAGAGCGGCGCGGTGGCCGGCGGGCGCCGCCAGGTCCACGATCCGCCAGCCGTCCGGGTGACGGGCGCCGTCGCTGAGGTCGTCCAGGTGCAGCGGGCGGTGCAGCCCGGCGCCGGTGGCCTTGAGGTAGGCCTCCTTACGGGTCCACAGGCGGGCGAAGGCGCCCGGCCGTTCCTCGGCGCTCGTGCCCGCGAGGTGGTCCCGTTCGGCGGGGTGCAGCACCTGGGCGACGTCGTGCACCCGCTCCGGGGGCGGCACCCCCTCGATGTCGGCGCCCACGGGGCGCGGCGCGAGCGCGATCAGCACGTGCGGGCCGCTGTGGGAGAGCGAGAAGTGCACCGCCGGCCGGCCGGCGAGCACCGGCTTGCCGTGCGGCCCGCCGCACCCGGCGCAGGGCAGCCGGGCCAGCGGTACCGCGTCGGGAGGGCCGCCGAGCAATTGCGCGAGCAGGAGGCGGAGGGCGACGTGCGCGGTGAGGTAGGTGTCGCGGTCCCGGTCGAGGCGGAAGGCCGCGGCGCGCCGCCGCTCCTCCTCGTCGAGGAGCAGCGGCGCGTGGCGGGCGGCGTGCCGGTGTTCGTGCCGGGCGTCGGCGTGCCAGGTCTCCCAGGGCAGGGCGAGCGCGCGCGGCGGGCGTGGCAGGGCAAGCACGCCCGGGACCCGGAAGAGCCGCGTCGCCACCGCTCCGTCCCCGGTCACAGCCCGCGCACGAGACCGCCGTCGCAGCGCAGCGCGGTCCCGGTGATGTACGAGGCGGGGGCGCTGCACAGGAACGCGGCGGCCGCGGCGAACTCGTCGGGGCGGCCGTAGCGCCGGGCCGGGATCGACGCGGCCGATGCCCGTTCCACCTCGGTGACCGAACGGCCCGAGCGTTCGGCGTTCGCGGCGTCGACCGCCGCGGTGCGGTCGGTCCTGATCCGGCCGGGCAGCAGCAGGTTGACGGTCACGCCGTCCGCCGCGACCTCGGCGGCCAGCGTCTTGAGGTAGCCGGCCAGGGCCGCGCGGCCGAGGTTGGAGAGCGCGAGGTTCGGCAGCGGCGCGGTGATCCCGCTGGAGCCGACCGCCAGGATGCGGCCCCAGCCCCGCTCGCGCATGGCCGGCAGGGCCCGCGAGACCAGCCGGATGTGCTGGTGGAGCAGGGCGTTCAGCGCGTCCTCGGCGTCAGGGACGCCGAGCGCCGAGGCCGGCGCGGGCCGGGGGCCCGGCCCGTTCAGTACGAGGACGTCGGGTGCGCCGAACGCCTCGACCGTCGCGTCGTACAGCCGTGCCGGGCCGCCCTCGGCGAGCAGGTCGGCCGCCACGCCGACGGCGCTCGGCAGCTCCGCGGCGATCTCCGCCGCGCGTTCGCCCCGGCGGCCGCAGACCACCGTGTCGGCGCCCTCGGCGGCCAGCGCTCGGGCGATCGCCTCGCCGATCCCGCCCGTCGACGAACAGACCAGCGCGGTACGGCCGGTGAGTCCGAGATCCATCAGCCGACCTCCGCCTCGGTGCGGCCGCGCGCTGCGCTGCCGGAGGTCCGTTCCGGGACGGTACGCCGGCGGAGCAGCGTGTGCCCGGCGACCGCGAACAGCGCCCCGCCCAGCATGACCAGGGTGCCGACGAGCTGGATGCCGCTGAACGACTCGCCCAGGAACACGGTCGAGAAGAACGAGCCGAACACCGGGACCGAGAACATCATGACGGTCGCCGACGACGGGCTCACGCTGCGCAGCCCGCGGTAGTAGAAGAGGTAGGCGACGGCGGTCGGCCCGACGGCGAGGAAGACGACGTTGGCCCACGCGGTGCCGGGGACCGCCTGCCACGGCATGGAGGCCGCCCCCGGTATCGCGAGCACGATCAGGGCGAGGCCGCCGACGCCCGTGCCCCACGCGGTGGCGCGCAGCGGGTCGATGCCGGCGACGAACTGCTTGGAGACGATGCTGTAGGCCGCCCAGCAGCCCGCTCCCGCCACGAAGACGAGGTCGCCGGCCAGCCGCGTCGCCCCGGCCGCCTGCCCGCCGAGGCCCAGGAAGAAGAGCACGGCGCCCGCCGCGCCCACCGCGAGTCCGGTGACCCGCGTCCAGGACGCCGTCTCCCGGCGCAGCAGGATCAGGGCGGCCGTGGTCAGGACCGGGCTCAGGACGGGGACGATGACGCTGCCGTCGAGCGAGGGCGCGAGCGAGAGACCCCAGAAGAAGAAGAGGTTGTAGCCGGTCACGCCGAGCAGCCCGGCCAGGCCGGCGCGTACGGCGGCGGCGCGGCCGATCGGCCGCGAGCGGCGGCGGAGCAGTACGGCCAGGAGGATCAGCAGCAGTCCGCCGCCGCCGAAGCGGAGCGCGGCGGCGACCTCGTGCGGCATCTCCGCCACGACCACCTTGGAACTGGCGAAGGCGCTGCCGAACATCACCATGGTGACGAGCAGGTTCAGATACGGCACGACGGGGGGCCGCGCCGGACGGGCTTGTGACGATTCAACTTCCATGACGACGCACCTACTTGAGATCACGGGCGGGACTTGTGCCTGCCGGCCCCCTGGGCGGGCGGGGGCCGACAGCACGGCTCAGCGTCCGGCGACGCGGTCCAGGACCTCCTCGCCCTCGGGGTTGCGCTTCGCGCGGATGATCTTCTTGTGCGGGTCGCTGTCCATGACGAGCGGCAGGACGCCGGCCTGGGTGCCCAGTTCCGCGGAGGGGGACCACAGCGGGCCGTTGTAGAGGGCCTGCAGGTCGGTGACGCTCAGACCGCTGATGCGCTCCAGGCGCGCGGCGAGGCCCTCGTCCCGCCCGCCGGCGAGCAGGGCCCTGATCCGGTCCTCGTCCAGCAGCAGCTCGGGGTGCTCGTGGGTGAGGTAGTCGTGCAGGTTGGCGGCGCGGCCCGCGAAGGGCGAGTACACCATGCATACCAACTGCTCGGTGTTGAGGCCGAATCCGACCTCGGCGTACTCGGTCGCGGCCGCGCGCATCGCCTCGACGCCCTCGCCGGTGCGGTAGCGGCGCTCCATCTCCTCGACGAGGTGGTCGGGGAAGTGCTTCTTGCGCATCAGCTCGATCGCGAACTCGACGTACTGGCCGATGCCTTCGGCGTACGTGCGCCGGTACGCGTACTCGGTACGCAGGCCGCGCAGATGGGCCATGAGCGCGGGGTTGGCGCAGTCGGACTCGGTGAAGTTGAAGGCGATCTCGTCGAACTCGAACTTCAGGAAGTCCGTCAGGAGACGCCAGTGGGCGCCCGAGGCGTAGCTGGTGTAGTCGTAGATCGAGAAGAACTCCAGGGCGGTGGGGACCTCGGAGGTCACCCCGCGTTCCTTGACCCGCTCCACGTTCTGCGTGCCGTGGATGTCCTGGAAGTACGCCTGCGCCAGGCCGTCCAGGGTCTCCAGGGTGCCCTGGAAGCCCTTCCTGGCGTCGGCGGGCTTCTGGCCGGCGCCGCGGGCCAGGCGGCGGATCCACAGGGCGTAGTCCCGCTGTTCCTGCGGGGAGTCGCCGGTGATGATCAGGTCGACGCCGCCGTCGTGCCGGGCGGCCACGCCGAAGGAGTCGGCGACGTTCAGGTTGCAGGCGTTGCAGAAGGTGGCCCGGCCGTCGCCGTACGAGCGGTGTCCGCCCATCAGCATGTCGACCCGGTTGAAGGCGATGAGCTGGTGCGGCATGGCGCGGTCCCGGTCGAAGGGCACGACCTTGTCCCGCTCGATGAGGAACAGCTCGACGTCCGGGTCGTCGTAGAGCCCGAGCGCGGCGTAGCTGCGGTCGATGTTCTGCATGACCTGGTAGGGCATACCGCCGTGGCGCATGGACACCACGCGCATCCGGAAGGTCTCGCCGTGCCGCTCGTCGAGCGCCAGGTGGACCGCGCGTACGAAGGCGAGGGCGTAGGCGCTGTCCTTGCCCCCGCCGTACGCGACCATCACCGTGTTCTTGCGGAGGTCCTGCTTGTCCGGCAGGGCGTCGTAGAGCTCGGTGGCGCACTCCTGGACCGCCGGTACGTCCCGCTCGGGGAGCGCTTTTCGCAGGTCGTTCAGTATTGCCGTACGCATCGATATCCTTCCTGGCCCCTCGGTCCGGGGCGTGTGCGGTGAGAGACATCTGCTGACGAGCGACTCAAACAGCTGGCTTTCCCGTGCCCAAGCGGCCTCCGGGAAATCCGTCAGGTATGCCCAAAAGTAGGTCCCGAGCCGTCCCGGAGGCCGCTTTCCGGAAATCTGTCAGGTGTGTTTCCGGTGTCTGCGAGGACGGTCCTGAGCTGGGAATTCAGGCTCTCGGCGACCCCGATCCGGTGCCGGCCGGAAGGGGCGAACCGGACGTGCGGCGCGGGGACTGTTGACCGTGCGAGTGGCCGCATGCTTTGTTTCTGACCGCCGCAACGGCTACCGACAACTCCGGTTCATTCAGGAATTCCTGGACCGTTTCCCGTTGAGCAGCGCCATGCAGTTCCCGCGCATGTCGGATGAACTCTCCCTGACCCGCTGAGCTTCATAGGACGGATATGTCTGCCGCACACTCTTCGCTGCCCCGATCGCCGCAGGCCGAAATTCTCGACGCCACGCTGCGCGACGGTTCCTACGCCGTCGACTTCCAGCTCGACGAGAAGTTCGTGACCGAACTCCTCAGCCGCCTGGACGACACCCCGATCCAGAAGATCGAGATAGGCCACGGCATCGGCTTCGAGGCGGAACGCGCCGGTATCACGGCATGCAACATCGACCTGTCACGGTGGTGCGAGATCGCCCGCTCGGAGCTGACGAAGTCCAGCTGGGGCATGTTCGCACAGCCCGAGTTCAGCCGGCTGTCGACCCTGGAGGACCTGGTCGGACAGGGCATGTCGTTCGTCCGGATCGGCATGGAGGCCGAGCGCGTCCAGGAGCAGCTCGACTACATCAGGCGCGCCACCGAGATCTGCGGACAGGTGTACCTGAACCTGATGAAGACGAGCGCCACGCCGGTCGAGGAACTGCTGCCGCTGCTCGACGGAGTGACGCCGGACATCGCGGGCCTCTACGTGGTCGATTCCTACGGATCGATGCTGCCCGACGACGTACGCCGTTACGTGACCGCCGTCCGGGACCATTTCCCCGCCATCGGATTCCACGGTCATGACAACCTCGGCCTGGCGAACGTGAACAGCATCGCCGCCATCGAGGCGGGCGCCACGATCGTGGACGGCTGCCTCAACGGAATCGGCCGTGGCTCCGGCAACGCGGAGACCGAGTCGCTGGCCGGAATCCTCAGCCGGAGCGAGGGGGACCGGTTCGACTACCAGGAGCTCGCCCGGCTCGCCGAGTTCTGCCGCAGCAGCATGCAGGTCATTCCCGAGGACCGGAACATGCATGTGCTCGGCGGTGTGATCGGAATCCACTCCGGCTATTTCCCGCTCATCGAGGAACTGTCCGCCGGAATCGGCGTCGACCCGGCCCGGCTGATGCAGACGGCCTCGGACATCGCGGCGCAGAGCGTGGGCAAGGACGACATCCGCGCCGCGGCACAGCTGCTGGCGAGCTGAGCGCTCCCGTACGGAATTCACCGCATTCGACACGACACTTGGAGGAGAACGGTGCGACTGGCACGGTTCGAGCAGGACGGCGGCCACCGGATATTCGCGGCCGACAGCGACGGATGGGTACCGCTGAGCGGCATCGAGGGATTCGAGGACGTCCGGCGCGTCACCGATCTGCTCGACGGGGCCCGCAGGCGGGAGCTGGCCGAGCGGCTCGCCGCCCGGCCGGCCGGGGAGCGTACGGAGGTCCGGCTCACGGAGGCGGCGACCGTCGCCGACGGCGGTGACATCTGGGGGGCCGGACTGAACTACCGCGGACACGCGGGCGACCTGGAGACCCAGCAGCCCGCCTCCGGCCCCGGCTCGTACCTGCGTCCCGGCAACTGCCTCATCGGCAACGGCGGAACGATCGAGCTGCCGTCCCAGAGCAAACGGGTCACGGCGGAGGCGGAGCTGGGCCTCGTCATCGGCAAGGAGTGCAAGAACGTCCGGCGCGAGGACTGGCGGGACGTCGTCGCGGGCGTCACGGCCGTCCTCGACATGACCGCGGAGGATGTCATCCGCGAGAACCCCCGCTACATCCCGTGGGCCAAGGGCTTCGACACGTTCTGCAGCGTGGGCCCGCAGCTGGTCACGCTCGACGAGTTCGACGACGAACAACTCGCCGCGCTGCGCGTGTCGACCGTGCGCAACGGCGAGGTCGTCGCCTCCGCGCAGGTCTCCGCCATGAAGTACGACCTCGGCTACCTCGTCGAGTACTTCACGGCGGGCCGGACCTTCGCACCGGGCACCGTCATCTGCACGGGCACCCCGGGTGCCGCCGTGATCAGCCCGGGGGACGCCATCACCTCGGTGGTCGAGGGTGTGGGCGTGCTCGCCCACACCGTGAAGTGAACAGCGACGTGACGGGCGAGGCAGGGAACACATGACCGCGCAGCAGCAGACATCAGTCACCGAGGCCATCGGGAACGTCGTCCGGGACCACCCCGAGCGCCCGGCCCTGGAATCCGCGAACGGGGTGATCAGCTACCGGGAGTTCGGTGAACGGATCGACAAGTTCACCGCACAGCTCGACGTGCTCACCGCACCGGACGAGTTCATCGGCATCGAGGCCGTACGGACCGCCGGCTCGATCATCGCCATGGCCGGCGCCCTGAAGGCCGGCCGCCCCTTCGTCTTCCTCGACCCGCGGGACAGCGTCGCGTCGAACCGGACCAAGGTCTCCTCGCTCGGCGTCCGCATGGTCGCCACCACGCCCGCCGGCACCGACGCGCCCCAGCTGGAGGTGGCACGCGACGAGTGGCGTGCGGCGGACGTACCGAACCGTCTCGCGGCCGCCGGGGAGATCACCGGCGGCCGGGACCGGATCGGCTACGCCATCCACACCTCCGGCTCCACGGGCGAGCCGAAGTGCGTGCTGGTCCGCGTCGGTCCGCTGGCCCCGATGATCCGTGACCACGTGCGGGTGCTGGAGGTCGACACCCGTACCCGCACCCTGCAGTTCGCCCGCCTGACCTTCGACGGCTGCATCACCGAGATCCTGTGGACCCTGACCGGGGGCGGGTGCCTGGTGGTGCTCGACGAGGCACGGCTCGGCCCGGGCCCGGTTCTCCAGGGCACCCTGGAGCAGTACGGCATCACGCACCTGAAGACGACGCCGTTCGCGCTGACCGCCACGGAGCCGACCGACGCCATGCGCCTGCGGCACGTGATCAACGGCGGCGGCGCGTGCCGGCAGGCCGTGGTGCAGAAGTGGTCGTCCAGGACGGCGTTCCACAACGCGTACGGGACCACCGAGACCACCGTCTGCAACTTCCTCACCGGTGTCCTGGACCCCGCCGACTGCGCCGATTCGGTGCCGCTGGGCGATGTGGTGGGCGACTGCGGGTACGAGGTCGTCCCGCTGCCCGCCGAGGACGGTGCCGGGACCACCGTCCCGGCCGGGGCCCGTGGTGAGCTCGTCATCACCGGCGAGAGCGTCGCGATCGGCTACCTGACCGCCGAGGGGCTGCGGCGCTTCGCGGACGGTGACGGGAACCGCGTCTACCGCACCGGGGACATCGTCGAGCTCCGCGACGGACAGGTCCACTTCGTCGAGCGCCTCGACCGGCAGCTGAAGGTGCGGGGCTACCGCATCGACCCCGGTGAGGTCGAGATCGCGGCCTGCCGCGTGCCGTCCGTCGTCGAGGCGGTGGTGACCGCCGAGGCGCACGAGAGCACGGAGGGCGGCGCCGACGCGCTGGTCTGCTACTACCAGGGCGCCGCCTCCTCGCGAGAGGTGCGCGCGCATCTGGAGAAGACCCTCGACGCCTACAAGGTGCCGTCGGTGATCAAGCAGATCGACACGGTGCCCTACACGCGGAACGGGAAGGTCGACCGGGACGCCCTGCGGGCGAGCCGCGCCGCCACGTCCGCCGCGACGGCCGCCGCCGCGGGCCCCGACGAGCAGGTCCTGGCCCTGGTACGGCAGCTGACCGGCGTGGACGACGTGGCCCTCGACGACAACTTCTTCGAGGTCGGCGGCGATTCGGCCTCCGCGGTGATCCTGGTCAACAAGCTGAAGGAACTCGGCTGGATGGACGCCGGCGTCCGCGACATCCTGCGTGCGGACAGTCTGCGTACCCTCACCGACGAACTGCGCGATCGGAGCGTGTGACCGATGTGTGGAGTGTGCGGGACCTACGCACCGGACGGCCGGCTCGACCGCGGCGTCGCCGCCGCGATGCACGACCGGCTCGTCCACCGCGGACCCGACGAGACCTATTCGCTCAACACCGACGTACTGTCCGCCAAGCTCGGCCGGCTCGGCATGAACGGGCTCACGGACGGCTGGCAGCCGGCCGAGGACCGCGCCGGACGCTACGTCGCCATGACCAACGGCGAGGTCTACAACGCCCGTGAGCTGCACGAGGAGCTCGGTACGGCGGGCGGCGCCAACCGCGTCGACGTGGCCGTCATCCCCGAACTCGTCGCGCGGTACGGGATCCAGGGCCTGAGCCGGATCGACGGCCAGTTCGCCACCGTCGTCCTCGACCGCACGGACAACAGCCTGTTCCTGGCCAGGGACCGGTTCGGGGTCTGCCCCCTGCACTACACCGTGGCCGGCTCCCAGCTGCACTTCTGCTCGGAGCTCAAGCCGCTGGTGCAGTCGGTCACCGAGGCGTGGAAGGTGGACCTCGGGGCGGTGGACCAGTACTTCTCCCTGGGGAACATCGTCGCGCCGCGCACCCTGGTACGGGGCGTCGCGGCGGTGCCGCCGGGGTGCGCCGTACGGTTCGGGTCGGGCCTGGAGCCCCGGACGGAGCGGTACTGGCGTTACGGCGACTTCTCGGCCGCCGACGACACGGTGTCGGGGGAGGAGATCCGGGACACCCTGCGGCAGGCGGTCCGCGACCGGCTGCACGCCGACGTGGAGATCGGCGCCTACCTCAGCGGCGGTTTCGACTCCACGGCCATCGTCGCGGAGGTGTCCGGCCTCCTCTCCTCGCCCCTGCGCACCTTCTCCGCGGTCTTCGACGACCCGGCGCTCGACGAGGGCCGCTTCCAGCGCGAGGTGGCGGCGGCCGTCGGCAGCAAGCACGAGCAGGTGCTGTGCAGCCGGTCCGACATCGCCACGAAGTTCGAGCAGATGATCCGGCACTGCTGCTATCCGCAGCGGGAGACGTACAACGTGGCCGCCATGATGCTGGCGGACACCGTACGGGCCACCGGGATCAAGGGCGTCGTCTCGGGCGAGGGCGCCGACGAGCTGTTCTTCGGGTACGACTCGTACGCCTTCGACGGCGTCGCCCGGGCAGGGCGCGGCGCCCGCGCGGAGAACGAACAGGCCTGGGGACGGGCCGACTTCGGCTGGGAGGTCGACTGGCGCAAGCTGGCGGGGCGGCGGACGGACTATCTGACGCCGGAGGTACGCCAGGAGCTGGCCGGCCAGGAGTTCTGGCGGACCCGGCTGATCCCGTTCTCCGACGAGGAGGTCGCGTCGCTGTCGAGGATGCAGCTGCGCTCGGTGGCCGACGTGTACGTCCAGCTGTCCGGCCACCTCCTCGGCGACCACGGCGACCTGATGCTCATGGGCAGCTCGGTCGAGGGCCGCTACCCCTTCCTCGGCAACGGGGTCGTCGCCCTCGCGCAGCGCACCGGCGACGCGCGGAAGATGGTCGACTTCGAGGGCAAGGCGTGCCTCAAGACGGCGTACGAGGGCATCGTTCCCGAGTCCGTGCTGCGCCGGGGCAAGCACGGGTTCACCGCGTACGACCTGCGCGAGGTCACCGACCGGCGCACCTGGGACCGCTGGCGCGACCTCGTCGGGGCCGCCGGCCTCTTCCCCGCCGGCTGCCTGGACACCGACCCGCGCTCCCGGGGCGCCGACAAGTGGGACTTCCGGCTCAGCGCCATCAGCATCGCCGTGGTGATGGACGAACTGGGGCTGGGACTGTGACGGCCGGACCCGGCGGGGTGGCCGTCTTCCCGGGCGCGGGGTCGTTCGGCGGCGAGTTCAAGGAGCTGCTCGCCACGGTGGCGCAGCCGGCCTGGCTGGTGCGCTACCCGGGCCGGTTCGGCCGGGACTTCGGCACGCCGGCCGGCTCCTTCGACGAGGTGGTGACCGCCTGCGCCGCCCAGGTACGGCGCAGGGCGGTGACCGCACCCCTGCTCGTCGGCCACAGCTACGGCGCGTACCTGGCGTACGCCACCGCCGCGCGCCTCGTGGAGGAGGGGACGGCGGTGGCCGGGCTGGTGGTCATCGGCGCCGACGCCCCCCAGCTGGTCACGGTGGCCGAGGCGGCCGTCCGCGGTCTGCCGGAGACCGCCGCCTACCTGGAGGGTATCGACCCCGGCCTGCTGCCGGCCGACGGCTCCGACGGGTGGCGGGAGATCGTGGTGGAGACGGCACGGGCGGACCTCCTGCTGCTGCGGGAGTTCACCGCGTCGCCGTACCGGGAGCTGCACTGCCCGGTGGCCGTGGCACACGGCGCGTCGGACCCGCTGGTCACGCCCGCCGGTGTCGCGGGGTGGGCGGACGCCACCAGCGGTGGCTGCACCCGCAGGGTCTTCCCGGGAGGCCACTCCGACCTGCTGCGTTCGCCCGGACTCGGCGCCTGGCTGGAGGAGGTGACGCAGCGGACGGCGGTCTGAGCGCCAGCGGGGTGGTGTCCGTGGCACCTGTCCGGAATGTCCCGGCGGCCCGGGGCCCCGGGGCGTCCCGGCAGGCCGGGCGGTGCCACCAGCAGGGGCGCGCGCGATGTGGGCGGATCCCCTTGTCCGGGAATCGCGGTCACCGGGAATGTCGGATCACCGCATCCGACCGACCGCACGGCAGAGGACGACGTACCGATGATTCCGACCGTCACCCAAGACAACGAGGTTGTGATCGCCGAACTGGGCTCGGAGGTGTTCGCCTCGCTCCGCCGGGCCGATCAGCGCAGAACGGCCATGGAGTACCTGCGCGGCATGCTGAGCGTGAGCGGCCGCAAGAACGCCCGCAACCTCGCCACCTGCGCCGCCGACCCGGCGGCGGAACAGCGGTTCCACCACTTCGTCGCCGGCTCCTGCTGGGACTGGCAGCCCGTGCGGGAGGCGCTGACCGGCTTCCTCGGACGCGTCGCGCCGCCCAGAGCCTGGGTGGCGCGGCCGCTGGTCCTCACCAAGACCGGGGACTGCTCGGTCGGCGTCGAGCGCAGGTACGTGCCGGAGGCGGGGCAGAGCGTGAACGCCCAGTTCGGGTGGGGGCTCTGGCAGGTGTCCAACGGCTTCGAAGTACCCGTGAACTGGTACCTGCATCTGCCCGAGAGCTGGCTGAGCGATCCGGTCCGGCGGAAACGCGCCCGGATACCGACCGGCTACCTGCCCCCGGCGTCGGCCGAGGACGGAGCGGTGCGCACGGTCCTGGAGACGGTGGCGCGGCAGCCGGCCCGGCTGCGGCCGGTGATCTCCGACGCGCGGCACGCGGCCCTCCCCACCCTGCTCCGCGGACTCGGCGCGGCACGCGTCCCGGCGCTCCTGCGCATCAACGGCTCGGTCCCGGTGGTGCTCGCCGACCGCAAGCTGCAGGGCTTCAACTGCCGCCCGCTCCCGGCCCACCAGCTGCTCTCCACGGCGGGCAGCCGCGTCAGGACCGCGCTCCGGCCCGGCGGGCGCGGCTCGGTGGCCGCGCTGCGGGTGCTGCTGCCCGGCCTCACCGACTCCGCCGTCCCGGCCGCGACGCGGCAGGACGGCCGTGGCGCGCTGACCCTGGTCGGCGAGTGGTCCGGAGCCGGGCCCTGGCCGGACCAGGTGTGGCTGACCGACGTCACCGCCCCGGCCCACGTGCTGCACGAGGCGAGCGAGCTGCCCGAACCGCACGCCGACGCGCTGGCGCGGGCCGCCGGGGCGGGGCTCCGCGACTACGGCGGCCGCTCCTTCCAGGGGTGGCACCGGCACATGACGATGGTGTCGGTGGCCCTGGCCGCCCGGGCACTGACCGCCGGCACCGGTGACACGGCCCCCATGACCGCCGTCCCCGGGCCGAGCGGCTCCCTGGCCGCCTGATCCGCCGTGCGTCACACGGCGTCCAGGGCGTCCGGCGCTGCCGGGCCCTCCGGCCGCGCCGGCTCGTCCTTGGACTCCAGTGACTGGCGGATCCGGTGGATGCGCAGGGCCAGCTGTATCTCCAGGGACTTGGCCTGCTCCTGCCAGCCGGCACCGAGCAGTTCGCTCACCCGCTCAAGGCGCCGGGACACGGTGTTGGGGTGGATGAAGAGCTGCTCGGCGGCCCGGGTCGGGCTGCCGCCGGACAGGAAGTACGCGTCCAGCGTGACGACGAGGTCCGCCGAGCGCTGGGCGTCGAAGTCCAGGACCGGACCGATCGTGTGGCGGACAAAGGCGTCCACGTCCCGCTCCTCGGTGAGCAGCATGGTCAGCGAGCCCAGGTCCCCGGCGGACGCCACACAGCAGGTGGCGCCGAGGGTGGCGAGCGCGCCCAGGGCCCGTACCGCACGCCGGTACGCCGGGGCCACCGGCTCCGGCCCGGTCAGCGGGCCGTCGACGCCCACGGTCACCGGGCAGCCGGCGGTCGCGGCGCGGCCGGTGGTGGCGTGCCCCTCCGCCACGGCGTCCTCGCCGGGCAGCAGCAGGGCCACGTGGTCGTCGCGGCAGACCTGGAGACCGTGCCGGTCACGGGCGTACGCGCGGGCCCAGGCCCGCACCCGGTCGGTCATGCCGTCCGTGGGCCGGGCCGCGAGCACGACGTACGGTTCGCTGAGGTCGAGCCCCACGGCCCGGGCCTGGGTCCGCAGCCGGTTCGCCGAGCCGGGGCCGGGCGTGAGGAGCGCCTCCAGGAGCTCCTCACGGGCCGCCGGGTCCTCCGGCCCGCCGCGCCGCCGCATCACCAGCGCCACGACGCGCGCACAGGCATACACCAGCCGGGTCGTGTCCTCGTCCAGGGGCGTGGTCCGGTGCAGCACCAGCTGTCCCAGCTGGGTACGGTCCGAGAAGACCGGGGCCACCCAGTGGTCCGCACCGCACGGGACCACCCGCCGGTCGGCGTGCGCCTCCAGCGCCACCGCGCGCAGCGCCGCCGGGTCGGGCGGGGTCAGCGGCGGCACGCCGGCGCTGCCGCGGGCCTGCCCGTCGGCGTCCTCCAGCAGTACCCAGCCGTCGAGCAGCTCCGCGACCGTGGTCAGCAGCTGCCGCGGCCCCGCGCCGTCGGCCACCTCGTCGAGCAGCGCCGACTGGGCGCGGGCCAGGCGCTGGGCCATCCGCAGTTCCCGTTCCACCGCGAGCGCCTCGTCCGCGCTCTCCCGGGCGCCGGCCCGGACGCTCTCCACCCATTTCATGGTGTCGAGCGCGGCCGCCGCCATCTCCCCGAGCGTGCCCATCTGGGCCACCTCCTCGGGCGTGAAGTGCCGTACGGCGCGGTGACCCGCGTAGAGAGCGCCGAGATAGGTGCCGTTGCTGCGCAGCGGGACGGCGATCACGGCCCGCAGCCCTTCGGCCCGCACGGTGCTGTCGATCTCGGGGGAGTGGGTGATGGTCGTGTCGTTCAGGTAGTCCGAGGTCCAGTAAGGAGCGTTGGTCGCGGTCGCGGCGTTACCGAGGCCGGCCCCACGCGGCACGGTGAAACCGGGGGTGAGCGCCGAGCAGTGGCCGTCCATGGCCTGCACCGTGCCGACGCCGGTGACCGGGTCGTGCAGGCTGATGTAGGCCATGTCCAGGCTGAACAGCGTGCGGGCCCGGCGGCAGGTCAGCCGGAGCAGTTCGCCGAAGTCGTGCGGGTGGATGAATTCGCGTGCGGCGTCCAGCAGCGTGGCGTGCCGGGTGTCCCGCTCCTGCCGCCGCTGGAAGTTGGTCTGTATGTCCCGGGCCAGCCGGCGGACCCGGTCCAGTGCGGCCAGGGTGTCGTGGTCGGCGCCGGCCCGGCGGGCGGCGTCCACCGGTTCGTCGAAGCGGGCGGGATGGGCTTCGGCCGCCAGCAGTTCCAGATATTCGAGAGCGCCGTCGAACAGCTCTTGGACCTGTACCTCACCCACGGTCTCCCCCACCATCCGTACCATCGGTCGCTGGTCAAACGATCATCGTGAGGCAGATGCTAGTGCCGGAGCGGTGACCTCAACACGGTGTCTTAACTGGCGGAACGGAGACGGGAGACGACCCCGGCGCGGGTGTGCTCCGGCCACCGCCGGAGCGCTCGAAGAGGTGGTGCGACCGCCTCGACCGGGACCGCCGCACTCCACCAGTGTGTGGCAACGGCGCCACGGTGCCGATGTTCCGTTCTCCCGTTCCTTCTTCCCGCCGAGGTTCTTGTGCTTCAGGTTCAGCAGGCAGAGCAGATCAAGCAGGCAGACCAGATCCAGCAGACCGAGCAGGTACGAAGCTACGAGCGTTCCCTCGCCCGGTGTGCCGAGTCGCGCACCCGCGCCGACCGCCCCCGCGTCTTCCGGATGGAGGGGCGCGAATGGGACCTGGCCGACGGGGTGTTCGCGCCCGTCCACTCGCCCTCCACCCGCGTCGGCCTGGACTTCCTGGGCCTCTCGGCCGGGTCGGCGCCGGCCCCCGCCGGGCGGCGCGGCAGCTTCCTGGAGGTGGGCTGCGGCACCGGCCTCATCGCCGTGTGCGCCGCCCTGCACGGCCACGACCGGGTGGTGGCCACCGACATCAACGCCGACGCGGTCCGGAACACCGAGCTCAACATCGCCCGGCACGGCGTCGCGGACCGGGTGCGCGCCGTGCACAGCGACCTCTTCACCGCCCTCCCGGCCGGCGAGCGGTTCGACACCATCTTCTGGAGCTCCAACTACGTCCTCGCTCCGGCCGGTTACCACTACCGCCACGACCACGAGCGCGCCTACGTGGACCCCGGCTACACCACCCACCGCAGGTTCCTCCAGGAGGCACCGGGCTGGACCACCCCCGGCGGCCGGGCACTGCTGCACTTCAGCAGCCGTGGCGACCTGGACCGGTTGCGGTGCATCGCGGCGGAGACCGGCACGGACCTGGTGGAGCTCGGCGTGACGATCGTCATGGAGGGTGACGAGCCCGTCTCGCACCTCCTGTTCCAGATCACGCGACAGCCCCTCGCGCGTGGGGCTCGCTGACCGCGAACTTGACGCATGCAGCAGGGACTTGACGGTCTGTCGTGTCGTGCTTCGCCGTCCCCGCACCGCATGGGCATACTCGGTCCGATCACCTGGACATCCCGCCCAGGAGGAGCGGACCGAGAGGAGACGGGCGTGGCGGAGGACAGACTCCTGGAGCGGGTGCTCGGGCCGAGTCCCCCGCCGTTCGCCCTGCTGCACCGGCCCGGAGCCGGGGCCGCCGACGTGGTCGACGCGCTCGTGGGCGACGTCACCACGGCACCGTCCCTGGCCGCCCTCCCCCTGCCCCTGCCGGACGCCACGGACGACGGCGGCGAGGACACCGCCCGGCACGAGACGCTGGTCCTGGCGCCGTGCCGGGAGGCCGGCGGGGACGGCCGCGAGGGCGCCGGGCCGCTCGCGCTCACCGTCACCGCCCAGGCCGCGCTGCCGCCGGACGAGGTCGTCGCCGGCATCCGCGCCGCGGGTGACCGCTCCCTCCGCCCGTACCTGGACGCCTTCCGGCAGCTCCTGGAGGGCGGGCACGGCGCCTACTGGGCGTACCTCGTGCACACCGGCGACCGCACCGTGGTCGGCACCGGCCCGGCCGGGCACGTCACCCTGCGCGCCGGTACCGCTGTGCTGCACCCGGCCGGCGGCACCCACCACGCTCCCGCCGGCCGGCCGGTCCTTGCCGGGGTCCTCGACCTGCTCACCGACGACGCGGACGCCGACCGGGCGCGCCGGGCTCTCGACGAGGGGCTCATGGCGATGACCCGGATCTGCGCCGGCGAGGTGCGGATACGCGGCCCCTGGCTCAGGGAGACGGCGACGGCCGTCGGCACCGCGTACACCGTCGAGGGGCGCTGCCACCTCGACGCCCGTGCCGTGCTCCGCGAGACGGGGCCCGACGGGGGCTTCGCCGCGCTGATCGGACGTGACCGGTACGGCGCCGTGTGCCTGGACTCCGCCGTCCTCGACCCCCAGGACGGGCTGGGCGCGGCCACCGCCCAGGAGGCGGCGCCGACGGCGGGGCTCGCCACGCACCCCCAGGTCAGAGCGCTGCTGGAGGCCCGTAACGCCGGGCTCGCCGGATTCTGGTTCGGACACCGGAGCGGCCTGCCCGGCCGCGGTCTGACCGGCCGCCGGACACTGGTCATCGACGCCGGGGACGGCTTCAACCCGATGCTCGTCCACCAGCTCACCGCGCTCGGCCTCGACCCCACCGTGCGGCGCCTGGACGAGCCGTACCTCGCGAGCGGTTACGAGCTGGTGGTGCTGGCGGCCGGGCCCGGCGACCCGCGGCTCGTCCGCCGCCCCGAGATCGCCCGGCTGCGCGACACGGCCGGCCGGCGCCTCGCCGACCGCCGTCCCTTCCTCGCCGTCTGCCTGGGCCATCAGGTGACCGGCAGCCTGCTCGGCCTCGGCCTGGTCCGCCGGGACACCCCCCGCCGCGGGGTCCGGCGCACCATCGACCTCTTCGGGGACCGCGAGCAGGTCGGCTTCTACGACACCTACGCCGTACGCGGCAGCAGCGACCGGATCGCCGTACCCGGTCTCGACCGGCCGGTGGAGGCCAGCCGGGACCCGCTCACGGGTGAGGTGTACGCGCTGCGGGGGCAGTCCTTCGCCTCCGTCCAGTTCCGCCCCGAGTCCGTCCTCACCCGGCACGGCACCCGCTTCATCGGCTCGCTGGTACGCGATCTGCTCGACGGGACCGGTCCCGGAGCCGGCTCAGGAGCGCGCCGATCCGCGTGAAACCGCGCTCCAGCTCGGGCAGTTCGCCGCTGAGGCTGAGCCGGAAGCAGCGGGTGGCGTGGCCCGGCAGCCCGGGGGTCTCCGCGGTGCCGAAGAAGTGGCGCCCGGGGACGATGAAGACGCCCTCCTGCTTGAGCAGACGGTAGAACTCCAGGTCGTCGAACCACTCGTGGTCGATCCACAGCCAGCAGAACATCCCGCCGTCGCCCTCGTGCAGCCGCCAGCGCACGTCGTCCGGAAGCAGGCCGTGCAGCAGGGCCTCGGCGTCCCGGCGCTTGTTCCGGTAGTACGGGCTGATCACCTTCTGCGTGAGCACGTCGAGTTCACCGCCGGTCAGCGCCCGTTCCACGACCGCCTGCACGGTCTGCGGGGCGTGCAGCACCGTGTTGGCCATGAAGGACACCATGGCCGAGACCGCGTCGGCGGGACCGATCGCGAAGGCGATGCGCTCGCCCGGTATGCCGGCCTTGGAGAGCGTGAAGCAGTTGATCACCCGCGGGTGGTGGACCGGCTCCAGCGCGTCGCCCGTCACCATGGGGAAGGGCCGCCCGTAGGCGTGGTCCACGACGAGCAGGGCGTCGTGCCGCTCGGCCGTGCCGATGAGGGTGTCCAGCTCGGCCGCGGTCAGGCTGCGGCCCGTGGGGTTGCCCGGGCTCGACACCAGCATCATGCCCATGTCCGGGACCCGCTGGAGGGCGTCGGCGGCCAGGGCGTACCGGAAGGCCCGGTCACCCGTCGGCACGACGCGGGAGCCGACGCCGACGGTGGCCGAGCCGACCAGGTTCAGGCCCTGGTAGCCGGTGTAGTCGGGAACGCAGGGCAGCACCAGGGGCCGGTGGCCGTCGGCCGACGGGCCGGTGAACAGGGTCGTGGCGACGAAGCACAGCATCTGGCTGCCGGGGCCCACCACGACGTTCTCCGGCCCGATGGACCAGCCGTACGCGGCGTTGAAGTAGTCCACGACGGCGGCCACCAGGGAGTGCGTACCGCGCGAAGGACCGTAGTGCCCGCCGGACGCGGGGAAGTCCGTGGTGAGCGCGGCCGCCGACAGCCGCTGCCAGGTCTCCAGCACCTCGGGGAGGGGCGAGGGATTGCCCACGCTGAGGTTGGCGCCGGTGGAGCCGGAGGAGCCCGCCGTGGCGGCGATGTCCTCCATGAGACTGCGGATGCCGGAGGGGCGGGACATCTGTCGTCCCCAGGTGGACAGCTGCACGGGTGGCTACCTCTTTCTCGGATGGCTCGGGTGGCTCGGGTGGCTCGGGTCGCTCGGTGGCTCGTGCGGGCCGCTCAGGCGGAACGGCCGAAGGCCGTGAGGACGGCGCGCAGCGCGGCGGTGCCGGGGTCCGGGGCGAGGCCGGCGCCGTGGCACGCGCGCCCCGCCACGGCCAGTTCGGCGAAGGCCACGTACGCGCTGTCGCCGGCGCGGAGGACCGGCTGGGTGGTCACGGCACGGAGCTCCCCGCGGTGGCCGGTCCGGCCGAGCGCGTCCACCAGGGCGGCAGCGGGTCCGTCACCGGCGCCCTCCAGCTGGAGCAGGCTGCCGTCCGCCCGTTCCAGGTCCAGCACGGCACGGACTTCAGGACCGTGTTCGGACGGGGCGGTCTTCAGCCGGTGGTCGCGCAGCGTGAACAGCGGCCGCGCGGGCCGCAGGTACGCGGCGTCGAAGATCTCCCACACCCGGTCGGCCGTGAGCTCGGTGCCGTCCCGGTCGGCGGCCTCCTGCACCAGGCGGGCGAGCTCCGGGCGCAGGGCGACGGGCACCGTGATCCCGTGCAGCTGTTCCAGCACGTGGGCCACGCCGCCCTTGCCGGACTGGCTGTTGATGCGGACCACGGACTCGTAGGTACGGCCGATGTCCCGCGGGTCGACCGGCAGGTACGGCACGTCCCAGGGCAGGCTGCCGGGCTCCCGGCCGGTGTCGGCGGCGCGCCGGGCCAGGGCCGCGAAGCCCTTGGCGATGGCGTCCTGGTGGGTGCCGGAGAAGGCGGTGTGGACCAGGTCGCCGGCGTACGGGTGGCGCGGGTGCACCGGAAGCCGGTTGCAGTACTCCACCGTGGCGCGGATCTCGTCCAGCCGGGAGAGGTCGAGCTGCGGATCGGTCCCCTCCCGCAGCAGGTTCAGGCCGAGCGTGGCCAGGCACACGTTGCCGCAGCGCTCCCCGTTGCCGAACAGGGTGCCCTCCACCCGGTCGGCGCCGGCGCGCAGCGCGAGTTCGGCGGAGGCGACGGCGGTGCCGCGGTCGTTGTGCGGGTGGACGGACAGGATGACCGCGTCGCGCAGCCCCGCCGCCCGCAGCCGCCGGTCGAACCACTCGACCTGGTCGGCGAAGACGTTGGGGGAGGCGGCCTCGACGGTGGTGGGGAGGTTCAGGGTGACCGGGAGTCCGGGGCTCGCCTGCCAGACCCCGGCCACGCCTAGGGCGAGCCGCAGCGCGAAGTCCGGCTCGGTCACGTTGAAGGTCTCCAGGGTGTACTCGAACCGCACCCGGGACCCGGTCAGGCCGGCGGCCCGGCGGGCGATGTGCGCGGCCGAGTCGAGGGCGAGACGCTCCACCTCGTCCGCCGTCATCCCGAAGACGGTCTCCCGCCACCGGCAGGCGGTGGCGTGGCAGAGGTTCACCATCACCCGCGACGCGCCCTCGATCGCCTCGAAGGTGCGGTCGATCAGCTCGGGCTTGGCGGGCGTGAAGACGGAGATCGTCACGTCGTCCGGTACGCGCCGCTGCGTGATCAGGTCGCGTACGAAGTCGAACTCCACCGCGCTCGCCGAGGGATAGCCGACCTCGATCTCCTTGAAGCCCATCCGGACCAGGAGGTCGAACATGGTGCGCTTGCGGTGCAGGTCCATCGGCTCGGGCAGGGACTGGTTGCCGTCGCGCAGATCGACCGGGCACCACAGCGGAGCGCGCTCCACGGTGCGGGACGGCCAGTCGCGGTGCTCCGGCTCGGGCGGTGGCGGAGTGTCGCCGATGTAGCGGTGCACCGGCAGCGCGGAGCCGGCCTGCGGGTTCCACCAGGGCTGGCCGCAGGCGGGCGGCCCGGCGGGAGTACGGAGGAGGGAGTGTTCGGGCGGCGCGGGGAAGGTGTCGGCCAGGCGGTTCACAGCGGGTTTCTCCAGCTTCCGGCGGTTGAGGGGACGGTCGGGTCAGCGCGTGGCGCGGGCCGCCGCGGCGGCGATGCGGCCGAGCTCGGCCGCGGGTTCCTGACCCGAGAAGAGGAAGAAGTGCCCGCCGGGGAAGGCACGGACCTCGGCGCCGGCGCCCACGGAGGCGGCGGAGTCGGCGCTGCGGCTCAGTACGCCGGGTACGTGGGTGGGGTCCTCCAGGCCGTGCCAGAGGTGGTGCGGTACGGGGACGGCGGGCCCGCCGGGATAGGTGTCGGTGAGGTGCATGTCGAGCCCGAGCAGCCGTACGGCGTCGGCGAGCCGGGCCGGGTCGGCGAAGAGCGCGTCCGGGGAGCCGCCGAAGAGCCGCAGGTCCTCGGTGAGCTGTGCCTCGGTGCGGTGCGCGAAGGGGGCCGGGGGGCGCCGGTGCGGCGGGATGCCGTCCTGCGGGGCGAACGGGGAGGCGGAGAGGATCAGGGCGTGCACGAGCCGCTGCCGGTGTGCGGGCAGCGAGGCCGTGACGGAGTGCGCGAACAGCGCGCCCAGACTGTGGCCGAGCACCACGGTCGGCCGGTCCACCAGCGGATGGGCCTGAGCCGCCAGGCCGCGCAGGGCGTCCTCGAAGTCGTCGGGTGACAGTCCCGGCCTGGCCGCGCGGTTGGGCAGTTCGAGCAGGACGAGCTCGCACTCGGCGGGCAGGTGGGGCAGCAGCGGCAGGAACGCCGCGGCCGATCCGCCCGCGTGGTGCAGGGCGAGGACGCGTACGGCGGGGTCGGACGGTCCGATGCGCAGCGGGGCCGGGGCGCCGGCGCGGTGCTCAGGCGGCGCGGACACCGGCCGGCCTCCTCTCCGGGTGACGGGCCGCCGGACAGGTCTGCGCCCAGGCGCACGCGACCAGTCCCGCCTGCAGCCGGGATTCCACTCCGAGTTTCGCGAGTATCTGGCTCATATGTGATTTCACCGTGCGCTCGGAAATGTCGAGGCGACGCGAGATCGAGCGATTCGAATCACCGTTTCCGAGCAGTACGAGAATGGTCCTCTCGCGCGCCGACAGGGAGTCGACACGGTCGACCGCCGTACTCCAGCGGTACGGATCGGGGAGGTTCGGGAGGCTGTCGGTCCCCGGGTCCCGGGGGGCCTCCGCAAGGCGGACGATCATCTGTCTCTCCGGTACGTGCGGGCGTAGTGGCGGGGAGTCAGGGCCGGTCGGAGCGGTGCGTACCGCCGCGGTGCGACCCGGGCGGGATCGTGCCGGGTGCACGGCCCGGGCGCCAGCGGCGACCCGGCGGTCTGTCAGGTGTCCCGGTTCTCCATCAGGTCCGCACGGCCGCGCGGAACACCCGTACTTAGGTCCCATTGCCGGTCCGCCGAATTCACCACAGCCTGTTCCATGTCCGAGCCGGACAGAAATTCACGAGACGAAAGACGGTGACTTCGAGTTGAAGATCGAGTGGGAGAAGAGCGAGGTTCTTCCCGGTGAGGGAATCGCGCTGGAGCGCCGGCTGGCCTTCGGACAGGAGATGTCCTGCCTCCAGGTGATCGCCCCCGAGTCGGGCGAGCTGAACATGCAGCCGCACTGGCACGACAACGAGCAGTGGGTCGTGGTCACCGAGGGCACCCTGGTCTTCGAGGTCGAGGGCGTCGAGTACGAGCTCAACGCCGGTGACGTCGCCTTCATCCCGGCCCGCAAGCGCCACACGGCCACCCGGGTCGGCGAGGGCGGCGCGGTCCTCCTGGAGTTCTCCGCCCCCGCACGGCTGGACCTGGTCCCCGGGTCGATCGTGCCGTCGTCCATGCGGTTCGACTGACCGGCGGACCGGAGGTCCAGGAGGAACCGCAGATGAACTCCATCGCCCACGGCCCGGCCGTGCCCGACCGTACGATCCACGAGGAGGTGATCCGCACCGCCGGGCGGTACCCGGACCGGATCGCGGTGCGCGACCGGACGGAAGCGCTGACCTACGCGGAACTGGTCCGCGAGGCGCGCCACGTCGCGGCCGAGCTGTCGCGCCGCGGAGTGGGGCCCGGCAGGATCGTGCCGGTCCTCGCCCGGCGCAGCGCCCGGCTGCCGGCCCACCTGATCGGCGTGCTGCTGACCGGTGCCGCGTACGCCATGCTCGACGTGCGCTGGCCGCAGGCCCGGACGGCCGCCCTGGTCGAGGCCATGGGCGCGGACCTCGTCCTCACCGACGACGAGGGCGCGCAGCGGTCGGCCGGCCTGCCGGCGGAGAGCCGTACGTTCGCCGAACTGCGCGCGGCGCGGCAGGACGGCCCGGCCCCGGACCTCCCCCGGGTCCCCCCGCAGGACGCCGCCACCGTCTTCTGGACCTCGGGCAGCACCGGAGCGCCCAAGGGCGTGCTCTCCCCGCACCGGGCCACCACCCGCCTGTTCACCACCGATTCCGACCTGCCGTGGGGCCCGGCGCCCGTCCTGGTCAACGCCGCCGCGGTGGCCTGGGACGTGTACACGCTGGAGGTCTGGTCGATGCTGATCCGGGGCGGCACGCTCCTGGTCCACGACGACGACCTGCTGCTGCCGGCGGCCGTCCGCAGCTACATCGAGGACGGCGGCGCGACCCACCTCTTCCTCACCCCCGCGCTGTTCGACGCGCTCGTGGACCTCGACCCGGGCTCGCTGTCCGGCCTGGAGGTCCTCATGCTGGGCGGCGAGCGCCTCTCGCCGGACAGCTGCGGCAAGCTGATGGCGGCCGAACCCGGCATCGAGATCCACAACATCTACGGTCCGGTGGAGAGCTGCGCGTACGTCAGCACCCACCGGGTCACCGAGAAGGACCTCACCGCCGAGGGCGGCATCCCCGTCGGCAGGCCGGTGCCCGGCTCCGGCCTGATGGTGCTGCGCGACGGGGTCCCCGTGCCGTACGGGGAGGAGGGCGAGATCGCCCTCACGGGGTCCGGGCTCGCGCTCGGCTACCTCAACTCCCCCGAGCGCACGGCCGAGTCGTTCCGCGACCTCGACATCGCGGGGGAGCGGCGCCGGGTCTACCTCACCGGCGACCACGGGTGGCTGGACGAGACGGGCACGCTGCACTTCTCCGGGCGCAAGGACGGCCAGTTCAAGCTGGCCGGCCACCGCATCGAGCCCGGTGAGGTCGAGGCGGCGGCCCGCGCGGCCGGCTGCGGGCAGTCGGTCGCCGTGCCCGTGCGGGACCGCACCGGCACGCGGCGCCTGGTCCTCTTCGCGACGACGGCGCCGGCGGGGGAGGCGCTCACGCCGCAGACCGTGACCGACCGGCTCCGTGAACGGCTGCCCGCCTACATGGTCCCCAGCCGCGTCCACTTCGTCGAGGAGTTCCCGCTCCTGGACAACACCAAGATCGACAAGAAGGAGGTGTCGCGGGCACATGGCTACGAGCTCTGAGCAGGTGGCGCTCGCCCTCGACTACGTCCAGGGGAAACGCCGCACCGAGCGGGTCCTGCAGGCCGCCGACGCGCTCCTGGAACGCTACGCGGACGAGGGCGACCCGCAGCGCCGCGTCCACCTGGCCTACGAACTGATCCGGCGCAACTTCGCCGAGCACGTCACGGTGGAGTACGACGGCATCACGCACCGCTCCGGTCCCGGCGCGGCCACGGAGGGCGAACTCCGGTACACCGCGCGCCTGACGGGCCCGGACGGGGAGCGCGGAACGCTGAGCGCCGGGTACGTACCGCCCGGCAAGCTCGGACTCACCGGCCCCGAGTGGCTGGCCGCCATGCGCCTGTTCTCGCGGATCGCGGGGATCGGCACGGGAGGCAGCGCCACATGTCCGTGACCGCGTCCCCGTCCACCGAGCTCCTCGCCCGCCCCGGCTGGTACCGGCACCTCCCGGCCGGCCAGGACGTGCACTTCCTGGCCAGCGGAGTGGTCGCGGTGACCGGGAACGCCGTGGTCCAGGAGGCCATGAACCGGCCCGAGCTGGTCGCCGACCATCCGCTCAAGGCCAGTTCACGGGTGCTCGGCCCCAACGTGCTCGACAGCGACGGCCCCGGACACCGGGCGTTCCGCGCCCTGCTCGCGCCGATCCTCGCCGCCCGGCAGGTCGAGCGCTGGCGTGACGAGCTGATGCCGGGGCTGATCGACGACCTGGTGGACAGCGTCGTGGGGTGCCGCACCGACGACTTCTACGGCACCTACGCACACCGCCTCCCGTACGGCATCGTCTCGGCGATCATGGGCGTGGACCGGAGCCTGGAGGACGAGTTCCACACCCTCACCCGTCCGCTGGCGAAGCTCCTGGACCATCCGACCGTGGAGACCGAGGCGGCCCGGCAGAGCCTGCCCCGCTTCCTGAAGCTGATCGACGAGCAGCGCTCGGCCCGGGGCCTGGCCCCCGACTCCCTGCTCGCCACCATCGAACGGACCCGGGACCGCAAGGCGATCTCGCTCACCGACAGCGAAGTACGTGCCACGGCACTGCTGTTCTTCCTGGCCGGCACCGAGACCAGCAGCGCCTTCATCACCTCCCTCGTCTACTGCCTCGGGCAGCACCAGGACGACCTGGCCGGACTGCTGGACGACACCGCCCGGGAGCAGTTCATCGAAGAGGTGCTGCGCCTGTACCCGCCGGTGCAGACGATCGCCCGGTTCGTGCAGGAGGACCTGGAGCTCGGCGGCGTCACCGTGCCCCGCCACTCGGCCGTCCTGGTCTCCCTCGCGGCGGCCAACCGCGACCCGCGGATCTTCCCGGACCCCGAGGCCTTCCGCCCGGGCCGTCCGGTGCGGTCCTCGCTGCCCTTCTCGGCCGGGCCGCACGCCTGCCCCGGTGCCCTGCTGGCCAAGGCGGAGTTCATGCTCCTGCTCGAACGGCTGGTACGGCGCTGCGCCCGCATCACGATCACCGACGACCGGCAGGGCCTGGAGAGCCAGTCCTTCACCCGGCCCACCGGCTTCACCGCCACCTTCACTCCCCGTACCGCCTGAACACCCGGAGACAACAGCCATGAGCAACACCGACACCGCCGTCAGCGAGCAGACCAAGCGCGAGCAGCTGCGCCAGTGGATCCAGGGGCTGCACGACGAGCCCGTCGAGGTGCCCGACGACATCGACCTGATCGACTCGGCCCTGGTGACCAGCCTGCAGTTCGTCTCGATGGTGATCGAGATCGAGCGGCTGCACGGACAGCGCCTCGAGCCCGGCGCCATCCGGATCGACACCATGCGGTCCCTGAAGGCCATCGACGCGGCGGTCTTCCAGGGTGCCTGAGCCGGAGCAGACCCCCCGACCCACCGGCACGGCCGTCGTGTCCGGCACCTCCTCCGGCATCGGCGCCGCGGTCGCGGCCCGGCTCCTCGAACGCGGCTACCAGGTCGTGGGCCTGTCCCGGCGGGGCAATCCCCGCCTGGCGGCACACCCGGGCTACCTGGACCGCAAGGCCGACCTGACCGACGAGGAATCCGTACGTGACGCCGTGGCCTCGGCGGCCGAGGTCACCGCGGACGGAGTGTCGGCGGTCGTGCTGAACGCGGGTGCCTCACCGGGCCCGCGGCAGCTCGCCGACGTCCCCTGGTCGGTGCCGGCTGGCGCGTACGAGTCCAACGTCCGTACCGCGCTCAACCTGGTGCAGGCGACGCTGCCCATGCTGCGCGCGAACGGCAGCGGCTCGCTGACCTTCGTCGGCGCGAGCCTGGCCAACGGCTACACCCCGGAGCGCTGGGCGTACGCGGCCAGCAAGGCCGCCATGACCACCCTCATGCGCGCCTGCTCCGTGGACCTGGCCGAGCACCGGATCGTCGCCAACGAGGTGCGGCCCGGACCGGTCGCCACCCCCATGACGATGGGCGGCCCGCCCGACGCGGAGATCCGCGAGGAGATCCTCGACGCGATCAACGAGGGCTACCGCACCGACTGGCTGAAGTCGGCGCGCCGGGTCGCCGAATGGATCGTCTCCATCGCCGAGTTCCCGCCCAACGGCCCCACCGGCCAGATCTTCAACTACAGCCGCAAGCCGCTGTGACCGCGGCCTGCCCCGCCACGTCCCGTAACGAAGCGAAGGAAGAAACCATGTCCACGCAGCTCTCCTACCCCTCCGACGACCAGCTCCTCGACCTGTTCAACTGGTCCTCGCCCGGCATGGTCGTCACCGACGCCCAGGGCCGTGTCGTCATCGCCAACAAGGCGGCCAGGGAACTGATCGGCGCGCGTGCGGCGGCCGGCCAGGCACTGCCCGAGGCCCTCGGCATCGCCAACTACCCCGCCCTCGTCGAGGCCGGGCGCCCCGTCGAGAACCGCGCCGTGGTCTTCGCCGCCGAGGAGTTCCCGACCGGCTTCGCCAACGTCGGCTTCGGCGACGTGAACGGCGAGCGCCACGGTTTCTGGGCGCTGCGCCCCGAGACCACCCACCCCTCGCCGTCCCCGGAGCCCCGTGAGGGCGCGACCACCGCGGCCTCGTGGATCGGCAAGGTCGACGCGCGGGACGCGGCGTACCAGCCGGTGACCGCCGACTCGGTGGCCTTGATCCAGGCGTACTACGACCACTGCCCGGTCGCCATCCACCTGATCGAGGAGGACGGCACCGTCTCGCACGCCAACTGGAAGGACATCGACATCGTCGGCGCGACCGCGCAGCCCGACTCCTACGTCGGCCACCACATCCGCCACATCTACGCCGACCAGGAGGTCGTCGACGACTTCCTGGGCCGCTGGGGCGAGGACGCGCCGATCATCGACTTCCGTGCCGACTTCCTGAACAGCGGCGAGCGCGTCCCGGTGGTCATCTTCTCCACCGCCAACGTGACCGACGGCAAGCTCAAGAACACCCGCTGCTTCGTCTTCTCCGACAACGACCCGCGCCGGGTCCGCGACCGCGTCGCCGCGCTCGACCTCGCCTTCTGACCCGACCACAAGGCCGGGGGTGCACCGCACCCCCGGCCTTGTGCTGTCCGCCGCACGGAGAACCTCATGACCTCACCACGCGCCGAGCGTGACCGCCGGCCCGCGGCCGGGGACCGGCGCGCCGCGGTGCCCGGCTTCCGGGAGCCGGCAGGCGGACGTGACGGTACGGCCGCGCGGCGGCTCCCGCACCGACGAGCACTGCCGCACCGACGAGCACTGCCGTACCGCCGAGCACTGCCGTACCGCCGGCCCGCGGATCTGGGCGGCGGGCGACTGCGCGGCGGTACAGGGGCGGGCACACGGGCTCGTCGCCCCCCCGCCACCGGAGGGCGGACGCCGTGGCGCGGCAACTGCCCGGCCGCGTCATGGTCGGCGACACCCGTGCCTCCCGCACGCTGTCGCCGCTGGTGGGGCGGCCGCTCCCGGCACTCCGGCTGCCCAGGGCCGAGCCGCGGCTGATGACGCTCGGCGCGTATGGAGATCCGGTGCCGGAACGCGCGAAGGGGCTGCCGTACCGGGGAGACCGGTACGACAGCCCCTGCGCGTGCGTCAGGCGCGGGTCCCGGCCGGCTGCCCGCCGGCCGGTTCGGCGACGGCGTCCGTGCCGTCCGTGCCGTCCGTGCCTCCCGCGCCCTCCGCCGCCGGCCGCCGGTCCGGGAGCCGGAAGGCCAGCAGGGCGGCCACCGCGAAGACGGCGAGTGCGGTGGCGAACACCGCCCGCAGCCCCTGCGCGTCCGCGAGCACGCCGAACAGCGGCGACGTCAGCCCGCCCACCGACATGGCCAGGCCCAGCGTCAGACCGCTGGCGGTGCCCGGCCGGTTCGGCAGGTAGTCCTGGGCCAGCGTCACCTGGGGAGCGAACGGCAGGAACATGGTGACCCCGCAGAGCAGCGTGGACACCGCCAGGACTTCAAAGGAGGGTGACCACACCACGCCGGCCAGGGCGACGATGCCGAGCAGGTACCCGGTCCGTACGGCCCGCAGCCGGCCCCACCGGTCGGCCACCCAGCCGCCCAGCAGCGTGCCCACCGCACCTGCGGCGGTGAACGAGGTGAGGACGGCGGCCCCGGCCCCGGAGCCGGCGTGCAGCGTCCGCTGGGCGTACAGGGACACCAGCGCCGTGATGCTCACGTAGGGCACCGACCAGCCGACCACCACGGCCACCAGCCGTCCGAAGGACCGCCAGTCGTCCCGCAGCCCGGTCGCCGCGGCCGGCGCGCCGGCCGCACCGGTCTCCGCCTCCGTCCGCCGGGCCCGCAGGCTGCGCAGTCCCCAGAGCACGGCCATCACCACGGCCGGCACGACCAGCAGCGGACTGCCGGACAGACCCATCGACCCGACCACCACCGTGACCAGCGCGGGGGCGAGCGACGCGCCGAACGTGCCGCCCACGGAGAACACGCTCATGCCCTTCTGCGACCGGCCGCACGCCACCCGGGCCTGGCTGGTCGCCGGCGGGTGGAAGGCGGCGAGCCCCACCCCGGCGGCGGCCACGCACAGCCAGGTCAGCAGGTAGCCGTGGACGAGGCCCACGGCGGAGACCCCGGCCCCTGCCGTGAGGAAGCCCGCCGGCACCAGCCAGCTCCGGGCCTTGCGGTCCGAAAGCAGCCCGAACAACGGCTGGAAAGCGGTGGAAAGTCCGGTCACCGCGAGCGCGATACCGGATATGGCCGTGTAGCTGTATCCGCGTTGCGCCATGAGATACGGAAGAAGCGCGGGAACCGCGCCCTGATAGAGGTCGTTGACCGTATGCGTACTGGTGAGAAAGGCCAGTTGGGCCTTCTTCATGGAAATCCCTTCTGCCCGCTGCCCCCGCGCACGCAGCCAAGGCGGAGAACGGCGGATCCGGGCAAAGAACAACGGCCGCACACCAGCGGCCCGGACGAGGGAAGGCGCTGCATCCACCGGGTTTTCCGGGAGCGCCTGACAAGACCGGCACCATAACAGCGGCGCCTGCCGCCGCAAGGGCGCCCGGCGCCGAAATCCGAAGTCGCTGGCCGGACGTCGGTGCGAAATGCCGCATGCCACGGCGACTTGACGGATAACGGCTTTCCTTTTGTACGCGCCGCCGCTCCGTGCCTAATGTGCTGGACATGTTGAGGCGGGCATTCCCACTCCTTTGTTGCCGCGGCGGGTTCTGACGGACCGGCGTCCCGCCGCGGGTCCTGGTGCAGCTGGTCGTCCCACCGACTCCCGGAGAAGGAGCAGTTCCCCATGACTTCCGGCGACTTCGCCACGCTGCGCACCCCCGCGGGGCCCGTGCCCGCCGACGCCCCGCACTGGAACCGTCAGCGGCACAGCGCCATGCCCAGCCACCGCTACAGCTCGGCCCACGACCGCGTCGCCCTGCCGCTCACCGGCCGCCGGTGGCCCGAAGCGCGCCTGGAGCGCGCGCCGCTGTGGGTCCCGGTCGACCTGCGTGACGGCAACCAGTCCCTGGCCGAGCCCATGGACACGGTCCGCAAGCGGCGCATGTTCGACCTGCTGGTCGCCATGGGCTTCAAGGAGATCGAGGTCGCGTACCCGTCCGCCAGCCGGACCGACTTCGACTTCGTACGGCACCTCGCGACCAGCGGTGCGGTCCCCGACGACGTGACCGTCTCGGTCTTCACCCCGGCCAAGCGCGACCTGATCGACCGTACCTTCGAGGCCATCGAAGGCCTGCCGCACACCCTGGTGCACCTCTACACCCCGACCGCACCCACCTGGCGTGACGTCGTGCTGCACCGCAGCCGCGCCGAGGTGCTCGACCTCATCCACGACGCCGCCACCCACATGGACCGGCTGGCGGCGGCCCGGCCGGGTGCCGACATCCGGTTCGAGTTCTCCCCCGAGGTGTTCATCCTCACCGAGCCGGACTTCGTCCTGGAGATCTGCAACAGCGTCACCGAGCTCTGGGACGCCTCCCCCGACCGGCCGGTCGTCCACAACCTCCCGGCCACGGTGGAGATCGCCACCCCGAACGTCTACGCGGACCAGATCGAGTACGCCCACCGGAACCTGGACCGCAGGGACTCGGTCATCCTCTCCGTCCACCCGCACAACGACCGCGGCACCGGCGTCGCCTGCGCCGAGCTCGCCGTGCTGGCCGGCGCGCAGCGCGTGGAGGGCTGCCTCTTCGGCAACGGCGAGCGCACCGGCAACGTCGACCTGGTGACGCTGGCCCTGAACCTGCACGCCCAGGGCGTCGACCCGATGATCGACTTCTCGGACATCGACACCGTCCGCGACACCGTCTCCGAGTGCATCAAGCTGCCGGTCCACCCGCGTCACCCCTACGGCGGCGACCTGGTCTACACCGCCTTCTCCGGCACCCACCAGGACGCCATCAGCAAGGGGCTGGCGCACCACGCCGAGCAGGCCACGCAGCTCGGCGTCGACGAGGGCCAGGCGCCCTGGGCGGTGCCGTACCTGCCCATCGACCCCAAGGACGTCGGCCGCACCTACGAGGCGGTCATCCGGGTCAACAGCCAGTCCGGCAAGGGCGGCATCGCCCACCTCCTGCACGCCCACCACGGCCTGGACCTGCCACAGGCCATGCGTGCCGACTTCTCCGCCGTCGTACAGCAGGCGACCGACGCCGCCGGTACCGAGTTCTCCCCGCAGCAGCTGTTCGAGCAGTTCCGCACCACGTACCTGGAGCCCGGCATCCGCGGCAGGACCGTCCTCACCTCCCTGACCACGGAGGAGGTCGCGGTCGACAAGCACCGCGTGACCTGCGAGCTCGCCGTCGACGGCGGGGAGCCGGCCGAGTACGAGGGCCTGGGCAACGGACCGCTCTCGGCGTTCACCTCGGTCCTGGCCCAGGCCGGCATCCAGGTGGACATCCGCGGCTACACCGAGCACGCCACCGCCACCGGCCCGGACAGCCCGGCCGTGGCCTACGTGCAGTGCCGGGTGGGCGACGCGCTGTGGTGGGGAGCCGGCCAGGACACCTCGGTGCTCACCGCGTCGGTGAAGGCCGTACTCGCCGCGGTCAACCGCGCCCACTGAGGCCGGCACGCCGGACCGCCCCCGCGGTCCGGCGTGGCCCGCCTTTCTCCCCTGCCGTGTGGCCCCGCCAGGCGCCATTGACTAGGTGTATTCATTAGCGCCAAGATGTGAATACATTGATCCAGTACCGGCTGGGTGCTGGGCACCGCCGAGGCAGGAGGCAGGGCATGTCGGGACCGCGACCCGTGCGAGCACCGCGTGGTACGGAACTGAGCGCCCAGGGCTGGCAGCAGGAGGCCGCCCTGCGGATGCTGCAGAACAATCTGGATCCGGAGGTGGCCGAGCATCCGGACAAGCTGGTGGTCTACGGCGGGACCGGTAAGGCGGCGCGGGACTGGCGCTCGTTCGATGCGATGGTGCGCACGCTGCGGTCGCTGAAGCAGGACGAGACGATGCTGGTGCAGTCCGGCCGTCCGGTGGGTGTGATGCAGACCCATGAGTGGGCCCCGCGGGTGCTGATCGCCAACTCCAACCTGGTGGGGGACTGGGCGAACTGGGAGGAGTTCCGGCGGCTGGAGCAGCTGGGGCTGACGATGTACGGGCAGATGACGGCCGGTTCGTGGATCTACATCGGTACCCAGGGCATTCTGCAGGGCACGTACGAGACGTTCGCGGCGGTGGCGGCGAAGAAGTTCAACGGCACCCTGGCGGGCACGATCACGCTGACGGCGGGGCTGGGCGGGATGGGCGGTGCCCAGCCGCTGGCGGTGACGATGAACGACGGCGTGGCGATCTGTATCGACTGCGATCCGCGGGCGATCGAGCGGCGGATCGAGCACCGGTACCTGGATGTGAAGGCCGACGATCTGGCGCAGGCGCTGCAGCTGGCCACCGAGGCCCGCGATGCGCGCAAGCCGCTGTCGATCGGGCTGCTGGGCAATGCGGCGGAGCTGCTGCCGCGGATGCTGGCCGAGGGCGCGCCGATCGACATCGTCACCGACCAGACCTCCGCGCACGATCCGCTGTCCTACCTGCCGGTGGGCGTGGCGTTCGAGGACATGGCGGAGGCGGCGGCGAAGGATCCGGCCGGGTTCACCATCCGTGCCCGGGAGTCCATGGCCCGGCACGTGGAGGCGATGGTGGGCTTCATGGACGCGGGGGCGGAGGTCTTCGACTACGGCAACTCCATCCGGGGCGAGGCGCAGCTCGCCGGGTACGACCGCGCGTTTGCCTTCCCCGGTTTCGTGCCGGCCTATATCCGGCCGTTGTTCTGTGAGGGTAAGGGGCCCTTCCGGTGGGCGGCGCTGTCGGGTGATCCGAAGGACATCACCGCCACGGACAAGGCGATCCTGGAGTTGTTCCCGGAGAACGAGTCGCTGGCCCGGTGGATCAAGATGGCCGGGGAGCGGGTGCACTTCCAGGGGCTGCCGGCGCGGATCTGCTGGCTGGGGTACGGGGAGCGGGACAAGGCCGGTGAGCGGTTCAACGACATGGTGGCGTCCGGTGAGCTGCGGGCGCCGCTGGCCATCGGCCGGGACCATCTGGACTGCGGTTCGGTGGCCTCGCCCTACCGGGAGACCGAGGCCATGCTCGACGGCTCCGACGCCATCGCGGACTGGCCCCTCCTCAACGCCATGGTCAACGTCGCCTCCGGTGCGTCCTGGGTGTCGTTGCACCACGGTGGCGGGGTCGGCATGGGGCGGTCGATCCATGCGGGTCAGGTGTCCGTCGCCGACGGCACCAAGCTCGCGGGCGAGAAGATCCGCCGGGTGCTGACGAACGACCCCGGTATGGGGGTCATCCGGCATGTCGACGCCGGATACGACATCGCCGACTCCGTCGCGGCCGAGCGCGGTGTCCGCGTCCCCATGCGCGAGGGCGAGGGCGGCGAGAAGTGAGCACTTCGTTCCACGAGATGTGGCGGGACCTGCTCCCGATCGGCCGGGACGCCGACAGCCGGGGCTACCGCCGCTACGCCTGGACCGGTGCCGACGCCGACTGCCGGGCCTGGTTCCGGGCGCAGGCCGAGAGCCGCGGGCTGACGTACGAGGTGGACCGGAACGGCAACCAGTGGGCCTGGCTCGGCGACCCGGCCGCCGGGGACGCCGTCGTCACCGGGTCGCACCTGGACTCCGTACCGGACGGCGGGGCCTTCGACGGGCCGCTCGGCGTGGTGTCCTCCTTCGCGGCGCTGGACGAACTCCGGGACAGGGGAGAGGAGTTCACCCGCCCGCTGGCGATCGCCAACTTCGGTGACGAGGAGGGCGCCCGCTTCGGTCTGGCCTGCGTCGGGTCGCGGCTCGCGGCCGGGCAGCTGACCGTCGAGAAGGCGCACGAGCTGAAGGACGCCGACGGGGTCAGCCTCCCGCAGGCCATGGAGCGGGCCGGGTACGACCCGGAGGCCATCGGCGCCGACGACGAGCGGCTCGCCCGGATCGGCGCGTTCGTCGAGCTGCACGTGGAACAGGGCCGCGCGCTCGACCTGTCCGGCGACCCGGTGGGCGTCGCGTCCGCGATCTGGCCGCACGGCCGCTGGCGGTTCGACTTCCACGGCGAGGCCAACCACGCCGGTACGACCCGCCTCGAAGACCGCCGGGACCCGATGCTCACGTACGCGCAGACCGTGCTCGCGGCACGCGAGTACGCGGCCCGGCACGGCGCGCTGGCCACCTTCGGAAAGGTCGGCGTCGAGCCCAACGGGGTCAACGCCATCCCGTCCCTGGTCCGCGGCTGGCTGGACTCGCGCGCCGCCGACCAGGAGACGCTGGACGCGGTGGTCGGCGGGATCGAGCGGGCCGCGGCCGAGCGGGGCCGGGCCGACGGGGTGGACGTCCACGTCACCCGGGAGTCCTTCACACCGGTCGTGGAGTTCGCGCACGACCTGCGCGACCGGCTCGCGAAGACGCTCGGCGGCGTACCCGTGCTGCCGACCGGCGCGGGACACGACGCGGGTATTTTGTCCGCCACTGTCCCGACCGCCATGCTGTTCGTGCGCAACCCCACCGGCGTCTCGCACTCGCCCGCGGAGCACGCGGCGGAGGACGACTGCGTCACGGGGGTCCGCGCACTCGCCGACGTACTGGAGGGCCTGGCGTGCAGCTGACGCCGACGACGTACTGGCTGGAGCACGCCTGGCTCGGCACCCATGTCGAGCCGGGCGTGGTCGTGGAGACCGGGGAAGGACGGATCACCGCCGTCCGCACCGGCGTCGAGGCCCCGCCGCCCGGCGCGGAGATACTGCGCGGGCTGACCCTCCCCGGCCTGGCCAACGCGCACTCGCACGCCTTCCACCGCGCGCTGCGCGGCACCGTGCAGGTGGGCTCCGGCACGTTCTGGACCTGGCGCGAGGTGATGTACGGAACCGCCGCGCAGCTCACGCCGGACAGCTACCACGCGCTGGCCCGCGCCGCGTACGCCGAGATGGCACTGGCCGGGATCACCTGCGTCGGGGAGTTCCACTACCTCCACCACGCGCCCGGCGGCGGCCGCTACGACGACCCGAACGCGATGGGCGAAGCACTGATCGCCGCCGCCGACGAGGCGGGCATCCGCATCACGCTGCTGGACACCGCCTACCTGTCGTCCGGCTTCGGCGAGCCGCCCAACCGGCACCAGCTGCGGTTCAGCGACGGCGACGCGCAGAGCTGGGCCGAGCGCGCCGGGCAGCTGAAGGAGGGCCGCGCGCACGCCCGTATCGGCGCCGCCGTGCACTCCGTACGGGCCGTACCCGCGGATCAGCTCGGTACGGTCGCGCGGTGGGCACAGGACCGCGAGGCCCCGCTGCACGTCCACCTCTCCGAGCAGACCGCCGAGAACGACGCCTGCCAGGCCGCGCACGGGTGCACGCCGACCCGGCTGCTCGCCGACCACGGCGTGCTCGGGCCGCGTACGACGGCCGTGCACGCCACCCACCTCACGGACGAGGACATCCGGCTGCTCGGCGGCTCGGGCACCGGCGTGTGCATGTGCCCCACCACCGAGCGGGACCTCGCCGACGGGATCGGCCCGGCCGCCACCGTCCAGCAGGCCGGCTCGCCGCTCTCCCTGGGCAGCGACAGCCACGCCGTCATCGACCTGTTCGAGGAGGCGCGGGGGATGGAGCTGAACGAGCGGCTGCGCACCCGCACGCGGGGCCACTGGACCGCCGCGGCGCTGCTGCGTGCCGCGTCGGCCGACGGCCACCGGGCGCTCGGCTGGTCCGACGCGGGCGCGCTGCGCACCGGCGCGCTCGCCGACTTCACCACGATCGCCCTGGACAGCGTCCGTACGGCGGGTCCGCTGCCCCGGCTGGGTGCCGAGACGGCGGTCTTCGCGGCCACCGGCGCCGATGTCCGGCACACCGTCGTCGGCGGCCGGCAGGTCGTACGGGACGGCGGCCACACCCTCGTCCCCGACGTCCCCGCCGCGCTGGCCTCGGCGATCGACGCCCTGCGCGCCTGAGCACACGCCGGCCCCGCACTCCCGCCCGGGAGCGCGGGGCCCCGGCACGTACGGGAACCGCGTACGTACCGGAGCACCCACCCCGAGAGGAACCTCCCACGACCATGTCGTCCACCGCCATCACGCACATCGGCAGCCTGGTCACCAACGACCCCTCGCTCGGCGCGGGCCCGATCGGCCTGATCGAGGACGCCGCCGTCGTCATCGAGGGCGACCGCGTCGCCTGGGTGGGGCCCAGCGGCAGCGCGCCGGCCGCCGACGCCGTCCACGACGCGGGCGGCCGGGCCGTCCTCCCCGGCTTCGTCGACTCCCACTCCCACCTGGTCTTCGGCGGCGACCGTACGCAGGAGTTCAACGCCCGGATGTCGGGGCGCGCGTACTCCGCCGGCGGCATCCGTACGACGGTGGCCGCGACCCGGGCCGCCACCGACGAGGAACTCTCCGCGAACGTCGCGCACTACATGGCGGAGGCCCTGCGCCAGGGCACCACCACCTTCGAGACCAAGTCCGGGTACGGCCTCACCGTCGAGGACGAGGCCCGCGCCCTGCGCATCGCCGCCGCGCACACCGACGAGGTCACCTACCTCGGCGCGCACATCGTCCCGCCCGACTACGCGGAGGATCCGGCCGGCTACGTGGAGCTCGTCACCGGGCCGATGCTGGACGCCTGCGCCCCGCACGCCCGCTGGATCGACGTCTTCTGCGAGAAGGGGGCCTTCGACGGCGACCAGGCGCGCGCGATCCTCACCGCGGGCAAGGAGCGGGGCCTGCTGCCCCGTATCCACGCCAACCAGCTCTCCTACGGGCCCGGCGTGCAGCTGGGCGTCGAGCTGGGCGCGGCCTCCGCCGACCACTGCACGCACCTCACGGACGCGGACGTGGACGCGCTCGCCCAGGGTGACACCGTCGCCACGCTGCTGCCGGGCGCGGAGTTCTCCACCCGCGCCGAGTGGCCCGACGCGCGCCGCCTGCTCGACGCGGGGGCCACGGTCGCGCTCTCCACGGACTGCAACCCGGGCTCGTCCTTCACGTCCTCGATGCCCTTCTGCATCGCGCTCGCCGTCCGCGACATGAAGATGACCCCGGACGAGGCGATCTGGTCCGCCACGGCCGGCGGGGCCCAGGCCCTGCGCCGTACCGACGTGGGCCGGCTCACCCCCGGCGCCCGCGCCGACCTGGCCTTCCTGGACGCCCCCTCCCACGTCCACCTCGCCTACCGCCCGGGTGTGCCCCTGGTCACGGAGGTCTGGCGCGCGGGCGTACGGGCCGTCTGACAGGCTCCGGGCCCGGCGGGGGCGCGGACACGGCCGCGCCCCCGCCGAACGGCCCGGAAACGCGAAAGGGGGCCCGCCCCGAGGTGCTCGGGGCCGGCCCTCCTCCGCGCGGTCCGGCGTGCGGGACGCCGCGGACCGCGGTGGTTCACTCCTCGATCATCAGGCCCTTGCGGAGCCGGACCAAGGTGCGGGACAGCAGGCGGGAGACGTGCATCTGCGAGATGCCCAGCTCCTCGCCGATCTCCGACTGCGTCATGTTCGCGACGAAGCGGAGCGAGAGGATCTTGCGGTCGCGCGGCGGGAGCTCGGCGATCAGCGGTTTCAGGGACTCGACGTACTCGATGCCTTCGAGCCCGTGGTCCTCGTAGCCGATGCGGTCCGCCAGCGCGCCTTCGGTGTCGTCCTCCTCGGGCTGGGCGTCCAGCGAGCTCGCGGTGTACGCGTTGCTCGCGGCCATTCCCTCGACGACCTCGTCCTTGGTGATGGACAGGCGCGCGGCCAGCTCGCTCACGGTGGGTGCGCGGTCGAGCTTCTGCGCCAGCTCGTCACCGGCCTTGGCCAGGTCCAGGCGCAGCTCCTGAAGGCGCCGCGGAACCCGTACCGACCAGCTGGTGTCACGGAAGAAACGCTTGATCTCGCCGACGATCGTCGGCATGGCGAAAGTGGGGAACTCTACGCCGCGGTCCAGTTCGAAGCGGTCGATCGCCTTGATGAGGCCGATCGTGCCGACCTGGACGATGTCCTCCATCGGCTCGCTGCGGGAGCGGAACCGGGAGGCCGCGAACTTCACCAGGGCGAGGTTGAGCTCGACCAGGGTGTTGCGGACGTACGCGTACTCGTGCGTGCCCTCTTCCAGGGCCTCCAGACGCCCGAAGAGCGTCTTGGAGAGGGCCCGGGCGTCCACCGGACCGACCTCGTCGTACGGCGGGATCTCGGGCAGGCCCTCGATCTCCGGCATTCCGTCGAATCCGGTCGCATCGAACGGCAGGTGCTGGGCAGGGATGTGTTCGGACAGGGAAGTCGACGACGCGGTGTCCGTGGTCTGGTCGGTGCGCACTTCGTCGAGCCGGGGTGACATGGGTGTCCTCCATGGTTCTCGGCATATGGCTGCCGATGCCTGTACGTGAAGCTGCGGTCTGCGGCGCCTCCAAAGCCGGCCGTTTCGAATGTGTCCTCTCTACGCCTACCCGGCTTCACCTGAAGAAGGCAAGTGCGTGTTGTCCGTATTCGTGTAAGTACGCGTATTGTTCGGGTACCAGCCTGCGTATCTAAGGCGTAGGCTTCGACGTGCGCAGTCGTAAGCAGAACCAGACGCCGAGACAGCAAGAGGGGTGCGCGCGCATGGACCGTGGGACGGTCGGCAGTGCAAGCCGGGGACGGCTCCACGTCGGGGTCCGCCATCACGGCGCCAGTGCGGTCGTCACCGCGGCCGGTGAGCTGGATCACCACACCGCGGAGTTGTTGCGCGAGTCACTGGAGGGCTGTGTCGACGATGGCTTTGTGCGACTGGTCGTGGACTGTTCGCAGCTGGAGTTCATGGACTCCACGGGGCTGAACGTCCTGCTCGGTGCCCGCCTGAAAGTGGAGGCGGAAGGCGGCGGGGTGCATTTGGCGGCGATGCAGCCGGTGGTGGCCCGGGTCTTCGAGATCACCGGCGCCGACGCGGTCTTCACGGTGCACGACACGGTCGACGCGGCGCTGGCAGCCGGCTGAGCCGGATGCGCAGGGGGCAGCAGTTACGGATGGTCTGCGGAAGGGCCGGTTCCGATCGCGTTGACTCCCTCACAACTTCCGTTCCCAAGAAGTGGGTGTTCTCACGGTCCGGCCGGGCAGGAGACATCTGAATCTTTTTGAACCCGTCAGGTATCCGTAATCCGTGAAAAGGCGAATCGGTGAGGTGAAGCGCTGATGAGCACCACCCGGCCGTACCCGCCGGGCGATCTGGGCCCGGACCCGGGGAACGCCGGCGCTGCCGCTGCCTCCCCGGCCACCGTTCCGGTCGGCCAGGTCCGCAGGCTGCGTCTTGCAGGCGCCCGTGGCGCTGTCGCCCGTGCCCGTGACTTCGCCCGGCAGGCGCTGCACGACTGGGGCTGGCTGCCGGCCGCGGGCGCCGATCAGCGCGCCGCCGCCGAGGACGTCCTGCTGGTCGTGTCCGAGCTGGTCACCAACGCCTGCCTGCACGCCGAAGGCCCGGAGGAGCTGCGGCTGCGGTGCAGCGCCAAGGTGCTGCGGCTGGAGGTCACCGACCTCGGGGCCGGTTCGCCCGCGCCGCGTACCCCGCACCGCGCAGGGCGTCCCGGCGGCCACGGCATGTTCATCGTCCAGCGGCTCTGCCTGGACTGGGGTGTCGTACGCAACCCCGACGGCGCGGGCAAGACCGTATGGGCGGAGCTGGCCGCCCCGTCGTAGCGGAGCGGGCGGTGCTTCCGGGACCGGATCGCCGCCTCCGCCGCCTTTCCGTACCGCTCGCGCCGTCCCGGCGAGGGCGGTTTTCGTCGGTCTTCCCCGGGCTCGCCGCCCGTTCCCGCCGGCCGTTCCGGCTTCCCTTGTGCGTTCTCTCCTCCTTCCCCAGGGCCCCGGCGTACCTTGCCGCCCTGACCTGATGTGCCGTCAGTAACCGTCGGCGGTGCGGTAACCGGGAGAAGCGGAGACCGAGGTGGCCCGCTTCGACGCCCAGCGCGGCCGGCACCGCACGGGCCCGGCCGGAGCGGCAGCGGCCGTGCTGCTCACCGCGGCGCCCTCGGTGCTGCTCGCGGCCCCGCCGCGCACGCCGAGGCCGTGGACGTCAACTAGTCAACTACCAGTGCAGAACACCGATCGGGAACAAGGGCGCGGTCTCGCCCATCGACATCAAGGCCACGAAGTCCGGCGACGGCCACAAGCTCGTGATGTCCTTCCGGAAGGGCGTCCTCTCCAGCCCCATCGAGCTCGGCAAGGGAGCCATGCAGCCCAGCGCGCTCATCGAGCTGGGCGGCGCGGAGTCCGGTGACGTACCGGTGAGCGGGCCGGCCAACGACAAGCCTTTCCCTGGACGTCCAGGGCGCCGGTGGCGGCAGTGGTGGCGGCCCGGCCACGCCATCCGGCGGCGAGCTGCCGCAGACCGGGCCCGCCGACGACGCCGTGGCGCTGGGCACGCTCGGCGGCACGGTCATCCTGCTCGGCGGCGCCGTTTCACCTTCATGCCGCGCCGCTCCCCGCGGCGCTGACCGAGGGCTGCGTCCGCGCCGTCAGGAAGGCCAGCACCTGACGCTCGGTCGCGGGCCGGGTGAGCGCCTTCATACCGTGGCCAGGGCCGGGCACGACCGACACCGCCGCTTCCGGCTCGGCCTTCGCCAGGCCCCGCGAGTGCGCCACCGGTACGAAGTCGTCCGCGAAGTGCAGCAGCAGCATCGGCATCCCGGGCCCGCCGGGCCGGCGCGGCCCGCCGGGGGCCCAGGTCCGCGCGGCCATGTCGTCCCACACCGCCCGGCACGTCGCCGCCGCCACCGTGGGCACCCGCTTCGTCCCCGGGTCGCACCCCGCGAGCTTCTGTGCCTCGCGCCGCAGCCGGCGCTGCTCGGCCGAGGCACCGGAGCGGGCGCCGTCCCGCCAGGCCAGGTAGGGGTCGGCCACCGGCGACAGCGCGACCACCCCGGCGGGCCGGTACGCGGTGCCGGCGGCGTACTCCGCGGTGTTCGCGGCGAGCTGCCCGCCCGCCGACGAGCCGAGCAGCACGACCCGCCGGGGGTCGGCCCGGAAGCGGTCGGCCCGGGCGCGGATCCAGTGCAGCGCGGTGAGCGCGTCGGTGCGCTGCGCGGGCCAGCGCGCGTCGGTGTTGAGCCGGTAGTCCACGTCGAAGACGACGAAGCCGCGGGCGGCCAGCTTCCGGGCCCAGCCGCTCCAGTCGGAGTCCTGCGCCCAGTACCCGCCGTGCAGGATCATCACCGCCGGCCGGACGTCCTGCCCCGGCACACGGTAGACCCCGACGGTCCGCCGCTGCCCCGTCCCGTACGCGTACGTCCCCAGGTACGGGTCCTGCCCGCCCCGCGCGTCCTCCGCGACCTGCGCGCGCGGTGCCGCCGCGGCCCGTCCCGGCTGCGGCACCACCGTCAGACACGTGACGGCCAGCACCCCGCACACCCCGGCCCACACACTCCCTCGCCGCATACCGCGATCGTTACCGCATGCCGCGGCGGCTCTCCCGGGCCGGCACGCGGCTCACTCGAACGGCGGCGACGGCGGCGTACGCGAAGGGCCCCGGCGCGCTGCGCCGGGGCCCTTCGTCCACTCCTGCCGGAGGACCGTCAGTGGATCTCGCCCATGCGGGCGCGCACGTTCTTGCGGAACATGTAGATCGCGAGGCCGGCGAGGGCCGCGAGGATCGCCTCGACCAGGATCGCGCGCGAGCCGCTCATGTCGACGCCGCCGATGGACAGCAGGCTGGTGACGGAGTCGCCCGCGGTGTTCGCGAGGAACCAGATGCCCATCATCTGGCTGGCGTACTTCACCGGCGCCATCTTGGTGGTCAGCGACAGGCCGACGGGGGAGAGGCACAGCTCGCCGACGGTCTGGATGAAGTAGATGCCCAGCACCCACATCGGGCTGACCTTCGTACCGTCGGACGCCATGGCCAGCGGCATCAGGAAGAAGAAGAACGAGACGCCGATGAGGAAGAGACCGGCGGAGAACTTCAGGATCGTGCTGGGCTCCTTGCCCTTCCGGTTCAGCCACAGCCACAGCCAGGCGAAGACCGGGGCCAGCGCCATGACGAAGACCGGGTTCAGGGACTGGAACCAGGTGGACGGGAAGGAGATGCCGAGCAGCTCGCCGGAGGTCTTGGTGGTGCCGAACGCCTGGACGGTGGAGCCGCCCTGGTCGTAGATCATCCAGAAGGCCGCGGCAGCGACGAAGAACCAGATGTAGCCGGAGACCTTGGCCTGGTCACCCTGCGACAGGTCCTTGTCCCGCTTGATGCGGAAGAGGACGGCGGCCGGGATGAGGATGCCGAGCGCGCCCAGCGGGATCATCGCCCAGTTCAGGGTGAAGTGTCCGGTGAAGACCACCACGCCGTAGAAGACCGCGGCGATGATGAGCCAGGTCAGGCCCTTGCGCAGCCAGGAGTTGCGCTCCTCGGCGGTGAGCGGGGTGGGGACCTTGTTGCTCTCCGGGCTCAGGTGCTTGGTGCCCCACAGGAACTGCGCCAGGCCGATGCCCATGCCGATGGCGGCGAGGGCGAAGCCCAGGTGCCAGCTGTGCTTCTCACCGACGGTGCCGATGATGAGCGGCGCGAGGAAGGCACCGACGTTGATGCCGATGTAGAAGATCGTGAAGCCACCGTCACGGCGCGGGTCGTTCGGCCCGTCGTAGAGGTGGCCGACCATCGTGGAGATGTTGGCCTTCAGCAGGCCCGAACCGAGCGCGACCAGCAGCAGGCCGAGGAAGAAGAAGCCCTGTCCGGGCCCGGCCAGCGACAGGTGCCCCGCCATGATCACGATTGCCGCGATGGCGACGGTCTTGCGCGGGCCCCAGAGCCGGTCGGCGAGCCAGCCGCCGGGCATGGTCAGCAGGTAGACCAGCGCCATGTAGATGGAGTAGATGGCCGTGGTCGTGGCCAGATCGAAACCCAGACCGCCGTCACGGACGCCTTTCTCCGCATCCGGCCCGCCGGACAGCAGGTAGATCGTGAGCAGGGCCCGCATGCCGTAGAAGCTGAAGCGCTCCCACATCTCGGTCATGAAGAGGGTGGCCAGTCCGCGGGGGTGGCCGAAGAAGGTCTTGCCGCCGGCAGGGGTCCCCTGCCCGGGGGATTCCTTCGTCAGGCTGGACGCCATGGTCGATCCTTGAGTGATCGGGACGCACAGGTGGGGCTGCGCGCCCGGGTCGGCTGACCGGCACCGGCGCAGTGCCGTCCGCCCCCACGCCCGGTAGGGGGTGCGACACCACTGTGGAGAGAGGAATCGACAGGACGGCCGTACACCGGAATCCACGCCCCCGTTTTATGTGCGATGGACCCGGTCTAGGAGGTCATTTGCCCGCGGGCCCGGTCGTGCCGGCCCCGCACACAACAGGGACCGTGACGTCATATGAGCGCCAAGGTCCCGGGTTGTACGACGGACGTTCCAGCCACTGTACGACGCGCGTAGCTGAGGTTGGCACCAGTGAGACAACGGTCACACGCCGGCCAGGGAACCGAGCGGCGCGCGCCCGCCGCCGCCCGGGGACCCCCGGAGGGGCATCGGCGCCGTGACCTGTCGGACTACCATCGGGCCATGACCCGTGTACTGCTCGCCGAGGACGACGCGTCCATCTCGGAGCCGCTGGCCCGCGCACTCCGCCGTGAGGGTTACGAAGTCGAGGTGCGTGAGGACGGCCCCACGGCGCTCGACGCCGGTCTGCAGGGCAACATCGACCTGCTCGTGCTCGACCTGGGCCTGCCCGGCATGGACGGCCTGGAGGTGGCCCGCCGGCTGCGTAACGAAGGCCACTCCTTCCCGATCCTGGTCCTCACCGCCCGTGCGGACGAGGTGGACACCGTGGTCGGTCTGGACGCCGGCGCCGACGACTACGTCACCAAGCCCTTCCGGCTGGCGGAGCTGCTCGCGCGGGTGCGGGCCCTGCTCCGCCGCGGCACGACCGCCGAGCCCCAGCAGCCGCCGGCCACCCACGGGGTCCGGATCGACGTGGAGTCCCACCGCGCCTGGATGGGCGAGGAGGAACTGCAGCTGACCGCCAAGGAGTTCGACCTGCTGCGGGTGCTGGTGCGGGACGCCGGCCGGGTGGTGACCCGCGATCAGCTGATGCGCGAGGTCTGGGACACCACCTGGTGGTCCTCGACGAAGACCCTCGACATGCACATCTCCTGGCTGCGGAAGAAGCTGGGCGACGACGCGGCCAACCCGCGGTACATCGCCACCGTGCGCGGCGTGGGCTTCCGCTTCGAGAAGAGCTGAAGCGCCCGCAGGAACCACCCACCCCCGCCCGGAGGGCACCGTGCGCCGCCGACTGATCAATTCCACCCTCGCCGTGGTGCTCGTCGTGATCGCCGTCTTCGGCGTCTCGCTCGTCATCGTGGAGACCCGCACCATCCAGGCGGGCGCCCAGGAGAGCGTGGGGGCCGAGGCCGTACGGCTGGTGGGCATGGTGGAGAGCCGGCTGAGCGGCGGCGAGAAGATCACCGCCGAGGTGCTGTCGGAGCAGATCACCACCGACCGGTACGCCCTGATCGAGGTGCCGGGCCACGCCCCGGTGGAGATCGGCGAACGGCCCTCGGGCGACGTCATCGACTCCACCGTGCACGGCGAGCGGGGCGAGACCGTCACCGTCCAGGAGCCCCGCTCCGCGGTCAGCGCCGAGATCGGCCGGACGCTGCTGATCATCCTGGCGGTCGCCGCGCTGGCCGTCGTCGCCGCCGTGTTCCTCGCCGTACGCCAGGCCCGGCGGCTGACCGCGCCCCTCACCGACCTCGCCGAGACCGCCGAGCGGCTCGGTTCCGGCGATCCCCGGCCGCGCCACCGCCGCTACGGCGTGCACGAGCTGGACCGGGTCGCGGACGTGCTGGACGCCTCGGCCGAGCGGATCGCGCGGATGCTCACCGCCGAGCGGCGGCTCGCCGCGGACGCCTCCCACCAGCTCCGTACGCCGCTGACCGCGCTGTCCATGCGGCTGGAGGAGATCACGCTCACCGACGACCCGGAGACGGTGAAGGAGGAGGCGACGATCGCGCTCGGCCAGGTGGACCGGCTCAGCGACGTCGTCCAGCGGCTGCTGACGAACTCCCGCGACCCGCGGTCCGGCTCCGCCGTCGCCTTCGACCTGGACGAGGTCGTCAAGCAGCAGATCGAGGAGTGGCGGCCCGCCTACCGCAGCGCGGGCCGGGCCATCGTCCGCTCGGGGAAGAAGCACCTGCGGGCCGTGGGCACGCCCGGCGCGGTCGCCCAGGTGCTCGCCACGCTCATCGAGAACGCGCTGATGCACGGTGACGGCACGGTCGCGCTGCGCACCCGCGTCACCGGCAACCAGGCCGTCGTCGAGGTCACCGACGCGGGCCCCGGCGTACCGCCCGACCTGGGCTCCCGGGTCTTCGAGCGGACGGTGAGCGGCCGGAACTCCACGGGCCTGGGGCTCGCGGTGGCCCGGGACCTGGCGGAGGCGGACGGCGGCCGGCTGGAACTGCTCCAGCAGGAGCCGCCGGTCTTCGCGCTCTTCCTCAGCCGGGAGTCCGAGCAGTACCGGCCGGACGGCGACGGGGACGAGCCGGAGAACCCGGAGAACGCCGTCAGCCCGCGCTGAGCGCCGCCGGTTCCTACGCGCGGGGGCCGCGCCGGGAGGCGCCGGCGGCCCGGGGCTCCCCGGAGTCCGCGAGGAAGCCCTCGGCGGTCTCCACGGCCTCCTTGGCCGGCAGCGCCCGGAAGACCCAGGAGCGGTAGGACCAGAAGCGGAAGAGCGTGGCGATGCCGATGCCGAGGAACTTGAAGACGTTGTTCTGCAGCGGGGTGTTCCAGCCGCACCAGTACGTCGTGGCGTAGAGGATGCCGTTCTCGATCACCAGGCCGACCGCGCTGAAGAAGACGAAGAGCGTCAGCTCCTTGGTGCGGCCGCTCTTGTCCCGGTCACGGTAGGTGAAGTACCGGAACCCTACGTAGTTGAAGAGGATCGCGACCACCGTCGCCACGATCCCGGCGCGCACCACGGGCAGCTCGGTGGTGTGCCGTACGAGGTTGAAGACCACCAGGTTGACCAGCACGCCGGCCCCGCCCACCGCGCCGAACTTCACGATCTCGCGGGCCAGCAGCCGAAGCCGCGAGCGCAGCGCGCTCCGTCCAGACATTGTGGTGGCTCAGCTCCCCGTGACGGCGTCGTGTCCGGCGGGCCGTGGTCGGCGGCCGGCCGCTCACTCATGCTAACCAGCGCGCCTGCGGGGCGCCCGCGGCCCTTGCGCCACCTTGGACGGGCGGGCTCCAGCAGAAGCCCCCTAGTCCGTCACCGTGACGGAGAAGGCGAGCCGCTCGCCGCCGCGGCCCGGGTCGGCCCGGTCGGTGCCGCACTGGAAGCAGTGCCGCAGCGTCAGCTCGGCACGGCCCGCGCGTACGGCCTGGAACTCCAGGTAGCGGGTGCCGCCGGAGCCCGCCACCACCGGCTCCCGGGCCTCGTAGTGGCTGCCGGCCGGCTTGAGCACCCGCGGGTCGGGGGCCGGGGACTCGATGCTCCAGCGGAAGCCGGTGCCGGGGTTGTCGTCCAGCTCTATCGAGAAGCGCTCGCCGGACGAGACGGAGATGACGGTGTCCTGCGCTCCGTAGACCTCGGGGCGTGCGGTGAGCAGGGAGATCAGGGAGTACACGGCGGCCAGCAGGGCCGCCACCGCGACGGCTATGCCGATCTTGCGGGACGGCGTCGATATGCCGTCGGTGCCGTCCATACGTCCTCCCCCGGTCCGCGCGTCCGGACGAGCCTATCGCCCGATGGCGGCTCGTACAGAGGTACGGAAAGTCCGGTCTAGGAGGATCCTCCAAGGGGTGGCCGGGAACGGACGATCGGAGCGGATACCCTGGGGGCGTGACGTTTCCGGTAGTCGGCATGGTCGGCGGCGGACAGCTGGCTCGTATGACCCACGAGGCAGGCATCCCCCTCGGCATCAGGTTCAAGCTCCTCAGTGACACCCCGCAGGACTCCGCTGCGCAGGTCGTCGGCGATGTCGTCGTCGGCGACTACCGCGACCTGGACACCCTGCGCGAGTTCGCACGCGGCTGTGACGTGATCACTTTCGATCACGAGCACGTCCCCACCGAGCACCTACGGGCATTGGAGGCGGACGGCATTCCCGTACGCCCCGGTCCGGACGCGCTGGTGCACGCGCAGGACAAGGGGGTGATGCGCGCGAAGCTGACCGAGATCGGTGCCCCGTGCCCGCGCCACCGCATCGTCTCGGACCCGGCCGACGTCGAGGCTTTTGCCGCCGAGGGCGAGGGTTTCCCGGTCATCCTGAAGACCGTCCGCGGGGGCTACGACGGCAAGGGCGTCTGGTTCGTACGATCCGCCAAGGACGCCGAGGAGCCGTTCCGCGCCGGGGTGCCCGTCCTCGCCGAGGAGAAGGTCGACTTCACCCGCGAGCTGGCCGCCAACATCGTCCGTTCCCCGCACGGCCAGGCCGTCGCGTACCCGGTCGTGGAGTCCATCCAGGTCGACGGCGTCTGCGACACGGTGATCGCGCCCGCTCCCGGACTCTCCGAGGAGCTGTCGGCGCAGGCCCAGGAGCTGGCGCTGCGGATCGCCAAGGAGCTGGACGTGGTCGGCCACCTCGCGGTCGAGCTGTTCGAGACCGCCGACGGCCGCATCCTCGTCAACGAGCTGGCGATGCGCCCGCACAACAGCGGGCACTGGACCCAGGACGGCGCGATCACCTCGCAGTTCGCCAACCACGTCCGCGCGGTCCTGGACCTCCCGCTGGGCGACCCGCGCCCGCGCGCCGAGTGGACCGTGATGGCCAACGTGCTCGGCGGCGACTACCCGGACATGTACAGCGCGTACCTGCACTGCATGGCCCGGGACCCGCAGCTGAAGATCCACATGTACGGCAAGGACGTGAAGCCGGGCCGTAAGGTCGGGCACGTCAACACCTACGGCGACGACCTGGCCGACGTGCGCGAGCGCGCCGCGCACGCCGCCGGCTACCTGCGAGGAACGATCACCGAATGACCCACACCCCCGGCACCGCGCCCGTCATCGGCATCGTCATGGGCTCCGACTCCGACTGGCCCGTCATGGAGGCCGCGGCCCAGGCCCTCGACGAGTTCGAGATCCCCTACGAGGTCGACGTCGTCTCCGCGCACCGCATGCCGCGCGAGATGGTCGCGTACGGCGAGGAGGCCGCGGGCCGCGGCCTGAAGGCGATCATCGCGGGTGCCGGGGGAGCGGCCCACCTGCCGGGCATGCTGGCCTCGGTCACCCCGCTGCCGGTCATCGGCGTGCCCGTGCCGCTGAAGTACCTCGACGGCATGGACTCGCTGCTGTCCATCGTGCAGATGCCGGCCGGCGTGCCGGTCGCCACGGTCTCCGTCGGCGGCGCCCGCAACGCCGGCCTGCTCGCCGCCCGCATGCTCGCCGCGCACGACGAGGAGCTGCAGGCCCGGATGCGCGAGTTCCAGCAGGAGCTGAACGACCAGGCCACCGAGAAGGGCAAGCGGCTGCGCAACAAGGTCGCGGGCAACGAAGGGTTCGGCTTCGGGAGCGGCAAGTGAGCGAGGCGGCCCGCGACCTCCTCGCGCGCTGGCCCGTCGTCGACGGCCACAACGACCTGCCCTGGGCGCTGCGCGAGCAGGTCCGGTACGACCTGGACCGGCGGGACATCGCCGCCGACCAGTCCGCGCACCTGCACACCGACATCCCGCGGCTGCGCGCGGGCGGTGTCGGCGCGCAGTTCTGGTCGGTGTACGTCCGCTCCGACTACGACGGCGACCGGGCGGTCAGCGCCACCCTGGAGCAGATCGACTGCGTCCGGCAGCTGATCGACCGTCACCCCGGTGACCTGCGGCGCGCGCTCACCGCCGACGACATGGAGGCGGCCCGCGCCGAGGGCCGGATCGCGTCCCTCATGGGCGCCGAGGGCGGCCACTCCATCCACTGCTCGCTGGCCACCCTGCGCGCCCTGTACGCGCTCGGCGTCCGCTACATGACGCTGACCCACAACGACACCATCGCCTGGGCCGACTCGGCGACCGACGAGCCGCGCCACCACGGCCTCACCGCCTTCGGCGAGGAGGTCGTCCGGGAGATGAACCGGCTCGGCATGCTCGTCGACCTGAGCCACGTCTCGGCCGACACCATGCGGGACGCGCTGCGGGTCACCGAGGCGCCGGTGGTCTTCTCGCACTCCTCGGCGCGCGCGGTCTGCGACCACCCGCGCAACATCCCCGACGACGTGCTGGAGCGGCTGGCCGTCAACGGCGGCACCGCGATGGTCACCTTCGTACCGAAGTTCGTGCTGCCCGAGGCGGGAGAGTGGACGCGCCGCGCCGACGAGAACATGCGCGCGCACGGCCTGCACCACCTCGACACCACCGAGGCCGGCATGAAGGTGCAGCGCGCCTTCGAGGCGGAAAACCCCCGCCCGGTCGCCACCGCCGCCACCGTCGCCGACCACCTCGACCACATGCGCGAGGTCGCCGGCGTCGACCACATCGGCATCGGCGGGGACTACGACGGCACCGCCTTCACCCCGGACGGCCTCAACGATGTCGCGGGCTATCCGAATCTGATCGCGGAGCTGCTGGACCGCAAGTGGTCCGAGGCCGACCTCGCCAAGCTCACCTGGCAGAACGCGGTCCGTACGCTGCGCGAAGCGGAGGACGCGGCGCGCGGCATCCGGAAGCGGCGCGGCCCGTCGAACGCGACGATCGACCAGCTGGACGGCTGAGGACCGGTCAGGTCCGGGACGGTGCGCGGAAGACCGCGCGAACCGACCCGTTCGCCGGGGGTGTCGGCCGAACGGCTCACACCTCCGGGCGCGTGTCCGAGTGTTTGATGCCCCGTACGCCTCACTCACCGCGAACAAGCGGATCTCTCGTGTCACGGTGGTCCTACTGCCACCGATTCAGGAGTCCCGAAATGGCCGACCTCGCCCCCGATCTGGAAGCCGCAGACCTCGCCGGTGCCGCCGGGGATCTCGGCGCCGCCGAGGACGCCCACTTCCCGTACGGAACACTCGGACGTCCCGCCGATCCGCCGCTGCGCCGTGACCCGCTCTCCCGCGCGGGCGCGCTGCTCGCCGCACATCCCGTCTTCGACGGCCACAACGCCCTGCCCTGGGCGCTGCGGCTGCACCACGGTGACGACCTGACACCCGGTCACTACTACGACCTCGAATACGGCGAGCCCGCCGTCGACACCGACATCCCCCGGTTGCAGCAGGGCCGGGTCGGCGCGCAGTTCTGGTCGGTGCAGGTGCCGACCGCGCTCAGCGGCGACCACGCCATCAGCGCCACCCTCGAACAGATCGACTTCGTGTACCAGCTGGTGCGGACCTACCCCGAGGCGCTGCGCCTGGCGATGTCCGCCGACGACGTCACCGAGTGCCGCAACCGCGGCCGCATCGCCTGTCTGCTCGGCTCGGCCGGCGGCCAGATCATCGACAGCTCGCTCGGCGCGCTGCGTGCCCTGCACACCCTCGGCGTCCGCTCCATGCTGCTCACGCCGGACCGCAACACCCCCTGGGCGGACGCGGCGGCCGACACCCCGGCCGCGGGCGGGCTCACCGCCTTCGGCGAGGAGGTGGTCCGCGAGATGAACCGCCTCGGGATGCTCATCGACCTCTCGTACGCCTCGATCGACACGATGCGGCACGCGCTGGCCATCACCAAGGCGCCGGTCTTCCTGAACCGCTCGGCGGCCAGGAACCTGACGAACCACCGGCACAACGTGCCCGACGACATCCTCGCCCAGCTGCCCCGCAACGGCGGGATCTGCATGGTCACCTTCAGCCCGCAGCGGGTGGCCGGGCCGGTGGGCACCGCGGCCATCGAGGACGTCGCCGACCACCTCGACCACGTACGGAACGTGGCGGGGCCGCGGCACGTCGGCCTCGGCGGCGGGTTCGACACCGACCCGGCCGACGGGCGGCCGCAGGGCCTGGAGGACGTCTCCGGCTATCCGCGGCTGATCGCCGAGCTGATCCAGCGCGGCTGGACGTTCTCCGATCTGGCCGGGCTGACCTGGGGGAACGCGCTGCGTGCGATGCGCGGCGCGGAGTTCGCAGCGCGCGAGGCGCGGCACCGCCGCGGACCGTCGACGGCGACCATCGACCGGCTGGACCGGGCGGACCGCCGGGACCGGATGACCCGGCTGCACTGGGCCTGGACCTGACGGCCGCGGTACGGGTGCGGGGCGGGCGGGAGCACCCCGCCCGCCCCGCACGGAACGGTCCTCAGTGCAGGCAGAGACAGAACGGGTGGCCCGCCGGGTCGAGGTAGACCCGCCAGTCGCGCTTGCCCTCGTCGTGCTGGACCAGCCGCGCGCCGAGCTCCAGCGCCTCGCGCTCGGCCTCCTCGATCCGGTCCCGCGGCACCCGGAAGTCCAGGTGGAACTGCTGGGACCGCTCGCCGCTGGGCCAGTCCGGCGGGACCATGTCGGGCGCCTTCTGGAAGGCGAGCTCCCGCCCCTGCGGCCCCGTCACCTCGATCCAGTCGCCGCCCTCCTCCGGCTCCCCGACCTGCCAGCCGAGCAGGCGGGCGTAGAACTCGGCGAGCGCCTGCGGGTCGGGGGCGTCGAGCACGACGACGCCGTACTGAGCGATGGCCATGGTGTTACCTCCTGCGGCGTTCTAGCGGTAACTTCGTTACTGCATGATGGCCCTCAGTGGGTAACGTGGCAAGGGTGGCCGACCGTAGCGCGCCGCCTTCCCTGGCCCTCGTCCAGGACCTGGCGAACACCCTGGACATCGAGAGCGCGCAGGACGCGCTCGCCGCCCCCGGCGGGCTCGCGGCGTTCCTGCGGGACCACGGGTTGCCGCCGGGCCCCGCCGGGAAACGCGAGCTGGCCGCCGTCCAGCGGCTCCGCGAGGCGCTGCGCGCCGCCTGTCTCGCGCACACCGGCCAGGACGTGCCCGGCACGACCGGACGCACGCTGAACGCCCTGCTCGCCGACGCGCCGCTCACCCTCACCGTCGACGCCCGGGGCGAGGCCGCGCTGCGGCCGGCGGCAGGACTCACCGGCGTCGCCGCGCTGACCGCCCGGATCGCCGCGGGCATCGCGACCGCGGCGGCCGACGGCAGCTGGCGCCGGCTGAAGGCGTGCGAGGCGCACGACTGTCTGTGGGTGTACTACGACCGCAGCCCGGCGGGCCGCAGCCGCTGGTGCTCCATGGCGCTCTGCGGCAGCCGGGCCAAGATGCGCACGTACCGAGCCCGGAAGGCCCAGGCCTAGAGCCAGGGCGCTCAGGCGCGCGGGCGGCCCAGCGCGCGGTACGTCCAGCCGGCCTTGCGCCACAGCTCCGGGTCGAGCGCGTTGCGGCCGTCCAGGATGCGGCGGTGCGCCGCGACCTCGCCCAGCGTCGCCGGGTCCAGCTCGCGGAACTCCCGCCACTCGGTCAGGTGCAGTACGACGTCGGCGCCGCGCACGGCGTCCAGCGCGGTCGGCGCGTACCCCAGCGTCGGGAAGACCCGGCGGGCGTTCTCCATGCCCTTGGGGTCGTACACGGTGACCTGGCCGCCCTGGAGGTGGATCTGGCCCGCGACGTTCAGCGCGGGGGAGTCCCGCACGTCGTCGGAGTCCGGCTTGAAGGTGGCGCCCAGGACGGCGACCCGCTTGCCGAGGAAGCCGCCGCCGACCGCCTCGCGCGCCAGCTCCACCATGTGGCCGCGGCGCCGCATGTTGATCGAGTCGATCTCGCGGAGGAAGGTCAGCGCCTGGTCGGCGCCCAGCTCGCCGGCGCGCGCCATGAACGCGCGCAGGTCCTTCGGCAGGCAGCCGCCGCCGAAGCCGACCCCGGCGCGCAGGAACTTCTTCCCGATCCGCTCGTCGTGGCCGATGGCCTCGGCCAGCTTCACCACGTCGCCGTCGGCCGCCTCGCAGATCTCGGCCATCGCGTTGATGAAGGAGATCTTGGTGGCCAGGAAGGAGTTGGCCGCGGTCTTGACCAGCTCGGCGGTCGGGTAGTCCATGACGACGAACGGCGAGCCCTCGGCCAGCGGCGTGGCGTACACCTCGCGCAGCAGCGACTCGGCGCGGTCGCTCGCGATGCCCACCACGATGCGGTCCGGGTGCAGGGTGTCCTCGACCGCGAAGCCCTCGCGCAGGAACTCCGGGTTCCAGGCCAGCTCCGCCTCCTCGCCGGCCGGCGCCAGCTCGGCCAGCCGCTTCGCCAGCCGCGCCGCGCTGCCCACCGGCACGGTGGACTTGCCGACGACCAGCGTGGGCCGCGTCAGGTGCGGCGCCAGCGACTCGAAGGCGCTGTCGACGTAGGACATGTCACAGGCGTACTCGCCGTGCTTCTGCGGGGTGTTCACGCACACGAAGTGCACGTCACCGAAGGCGCCGGCCTCTTCCCACGAGGTGGTGAACCGCAGCCGTCCGCTGGACCCCGGCAGCCCCGCGACGTGCTTGCGCAGCAGCTCCTCCAGGCCGGGCTCGTACAGGGGCACCTCGCCGCGGCCGAGCATCTCGATCTTCTCGGGCACGATGTCGAGCCCCAGCACCTCGAAGCCGAGCTCGGCCATGGCGGCGGCGTGCGTGGCGCCGAGGTAGCCGGTGCCGATCACGGTGATCTTGAGGGGCATGGACGCTCCAAACGCGAACTGGGGTGACGCTGCGGGCCCGAGCATAGCCGTGACACAGGGCGGGCGATCCGGACGTTGTCGGCAACCTCACGTACCCCGGGCGGTGCCGCGGCTCTAGAATTCGGGGAAACGCGACAGGTTACTTAACGGTAGTTAGCACTCAGGGGAGATGAGAGACCTTGGCGGGAAACGCCGATTTCGATCTGTACCGGCCGGCTGAGGAGCACGACATGCTCCGCGAGTCGGTGCGCGCGCTCGCCGAGGCGAAGATCGCACCGGTCGCCACCGAGGTGGACGAGGAGGCCCGCTTCCCGCAGGAGGCGCTGGACGCCCTGGTCGCCAATGACCTGCACGCGGTGCACGTCCCCGAGGCCTACGGCGGCGCCGGCGCCGACGCGCTCGCCACCGTCATCGTCATCGAGGAGGTGGCCCGCGCCTGCGCCTCCTCCTCCCTGATCCCCGCCGTCAACAAGCTGGGCTCGCTGCCGGTCATCCTGTCCGGCTCCGAGGAGCTGAAGAAGAAGTACCTCGCGCCGCTCGCCAAGGGCGACGCGATGTTCTCGTACTGCCTGAGCGAGCCCGACGCCGGTTCGGACGCCGCGGGCATGAAGACCAAGGCCGTCCGCGACGGCGATTCCTGGGTGCTCAACGGCGTGAAGCGCTGGATCACCAACGCGGGCGTCTCCGAGTACTACACCGTGATGGCCGTCACCGACCCGGAGAAGCGCTCCAAGGGCATCTCCGCCTTCGTCGTGGAGAAGGGCGACGAGGGCGTCTCCTTCGGCGCCCCGGAGAAGAAGCTCGGCATCAAGGGCTCGCCGACCCGCGAGGTCTACCTCGACAACGTCCGCATCCCCGCCGACCGCATGATCGGCGCGGAGGGCACCGGCTTCGCCACCGCGATGAAGACCCTGGACCACACCCGCATCACCATCGCGGCCCAGGCGCTCGGCATCGCCCAGGGCGCGCTGGACTACGCCAAGGGCTACGTCCAGGAGCGCAAGCAGTTCGGCAAGCCCATCGGCGACTTCCAGGGCGTGCAGTTCATGCTCGCCGACATGGCCATGAAGCTGGAGGCGGCCCGCCAGCTCACCTACGCGGCCGCCGCCAAATCCGAGCGGATCTCCGCCGGCGGCAAGGACGAGGACCTCACCTTCTTCGGCGCCGCCGCCAAGTGCTACGCCTCCGACGCCGCCATGGAGATCACCACCGACGCGGTCCAGCTGCTCGGCGGCTACGGCTACACCCGTGACTACCCGCTGGAGCGCATGATGCGCGACGCGAAGATCACGCAGATCTACGAGGGCACCAACCAGGTCCAGCGCATCGTCATGGCGCGCAACCTGCCGTAACCGGCGGACCAGGACACACGGGAAGGCCCCGGCTCCCTCCGCGGAGCCGGGGCCTTCCCGTGTGCCGGGCGGGTCACTCGTCGGCGGTGACCGTGACCGGGTCGTCGTTCTTCAGCTCGTTCACCAGCTGCTTGACCTTCGGCATGTCCCACTGGAGGTTGCCGCCGACGCTGCCGGAGGTCGGCATGTTCATCGACTTGCCCTCGCCGCCCTTGCCGGTGACGTCCTTCAGCGCGAAGAACATCTTGGCCAGCGAGTAGGGGCCCATGTCCTTGTCGACGATCAGGGTGTCCAGGCCGGCGCCCATGGCGGGGTAGAGCTGGAAGGGGTTCAGCAGCGTGCCGGGCGAGGCCACCTGGTGGGCCAGCGTCGAGAGGAACTTCTGCTGGTTCTTGGTGCGGTCCAGGTCACTGCCGGAGAAGGCGTGCCGGGTACGGACGTACGCCAGGGCCTGCTGGCCGTTCAGGGTCTGCTCGCCGGCCTTGAAGTCGGCGCCGGACCACTTGTCCTTGAAGCCCTTCTCCAGCTTCATGTCCACGCCGCCGATGGCGTCCACGATGTTCGCGAAGCCCGCGAAGCCGATCTCGGCGTAGTGGTCGATGTGCAGACCGGTGTTGTACTCCACGGTGCGGACCAGCAGCTGGGGGCCGTCGATGGAGTACGCGGCGTTGAGCTTGTTGGCGCCCATCGCGGGCTGCATCTTGCCGGACTCGGAACCGCGGAACTCCGGGATCGTGATGTTGGAGTCGCGCGGCAGGGAGATCAGCGTCGGGCCGTTGGAGCCCACGTGCAGGATCATCATCGAGTCGGTCCGCTTGCCCTCGGCCGAGCCGGTGTGCAGGTCCTTCTTCTGCTGGTCGGACATGCCCTCGCGGCTGTCGGAGCCGACGATCAGGTAGTTGGTGCCGTCGCCCTCCTCGGGGCGGTCGATCACCTTGCTGAGGTCGACCTCCTTGCGCATCTTGGAGTCGGCCCAGAAGTACGTACCGATCGAGACGGCGAGCACGACGACGACCAGCGTGGTGAGGGTCACCTTGATGCGGCGGCCCCAGTTGGGGCGGGGGCGGTAGCCGTCGTCGCCGTGGCCCGCGCCGCCGCCGCGGCCGCCGCCGTAGACCTGGCCGGTGTTGTACCCGTCGTCGTACCGCCCGCCGCCGTGGCCACCGTCGTAGCCCGGCTGCGGCGGTACGGCCTGCCGGCGCGGCGACATGCCGGGCGGCAGCGGCGGCTCGGAGCCGTATCCGGGAGCGGCGTCGCGGCGCACCTGCCGCATGGCGCGCGCGCCCTCCGGCTGGACGCTGCCGCTGCCGCGTCCGTACCGGTTCCTGTCGTCGTCACGGGGCAACCCGTCGCGCCACTCGCTCATGGGGGAAAGTGTGCCTGCCCGTCGGCCCCGCCATACAGGGCGGGTACATGATCGGACCGCGGCTGTTGCAGAGCTGATGCAAAGCGGTACGGCATAAGGGGGAGGGCGTGAGCATTGCCCCGAGGCCGCGTGGATGAGGAGATACGGGACGGGTGGGGCGCGGGTTTCCGGCGGTCTGCGGACGAATCGTGACAGAGGCGGCCGCCCGGGACCGTCTCGGGCGGAAGGCGCGGTACGCGGTGCATAGGGTGGACGTATGACCGATCTCGTCACCGACGGCCCCGAGGGCAGCCTTCCGGGCAAGCCCACCTCCGTCTCGCGCACCACGCTCAGCCACATCATGGACGCGAGCCACACCAATCTCCTCGGCACGGTCCACGGCGGCGTGATCATGAAGCTGGTGGACGACGCGGCGGGCGCGGTGGCCGGCCGGCACTCCGGCGGCCCGGCCGTCACCGCCTCCATGGACGAGATGGCGTTCCTGGAGCCGGTCAGGGTCGGCGACCTGGTCCATGTGAAGGCCCAGGTCAACTGGACCGGCCGGTCCTCCATGGAGGTCGGCGTACGGGTACTGGCCGAGCGCTGGAACGAGTCCACCCCCGCCCAGCAGGTCGGCTCCGCCTACCTGGTCTTCGCCGCCGTCGACGAGAACGGCAAGCCGCGCCCGGTCCCGCCGGTGATCCCCGAGACCGAGCGCGACAAGCGCCGCTACCAGGAGGCGCAGATCCGCCGTACGCACCGGCTCGCCCGCCGCCGCGCCATCAAGGAGCTGCGCGAGCGCCGCGCCGCCGACGGCGTCGACGAGAGCTGACCCCGCTGCCCCGGGCGGGAGCGGTCAGCGGCGCCCGGGAGCGGTCACCGGCAATCCTCCTCGTCCCCCGTGACCGCCTCGACGTCCTCGGAGCCGGGGGAGGACGTCTCGGTGCGCACCTTGTGCACGTCCTTGTGGTCGGGGCCGAGCGTGACGCGCAGCACCGGCCCCTGCCCGGGCACCTCGCGCAGCTCCGCGCCGGGCAGCGCGGCGGCCAGCGTCCGCACCGAGCGGTTCCAGCGCGGGTCGTAGGCGATCTCGGTGTGCTCGGCCGGGGACGGGGCGTTGCGGGGCGTACCGGTGGTCGCGAAGCCGTTCTTCCGCAGCGCCTCGTCGGTCCGCGCGGCCTGGCCGCGGATGCGGGTGCCGTTGTCGACCTGGACCCGGACCTCCTCCGGCGCCACCTCGACCATGGTCGCGCGGTGCTTGCGCTTCTTGTGGACGGCCAGCGGGCGGTCCGCGCGGACGGCCTCGAAGAGCTGCTCCGCCCGCTCCTCGTCCCACTTCACCGTCGAGCCGAGGTTCGGCACGGTGTAGCTGATGTCGCCGACGGGGACGGAGGCGAACTCCGAGGACGAGGGCTTGAAGCCGCGCAGCGCCTGGCCGAGCGCGACCATCTCCCGCGGGCCGAAGCCGGCGTCGGCGCGCAGCGAGCCCAGCACGGTCGAGCTGATCCGCTTGAACGTCACGGGGTTCATCAGCGCGTCCGAGTCGGTGATCCGGTTCAGCAGGCCGACCAGGAAGCGCTGCTGCCGCTGCATACGGCCCAGGTCCGAGCCGCCGTCGAGATGCCGGGCGCGTACGTACTGCAGCGCCTCGCCGCCGTTCAGCTCACTGCGGCCCTTCGGCAGGTCGAGCCCGGTGTAGCGGTCCTTCAGCGGTGAGCTGGTGCACACCGGCACGCCGCCGACCGCGTCCACGGTCTTCATGAAGCTGGTGAAGTCGACCTCCAGGTAGTGGTCGATGTGCACGCCGGTCATGTGCTCGACGGTACGGACGGTGAGGTTCGGGCCGCCCTCCGCGTACGCCGCGTTCAGCCGGACGGGGTGGGCCGGGACCGTCCGCCCGGTCTTCTCGTCCTGGTACTCGGGCACCTCGGCGTAGGAGTCGCGGGGCAGGCTGATCACGCTGGCCCGGTCCCTGGCCGCCGACAGGTGGACGAGCATGACCGTGTCGGTGCAGTGACAGGGCTCACCGCCGAGGTGGTACCGGTCCTTCTCCGCCTTCGACAGCCGGTCCCGGCCGTCCGTGCCCGCGACCAGGAAGTTCATCCCGTTCCCGGTGACCGGCTTCGGCCGGTGGTCCATGCCCTTGAAGGCGTCCACCCGGGCGATCCCCTCGTCGACCCCGGTGACCATCGCGTGTCCGATGCCGCTCGCGGCCAGCAGGGTGACGGAGCCGACAGCGGCGATCCGCACGATCCACCGTGCGCGCCGGCGCCGCCTGCGTGGAGCGGGGAGAGGGAGGGTGCGGGGCGGTGGGGGCATGGACGGGGCACCTCCTCGTAGGAGCAGGGGACGGACGACAGTACGTCGATATGATCGGCTGACTGTCATCACACGCCGCTCCCGTCCACGGCGCCACTCGGCTGCCGTCAGGCCCGTACGCCCGTTCGCGGTAACGTGAACTCTGATGAACGACACCCACGCCACGCCGAGCCGGCACCCCGCGGTCTCCGTGATCATGCCGGTGCTCAATGAGGAACGTCATCTGCGCAACTCCGTGCGCCACATCCTGGAGCAGGAGTACGAGGGCGAGATGGAGGTGGTGATCGCGCTCGGGCCGTCCACGGACCGCACCGACGAGATCGCCGCCGAGCTGGTACGGGAGGACCCGCGGGTGCACACCGTGCCCAATCCGACCGGCCGTACGCCCGCCGCGCTGAACGCCGCGATCAAGGCGTCCCGGCACCCCGTCGTGGTGCGGGTCGACGGCCACGGCATGCTGTCGCGCAACTACATCGCGACCGCCGTGCGCCTCCTTGAGGAGACCGGCGCGCAGAACGTCGGCGGCATCATGCACGCCGAGGGCGAGAACGCCTGGGAGGAGGCGGTCGCGGCCGCCATGACCTCCAAGATCGGCGTGGGCAACGCGGCGTTCCACACCGGCGGCCAGGCGGGCCCGGCCGAGACCGTCTACCTGGGTGTCTTCCGGCGCGAGGCGCTGGAGCAGCAGGGCGGGTACAACGTGGAGTTCATCCGCGCCCAGGACTGGGAGCTGAACTTCCGCATCCGCGAGGCGGGCGGGCTGGTCTGGTTCTCGCCCGAGCTGAAGGTGCAGTACCGCCCGCGGCCCAGCATCAAGGCGCTGGCCAAGCAGTACAAGGACTACGGCAAATGGCGGCACGTCGTCGCCCGCTACCACTCCGGCTCGATCAACGCCCGCTACCTGGCCCCGCCGACGGCGGTCTGCGCGATCGCCGCGGGCGTCGTGGTCGGCGCCGCGGTGACGCCGTGGGGCTTCGTCGTTCCGGGGGCCTACCTCGCGGCGATCCTGGCGGGCTCCGTCCCGGCGGGCAAGGGCCTGTCGCTCAAGGCCCGCGCCCAGATCCCGGTCGCGCTGGCGACCATGCACATGTCGTGGGGATGGGGCTTCCTCACCAGCCCGCGGTCGCTGGCCAAGAAGGTCATCGCCAGCCGCCGCCCGGCGGTGACGGCACCGGCCGAGACCGCGTAGGCGGCCGCACACGCAACGGCGGCGGCCGGGTCCCCTCGGGGACCCGGCCGCCGCCGTCGTTCCACGGGCCGGGCGTCAGAAGGTGTAGTCCGGGTTCACCTTCATGCACGCCTTCTTGTCCTCGCCGTTGAGGGCGTCCGCGCTCTCCGGGGCCTTGTCCGCCTGCTGCTTGCCGCCGGCCGCCTTCGGGTACGAGGTCCCGGTACGCCAGTCGTTGCCGACGATCAGCCGGATGCCCTGGGCCGAACTGGACTCCTTCACCGCGCTCTTGGGCAGCCCGAGCGCCTTGGCGACGGCCAGCGCGTCCCCCTCGGCGTCCTTGCCCCCGTACGTGATCGTGGTGTCGGCCTGGGCGATGAGCGTGGCGTCGGTGCCGGCGGCCGTGTAGCCGAGCGCCGCGAGCCGCGCCTGGACCTGGCTCGCGCGGCCCACCACCGGGCCCTGGATCGCGCCGTTGGTGCCGTTCTGCACGGTGATCTGCAGCTGGTCCTCGGGCGTCGTGGCCTTCGGGTCGGCCGCGGGCTTCTTCGTCTTCTTGTCCTTGCCGTCCAGCGCGGTGTCGTTGCGCAGCATCGCGAACACCTGCTCGGCCTCGCCCGGCTTGGGGATGACGTAGGACTCGCCGGGGCCGTACGACCACGGCATGGTCGCCATGGTGATCCGCTTGACCGGTACCCGGTTGAGGTCGCCGCCGAGGTCGTAGAGCTTCTTGACGGAGCCGAGCCCCTCGTCCACGGTCAGTGCCTTGGTGGCGGCCTCCGCCAGCGCCTGGAGCTTGCCCGCGTCGGTGAGCTTGGCACTCGACTTGAGCTGACGGATCATCGAGTTCATGTACATGTGCTGGGCCTTGGCCCGGCCGATGTCGGTGTTGTCCTCGAAGCCGTAGCGGGTGCGCAGCCACTGGAGCGCCTGTACGCCCTTGATGTTGTGCTCGCCCTTGGTCAGCTTCAGCCCGCTGCCGTGGCCCTTGCTGTCGTGCGAGTAGATGTTGCCGTCGACGCAGACCGGGACCCCGCCCACCGCGTCGGCCATGTCCACCACACCAGCGAAGTCGATCATCATGAAGTGATCGATGTAGATGCCGGTCAGCTCTTTCCAGGTGGCGACCGTGCAGCCCGGACCGCCGTGCTGCAGCGACTGGTTGATGGGCCCGGTGGTCTGCGGGTACTTCTCGCCGCTCTTGGGGTCGGTGCACTCGGGGATGGTCACGCGGGTGTCGCGGGGTATCGAGAGCACCGACATGCTGGAGCGGTCGGCGGAGACGTGCAGCAGCATCTGCACGTCCGCCAGCGGCTTGCGGCCCACGTCGGCCTTCGCGCCGCCCAGCTCGAGGTTCTCCTTGCTGTTCCGGCTGTCCGAGCCGAGCAGGAGGATGTTCATCGGGGTCTGGCCGAAGGCGTTGGGCTCGGGCTTCTTCAGCCCGCCGGCGCCGAGGTCGAGCGCGCCCTTGCGCAGGTTTCCGTTGAGGTGCTCGTAGTAGAGGTAACCGGCGCCCGCCGTCCCGAGCACGAGGAGCGCGGCGATGCCGGCGGTCCAGCGCAGGACCCGGCGGCCTCTTCGGCGCTTGCGCCTGCCGCGGCCGGCGGGCTCGGCGGTGCCGGCCGCACCGCCCTCCCCGTGCTGCCCGTCGCTGCGGCCTTCGTAGAGGCTGTCGTCCCAGCCCAACTCCTGGGCGTCGGGCTGGTGTCGGCGTGGTCGGTCACCCCGCACACTGCTCTGCCGCATCGGCTGCCCCTCCCCGTTCTTTCCGTCCGGTGGTGCGCTCGGCGGCCTGGCAGGGCGGCCGGATTCGGTCTTCACTTGGTGGTACTGGTTCCGCTGTTGTTACTGGTCCTGCGTGCCCTTACTTGGCACAGACGTTCTTGTTGTCCGCGTTGACGTTCTGGACCCCGTCCGGAGTCTTCGTCGGCGCCTCGACCGGCTGGCCGGCGCCGGTGAAGTCCTTGCCGAGGATGAGCTTCATCGGCACCTTCGGACCGGCGTCGCCCGTCGTCTGCTTCATCGCGGACTTGGGCAGGCCCATCCACTCGGCCAGGGTGGCGGCCTGGCCGGCCTGGTTGGGCGCGTACTCCAGGCGGGTCGTGTCGAGCGTCGTGGGCGCGTTGCCGGCGTTGGTGGACAGCGGCGCGCCCTTGTCGTTCTGCAGCCAGTCGACGGTCTCCTGGGCGGCACCCAGCGGGCCGCCGCCGTTGGAGACGTCGACCCGGACCTCGGCCGCGGGAGCCTTGGTGACCGGCTCTGCCTTCTTCTTGCTCTTTTCCTTCTTCTTCGTCTTGGTGAGCGAGTGGTCGGCCTGGACCATCTTGAACAGCGGTTCGGCCTTGGCCTCATCCAATATGACGGTCGCGGGGTCCTCAGGGTTGTCCAGAACCGGCACGGTCGCGAAGGTGACGTTCTTGACGTCCACCCGGCTGAGGTCCTTGGCCAGGTCCATCAGCTTGCTCGCGGTGCCGATGCCGGTGTCGACGGTGAGCGCCTTGGTGGCGGCGTTGCTCAGCTTCCACAGCTTGCTCGGGTTGCTGAGCGTGTCGTCCGACTTCATCTTGCGGATCATCGAACTGAGGAACTGCTGCTGCAGTTCGATGCGGCTGAGGTCACTGCCGGTGCCGACGGTGTGCCGGGTCCGTACGAAGGCCAGCGCCTGCTCGCCCTGGACGACGTGCTTGCCGGCCTTGAGCTTCAGGTGCGACTTGGGGTCGTTTATGTCCTTGCCGGCGCAGACCTCGACGCCGCCCACCGCGGTGGACAGCTCCTTGACGGCGTTGAAGTCCGCCATCATGAAGTGATTGATCTTCAGGCCGGTCATCTTCTGGACGGTCCGCCAGGTGCAGCCCGGGTCGCGGCCCTCCTGGCCGAGGCTGGTGTTGAAGCGCACCCCCTGCTGACCGGGGATCACCTTCTTCGACCCGTCCTTCTGCGTGGTCGGGCAGTCCGGGATGTCGGTGATCATGTCGCGCGGGATGCTCAGCGCGGTGGCGTTCGTCCGGTCCGCGGAGACGTGCATCAGGATCGTGGTGTCGGCGTGGCCGACACTGCCCAGGTCTCCGTAGCCGTCGTTGCCCTTCCCCTCACGGGAGTCCGTTCCCATGATCAGGATGTTGACCGGGCCGTCGGTGACCGCCTCGTTGTTGATGCCGACGTCGACCTTGGAGATGTTGCCGTCGAGGTGCTGGTAGACGAAGTACGCGCCCGTGCAGCCGGCGACCAGCACGAATCCCATCGTGCCCGCGCCCCAGTACAGCGCCTTCTTCTTCTTCGACGCCTTCGGCTTGGGCTTGCGGCGGCCGGTGCTCGCCGCGGGCGCGGCGGCCGCCGCCGAGCGGTGTCCCGTGCGGCCGCCGGCCCGGCGGTTGCGCTGCGCGGGCAGTTCCCGGGTCGGTGTGTCACCGTCGGATCCGGCCGTTCGGCCGCGCTCCTGCGCGCGCCGCTGCTTCCGGCCACTTTCGGTGGGAGTCGCGGAGGGGGCTTCGGCTCTCCGGCCGCCCTGCCTGGGGGCTGACTTTGCGCCAGCATCCAGTCGCAGTTCGTAGTTGCCGGTGTTCGGGTCGAACACCCACTGATCGGCGGGATCGATGTCGCCCGCCTGCCCACGGCCTTGCGCGTCCACGGTGCCTTGAGTCCTCCGTCGGTGCCACGCGGCGCCTGCCCCCTCAAGGCGCTCGGTCGGTCGGATTGCAGTGCGCGGTCAGCCAGTCTTGCGGACCGGATCGCTCACACTATCCGCCCAGTTCAGCGTCAAGCGACGCCCGTGACAAATTCCACGTCCCTACAACTGGGCAATCCACCCAATACCTTCGTGTCCTTGATCCACCCTTTGCGTGGGTTTTAGCGGCAGATGCCCCGATCTGCTGTGGTTCCCCGGAAGGTGGTCACGGGCCCGGGCGTGGCCGATTCAGGATGGTCGGGCTTGTCAGCTTCGTCCCCGCTGTTCGAACGGCCGGCGCCGCGGGCATCCGTCCGCCCGGTCTGCAGGTCTTTGGCCGGGTCGTCGTATTCGGTGGTGTCCGCCGGTTCTGTCGGCGCCGGCCGTACCGGAACGGGTCGGTCGGCGCGCAGTCGCGCGAAGAGCTGCCCGGCGTCCGGCTGTACCAGTTCGTCGCGGTTCACGTTGTACGCGTACGCCTGCCGGGGAACCGTCAGGAAGCGGATCTTCTCCGTGGGAATGTCCCGGACGCTGCGCACCAGGTTGAACAGGCCCTTCAGCGACGCCAGCTCCTCGTCGGTGGTGAGGGAGCTCGTCGCGGCGTCCAGGAGCGGGTACAGGCGTGTGGGATTGAGCAGTACGCCGTTGCCCTGCACCTTCTTCACCAGTGCCGCCAGGAACTGCTGCTGGCGCGCCATCCGCTGGGTGTCGCTGCCGTTGCCCAGCGATTTGCGGGCCCGTACGTACCCCAGCGCCTGCTCGCCCCGGAGCACATGGCGCCCGGCCGCCAGGTTCAGGTGCGAGTCCTGGTCGGCCACGGCCTCCGGCAGGCAGACCTCCACCCCGTCCACCGCGTCCACCATGTGCGTGAAGCCGGTGAAGTCCAGGATCATGTGGTGGTCGACGCGGATGTCGGTCATCCGCTCGACCGTACGGATCGTGCAGGCCGGTCCCGCCGCCTCGAACGCGTAGTTGAACTGCGTGAAGACCGGCTGGGTGCGGCTGCCGTCCCGCTTGGTGCAGCGCGGCACCTGCACCATCAGGTCGCGCGGGATGCTGACCGCCGTCGCGCTCTTCCGGTCCGCCGCCAGGTGCAGCAGGATCGTGGTGTCCGAGCGCTGGGTGCCGTCGTCGGCGCCGTACTTCCGGTTCCCGCCGCCGCGGTTGTCCGAGCCGATGAGCAGGATGTTCTGCACGTTCTCCGCCGAGGCCGGCGGCCGCTCGGCCTCGTACTCGCGCAGCTTGGCCGCGGTGTCGGAGTCGGCCGTGATGTTGCCGTTGAGCTTGTCGTACGCCAGCCAGCCGAGCGCGCCCGCGCCCAGCACGGCGACGCCCGTGCCGACCGCGGTCCTGCGCAGCCACCGCCGCCGCGGCGGCCGGCCGTCGCCGGCTGCCGGCCGCTCGTTGCAGCGCTGCAGTTCTTCGGGGATCTCCGGCCTGTGCTCCACGGCAGCGTCCACCCCTCGTGCGTCGGCCGCACGGGGTACGGCCGGTCACTCGGTGCCGCGGCCCGGGCGGTGTACCCGGACCCCGGTACCCCGGCAGACGGCCGAGTCCCGCGCAGGGTTGTACCTCTCCACGATCATCGGCCGCGCGGGACGGATCGGCGCCCGCTGCGGGCGCCGACTGGGCCGGTCGGGCGACGTGCCGGACGCCTGGCCGGGGGCTCAGTCCCCGGCGGGCGCGACGACGGTGACCTGCTCGGCCTCCTTGCGCCTGGCCAGTCCGCCGTCGTCGAGCCGGTCCGCGTTGCGGCACAGGACGACCGAGCCGCCGGTCGCCAGTGGTGCGTAGAGCCCGTACGCCAGTCCGTCCCAGGTGCCGTACGGCAGCGTGGACAGCACCCGCTGCCGCTCGGGCAGCCGCGCCAGCTCCAGGGCCGCCGTGACGGTCTCCGCGCCGGTGAACTCGCGGCCGTCCACGGCGAGCGCGGGGGCCTGCGGATCGACCGGCGCGTACGGCGCGAAGCGGTCGCCCTGGCCCGGCACCTCCGCGGCGTAGTCGGCGAAGCCGGCCGGCGGCTCGGGGAACCGGCCGCCCAGCGGGCGCAGCGCGAGCGCCACCCGCTCCCCGGAGCAGGCCCGCGCCGCCTCCAGGGTGTCCGGGCCGCTGACGACGACGTCCGCGGCCGCCGGGTCGCCGCCCACGTCCGCGACCACGCCGACGGACGAGCAGGCCACCAGCCAGACGGCGGTCTGCCAGTGCGTGGGGAGCAGCAGCGCGAGCCGGTCGCCGGGCTCGGCCGACAGCTCGTCCTGGAGGTAGTTGGCGGTCTTGGCCACCCAATTGGCGAAGGTGGCGACGGACAGTTCGACACGCTCGCCCGTGGCGTCGTCGTAGAAGGTCACGAGCGGCCGCGCCGGGTCGGAGGCCAGCGCGGATCGCAGCAGGTCGGCGGGGGTTCGGTCGGTGGCGTTCATCGCCGTCAGCCTACGCGGGCCGGCTGCCGCCGTACGGCGTACCGGCGTTCCTCGTGGTGCCGCGACGCGCCGATGGGGCGTCAGTTCCCGAATGGCGGATTTGTCGTACTCCGCCCACGATCGCTTGCATGCGTGCCTTCGTTGCCACTTCGCTCGGCGCCGCGACCTTCGCGGCCCTCGTCGTACCGCTCGCGCTGCCGGCCGGGGCGAACCCCGCCCAGGCCCCGGCAGCCGCCGCTCCCGAGGCCGCCCCGGCGGACGTCCCCGGAAGCACCCAGTCCCTGCCGCTCGTCCCGCTCGGCGACCGCGACCGCGTCCTGCCCGGCCGCAGTTCGGGCCGCGCCGCCAAGGCCGCGCCCCTCGGCATGCCCGTCAAGGACGTACGGCCTTTCTCGCTCGTCGGCGTCGTCTGGAACGACGCGCGGGCCGAACTGCACGGCCAGCCGCAGGTCCGCACCCGCGCCACCGGCAGCCACAGATGGGGTGCCTGGCAGAACGTGCAGACCCACTACGACGACGCGCCCGACCCGGACTCCCCGGAGCGCGGCGCCAAGCCGCGCGGCGGCACGGCGCCGCTGTGGGTGGGCGACTCCGACGCGGTGCAGATGCGGATCGCCCCCGAGTCCGGCCGGCAGGCCGTGACCGAGCTGCCGGCCGGGATGCGTCTGGAGCTGGTCGACCCCGGCTCCCCGGCCAAGCCGCGCGACCCGGTCCCGGCCTCCGCCACGCAGCAGGCCGCCGACAGCTCGGCCGCCAACGCCGGGCTCGCGCCGCTGGGCGCGACCGAGATCCCGGCCGCGCCGGCGAACCGGCTGCAGGCCGACCTCGCCGCGGCCGGCCAGGGGGAGCGTGGCCAGGCGGCCGCGGGCGAGCCGCGCAACGGGCCGCGGCCGCAGATCGTCACCCGGGCCGGCTGGGGCGCCGACGAGAAGCTGCGGGAGCCGAAGTTCGGGTACACCAAGACCGTGAAGGCGGCCTTCGTGCACCACAGCGCCACCGGCAACACGTACTCCTGCAACCAGTCGGCGGCGATCATCCGCGGGATCTACCGCTACCACGTCAAGAGCAACCACTGGCGGGACCTCGGCTACAACTTCATGATCGACAAGTGCGGCATGATCTTCGAAGGCCGGGCCGGCGGTGTCGCCAAGCCCGTCATCGGCGCCCACACCTCAGGCTTCAACAACAACACCACCGGCATCGCGGTCATCGGCACCTTCGACAAGGCCAAGCCGCCGGCCCCCGCCGTCGACGCCCTCGGCAAGCTCACCGCCTGGAAGCTCGGGCTGTACGGACGCGACCCGAACGGCAAGGCCACACTGGTCTCAGCAGGCGGCAACCGTTTCAAGAAGGGAACCAAAGTCCGGCTGAATGTCATCTCCGGACACAAGGACGGCTTCGTGACCAGCTGCCCGGGTGCCGCGCTCTACGGCACACTCGGCTCGGCGCGTACCGCCTCCGCCCGCTTCCAGGGGCGCTGAGGGCCCGGGACCGGAGCCCGTGACGTGCGCGGGCTCCCAGGCCGGGCGGCGCCGGACAGCCCGCCTACCGGCGGGTAAGCCCGCTGGCAAAGCGGGCAAACCGTCTGCCTACACTGGTCCGCCGTCCGGCCGACCCCAGCAGGAAGCAGAGAAGACAAAGGTGACTGAAGCGATCCTTCTGGTCGGCGGCAAGGGCACCAGGCTGCGTCCGCTGACGGTGCACACGCCCAAGCCCATGGTCCCGGCCGCGGGTGTGCCGTTCCTGACGCATCAGCTGGCGAGGGCCCGCGCCGCGGGCGTGGAGCACATCGTGCTGGCCACTTCCTACCTCGCCGAGGTTTTCGAGCCGTATTTCGGCGATGGGGCGGAATGGGGGCTTCATCTCGAATACGTCACCGAGAAGGAGCCACTCGGTACCGGCGGCGCCATCCGCAACGTCGCCCACCGGCTGCACTCGGGCCCCGACGACCCGGTACTGATCTTCAACGGCGACATCCTCACCGGGCTCGACATCGAGGCCCTGGTGCGGACCCACCAGGAGACGTCCGCCGACGTCTCGCTGCACCTCACCCGGGTCGAGGACCCGCGCGCCTACGGCCTCGTCCCCACCGACGGCACCGGCCGGGTGACCGCCTTCCTGGAGAAGCCGCAGACCCCCGAGGAGATCGTCACCGACCAGATCAACGCGGGCGCCTACGTCTTCAACCGCTCGGTGATCGACTCGATACCGCAGGGCCGCCCGGTCTCCGTGGAGCGCGAGACCTTCCCCGGCCTGCTGGAGTCCGGCGCCCACCTCCAGGGCATGGTCGACTCCACCTACTGGCTCGACCTCGGCACCCCGCAGGCCTTCGTCCGCGGCTCCGCCGACCTGGTGCTGGGCCACGCGCCCTCCCCGGCCGTCCCCGGACGGCGCGGCGAGCACCTCGTCCTGGACGGTGCCGACGTCGCGGCCGACGCCAAGCTCAGCGGCGGCACGGTCGTCGGCAGCGGCGCCCGGGTGGGCGCGGGCGCGCGCATCGCGGGCAGCACGGTCCTGGCGGACGCGGTGGTCGAGCCCGGCGCCCAGATCCACGACTCGCTCATCGGCGCCGGGGCCCGCATCGGCGCCCGTACGGTCCTGTCCGGCGCGGTCATCGGCGACGGTGCCACCGTCGGCCCGGACAACGAGCTGCGGGACGGCATCCGCGTGTGGTGCGGCGCCGACCTGCCGGCCGCCGCGGTCCGCTTCTCGTCCGACCAGTGACGACCGCCGGCGGTCCCGTGCGGACCGTCCGCGGTCCCGTGACGAGGACCGGCGGGCCCGTGACGACCGCCACTCCGTGACCGCCGCTGCCGGGCGGCCGCCGGGCCGCCCGGCTCCCGTACGCTGAACGGATGTCCCGCACCCGCACCTGGGCCCCGCCCGGCCCGTACGACCTCCTGCGCACCCTCGGTGTGCTGGGGCGCGGCCCGGGCGACCCCGCGTACCGGGTGGCGGGCGGCACGGTCTGGCGGGCCTCCCGTACGCCCGACGGTCCCGCGACGATCCGGATCGCGGCGCGCGCCGCCGAGGCGTGTGTCGAGGCCGAGGCATGGGGTCCGGGCGCGGACTGGATGCTGGACCAACTCCCCGCCCTCCTCGGGGAGTTGGATGACCCGTCGGCCTTCACGGCCCGCCACCGGATCGTCCACGAGGCGCACCGCCGCAACCCCGGGCTGCGGCTGGCCCGCACCGGCCTCGTCCTCGAATCGCTCATCCCCTCGATCCTGGAGCAGAAGGTCACCAGCGACGAGGCGTACCGGGCCTGGCGGCTGCTCCTCCAGCGGTTCGGGGAGCCGGCGCCCGGCCCGCACGAGCGGTTGCGGGTGCTGCCCGACCCACGCGGCTGGGCCATGATCCCGTCCTGGGAGTGGCACCGCGCCGGCGTCGACGCCAAGCGCTCCGACACGGTCGTCCGCGCCGCCCGGGTCGCCCGCCGCCTGGAGGAGGCGGCGGACATGGACCTCGCGGACGCACTGCACCGCCTCCAGCTCGTCCAGGGCATCGGCCCGTGGACCGCCGCGGAGGTCCTGCAGCGGTCCAACGGCGCGCCCGACGCGCTGACCCTCGGCGACCTGCACCTGCCGCGCATCGCCGTCTACGCGCTCACCGGGCGGACGGGCGGCACCGACGAGGAGATGCTGGAGCTGCTCGCACCGTACGAGGGCCAGCGCCACCGCGCGGCCCGCTTCCTCCTCCTCTCGGGCCGCGTCCCACCCCGCCGCGCCCCCCGCTACTCGGTCCGCGACATCGCCCGGCTGTGAGAGCCCCGCGGCGGGAAGCCGTTCCCGCCGGAGGCGCCTCAGCGCACCGCGACGAACTCCTCCGGCTCCCGCGGAGCCCGCGGCTTCGGCGCACCCGCCGGCCGCCCGATGGCCACGGCTCCCATCGGATCCCAGGACGCCGGCAGGTCCAGTACCTCCCGTACGACATCCCGGCAGAACATCGTCGAGGACACCCACGCAGAGCCCAGCCGCTCACCGGCCAGCGCCACGAGGAAGTTCTGCACCCCGGCGCCCGCCGCGACCACGAACATCTCCCGCTCGGCGGCGTTCCGCCGCGCGTCGGCCGCCGGGTCAGGGCCCTCGTACGTGTGCGAGCCGTCCATGACCAGGCACGGCACCGCCAGGTACGGCGCGTTGCGCAGCACGTCACCGCGGCGCACCCGCTTGGCGACGGACTCCTCGGACTTGCCGTCACCGCGCAGGTCGGCGAGCCAGGCGTCCCGCATGGCGTCCAGCAGCCGGGTCCTGGACTCCTCGGACTCCAGCAGGACGAAGCGCCACGGAGTGGTGTGGTGCGGCGCGGGCGCGGTCACGGCCGCCGCGACGGCCCGCCGCACGGCGCCGCCGTCCACCGGGTCGTCGGTGAACTCCCGGACCGTACGGCGCAGCGACAGCGCCTCCCGTACGGCCTCGGAGGTGCCGAGCCGGAACATGTCGTCGGCGGCGGAGCGGATCAGTGCCCGGGCGCCGGTGTCCGCCTCGGCGCTCTCGCCGTTCCCGGTCTCCTGAGAGCCCGTCAGGGTGTGCGGCAGGCCGCGCACCACCGCGACCGGCAGTCCGCCCGCCTTGCCCTTGACCAGGTCGCCCGCGCTCGCCAGTTCGTCGGCGGTGGCGACGACCGTGGCGCTGAGCGGGTTGCCGTGGCCGTCGGTGCCGCCGCGCAGGTCCTCCAGGACCCGTACGCCGGCCGCGCCGATGGCGACGTCGGTCAGGCCGCTGCGCCAGGGCCGCCCGAAGGTGTCGGTGACGACCACGCCGACGTCCACGCCGAGCGTGGTGCGCAGCCCGTCGCGGATCGCCCGGGCCGAGGCGTCGGGGTCCTCGGGCAGCAGCAGGACGGTGCCCTGCGGGGTGTTCGAGGCGTCGACCCCGGCGGCGGCCATGACCAGGCCGTTGCGGTTCTCGACGATGCGCAGCGCGCCGCGGCGCGCCACGACCCGTACGGTCTCCCGGTCGATGGCGGCCTCGCGGTCGTCGGCCGCCACGATCCGGTCCTCGGCCTTGCTGACGATCTTCGAGGTGACCAGCAGCACGTCGCCGTCGGCCAGGCCCGGCAGGCCGGGCGCGGTGGCCGCGGTGGCGATCAGCTTGGCGAGGTCGTCGCCGGGGCGCACCTCGGGGATGCCGGGCAGCGCCCAGACGCGGTACGAGGGCACCTCGGCGTCCTCGCCGTACGGGGCGCGCGGGGCCGCGGGGCCGTCCTGCGCTCCGGCGGTCACGCCCGTACCTCTTCGGCCAGCGCCAGCGCCTCACGGGCCATCGCGGCGGTCGCCTCGACGTCGGTCATCATCAGCGGTACGGCGCGGCAGCGGATGCCGGCGTCCTCCACCGCGGCGACCTTGTCCGCGTCGACGGTGTCCACCAGCCAGCCGTCCAGCAGCCCCATGCCGTAGTGGGCGGCGACGGCCGAGGCGGTGGACTCGACGCCCACCGCGGCCAGCACCTTGTCGGCCATGCCGCGCACCGGCGCGTCGCCGACGATGGGGGAGAGGCCGACGACCGGCGCGCCGGCCTCGGCGATGGCCTCGCGGACGCCGGGCACGGCGAGGATCGTGCCGACGCTGACCACCGGGTTGGACGGCGGGAAGAGGATCACGTCGGCCCCGGCGATCGCCTCCAGCACGCCGGGCGCGGGCTTGGCCTGCTCGGCGCCGACCGGGACGACGGCCTCCGCGGGCACGGAGGCGCGCAGCCGGACCCAGTACTCCTGGAAGTGCACGGCCTTCTTCTCGCCGTCCTCGGTGACGGCGACGTGGGTCTCGACCCGGTCGTCGGTCATCGGCAGCAGCCGCACGCCGGGCTGCCAGCGGTCGCACAGCGCCTCGGTGACCGCGCTGAGCGGATAGCCCGCGCTCATCATCTGCGTACGGACGATGTGGGTGGCGAGGTCCCGGTCGCCCAGCCCGAACCACTCGGGGCCGACGCCGTAGGCCGCCAGCTCCTCCTTCACGCGGAAGGTCTCGTCCGAACGCCCCCAGCCCTGCTCCTCGTTGATGCCGCCGCCGAGCGTGTACATCACGGTGTCCAGGTCCGGGCAGACCTTCAGCCCGAACAGATGGATGTCGTCACCGGTGTTGCCGATGACCGTGATGTCCGCGTCCGGAGCCGCTGCCTTCAGTCCCCGCAGAAAGCGGGCGCCGCCGATGCCGCCGGCGAGAACCACAATGCGCATGGGGCCAGTCTCTCGCAGCGCGGGACCGTGTCCATCAGGGGTCAGGGCATGGCCGGCCGGCGCGCTGGGCTCGCGCACCGCGCGCTGTGCATCGGCATCTCGGTCAGGCCGGGGAAGTAGACGTGCAGGCTGACGGCGGGGGTGAGCGTGTCGTTGGTGACCTCGTGGACGTAGCCGGGCGCGAAGACGCGCTGCGCTCCGGGGGCCAGCCGGTGGCTGCCCTTCGCGCTGTTCTCGGTCAACTCGCCGTCCAGGACGGTCAGCACACCGGAGGACGGGCCGTGGTCGTGGCGGCCGCTGCCCTGGCCGGGCAGCCAGCTCAGCAGCCAGACCTCGTAACCGGGCCCCTTCTGCAGCCGGTGGTACCAGCGGGTGGTGGCGTCGTACTCGACGAGATGCGCCCACCGGCCGCGGTCGGCGGCGATCGAACGGGCCAGCCCGGCGAATTCGGCCACGGTGGCGGGGTGCTCGCGCGGGGGCTGGAGGAGGTGGATGACCTCGAAGATGTCGCCTGCGATCTGGAGGTCACTGTCGCTGTTCATGGACTTCTGGTTCCTCGGAGGAGAAGAGCTGGGAGAAGCGCTCGGAGAAAGCGGTGGAGCGGAGCGGCGGAACTGCTCGGGAGGAGCGGCGCGGCGCAGTTGCCCGGCGGCGTTCAGCGGTGGTGCGGCGGAGAAGGGCTGGAGCTCAGTGGCTTCAACAGCTCGAACAGCGACAGCGAGCCTGGGCAGCGCAGCGGGACCCGTAGGCACGGGTCAGGCGGAGCGCGGGCGTCACTGGCATGGAGTCAAGGAGAGCGGGTACTTGCCGCGCGTGTCAACCGGATGTCTGGTTTGGGGTAAATGTTTCACCTCATCCGGTTACTGTACCCGGCGAAAGGTTTGTGCACCCGATGGTCAGGAGAGGTGGCCCACCAGTCACGACATCAAACGCCGTTGTGGTTCCGTGATCTGAATGTGATCAAGCCCGCTTCTGGTGATGGAGTGCAACGTGTGTGCCGTCCGTTGAGTCCTTCAGAGGCGGAAGGGGGCTGCGGGATGCGTGAGGCGAATGTTTGTCCTGGTTTTAGCCGATATGAACACTTACCGCGCGCCCTTGGTTCCGCAGAGTGAATAAGGGGCCCAATAGCAGATCTCGGCTTGACTGGCCCGGATCCACGCACTTGTAATTTCACTCGTGTCGTTCAGCCGTCATCGGTAACGGCAACATCACGGGGACGCAATGACAGACGAGGGGCGCACATGACCGAGCTGTTCGAAGAATTGCTGGTCGAGGAGGCGGACGAGGAGCTCGGCTGGCAGGAGCGCGCGCTGTGCGCCCAGACCGATCCCGAGTCCTTCTTCCCGGAGAAGGGCGGCTCCACCCGCGAGGCCAAGAAGGTCTGCCTCGCCTGTGAGGTCCGTTCCGAATGTCTTGAATACGCTCTTGCCAATGACGAACGCTTCGGTATCTGGGGCGGACTGTCCGAGCGCGAGCGGCGCCGTCTGAAGAAGGCCGCGGTCTGAAGCCCGACGACGGCGGCCCGGGCGACAGCCGCCCGGCACCGGTCAGCACAGCGAACGGGCACCGGCCGACGGGCCGGCCCCGCCACCGAGGAACATCACGGGCATCCGTTCCGCCCCCGGCGCACAGCCGGGGGCGGAGTGCTGTTTCCGCAGCCGGGAGGACACCGCGTACGGACCCGGCCGACGCGCCCGCGTGAACCATTAGTGTGGGGCTCCGTCCGAGACGCACCAACACCCGCATGGTGAGCGCGCGTCCATCGCAGTCCATCGCAGTGTCTTCCGGGGGCCACACCCGCAGCGGCCCGCCCGCCGCGGGAGACGGCAGCCCCGGGTCCGGAGGGCCCGTACCTCGATGTCCGTGCACAGCCAGTCGGCGGCCCAGGCCGCCTCATACGAAGCCGCCGCGCCACAGTTCCCGCGGCATGTCGTCACCGCCGTGATCGTCTCGCACGACGGCGCGCGCTGGCTGCCCGACGCGCTCTCCGGCCTGCAAGGCCAGGAGCGCCCGGTGCAGAACGTCGTCGGCGCCGACACCGGCAGCGCCGACGACTCCGCCCGGCTGCTGACCGAAGCCCTCGGCGACGAGCGGGTGCTGCACCTCGCCCGCCGCTCCGGCTTCGGCACCGCCGTCGACGAGGCCGTCCGCACCGCGCCGGTGCTCACCCCCGACGACCTGCCGTACCTCAAGCGCCCCAGCGGCTGGGACCCGGTCACCCGGACCTGGCACGACGAGGCGTACGACATGCCCGAGCTGCCGCACGGCGAGCCCGTGCAGTGGCTCTGGCTGCTGCACGACGACTGCGCGCCCGCGCCCGACGCGCTCACCGAACTGCTGCGCGTCGCCGACGCCAGCCCCTCCACCGCGATCATCGGCCCCAAGCTGCGCAGCTGGTACGACCGCAGGCAGCTCCTCGAAGCCGGCGTCAGCATCGCCCGCTCCGGCCGCCGTTGGACCGGCCTGGACCGCCGCGAGCAGGACCAGGGCCAGCACGACCAGGTACGCGCGGTCCTCTCCGTCTCCACCGCCGGCATGCTCATCCGCCGCGACGTCTACGAACAGCTCGGCGGCTTCGACCGCCGGCTGCCGCTGATGCGCGACGACGTGGACCTGTGCTGGCGCGCCCAGGCGGCGGGCCATCAGGTGCTCGTCGCGCCGGACGCGGTCCTGCGGCACGCCGAGGCGGCGTCCCGCGAGCGGCGCCCCATCGACTGCGTGGGCCGCTCGGTGGCCGGGCCGCACCGCGTCGACAAGGCAGGCGCCGTCTACACCCTGCTGGTCAACACCCGCGGCGCGGTCCTGCCGTACGTCCTGCTCCGGCTCCTCCTCGGCACCTTCCTGCGGGTCCTCGCCTACCTCGTCGGCAAGGTCCCCGGGCAGGCGCTCGACGAACTCGCCGGGCTCTTCGGCGTCCTGCTGCGGCCCGGCCGGATCATGGCGGCCCGGCGCAGACGCGGTAAGCCCTCGGTCGAGGCGAGCGAGCTGCGCGCGCTCTTCCCGCCGCCCGGCGCGACCGTACGCGCCACCGTCGAACAGGTCGCCAGCAACTTCGCCGGACGCGCTGCCCCCGACGCCTCCTCCGGCGGCCGGCACGGCGCCGTGGAGTCCGGGCCCGGCGACGACGAAGCGGACTTCCTGGAGGTCGAGCAGTTCGCGCGGCTGAAGCGGATGGCGCGGCGGCCCGCGCCCGTCCTCTTCGCCGTCCTGCTCCTCGTCTCCCTCGTCGCCTGCCGCGGCCTGCTCGGCGGCGGCGCGCTGACCGGCGGCGCCCTGCTGCCCGCGCCCGGTGAGGTCTCCGACCTGTGGGCGCGCTACTTCCACAGCTGGCACGACGTGGGCATCGGCTCCACCGCCTCCGCGCCGCCCTACCTCGCGGTCCTCGCCCTCGTGGCGACCGTCTGCCTCGGCAGCACCGGCTTCGCCGTCACCCTGCTGCTCGTCGCCTCCGTCCCGCTGGCCGGCCTGACCGCGTACTTCGCCTCCCGGCCGCTGGTCACCTCGCGCCTGCTGCGCGCCTGGGGCAGCGTCGCGTACGCCTTCCTGCCCGCCGCCACCGGCGCGCTGGCCGGCGGCCGCATCGGCACCGCGGTCCTCGCGATCCTGCTCCCGCTCATGGCCCGCGCCGCGATCGCCGCGAGCGGACTGCGGCTCGCGCCCGGCGTGCGGCCCAGCTTCCGCGCCGCCTGGGCGTACGCGCTGCTGCTGACCTTCACCACGGCCTTCACCCCGGTCGTCTGGCCGATCGCGGTGCTTCTCGGCATCGGGCTGCTGGCCCTGCGCTTCCTCGACGGCAACCGCGACAAGATCGTGGCGTACCTGCTGCGCTTCCTCGCCGTCGTCGTCTCCCCGATGGTCGTGCTCGCGCCCTGGTCGCTGTCGCTGCTGACCGAGCCGTCCCGCTTCTTCCTGGAGGCCGGGCTCGCCTCGAAGCCGGGCCAGGCCTCCTGGCTGGACCTCGTCGGGCTCAGCCCCGGCGGCCCCAAGGCGTACGGCAGCGTCCTGCTGCTCGGCGTGGTGCTCGCCGCCCTCGGCGCGCTGCTGCGCGGCGAGCGGCAGCACACGGTCCGCACCGCCTGGGCCGTCGGCCTGGTCGGCCTGCTCTTCGCGGGCCTGGCCAACGGCTCCGGCTGGGCCGGGCCGCCCGCACTGGTCTACGGCCTGGCGCTGCTGTGCGCCGCCGCGGTCGGCGCCGAGGGCATCCGCACCCGCATGATGAGCCTCGGCTTCGGCTGGAAGCAGCCGGTGGCCGTGCTGATCGCGCTGGCCGCCGCGCTCGCCCCGCTGTGGGCCGCGGTCAGCTGGATGATCAGCGGCGCCGCCGGGCCGGTGGAGCGCCGCAACCCCGAGCAGGTCCCGGCGTTCGTCGCCGAGGAGTCCGGCACCGCCGACCGCGCCCGCACCCTCGTCCTGGACGGCGACGCGGGGCCCGTCGCGTACTCCCTGGTCCGCGGCTCCGGCGCGCGCCTGGGCGACGCCGACATCGCGGCGGAGGCCGGCGAGGACAGCCGGCTGAACGACGTCGTCGCCAACCTCGTCGCCGGCTCCGGCGCCGACCAGACCGACCGGCTCGGCGGCTACGCCGTGCGCTACGTCCTGGTCAAGGACGGTGCCCCGCGCGAGATGGGCCGGATCCTGGATGCCACGCCGGGACTGACCCGGATGAGCCAGGAGGACGGCAGCGCCCTGTGGCGGGTGGACCGCCGGGTCTCCCGCGTCTCCATCGTCAGCGGTACCGGGGACGGCGCCCAGGCCGGTACGGCCGCCGAGCCGGTCGCGGTCGCCGCCGGCCCGGTCGACGCGCACACCAAGGTGCCCGCCGGTCCCGACGGGCGGGTGCTGCGCCTCGCCGACGCCGCCGACGCCGGCTGGCAGGCCACCCTGGACGGCAAGCCGCTGAAGCCGGTCACGGTCGACGGCTGGGCCCAGGGCTTCGAGCTGCCCGCCACCGGGGGCCGCCTGGACCTCACCCACGAGAGCCCGCTCACGCACACCCTCTGGATGACGGCGCAGGGACTGCTGGCCGTGGTCCTGGTGGTCATGGCCCTGCCGGGCCGCCGCCGGGACGTCGACGACGACCTGCCCGAGGAGGGCCTGGCGGCGGTGCCCGCACAGTCCGTGGAGGGCGAGGGCCGCCGCGCCCGGAGGCTGCGCGCCGCACAGGAGGCGGCGGCAGCGCAGAAGCCCGTCCAGGATGCGGCCGTGCCCGGCGTCCGGGAGGGCGAAGCGCCGGTGTCCGACCCGTACGCGGCGGCCGCCCGGCACGCCGACCCGTACGCCGCCCAGGCGGACCCGTACGCCACGGCCGCGCACGGTGACCCGTACGCCGCCGACCCCTACGCGGCCGCCCACGGCATCCCCCAGCAGGCCGTGCCCGAGATGCCGCAGCAGCCGCCGTACCAGGACTGGCAGGGCGGCCAGGCGGCCGACCCGTACCAGGCGGGGCAGTACGGGCAGCAGTACCCGCCCGCCTATCAGGGCGACCCGTACGCGCAGCAGGCCTACGGAGCCGGCGCCTACGACCCGTACGGATACGGACAGCAGCAGCCCTACGGGGACGGCACGGCGTACGGCATGCCGCACGACGGGGCCGCTGACGGCACCACGCACGACGGCTCGTACCGCGAGCCCCGCCGCGACGGGAGCGACCAGCAGTGAACCGCACCACCATGTCCCTGATCGGCGCGGTCGCCGCGCTCGCCGCCGTCACCGGTGTGGCCGCGCTCGCGGCCCCCGGTGACGACGCGGGCACCACCGCCTCGAAGGCCGCCACGCTGCCCGTGCAGCGCTCCTCCCTGATGTGCCCGGCCCCGACCTCCTCCGAGGTCGGCGAGACGACGTACACCGCCTTCACCCCCAAGGGCGCGAAGGCCGGCAAGGGCAGTGCGGACCTGCGGGCCGCCGCTGACGGCCGGACGGACGGCACGGGCAAGAAGGGCGAGGACGCGAAGAGCCCGAAGGAGAGCAAGCCCGTCGCGCCCCTGAAGGCACCCGGCACGCCGGTCACCGCGACGACCGACGACTCCGAGGCGCCGGCCCTGATCGGCACCGCCGACGGCAGCCTCGCACCGGGCTGGACCGTCCAGCAGACCACCGAGGTCAGCGCGGGCACCGGCCGCGGCGTCCTCGGCACCTCGTGCACGGCCCCGGACACCGACTTCTGGTTCCCCGGCGCCAGTACGTCGCCCGACCGTCAGGACTACGTCCACCTCACCAACCCCGACGACACCGCGGCCGTCGTCGACCTGAAGCTGTACGGCAAGGACGGCGCCCTGAAGGGGACCTCCGGCGAGGACATCCAGGTGCCGCCGCACGCCAGCCTCCCGGTGCTGCTCTCCACGCTCTCCGACACCCGGGCCGCCGACGTCACGCTGCACGTCACCGCCCGGGAGGGCCGGGTCGGCGCGGCAGTGCAGGCGGGCGACGACAAGCTCGGCGGCGACTGGCTGCCGCCCTCCGCCGACCCGGCCTCCGCGGCCGCCTCGGGGCTGGTGCTCCCGGGCATCCCGAAGGACGCCGCCTCCGTACGGCTGGTGGCCATCGCCCCCGGTTCCGCCGACGCCGACCTGAAGGTGCAGCTGGCCACGCCCAGCGGTTCGATCGTGCCGGCCGGGCTGGAGACGCTGCACCTGAAGAGCGGGACGACCACCGCGGTCGACCTCAAGGACCTCACCAAGGGCGAGGCGGGGTCGCTGGTCCTCACGCCGGCCGACGGCTCCGAGGCGCCGGTCGCCGCAGCGCTTCAGGTCGTCCGCGGCAAGGGCTCGGGCAAGGAGATGGCGTTCATCCCGGCGACCGGGCCGGTCGGCACCCGTGCCACCGCGGCCGACAACCGCGCCAAGGGCAGCACGCTCTCCCTCGTCGCCCCGCAGAAGGGCAAGGACGCGCGCGTGAAGGTCACCGCGTCGGCGGGCAGCGGGGGCGGCAGCACGGTCTCGAAGACCTACACGGTCAAGGGCGGCAGCACGCTCGCCGTCGAGCCGCCCCGCCCGGACGGCCTCAAGGGCGCCTATGCGCTCACGGTGGAGCCGGAGAAGGGCACCGGGCCGGTCCACGCGGCACGCACGCTCGCACTGCCGCACGGCGGCGTACAGGGCTTCACCGTCCAGACGCTGCCGGACGACCGCGGACTGGTCGAGGTGCCGACGGCGGGCTGGAACATGAGGGTGCTGAACGACTGACGGGCGACGGCCCCGCACGGGCCCCTCGGGAGTCACCTCCCGAGGGGCCCGTCCCGTGTCGCGCGTCCTGGCAGGCCCGGTCCTGCTCGTGCCCGGGAGCTCAGTCCTGCCCGTACCGGGGGTCGACCGACTCCGGGGCCAGGCCCAGCAGTTCCGCGACCTGTTCGACGACGACCTCGTGCACGAGGAGCGCGCGCTCCTCACGGTTCTTCGTGCGGATCTCCACGGGCCGGCGGTAGATGACGATCCGGTCCCGGCGGCCGGCCTCGGAGGGCAGCAGACTCCCCAGCGGCACCGTGTCCTCGCCCGCCGCGAACGCGTCACCGCCGGCGGGCTCCGGCCGCGGCACCTCACGCACCGAGAACTCCACCTCCGACAGCTGCGGCCAGCGCCGCTCCAGGCGCTCCACGGAGTCGTGCACGAGGTCCACGAAGGCGTCGGCACGGCTCACCGAGAGCGGCACCTGAGGCGGGGCGATCGGACCGCGCATCCCGCGGCCGTGACGGTCGCGGCGGCGCGGACGCGGCTCCGTGGGGCTGGGGTTCTCCCCGGCACCGGCCGGGGGAGGTACGGGGCTGTCCATCAATCACGAGCGTAGCCGCCGCGGGCCGGATACGGCCGAACTCTTGCCCCGTACGCCCCATGTCGCTCACTGATCGGTACGGGTTCTGTTCCGTTCGTTCCTCCAGGGCGATGTGACCGCTGAACGCTCGCGTAACGCCCGCGAAATGACACGAATTGACTGGAGTGGGAGGGGGAATCATCGCCTCCACTCGGGCGGCAACGGGATCTCGACGCAGGTCAGGCCGAGCGTGCGCAGGTCAGACAGGTCGGGCGAACCGGGACGACACGGCCGGGTGAGGTCGTGGAGAGTCGTCGCGGCCCGCTCAAGAGTGCGGTACCGTCCAACGTCGTGAGCCCTGTACGTCGCTGTTCGCGAACTGCGTGCGGCCGTCCCGCCGTCGCAACGCTGACGTACGTCTATGCGGATTCGACCGCTGTGCTCGGCCCGCTCGCCACCTACGCGGAACCCCACTGTTACGACCTGTGTGCCGAGCACTCCGAGCGCCTGACCGCGCCACGCGGGTGGGAGGTCGTCCGGCTGGCCGCCGATCCCGGCACGGTCCAGCCGAGCGGTGACGACCTCGAAGCGCTCGCCAACGCGGTGCGCGAGGCGGCGCGTCCGCAAGAACGTGCGGCCGGCGGTCCCGAGGCGGCCGGCCCCCGTGAGGCCGACCCGATGGAGGTGGCCCGGCGTGGTCACCTCCGTGTGCTGCGCTCGCCGGACTCCTGAGAGCCGGTGCCGCGCGGCCCTGAGGGGTGCCGGCACTCGCGCCCCGTAAGCGCCGTCGCGCGCTTCTGTGCGGACCGGCGTCTCTCGTGTGCGGACCGGCGCCTGTACGCGGCGCGGCGCCGGTATGCGGTCCGGTGCCTGTATGCATGCGGCCCGGGGTCTGTTGTCCGCGGCTCGGCGTCTGTATACGAACCGGCGTCGCTTTCCGGCCGTTTCCCGGCGCGTCCGCGCCTGATGCCCGATCGCCTCTGAACGCCCGTCATTTCGTGACGGCCCATTGACTCCGGCTTGGCGCGGACACGACCATTCCTCCACTCCTGCGAGATCGCCTTCCGCATGCCGGAAGCAGCGGGGGAGCCGCCACGCCGCCGGGGAGGCAGCCGCATGTCCGGAGTGTTCGTCCAGCAGCTTCAGCCGATCGCCGATTCGCTCGCCCTGTCCGCGCTCGTCGCGGCGCTGCCCCTGATCACCGTCCTGGTCCTGCTCGGCGCCGTCCGCATGCGCGCCCACCACGCGGGCCTCATCGGCCTCGCCGTCGCCCTGCTCACCGCCTGGTTCGGCTCCGGCATGCCCGTGGCACAGGGGCTCTCCAGCGCGGTGCAGGGCGCCGTCTTCGGGCTCTTCCCCATCATGTGGATCGTGGTCAACGCCCTCTGGGTCTACCGGATGACGGTCCGTACGCACCACTTCGACGTCCTGCGCCGCTCCTTCTCCCGGCTCTCCGACGACCCCCGCATCCAGGCCCTGGTCATCGCCTTCTGCTTCGGCGCCCTGCTGGAGGCGCTCGCGGGCTTCGGCGCCCCGGTCGCCATCAGCGCCGTGATGCTGGTCGCGCTGGGCTTCGACCCCGTCAAGGCGGCGGTCGTCGCGCTCGTCGCCAACACCGCCCCCGTCGCGTTCGGCGCCATGGGCACCCCCGTCGTCACCCTCGCCCAGGTCACCGGGCTCCCGCTGGACTCCGTCGCCTCCGTCGTGGGCCGCCAGACCCCGCTCCTCGCCCTCGTCGTCCCGCTCCTGCTCGTCGTCCTCGTGGACGGCCGGCGCGGCCTGCGCGAGACCTGGCTGCCCGCCCTCGCCTGCGGTGTGGCCTTCGCCGCCGCCCAGTTCGCCGCCGCCAACTTCGTCTCCGCGCAGCTCGCCGACATCGGCGCCGCGCTGATCGGCGCCGCCGCGCTGGTCGCGGTGCCGGCCGCGCGCCGCCCCGCCTCCGCCGACGTACGCGCCGCCGTCCTCACCGGCGCCCGCAGCGAGGACCTGGACGTACGGGACAGCCGCCGCGAGACCGTCCGCGCGTACGCCCCGTACGGCCTGATCATCGTGGTCTTCTCGCTCGCGCAGATACCGCCCTTCAAGGACTGGGCGGCGGCCGCCACACAGTCCTTCGACTGGCCGCTGCTGAACGTCGCGGGCCCCGACGGCGAGCCGGTCGGCGGCAACGTCCTCACGCTCCCGCTGGTCGCCACCGGCGGTACCCTCGTCCTCCTCGCCGGCCTGGTCACCGCGGCCGTCCTCGGCGTCCGGGCCCGCGCCGCCGCGAAGGAATGGCTGGCCACCGTCCACGAGCTGCGGTTCGCCCTCCTGACCGTGACGTCCGTGCTCGCCCTGGCCTACGTCATGAACCTCTCCGGCCAGGCCGCCACCATCGGCCACTTCGTGGCAGCGGCCGGTGCCGGTCTCGCCTTCCTCTCGCCGGTTCTGGGCTGGTTCGGCGTCGCGGTCACCGGCTCCGACACCTCGGCCAACGCCCTCTTCGGCGCCCTCCAGGTCACCGCAGCGCAGCAGTCCGGGCTCTCCCCGGAGCTCCTCGCGGCGGCCAACAGCTCCGGCGGCGTCCTCGGCAAGATGATCTCCCCGCAGAACCTCACCATCGCCTGCGCCGCCGTCGGCCTCGCGGGGCGCGAGGGCGACCTGCTCCGCAAGGTCCTGCCCTGGAGCCTCGCGCTGCTCCTCGTCATGTGCCTGATCGTGCTGGCGCAGAGCACGGCGGTACTGGGCTGGATGCTGCCCTGAGCCACCGCCGGGAGCCGCCTCCGCCCGGCGAACGAAGCGTTCCCGGACGGTCGAATTCGGGCCGGAAGCAGTCGTACAGGACCATCGTTCACCGATGGTTCACGGCAAGCTCACAGATCTTCCCGGTAGCTTGGGGTTTCCCGAAGAGACCTCAGGAGGGTGGCTGTGGCTGATCTGTCCCAGATCGTGAAGGCGTACGACGTGCGCGGTGTGGTCCCCGACCAGTGGGACGAGGCACTGGCCGAGCTGTTCGGTGCGGCCTTCGCCCAGGTCACCGAGGCGAACGCGATCGTCATCGGGTACGATATGCGGCCCTCCTCGCCGGGCCTGGCCCGGGCGTTCGCCCGCGGTGCCGCCGCGCGCGGGGCCGACGTCACCGAGATCGGGCTGTGTTCGACCGACGAGATGTACTACGCGAGCGGGGCACTGGGCCTGCCGGGTGCGATGTTCACCGCCTCGCACAACCCGGCCCAGTACAACGGCATCAAGATGTGCCGGGCAGGTGCCGCGCCGATCGGCCAGGACACCGGTCTCGCCGACATCCGCGCCCTGGTGGAGGAGTGGCTGGAGGGCGGCGCGCCCGAGCCCGTCGCGGAAACCGGCTCGATCACCCAGCGCGACGTCCTGGCCGACTACGCGGCCCGCCTGCGCTCCCTGGTGGACCTCGTCCACATCCGTCCCCTGAAGGTCGTGGTGGACGCGGGCAACGGCATGGGCGGCCACACCGTCCCCACGGTCTTCGAAGGCCTGCCGGTAGAGCTGGACCCGATGTACTTCGAGCTGGACGGCACCTTCCCGAACCACGAGGCCAACCCGCTGGACCCGAAGAACATCGTCGACCTCCAGGCCCGCGTCCGGGAGACCGGCGCCGACATCGGCCTGGCCTTCGACGGGGACGCCGACCGCTGCTTCGTCGTCGACGAGAACGGCGACCCGGTCTCGCCCTCGGCCATCACCGCCCTGGTCGCCTCCCGCGAACTGGCCAAGGAGCCCGGTTCCACGGTGATTCACAACTGCATCACCTCCTGGTCCGTGCCCGAGGTCGTCAAGGAGAGCGGCGGCACGCCCGTGCGCACCCGTGTCGGCCACTCCTTCATCAAGGCCGAGATGGCCAGGACCGGCGCGATCTTCGGCGGTGAGCACTCCGCGCACTACTACTTCCGCGACTTCTGGAACGCCGACACCGGCATGCTCGCCGCCCTGCACGTCCTGGCGGCCCTGGGCGGCCAGGACGGCCCGCTGTCGGGCCTGGTCGCGCAGTACGACCGGTACGCGGCCTCCGGCGAGATCAACAGCACCGTCGACGACCAGGCCGGCCGGCTCGCCGCGATCAAGGCGGCCTACGAGGGCCGCGAGGGCGTGGAGCTGGACGAGCTGGACGGCCTGACCGTCACCGCCGCCGACTGGTGGTTCAACCTCCGCCCCTCCAACACCGAGCCCCTGCTGCGCCTGAACGCCGAGGCGCGCGACGAGGCCACCGTGGAGCGGGTACGCGACGAGGTCCTCGCCATCGTCCGCGGCTGACCCGCGGCGCGCGTACGGAGCCGGGCCGGCGACGGGCGCGGGAGCACCCGCGCCGGCCCCGCCGTACGGTGGTCGTGGTGGGCCCGTGCACCGCGGCCACCGGCCGAAAGGCGCCCCTCACCGCCACCCGGCGGTACGCTGACGAGGCGAAACACATCATCACCCGGAAGGGGCCGCCACCGTGCCGGTCGAAGCCAGCCTCCTCGAGATCCTCGCCTGCCCGGCGTGCCACGCCCCCCTGGCAGACAAGTCCGCGGACGACCCCGCCGAACTCGTGTGCACCGGCACCGGCTGCGGCCTCGCCTACCCCGTGCGCGACGGCATCCCCGTCCTCCTCGTGGACGAGGCCCGCAAGCAGGCCTGAGAGCCCGGGGCAGCGGCCGCTCCGCCCAGCCCGCCCGGCGACCGGAAGGCAGCATCATCATGCTCGACGAGTCACTCCTCGACGCCCCCGAAGCCCTGGCCGAGGCGGACCGGTACGGCCTGCTGCGCGCCGTGGCCGAGTCCGGCGCCCGCGTGCGCACCGCCGCGCGGAACGCCGCCGAGGCCGGCATACCGGCCCTCGCACCCGACGGCCGCCCCCGCACCGTCCTCGTCGCGGGCCCCAGCCCCGCCGCCCCCTGCGTCGCCGACCTCTTCGGCGCCCTCGGCGGCGGCAGCTGCCCCGTGTCGCTGATCCGGCCCACCGGCGTGGCCCCCGTCCCGGGCGCGCTGCGCTGGTCCCTGCCGGGCTGGACGGGCTCGCTGGACCTGCTGCTCGTCGCGGGCCCCGACGGCGCCGACGCCGGCCTGGCCGAGCTGGTCGAGAACGCCTACCGCCGGGGCTGCTCCGTCGTGGGCGTCACCCCGGCCGGCAGCCCGCTCGCCGACGCCATCGCCCAGGCCCGCGGACTGGTCGTACCGCTCGCCACCACGCCGTACGACGGCGAGTTCGACGTCGAGGGCGCGCCGCCGGCGGCGCCCGGCACCCTCTGGTCGCTGCTCACCCCGCTGCTCGCGCTCGCCGACCGCATCGGGCTGCTCGCGGCACCGGCCGACGAACTGGCCCGGCTCGCCGACAAGCTCGACCAGGTCGCCGCCGAGTGCGGCCCGGCCACCGCCACGTACGGCAACCCGGCCAAGACCCTCGCCGCCGAGCTCGCCGGCAGCCTCCCGCTGATCTGGACCGAGGGCACGGTCGCGGGCGCCGTCGGCCGGCACTTCGCGGCCGTACTCACCGGCCTCGCGGGCCGTCCCGCGCTCGCCGCCGAACTCCCCGAAGCGCTCACCGCCCACCGCATGCTGCTGGCCGGAGCGCTCGCGGCCGGCGCCGACCCGGACGACTTCTTCCGCGACCGGGTCGAGCAGCCCGAGCCCCTGCACGCCCGTGCCCTGCTGCTCCGCGAGGGCCCGCCCGGACCGCTGTCGCCCGCACCCGCCGCCCGCGACCTCGCCCTGGAACGGGACACCCCGGTCAGCGAGCTGGAGGCGGAACACGAGGGCAGCCCCCTGGAGAACGCCGCACAACTCCTGGCCACCACGGATTTCGCCGCCGTTTACCTGGCGCTCGCCGGAGCCGAGGGATCATGAGGCGGGGCGGTGCGCGGGTGGCCCTGCCGACCGCCGCCGCTCCGCTCCACCACCCGCCCGGCCGTCACCCCGACCCCTACCGACCACTGCAGGAGCCCGCCCGCAATGGACCGCCTCACCAACACCGTGCGCCCCTACGCCTGGGGTTCCACCACCGCGATCCCTTACCTCCTCGGCGTCGAGCCGACCGGTGAGCCGCAGGCGGAGATGTGGATGGGCGCCCACCCCGGCGCGCCGTCCCGCGTCGACCGGGGCATCGGTCCGCAGTCCCTCGCCGAGATCATCGACGAGGACCCCGAGGACGAGCTCGGCCCCGACGCCGTCCGCGCCTTCGGCCCCCGGCTGCCCTTCCTGCTGAAGCTGCTCGCGGCCGGTTCGCCGCTCTCCCTCCAGGTCCACCCCGACCTCGCGCAGGCCAAGGAGGGCTTCGCCGACGAGGAGCGGCGCGGCGTCCCGATCGACGCACCGCACCGCAACTACAAGGACGCCAACCACAAGCCCGAGCTGATCTGCGCGCTCACGCCCTTCGACGGCCTGTGCGGCTTCCGGCAGCCGGCCGAGGCCGCCGACCTGCTCGCCGGCCTGGGTGTCGACAGCCTCAAGCCGTACGTCGACATCCTGCGCGCGGGCCCCGACGAGGACGCGCTCCGCGAGGTCCTCACCGCCGTCCTCACCGCCGACAAGCACGCCATGGCCGAGACGGTCGGCGAAGCCACCGCGGCCGCCGAACGCCTGGGCAAGGCCGGCGGACCGCACGCCGAGTCCTACGCCGCGTACGCCGCGATCGCCCACCACTACCCGGGCGACCCCGGCGTGATCGCCGCGATGCTGCTCAACTACGTGACGCTCCAGCCCGGCGAGGCCCTCTTCCTCGGCGCCGGCATCCCGCACGCGTACCTCAACGGCCTCGGCGTCGAACTGATGGCCAACTCCGACAACGTGCTCCGCTGCGGCCTCACCCCGAAGCACGTCGACGTCCCCGAACTGCTGCGCATCGTCCGCTTCGAGGCGGGCGACGCGGGCGTGCTGCGCCCGGAGGCCGGGCCGTCGGGCGAGGAGGTCTACGAGACGCCCATCGACGAGTTCCGGCTCTCGCGGTACGTCCTCGCGCCCGGCGCCGCGCCGGTGCCGCTGGCCATCCGTACGCCGCAGATCCTGCTCTGCACGGCGGGCTCGGTCACCCTGCGCGGCGCCGACGGCGCGGGGGACCCGGGGCGGCAACTGACGCTCGCGCCCGGTGAGTCCGCCTTCGTCCCGGCGGGGGAGGAAATCGCCGCGGCCGGCGAGGGCACGCTCTTCCGCGCCACAGTGGTGGCCTGATGCAGGCCTCCGGCACGGGTGCAACAATGACCTTCCCAATGGGTTAAAGGGGCGGTAAAGCCCGGTCGACGGAAGGGACATTCGGCACTCATGAGTGCATCAGGTGGCACCAAGGCCATCGTCGCGGCGCTGGGCGCCAATCTGGCCATCGCCGTAGCGAAGTTCGTGGCGTTCGCCTTCAGCGGTTCGTCCTCCATGTTGGCCGAGGGCGTGCACTCGATCGCCGACTCCGGCAACCAGGGCCTGCTGTTGCTCGGTGGCAAGAAGGCCAAGCGCGCCGCCACCGAGGAACACCCCTTCGGGTACGGCCGCGAGCGCTACATCTACGGCTTCCTCGTCTCCATCGTGCTCTTCACCATCGGCGGCGTCTTCGCGCTGTACGAGGGCTGGGAGAAGATCCAGCACCCGCACGAGCTGGAGCACTGGTACTGGCCGGTGGGCGTCCTGGTCTTCGCGATCGTCGCCGAGGGCTTCTCCTTCACCACGGCCATCAAGGAGTCCAACTCGCTGCGCGGCCGGCAGTCCTGGGCCCAGTTCGTCCGCCGCGCCAAGGCCCCCGAGCTGCCGGTCGTCCTCCTGGAGGACCTCGGCGCCCTGGTCGGCCTGATCCTCGCGCTGCTCGGCGTCTGCCTCACCCTCATCACCGGCGAGGCGGTCTGGGACGGCATCGGCACGATGTGCATCGGCGTGCTGCTCGTACTGATCGCCCTGGTCCTGGCGGCCGAGACCAAGTCGCTGCTGCTGGGCGAGTCCGCCGGCGCCGAGGAGGTCGTCAAGATCCGCGAGGCCATCGTCGACGGCGACACCGTCACCCGCGTCATCCACATGCGCACCCTCCACCTCGGCCCGGAGGAGCTGCTGGTCGCCGCGAAGGTCGCGGTCCGGCACGACGACACGGCCACGGAGGTCGCCGACGCGATCAACGCTGCGGAGGACCGCATCCGCGCCGCCGTGCCGATCGCCCGCGTCATCTACCTGGAGCCGGACATCTACAGCGCGGAGGCCGCGGCCTCGGGCACGCCGGTGCCGGGCGCCTGACGTCCGCTCGCGCCTCGCGCACGGCTCGCGCCTCGCGCACGAAGGGCCCCGCACCCACCTCGGTGGGAGCGGGGCCCTTCGCCGTACGGCACGCCTGCCGGCTGCCGGTCAGCTGCCGGTCACCGGATCTCGGCGAGTACGGCCATGATCCCGTCGACGTCCGGCGCCGCCTGCAGCCGCGCCCGGAAGTCCGTGTCCATCAGTTTCCGCGACAGCAGCGCGAGAATCCGCAGGTGCTCGTCGCCCGCCGCGGCCTCCGGCACGGAGATCATGAAGACCAGCTTCGCGAGCGTGCCGTCCAGCGATTCCCAGTCGATGCCCTCCGGGGACCGCGCGAACCCGACGACCGGCGCGGTCACCGCGTCCGTCTTGGCGTGCGGAATCGCGATCTCCTCGCCCAGTCCCGTGGTGCCCTGCGCCTCCCGCGCGAGCGCCACCCGCACCAGCTCGTCCACGTCCGCGACCTTCTCGGTCCCGGCCGTCAGCTCCGCCATCTCCCGGATCGCCGCCTCCTTCTCCGTGGCGTCCAGCCGCACCTTCACGGTGGCGGGGGAGAGGTAGCCGGAGAGCACGGCGGTGCCGGCGCCGGGCTCGGGCCCGGTCTCGGGCTCGTTCCGGTCACCGGTGGTGGCCGCGTCCGGGATCGGGGCCGCGGCCGTCGTAGCCGCGCCTTCCACGGCCGGGCGGGCGGTACCCGTAGTACTCGCCGTGCCCGCTGCGCTCGCCGTGCCCGCGCCTGCGGCGTCCACCGCACCCGCGCCCGCCAGGGCATGCTCCGGAGCGGACGCCCCGGCGGCCCCGGCACCTGCACCCCCGGCCTCATCGGCTTCCCCGGTGCCCCCGGCACCGCTCCGCTCCGCCGGCGACAGCAACGTCACCGTGCACAGCGCGGTGACGACCGTGCCGGCCACGACGGCCACGAAGAACATCGCGACGCCGCCCACCGCGCCCAGCACGGCCACGATCGGCCCGCCGTGCGGCACGTTGTCCGTGACCCCGGCCAGGCCCGCGATCGCACCGGCCACCGCGCCGCCGAGCATGTTGGACGGAATGACCCGGGCGGGCCGTCCGGCCGCGAACGGGATCGCGCCCTCCGTGATGCCGAAGCACCCCATGAACAGCGCCGCGAGGCCCGTCTCCCGCTCCTGCTCGTTGTACAGCCGGCGGCGCAGCAGCGTCGCCAGCCCCTGCCCGAGCGGCGGCACCGGAATCGCGGCCGCGCACATACCCATGATCTCGGGGTTCTTGGACACCAGACCCGCGCCGAAGAGGAATGCCGTCTTGTTGACCGGCCCGCCCATGTCGAACGCGATCATCAGTCCGAGGATCACGCCGAGCAGCGCCGCGCTGGACCCCGTCAGACCGCCCAGCCAGCTCGTCAGATGCTCGAACACCCAGGAGATCGGCTGCCCGATGACGTAGATGAAGAACAGTCCCAGCGCCGTCGTCGCCACGATCGGGATCACGATGATCGGCATGATCGGCTGGACGAACTTCGGTACCCGGACCTTCTTGATCCACAGGACCAGATAGCCGGCGAGGAATCCGGTGACGATCGCCCCGATGAAGCCCGCACCCGACTTGGAGTCGTACAGCGCACCCGTATTGGCGATCCAGCCGCCGATCATGCCCGGTACCAGCGCGGGCCGGTCCCCGATCGCGTACGCGATGTACCCGGACAGGATCGGCACCATCAGCGTGAAGCCGATCGTCCCGATGTCGTTGACGTGCTTCCAGAACGAGCCGTCGGGGATGACCAGCCCGCCGTCGGCCTGCGGGTGGCCGCCCAGCGCCAGCGAGACGGCGATGAGCAGACCGCCCACCACCACGAACGGGATCATGTAGCTGACACCGTTCATCAACGCCTTGTACGCGACGCTGCGCTCCCTGCCGCCGCCTGCCGTCCTGCTGGACGCCGCATCGGTACCGGGCGCGCCGCCGCTCCCGGCACCTGCGCCGGTACCCGCGTCCGCGCCGTACACGGGCGCGCTCCGCACCCGCTCGATCAGCTGCTCGGGATGGTGGATCCCCTCCGCCACGCCGACCACGATGACGCGCTTACCGACGAACCGGGCGCGGTCGACGTCCTTGTCAGCCGCGATGATGATCCCGTCCGCGCGTCTGACATCGTTGTCAGTCAGGACGTTCTCGGCCCCGATCGACCCTTGCGTCTCCACCTTCATCTCGTGTCCGAGCGTCTCGGCGGCCTGCGCCAGCTTCTCGGCGGCCATGTACGTGTGGGCGATGCCCGTCGGGCAGGCGGTCACCGCGAGCAGCTTCAGCCCCGACCCACCTTTCCCGGCACCCTCGGACGCCTCGGCCCCCGCGGGTCTCGAACCACCGGGCGCCGCGCTCCCGGGCCCCGCCCCGCCGGGCCCCGCACCCTCAGGGGGCTCTGCTGAACTGCTGGTCACGCCACTCTCCTCACAAAGTCCCGCGCGGAAATCGTGCAAGTGCTCCCGCGCACTCCGCATCCTGCAACAAGAACCCCACCCCTCCAACCCATCCCCACACACCCCACCCGCAACAGTCACCACGCCCCCGACAGCACTGATGGCCCCAACTGACAGCTCCACCGGGCAGCGGGCAGCCCCACCCGCGTGGGCCGCCACCCGGTGGGGCGCCCCCAGGGCACCGGCGCATGGGCCTCCAGGGGCCCCGGCCGCGTGGATCGCCCTCCCAGGCACCGCCACCCTCACCCGGGACTTTCCAGCGCTCAGCCGGTGCCCGGCCGACGCTCAGCCAGTGCCCGGCCGACGCTCAGCCAGTGCTCGGCCGGCGCGCACCGGCGACCCCCACGGCCCAACGGGCCCACGGTGTGTGACGCGCCGCACCCGTCCGGAGGGGCTGGGGTTCACTGGGCCGATCGGTGTAGATTCGTGACCAGTGCCAGACGTCGCTGCTGATGGCGGTCGGTCGGCCCGCACCGCGGACCGGCCGAGGGAGAGAGGGCCTCCGACGGACTGCGTGCTGCGGCCAGGGGACAGGTATGTCCAACGGCAGGTACCTCCCGGTTCACGCATGTCCGGCGAGGAACACGCCCGGGTGACGGCCCATGTCCAGGTGATCGGGCCGGACGAGCCATGTCCGGTCCGGGGATGTCCGTATCGCGTCGCATCGCTTTCGACGCGCGCTCGGACGGACCCGCTCACCGCACCCCGCCTGCCCGCGCCGCAGACTGCCGACCGCAACCACCCTCCGACCACCGGGGAGCAGCCCGACATGACGACAGCAGCCACCGGTCAGGACTTCAAGGTCGCCGACCTGTCCCTGGCCGCCTTCGGCCGCAAGGAGATCACCCTCGCCGAGCACGAGATGCCCGGTCTGATGGCGATCCGCAAGGAGTACGCCGAGGCGCAGCCGCTGGCCGGCGCGCGGATCACCGGTTCGCTGCACATGACCGTGCAGACCGCCGTGCTGATCGAGACCCTGGTCGCGCTGGGCGCCGAGGTCCGCTGGGCCTCCTGCAACATCTTCTCCACCCAGGACCACGCCGCGGCCGCCATCGCCGTCGGCCCGAACGGCACCCCGGACGATCCCCAGGGCGTTCCGGTCTTCGCCTGGAAGGGCGAGACGCTGGACGAGTACTGGTGGTGCACCGAGCAGGCTCTGACCTGGCCCAACTCGCCCACCGGCGGCCCGAACATGATCCTGGACGACGGTGGCGACGCCACCCTCCTGGTCCACAAGGGCGTCGAGTACGAGAAGGCCGGCAAGGCACCCTCGGTCGACACCGCCGAGAGCGACGAGCACCGCTCGATCCTGCAGCTGCTCAACCGCACCCTCGCCGAGACCCCGCAGAAGTGGACCCGCCTCGCCTCGGAGATCCGTGGTGTGACGGAGGAGACCACGACCGGTGTGCACCGGCTGTACGAGATGCACCGTGACGGCACCCTGCTCTTCCCGGCGATCAACGTGAACGACGCCGTGACCAAGTCGAAGTTCGACAACAAGTACGGCTGCCGTCACTCCCTCGTCGATGGCATCAACCGGGCCACCGACGTCCTGATCGGTGGCAAGACCGCCGTGGTGTGCGGTTACGGCGATGTGGGCAAGGGCTGTGCGGAGTCGCTGCGCGGCCAGGGCGCCCGGGTGATCGTCACGGAGGTCGACCCGATCTGCGCGCTGCAGGCGGCGATGGACGGCTACCAGGTCACCACCCTGGAGGAGGTGGTGGAGACGGCGGACATCTTCATCACCACCACCGGCAACAAGGACATCATCATGGCCTCGGACATGGCCAAGATGAAGCACCAGGCGATCGTGGGCAACATCGGCCACTTCGACAACGAGATCGACATGGCCGGTCTGGCGCAGATCGAGGGCATCGTCAAGGACGAGGTCAAGCCGCAGGTGCACACCTGGACCTTCCCCGACGGCAAGGTCCTCATCGTGCTCTCCGAGGGCCGGCTGCTGAACCTGGGCAACGCCACCGGGCACCCCTCGTTCGTGATGTCCAACTCCTTCGCGGACCAGACGCTGGCGCAGATCGAGCTGTTCACCAAGCCGGAGCAGTACCCGACGGACGTGTACGTGCTGCCCAAGCACCTGGACGAGAAGGTGGCCCGGCTCCACCTGGACGCGCTGGGCGTCAAGCTCACCACGCTCCGCCCGGAGCAGGCCGCCTACATCGGCGTCGAGGTCGAGGGTCCCTACAAGCCCGACCACTACCGCTACTGAGCCCGGCACTGCCGCACGGCACCTGGCGACTCAGCGCGGCCCGAACGCGTCGAGCAGTCAGCCGCTGAACCAGGCCCCCGTCCTCCCGGGCGGGGGCCTGGCCCGCGCAAGGCCTTGCGTAGCCTCGACGGCAGCCCCCTTGGCGGGAACGACTGCCGGAACCATCGAAGGACCCCCATGCCCCGCGGCCGCTACTCGCTGCACGATCCGCACGATCACACCCCCCTCGGTGAAGAGCACTTCCACTGCGCCACCGGCCCCTCCGGCTGGCGTTACGTCTCGCAGATCACCACCCCCTCCGGCGACCACGCCGGCTCCGTCGACCTCACCCTCGACGACCTCGGCCGCCCCATCCGGCTCGAGCTCCACGCCTCTTCCTGGCAGGTACGCGGTGCCGCGCTCGAAGGCGTCACCTGGGTCCGTACCGACCCGTCCGGCACGCACGCCACCGAAGGCAACGTCCGCGCCCACGCCTTCACCGGCGCGTCCCCCGCCTTCCTCGTCGCCACCGCCCGGCTGCTGCGCCCCGCCCCCGGCTCCGGAGCCGTCCGCGCCCGTCTCGTGGCCTTCACACCCCCCGTCCTCGCCCCCCGCACCCTCGACCAGTCCTGGGCCCTGGCGAACAGGACAGCACACACCACTGACAACGGCCCGCTGACCGTGGACGAGTACCAGGTCAACGACCTGGAGACCGGCGAGCAGCACGCGATCCACATCGCCGGCGACGTCGTCCTCTCCGCCCCCGGCATCGAGCTGGAAGACCTCGAATCCCCGCCCTCCACCTTCCCCACCGACACCGCCACGGACTTCTGACGGCCCCGGCACCCGCGCGATCACCTCACGCGGCGACTCACGCGGGCGGCACGAACCCCGTCGTACGCCCCGCCCCCGCCGCGGGTGCCGCGTCCGCCGCTCCTGCCGCGCGTTCCGCCTCCGCCGAGCCATCAGCGGCGCGAGCAGCACTCGTAGTACCTGCTGCCTCCGTCCCGGCCGCAGGCACGGGCACCGCCGATCCCCCCGCCGCCGCGGCCCTGGCCGCCCCTTCCACAGCTCCAGGAACCCCAGTCCCCCCGACTCCGGAAGTCCGCTCGGCTCCGAAGGCCCGCCGCGCTTCCCGCCCCTGCCGCTCGGACACCACCGCCGACAGATAGGCGGCGGGATGCATCCCCTGCGGCAGCCCCGCTCCCGTCCACCCTGCGAAGTCCTCGGCCAGCTGCCCCGCCATCCGCCACCCGACCTGCGGATCCAGCTGACCCGTCCGCGCCAGGAACTGCCGCACGGCCAGCCACCAGCTGTCCGGCACCCGCGACAGGTCCAGCGCGCCGAGCTGTCCCGCGAGCCAGGGGGGCGGAGGCGGCAGCGCCGCACCGCCCCGCGGCACCGGTATCCGCTCGCGCACGACAACCGTGCCGGCGAACACGTCCCCGAGCCGCCGCCCGCGCGCCGACACCAGCGAGGCGATGCATGCCACGACCCCCATCGTCAGCACGATCTCGATGGCCCCCATCGCCCCGCGCACCAGCGCGTGCCGGAAGCGGATCGGACCGCCGTCCTCGCGTACCACGCGCAGCCCGCACGCCAGCTTCCCGAGCGAGCGGCCATGGCTCAGCGTCTCGACCACGATCGGGATCCCGATCAGTACGAGGACGAAGGCCGCCACCGAAACCGCCGCCACCGCGGCCGGGTCCAGCGACGCCGTAGCGGCGAGCAGCGTCATGGAGACGGCGATGTAGCCGGCCCAGGCCACGGCAAGGTCGATGAGGACCGCCAGCGCCCGGCTCGGCAGCCTGGCCGGCCGCAGCCCGAGGACGACCGCCTCACCCGTCACCAGCTCGTTCATCCGTGCCGTCCTCCCTCGCCTTGGACCCCGCCCGCCCCGCTGCCGGCACCGCCAGTCTGCCAAGCGGATACGACAATCGGCCCAGTACGTTCATCATGAGGACCAGGACCGTCACCGTGGGACGAGGAGCGCTACCGAATGGACCTCGATGTCTTCGTCACCGCGCACAGAGCCGAGTGGGCACGCCTCGAAGAGCTGCTGCGCCGCAAGCGCCGCCTCTCCGGCGCCGAGGCCGATGAACTGATCACCCTCTACCAGCGCGCCACCACCCACCTCTCGCTGCTCCAGTCCACCGCACCGGACCCCGCCGTGACCGCCCGGCTGACCTCCCTGGTCGCCCGGGCACGCAGCGCCGTGACGGGAGCGCGCAAGGCCTCCTGGCGGGACGCCGCCCGCTTCTTCACGACCTCGTTCCCCGCCGCGCTCTACCGTCTCCGCCACTGGTGGATCCCCACCGCGATCCTGTCCACGGTGGTCGCCGCCGTCATCGGCTGGTGGATCGCCGCGCACCCGGAGGTGCAGGCCTCCATCGGAGCGCCCGACGCCCTACGGGAGATGACCAAGCCGGGCGGCCAGTACGAGACGTACTACTCCAGCCACCCCGCCGCCTCCTTCGCCGCCCAGGTGTGGACGAACAACGCCCAGGCCGCGGCCCTCTGCCTGGTCCTCGGCGCATTCCTCTGCGTACCGGCCCTCTGGGTCCTCTTCCAGAACATGCTCAACGTGGGAGTCGGCATCGGCCTGATGGCCTCCGCGGGCCGTCTCGACACGTTCCTCGGGCTGATCCTGCCCCACGGCCTCCTCGAGCTGACTGCCGTGTTCGCCGCCGGCGGCGTGGGCCTGAAGCTGGGCTGGACGGTCATCGACCCGGGGCCCCGCACCCGACGGGACGCCCTGGCACAGGAAGGGCGCGCGGCGCTCGGCGTGGCTCTGGGACTGGCCGCCGTACTGTTCGTCTCCGGAGCCATCGAAGGCTTCGTCACGCCTTCCGGCCTGCCCACCTGGGCCCGCATCGGCATTGGCGTCGTCGCCGAACTGGCCTTCCTCGCGTACGTCTACGGGCCCGGCCGGCGCGCGGCGCGGGCAGGAGAGACCGGCGACATCGAAAGTTCCGACCGGCAGGCAACGGTCCCGACCGCTGCCTGACCTGCGGCCTCAGCCGCAGCAGAAAGCCGGATGTGCATCGGGCACCCCTGAGCTGCTAATCTCCTCATCACCCCAGGAAACCCGTTGACACGGACGACTGGGGGAGGTAGATTCAAACGGTTGCCAGGAGTTGGACAAGCTCCTCCGCGACAGTTAGCATCTACTGCGCTCCGGTCGGGATTCGATTCGACGGAGTCCTTCCGAACTCTCATCGGGAACGCCAGGCCGATCAAATCGGCGAAAACGCTTCTGATAAAGTCGGAAACGTCGAAAGACGAAAGGCCAATCCAAAGGCCACCGGAAACAAATCCGAACCGGAAACGGCACGGGCGAGGATCTGGTAAAGTCGGAACCGCCGAAAGGGAAAGCCCGAAAGGGCCGGACCGGAAAGCGAACCCCGCTCCAGCAGGGGGCCGGATCACCGAAAAGGATCTGGTAAGGTTGGAAACACCGAAGGGAAGCGCCCGGAGGAAAGCCCGAGAGGGTGAGTACAAAGGAAGCGTCCGTTCCTTGAGAACTCAACAGCGTGCCAAAAGTCAACGCCAGATATGTTGATACCCCGTCTCCAGCAGCTCTGCTGGGACGAGGTTCCTTTGAAAGTCCTCCCAAGTTTGGGAGGCAACACAGCGAGGACGCTGTGAACGGATCGGACTATTCCTCCGATCTGTTCCGCTCTCGTGGTGTTCGCCCCGATCACGGGGAAGCATTCACGGAGAGTTTGATCCTGGCTCAGGACGAACGCTGGCGGCGTGCTTAACACATGCAAGTCGAACGATGAAGCCGCTTCGGTGGTGGATTAGTGGCGAACGGGTGAGTAACACGTGGGCAATCTGCCCTGCACTCTGGGACAAGCCCTGGAAACGGGGTCTAATACCGGATACGACACGGGATCGCATGGTCTCCGTGTGGAAAGCTCCGGCGGTGCAGGATGAGCCCGCGGCCTATCAGCTTGTTGGTGGGGTAATGGCCTACCAAGGCGACGACGGGTAGCCGGCCTGAGAGGGCGACCGGCCACACTGGGACTGAGACACGGCCCAGACTCCTACGGGAGGCAGCAGTGGGGAATATTGCACAATGGGCGCAAGCCTGATGCAGCGACGCCGCGTGAGGGATGACGGCCTTCGGGTTGTAAACCTCTTTCAGCAGGGAAGAAGCGCAAGTGACGGTACCTGCAGAAGAAGCGCCGGCTAACTACGTGCCAGCAGCCGCGGTAATACGTAGGGCGCAAGCGTTGTCCGGAATTATTGGGCGTAAAGAGCTCGTAGGCGGCTTGTCGCGTCGGATGTGAAAGCCCGGGGCTTAACCCCGGGTCTGCATTCGATACGGGCAGGCTAGAGTTCGGTAGGGGAGATCGGAATTCCTGGTGTAGCGGTGAAATGCGCAGATATCAGGAGGAACACCGGTGGCGAAGGCGGATCTCTGGGCCGATACTGACGCTGAGGAGCGAAAGCGTGGGGAGCGAACAGGATTAGATACCCTGGTAGTCCACGCCGTAAACGTTGGGAACTAGGTGTGGGCGACATTCCACGTCGTCCGTGCCGCAGCTAACGCATTAAGTTCCCCGCCTGGGGAGTACGGCCGCAAGGCTAAAACTCAAAGGAATTGACGGGGGCCCGCACAAGCGGCGGAGCATGTGGCTTAATTCGACGCAACGCGAAGAACCTTACCAAGGCTTGACATACACCGGAAACGTCTGGAGACAGGCGCCCCCTTGTGGTCGGTGTACAGGTGGTGCATGGCTGTCGTCAGCTCGTGTCGTGAGATGTTGGGTTAAGTCCCGCAACGAGCGCAACCCTTGTTCTGTGTTGCCAGCATGCCCTTCGGGGTGATGGGGACTCACAGGAGACTGCCGGGGTCAACTCGGAGGAAGGTGGGGACGACGTCAAGTCATCATGCCCCTTATGTCTTGGGCTGCACACGTGCTACAATGGCCGGTACAATGAGCTGCGATACCGCGAGGTGGAGCGAATCTCAAAAAGCCGGTCTCAGTTCGGATTGGGGTCTGCAACTCGACCCCATGAAGTCGGAGTCGCTAGTAATCGCAGATCAGCATTGCTGCGGTGAATACGTTCCCGGGCCTTGTACACACCGCCCGTCACGTCACGAAAGTCGGTAACACCCGAAGCCGGTGGCCCAACCCCTTGTGGGAGGGAATCGTCGAAGGTGGGACTGGCGATTGGGACGAAGTCGTAACAAGGTAGCCGTACCGGAAGGTGCGGCTGGATCACCTCCTTTCTAAGGAGCACTTCTAAGCCGGTCCTTCGGGGCTGGTTCAGAGGCCAGAACATCAGCGAACGTCTGATGCTGGTTGCTCATGGGTGGAACGTTGACTACTCGGCACACTCGGTTTCGAGACCACTAGTACTGCTTCGGCGTGGAACGTGAGGATCGGCTGGATGTGTCGGGCACGCTGTTGGGTGTCTGAGGGCACGGACGAGAGTTCGTTCCTTCACAGACGCCGGCCCCAGTGAACTCGACCGGTAGCGGTTGGGGTGGTGGGTGGCTGGTCGTTGCTTGAGAACTGCACAGTGGACGCGAGCATCTGTGGCCAAGTTTTTAAGGGCGCACGGTGGATGCCTTGGCACCAGGAACCGATGAAGGACGTGGGAGGCCGCGATAGTCCCCGGGGAGTCGTCAACCAGGCTTTGATCCGGGGGTTTCCGAATGGGGAAACCCGGCAGTCGTCATGGGCTGTCACCCGCTGCTGAACACATAGGCAGTGTGGAGGGAACGCGGGGAAGTGAAACATCTCAGTACCCGCAGGAAGAGAAAACAACCGTGATTCCGGGAGTAGTGGCGAGCGAAACCGGATGAGGCCAAACCGTATTGGTGTGATACCCGGCAGGGGTTGCCAGTGCGGGGTTGTGGGATCTCTTGTCTGCAGTCTGCCGGCTGTGGGACGAGTCAGAAACCGTTGATGTAGGCGAAGGACATGCGAAAGGTCCGGCGTAGAGGGTAAGACCCCCGTAGCCGAAACATCAGCGGCTCGTTGGAGAGACACCCAAGTAGCACGGGGCCCGAGAAATCCCGTGTGAATCTGGCGGGACCACCCGTTAAGCCTAAATATTCCCTGGTGACCGATAGCGGATAGTACCGTGAGGGAATGGTGAAAAGTACCGCGGGAGCGGAGTGAAATAGTACCTGAAACCGTGTGCCTACAAGCCGTGGGAGCGTCGCATACAGCTTGCTGTATGTCGTGACTGCGTGCCTTTTGAAGAATGAGCCTGCGAGTTTGCGGTATGTTGCGAGGTTAACCCGTGTGGGGAAGCCGTAGCGAAAGCGAGTCCGAAGAGGGCGACTTCAGTAGCATGCTCAAGACCCGAAGCGGAGTGATCTAGCCATGGGCAGGTTGAAGCGGAGGTAAGACTTCGTGGAGGACCGAACCCACCAGGGTTGAAAACCTGGGGGATGACCTGTGGTTAGGGGTGAAAGGCCAATCAAACTCCGTGATAGCTGGTTCTCCCCGAAATGCATTTAGGTGCAGCGTCGTGTGTTTCTTGCCGGAGGTAGAGCACTGGATAGGCGATGGGCCCTACCGGGTTACTGACCTTAGCCAAACTCCGAATGCCGGTAAGTGAGAGCGCGGCAGTGAGACTGTGGGGGATAAGCTCCATGGTCGAGAGGGAAACAGCCCAGAGCATCGACTAAGGCCCCTAAGCGTGTGCTAAGTGGGAAAGGATGTGGAGTCGCAGAGACAACCAGGAGGTTGGCTTAGAAGCAGCCACCCTTGAAAGAGTGCGTAATAGCTCACTGGTCAAGTGATTCCGCGCCGACAATGTAGCGGGGCTCAAGCACACCGCCGAAGTCGTGTCATTGCGATATGACCCCCAACGGGGATCGTGATGGGTAGGGGAGCGTCGTGTGCCGGGTGAAGCAGCCGTGGAAACGAGTTGTGGACGGTTCACGAGTGAGAATGCAGGCATGAGTAGCGATTCACACGTGAGAAACGTGTGCGCCGATTGACTAAGGGTTCCTGGGTCAAGCTGATCTGCCCAGGGTAAGTCGGGACCTAAGGCGAGGCCGACAGGCGTAGTCGATGGACAACCGGTTGATATTCCGGTACCCGCTTTGAAGCGCCAAACATCGAATCAGGCGATGCTAAGTCCGTGAAGCCGCCCTGAGCTCTTCGGAGCGTAGGGGAGTGGTGGAGCCGACGAACCAGACTTGTAGTAGGTGAGTGATGGGGTGACGCAGGAAGGTAGTCCAGCCCGGGCGGTGGTTGTCCCGGGGTAAGGGTGTAGCCCGTGCGGTAGGCAAATCCGTCGCACGTTGAAGGGTGAGACCTGATGCCGAGCCGATTGTGGTGAAGTGGATGATCCTATGCTGTCGAGAAAAGCCTCTAGCGAGTTTCATGGCGGCCCGTACCCTAAACCGACTCAGGTGGTCAGGTAGAGAATACCGAGGCGTTCGGGTGAACTATGGTTAAGGAACTCGGCAAAATGCCCCCGTAACTTCGGGAGAAGGGGGGCCATTGCTGGTGATGAGGTTTTCCCTCTGAGCTGGTGGTGGCCGCAGAGACCAGCGAGAAGCGACTGTTTACTAAAAACACAGGTCCGTGCGAAGCCGTAAGGCGATGTATACGGACTGACGCCTGCCCGGTGCTGGAACGTTAAGGGGACCGGTTAGCTTGGTTTCGACCAGGCGAAGCTGAGAACTTAAGCGCCAGTAAACGGCGGTGGTAACTATAACCATCCTAAGGTAGCGAAATTCCTTGTCGGGTAAGTTCCGACCTGCACGAATGGCGTAACGACTTCTCGACTGTCTCAACCATAGGCCCGGTGAAATTGCACTACGAGTAAAGATGCTCGTTTCGCGCAGCAGGACGGAAAGACCCCGGGACCTTTACTATAGCTTGATATTGGTGTTCGGTTCGGCTTGTGTAGGATAGGTGGGAGACTGTGAAGCCGTGACGCCAGTCATGGTGGAGTCATTGTTGAAATACCACTCTGGTCGTGCTGGATGTCTAACCTGGGTCCGTGATCCGGATCAGGGACAGTGTCTGGTGGGTAGTTTAACTGGGGCGGTTGCCTCCCAAAGGGTAACGGAGGCGCCCAAAGGTTCCCTCAGCCTGGTTGGCAATCAGGTGTTGAGTGTAAGTGCACAAGGGAGCTTGACTGTGAGACTGACGGGTCGAGCAGGGACGAAAGTCGGGACTAGTGATCCGGCGGTGGCTTGTGGAAGCGCCGTCGCTCAACGGATAAAAGGTACCCCGGGGATAACAGGCTGATCTTCCCCAAGAGTCCATATCGACGGGATGGTTTGGCACCTCGATGTCGGCTCGTCGCATCCTGGGGCTGGAGTCGGTCCCAAGGGTTGGGCTGTTCGCCCATTAAAGCGGTACGCGAGCTGGGTTTAGAACGTCGTGAGACAGTTCGGTCCCTATCCGCTGTGCGCGTAGGAGTATTGAGAAGGGCTGTCCCTAGTACGAGAGGACCGGGACGGACGAACCTCTGGTGTGCCAGTTGTCCTGCCAAGGGCATGGCTGGTTGGCTACGTTCGGGAGGGATAACCGCTGAAAGCATCTAAGCGGGAAGCCTGCTTCGAGATGAGTGCTCCCACCTCCTTGAGAGGGTAAGGCTCCCAGTAGACGACTGGGTTGATAGGCCAGATATGGAAGCCCGGTAACGGGTGGAGTTGACTGGTACTAATAGGCCGAGGGCTTGTCCTCAGTTGCTCGCGTCCACTGTGTTTGTTCTGAAGTAACGAACTCGCCTTGTCGGCTGGAGTTGTTATCTTCATAGTGTTTCGGTGGTCATAGCGTTAGGGAAACGCCCGGTTACATTTCGAACCCGGAAGCTAAGCCTTTCAGCGCCGATGGTACTGCAGGGGGGACCCTGTGGGAGAGTAGGACGCCGCCGAACAATTTTTGTGGGAAAGCCCCGCACCGTATGGTGCGGGGCTTTTCTGCGTTTACGGCCCGGACCCGTCGAACCTCGAAGCGAGACGGCAGGTTTCGACTGGCCGCCTCGCCTGGCCTCGCTTGGCCGGCCCCTTCTGGAGCCGGTGAGGGAGGCGAGGAAAGGCGAAGCGGGAAAGCTTCCGCCCACCCCCGAGGTAGTTTCGGACGAGGCAGTCCGGAGGGACCTCACGCCCTCCTCTGCGGCTTTCTCAGAGACGTCCGGAAGCCTTGAGGGCGAGGTACGCGTCGGCCAGTTCAGGGGCGAGACGGGCCGGCGTGGCGTCGACGACGGTGACGCCATTGCGGCGGAGTCGATCCGCGGTGCGGAGGCGCTCCGCACGCGTGCGTTCCGCGGCGGCCGCGGCGTACACGTCGGTGGGGGTGTGGCGGGACCGGGCCATGGACTCGATACGCGGGTCTGCCACCGCGGCCACGATGACCTCGTTGTTCCGCGTGAGGCCGGGGAGTACGGGCAGCAGGCCCTCCTCGACCGGCGCCGCGTCGAGGCCGGTGAACAGCACGATGAGGGAGCGGCGCGGGGCGCTGCGGCGGATCGCCGCCGCCAGGCCGCGAGCGTCGGCCTCGACGAGCTCGGCCTCCAGCGGAGTCAGCGCGTCGGTCAGCGCGGGCAGCAGGTCGCGTGCCGTGCGGCCGTGGACGGCGGCGCGTACGCGGCGGTCGTAGGCGAGCAGGTCGACGCGGTCGCCGGCGCGGGAGGCAAGGGCCGCGAGGAGCAGCGCGGCGTCCATGGAGGCGTCGAGGCGGGGGATGTCACCGACTCGGCCGGCCGAGGTACGGCCGGTTTCCAGGGCCAGGAGGATGTGACGGTCGCGTTCGGGCCGCCAGGTGCGTACGGCGACGGTCTGCTGCCGTGCGGTGGCGCGCCAGTCGATGGACCGGGTGTCGTCGCCGGGGGTGTAGTCACGCAGGCTGTCGAACTCCGTGCCCTCGCCGCGCGTGAGGATGCTGGTGCGGCCGTCGAGTTCGCGCAGGCGGGCGAGCTTCGCGGGCAGGTGCTTGCGGCTGGTGAACGGCGGCAGGGCACGGACGGCCCAGGGGACGTGATGGCTGCCTTGGCGGGCGGCCAGGCCGAGCGGCCCGTACGACCGGACGGTGATGCGTACGGCGCGGTGCTCGCCGCGGCGGGTGGGGTGCAGGGACGTGGTGACGCGGCGGCGCTCGGACGCGGGGATGCGGAGGCGGTGCCGTGATGCGGCGAATTCGGTGCCGGGGTGGAAGGCACTGGGGGGCCAGGCGTCGCGGAGGTCGGCACGCAAGGGGCGCCCGGTGGGATTGGTGATGGTGAGGTGCGTGGGGACAGCGTCACCGAGTCGAACTGATGTGTCGCCGGTACGGGTGAACTGCAGCTTTCGCACTGGCGCGGCGAGTGAGAGGTCGCACAAAATTGCTGCAAGCAAGAAGAGCTGGACGGTGAGGATGCCGGTCCAGCCAGGGAGCAGCAGACCGACGACGAGTGCGCCGAGAGCCGCGAGAAGTGCGGTACGTCCGGTGAGGGCCATGACGTGGCTCAGCGGGGGACGGGGAGGTGGGCGAGGATCGCGGAGATGACGGAGTCGGTCGTGACTCCTTCCATCTCCGCTTCGGGGCGGAGCTGGACGCGGTGGCGCAGTGTGGGGAGGGCCAGGGCCTTGACGTCGTCGGGGGTGACGTAGTCACGGCCGGTCAGCCAGGCCCAGGCGCGGGCCGTGGAAAGCAGTGCGGTGGCACCTCGGGGGGAGACACCGAGGGAGAACGAGGGGGATTCACGCGTGGCACGGCAGATATCGACGATGTAGGCGGCGATGTCGGGGGACACGGCGGTCTTGGCGACGGCTGCCCGGGCGGCTTCGAGGTCGGCGGCGCCGGCGACGGGGCGTAGCCCGGCGGATTCGAGATCGCGTGGGCTGAAGCCCTCGGCGTGCCGGGTGAGGATGCCGATCTCGTCCTGGCGGGCGGGCAGCGGGACCGTGAGCTTGAGCAGGAAGCGGTCGAGCTGGGCCTCGGGCAGGGGATAGGTGCCCTCGTACTCCACAGGGTTCTGCGTCGCGGCGACCAGGAACGGTTCGGGCAGGGGCCGAGGCGTGCCGTCCACGGTCACCTGGCGCTCTTCCATGGCTTCGAGGAGGGACGCCTGCGTCTTGGGCGGGGTCCGGTTGATCTCGTCCGCGAGCAGGATGTTCGTGAAGACAGGGCCCGGCTGGAACGAGAACTCCGCGGTGCGCGCGTCGTAGACGAGTGAGCCGGTGACATCGCTCGGCATGAGGTCGGGGGTGAACTGGACGCGCTTCGTACCCAGGTCGAGCGCTGCCGCGAGGGAGCGTACGAGCAGGGTCTTGGCGACGCCGGGCACGCCTTCGAGCAGGACGTGGCCTCGGCAGAGCAACGCGACGACCAGGCCGGTGACGGCGGGGTCCTGGCCGACGACGGCCTTGGCGATCTCGGTGCGCAGAGCCTCCAGGGAAGCTCGGGCGCTGTCAGCTGTCGGGGTGCTCACGAGGTGCGTGCCTCTCTTGGAGAAGGATCGAGCGTTCGAGGTCGTCGAGTCGGTCGGCCAGCTGGACCAGGGCCTTGTCGTCCTCGGGCGCGGGGCCGAAGAGCAGGGCGTGCAGTGCTGTGGCGGAACCGCCGTCCGCGGTGAGGCGGGTGGCGACGGCCGGGACGAGGACGTCCGCGGTGTCGACGTGGAGGGGAGGCACACCGACGAGGGGGGCCAGCCGGGTGCGGGTGGCCGAGCGCAGGACGGCGGCGGCCTGGTCGCGGGCGCCGGCCTGCTGGTAGAGGCGGGCGCGGCCCTCGGTCGTCTCGGCGGCGGGCACGGTGACCGGCAGCCGCTCGGGGACGAGGGGGCCGAGCCGGCGGGCGCGCCAGAGGGCGGTCAGTACGGCGGCGACGGCCAGCTGCAGCAGTCCCCAGCGCCAGCCGGAAGGGATGAGGTCGAGAAAAGAGCGCTCGCCGTTCTGAGCGGTCGAGGGATCACTGACGGAGGGGAGGTACCAGACCAGATGACGGTGCGAACCGAGGAGTTGCAGGGCGAGCGAGGCGTTGCCCCGCTCGGCGAGGCGGTGGTTCTGGAGCAGGTCGGAGGAGCCGAGCAGCACGGTGTCGGGGGCGGCGGCTCCGGAGCCGCTCGCTGGTCCCGTGTCTTCCGCCGTGTTGCCCGGCACGCGCAGCAGGGTGGGCAGGCCGTCGACGGAGTAGCAGCGGCCGGCGTCGGGGCCGGAGCCGGTGTAGCGGAATCCGCCGAGGTCGGCGTCGCCGGCGCGGCGGGCGGCGGGCAGAGCGCAGTCCGGTGCGCGCACGGTGACGTCGGCGGGCTCCGCGGCTCGTACTCCGGGGGCCAGGGCGTCGAGCGCTGCCTGGTCGGGGCCGAGGAGGACGGTGCGGCCCGTGGCGCGCCCGGTGGCGGTACGCAAGGTGTCGAGCTGCCGGTCGGCCAGCAGGTTCGGGTTGGTGACCAGCAGGGTGGTGTCGGGGCCCATGGCGTCGGCCGCCTCGCGGGTGCTGGTGACGACGCGGGTGCTGACGCCTCGTTCGGACAGCAGGGTGGCGAGTGCGCGGCTGCCGGTGGGGTCCGCGGAGCGCGGGTCGAGGCGGCCGTGCTGTTCGCCGGATTTCAGGGCCGCGATGACGATGCCGCCCAGGGCGAGGACGAGGAGCGCGATCAGCAGGCCGCGGGAGCGCGACCAGATCCTCGCGGCGGTGGGCGAGACGGACGTGGAGTACGCGGGGGAGGCGGTCATCCGGCGGCCCCGGGGGCGGCGGTGGTGAGGTGCGGCCTGGCCTGGCTCAGGTCGGTGTCCAGGGCGCTGAGCAGAGCGTATTCCTCTGCGGTGCCGGCGCGGTGCCCGTACGTGATGGCGTCGAAGGTGCGGGCGGCGGCGCGGAGCCGGTCGGCGTGCGCGGGGAAGGCGCGGCCGGACTCGGTGGCCGCCTCGTCGGCGGTGCGTCCCGGAGCCGGTGTGAGCAGCGCGCGTTCCTCCAGGGCGAGGACGATGGCCCGCATCCGTTCCTGGACGGCGGGGGCCCAGTCACTGAGGGCGGCGTGTGCTTCGGCGGCCGAGCGGTGTTCGGCGGCGGTGCGGGGCCGGTCGGTGAAGAGTGCGGGGCCGGTGGTGGGCGTGCGGCGCAGGGCGCCGAGCCGCAGCCGGAGGGCGATGATCAGGAGCAGAGCGGCCAGGGCGATGACGAGCAGTCCGACCCAGCCGCCGGGGGTGGCCCCGGCGGCTGCGCCGAGGAGGTCGTCGACGCGCTGCCAGAGCCAGTTCAGGGCACGCTGGAGCGGGTTGGGGGCGTACTCGTGGTACCGCGGCTTGGACAGTTCGCGTTCCGCCGCCTCGCGGGCGGGTATGCGTGGCGTCTTGACGGGCACGTCGTCGCCGGTGCCCGCGAGTTGCTGCGCGAGCACGGCGACTCTCCCCCCGGCCGTCACCGCATCAGCTCCCGGGCGTGGGGCCGGGGGCGGGGGCCGCGTCGGCGCCGTAGCCGGGGAGGCCGGCCGCGCGTGCGAGCTCCAGGTCGAGCGCCTCCCGGCGGATCCGCTGGTCCATGTAGAGCAGCGCGGTGACGCCGGCGCTGATCGGGAAGGTGACGGTCGAGCTGATCACGGCCCCGATGCCGGACACGATCAGGAACGTCCAGCCCGTCGTGGCGGTGCCGGCCATCCAGTCCGCCATGCTGTCGCCGCCGATGAGGAAGGCGACGACGGTGGCCGGGATCTGGACGATGAACTCCACGAGCACCACGATCAGCACGGTGAGCAGCTGGATGCCCAGCACCCGCCACCAGGAGCCGCGTACGAGCTTGGCGGAGCGGCGCATGGACGTGATGACGCCCTGCTTCTCCAGCATCAGGGCCGGCGCGGCGAGACAGTAGCGGATCCACAGCCAGACCCCGGCGACCGTGGCGGCGAGCGCGCCCAGCAGCGCGAGAGCCACACCGGCCGGTACGGCCCCGGCCACGGCGACCAGGATGCCGGGTACCAGAGCGACCGCCATGGCGGCCAGGATGAGCAGCGGCACGAGGATCAGCAGCCCGAAGAGGCGGGGCAGTTGCCGGCGCGAGTCGCGCCAGGCCTCACCGAGGGAGACCGAGCGGCCCAGGACGGCACGGCTGACGACGATGGTGATCAGCGCGGTGGCGACCACCGTGCCGAGCATGGCGATGAACCAGGTGATCCCGCCGGCGGCGAACTGGCCGCCGGCCTCGCGCATGACCTTGTCGAGATCGGCGCTCGGGTCGGTCCCCAGGGCCAGGCTGTCGCTGCCGCGGAACCACACGCCCGAGACGACGGTGGCGAGGGCCTGCGTGATCACGGCGACGACGAGCGAGATGCCCATCATGGTGCGCCAGTGCGCCCGCATCGTGGCCACCGCGCCGTCCAGGATCTCGCTGACGCCGAGCGGGCGCAGTGGGATGACGCCGGGCTTGGCAGCCGGAGGCGGCGGGGACCATGCGCCGCCCCAGCCGGCCGGGCCGCCGCCCCAGTTGGGGCCGCCGGGGCCGGGCTGTCCGTTCCAGCCTTGCTGTCCGCCCCAGCCGGGCTGTGCACCCCAGCCCGGTTGGCCGCCGGGGCCGCCCTGCGGGCCGGGGCCGCCCGGCGGATTCCAGCCGGAACCGCCGCCGTCGGCGCCGTCTCCGCCGATACCGCCTCCGCCGGCTCCTGGCGCGCCTCCGGCCGGTGCGCCGCCGCTGGGCGCGGACCACTGTCCGGCCGGCGGCTGTTCCTTGGCCCACTGGGCGGAGGGCTGCTGACCGGCCGTGTGCGGCGCTCCGGACGCGGGCCGCTGGTCCGCTGCCTGCGGAGCCGCGGGCGTCGGCTGCTGAGCCTGCTGCTGGTCCGCTGGGCCCTGTTCGGGCGTAGGCGCGTCGGCGGGCTGCCGGCCGGTGGTGTTCTCGGACGGTGCGGGCTGCTCCTGAGGGCCGCGGTCCGGCTCGTCGGAGGGGGAGGATCCGGGCGAGGCCCAGCCCGGAGAGTTGTTCATCGTCGCTCCTTCACACTGCCCGTCCGCAGCGGCGGTCGGGTTCCGGGGTCCGCGGTGTCAGTCATCGTGCCATGGCAAGTCCGGTTTCGTACCGGCCCCCTTGCCAGGAGCGGTTGTTCCGGTGCCGGGCTGAGATGTTCCGGTTGCCCCGATGGTTGTCCGGGACATGCGGGCAGACCTTCTGCTTCCCGTGCCGCCGACGGCAGACTGGGCGGATGGCCGATCCGTACGGAGTACCCCTGGCGGGTGCCGAGGCACCCGCGATTCCTGCGCTGCGCTGGGAGGAGCCGCCCGAGGGACCGGTGGTGGTCCTGCTGGATCAGACACGATTGCCCGCTGAAGAGACGGAGTTGGTCTGCACGGACGTGCCGGCTCTGGTCCACGCGATCCGGACACTGGCCGTGCGGGGCGCTCCGTTGCTCGGCATCGCCGGGGCGTACGGCGTCGCGCTGGCGGCCGCCCGTGGGTTCGACGTGGCCGATGCCGCCGCGTCCCTGGCGTACGCCCGGCCGACCGCCGTCAACCTCGCGTACGGCGTGCGGCGAGCGGTGGCCGCGTACGACGAGGCGCTGGCCGCCGGCAGGCCGCCCGAGAAGGCCGCGGCGGCCGCTCTGGCCGAGGCCAAGGCCGTGCACGCCGAGGACGCGCGGGCCAGCGCGCGGATGGCGGAGAACGGGCTGCGGCTGCTCAGTGAGCTGCTGCCGGGTGGCGGTCACCGCATCCTCACGCACTGCAACACCGGAGCGCTTGTCTCCGGGGGCGAGGGCACCGCCTTCGCGGTGGCGCTGGCGGCGCACCGGGCGGGAGAGCTGCGGCGCCTGTGGGTGGACGAGACCAGGCCGCTGCTGCAAGGCGGGCGACTGACCGCGTACGAAGCGGCGCGGGCGGGAATGGCCTACACAGTGCTGCCCGACGGGGCGGCGGGGTCGCTCTTCGCGGCGGGTGAGGTGGACGCCGTACTGATCGGCGCGGACCGGATCGCGGCGGACGGCGCGGTCGCCAACAAGGTGGGCAGTTACCCGCTGGCCGTGCTGGCGCGCTACCACCACGTGCCGTTCGTGGTGGTCGCCCCGACCACGACACTGGATCCGGAGACCGAGGAGGGTGCGTTGATCGAGGTGGAGCAGCGGGCCGGGCACGAAGTGACCGAAATCTCCCTGCCGCACATGTTCGCCCCCGGTGCGGAGGCGGGCGGTGTCGGGGTTCCGGTGACGCCACCGGGCGCGCAGGCCTACAACCCGGCCTTCGACGTCACTCCGGCCGAGCTGGTGACGGCGATCGTGACCGAGGCGGGCGTGGTCTCGCCGGTCACCCGTGACGGCCTCGCCGGGGTGTGTTCCACGTCACGATTCGGTAAGTCACGATCAGGTAATGGGATGATGGCCGAATGAAGGGACGCGTCCTGGTCGTCGACGACGACACCGCACTGGCAGAGATGCTCGGCATCGTGCTGCGCGGCGAAGGCTTTGAACCGTCGTTCGTGTCGGACGGCGACAAGGCGCTCGCCGCGTTCCGCGAGGCCAAGCCGGACCTCGTACTGCTCGACCTCATGCTGCCCGGACGGGACGGCATCGAGGTGTGCCGGCTGATCCGGGCCGAGTCCGGCGTGCCGATCGTGATGCTCACCGCGAAGAGCGACACCGTCGATGTCGTGGTCGGCCTCGAGTCCGGTGCGGACGATTACATCGTCAAGCCGTTCAAGCCCAAGGAGCTGGTGGCCCGGATCCGGGCCAGGCTGCGGCGGTCCGAGGAGCCCGCGCCGGAGCAGCTGGCCATCGGTGACCTGGTCATCGACGTGGCGGGGCACTCCGTGAAGCGGGACGGGCAGTCGATCGCACTGACGCCGCTGGAGTTCGACCTGCTGGTGGCGCTGGCGCGGAAGCCGTGGCAGGTCTTCACCCGTGAGGTGCTGCTGGAGCAGGTCTGGGGGTACCGCCACGCCGCGGACACCCGGCTGGTGAACGTCCACGTCCAGCGACTCCGCTCGAAGGTCGAGAAGGACCCTGAGCGCCCGGAGATCGTGGTGACGGTGCGCGGCGTCGGCTACAAGGCCGGGCCCAGCTGACATGCCCCGGGACGGTTCGGCTCCGGAGGGGACGCGGGGGCGGGCCGCTGACACGGCGGACGACATGTCCTTCTTCGAGCGCTTCGTGCGAGGCGGGCAGCAGCTGCTGCCGGACGGGGCCGGCACCGGGCCGGTCCACCCCATGCTGCGCCTCATCGGCCGCTGGGTGCGCCGGCCGCTGCTGCCCGCCATGCGTCTCTGGCGGCGCAACATCCAGCTACGGGTCGTCGCGACGACCCTGCTGATGTCGCTGGGCGTGGTGCTGCTGCTCGGCCTCGTGGTGATCGGCCAGGTACGGAACGGCCTGCTGGACGCCAAGCGGCAGGCCGCGCAGAGCCAGGCCGCCGGCGGGTTCGCCGTGGCGCAGCAGATGGCCGACGACGCCGGAGACACCCGCGGTGACGAGCCCCAGCGGCCCGGGAACCGCGGCGCGCAGGACTCCGCGACCTGGCTCACCAGCCTCGTCGAGCAGCTCGCGAGCGGCGGGCAGGGCGTATTCTCGGTGGTCGCGCTGAGCTCGGACTCCGCCGTCGAGCAGCCCTTCGTGGACGACAGCCCCGGCATCCGCGGCCCGCGTGCGTCGGGTGACGTGGACCCCGAGCGGAGCGTGCCGGCGGAGATGCGCCGGAAGCTGGACGAGAAGGGGGGCACGTACCGCGAGTACACCCGGATCAAGCGGGTCGGGTCCGACGAGGGCGAGCCGGCGCTGGTCATCGGCAAGCGCCTGGACGATGTCAACAGCAACCCGTACCAGCTCTACTACCTGTTCTCCTTCAGCCAGGAGGAGAAGTCGCTGAGCCTGGTGAAGGGCACGCTCGCCACGGCCGGGGTCTTCGTCGTGGTGCTGCTCGGCGCGATCGCCTGGCTGGTGGTGCGGCAGGTCGTCACCCCGGTACGGATGGCCGCGGGGATCTCCGAGCGGCTGGCCGCCGGGCTGCTGCAGGAGCGCATGAAGGTCACCGGTGAGGACGACATCGCGCGGCTGGGGGAATCGTTCAACAAGATGGCGCAGAACCTCCAGAGCAAGATCCAGCAGCTGGAGGCGCTCTCCCGGATGCAGCGCCGCTTCGTGTCCGACGTGTCGCACGAGCTGCGGACGCCGCTGACGACCGTACGGATGGCCGCGGACCTCATCCATGACGCGCGCGACGACTTCGACCCGGCGACCGCGCGCTCGGCGGAGCTGCTGCGCGGCCAGCTGGACCGGTTCGAGTCGCTGCTGGCGGACCTGCTGGAGATCAGCCGGTTCGACGCGGGAGCGGCCGCCCTGGAGGCCGAGCCGATAGACCTGCGGGACGTCGTCCACCGGGTCATCGAGGGCGCCGAACCGCTGGCCGAGGCCAAGGGCAGCCGCATCGTCGTACGCGGCGCCGAGTACCCCGTGGTCGCGGAGGCGGACGCCCGCCGTGTGGAGCGGGTGCTGCGCAATCTGGTGGTCAACGCGGTCGAGCACGGTGAGGGCCACGACATCGTCGTACGCCTGGCCTCCGCGGGCGGCCGCAGCGGCGGCGTGGTGGCCGTCGCGGTGCGCGACTACGGTGTCGGGCTCCGGCCCGGCGAGGCGACGCGGGTCTTCAACCGGTTCTGGCGCGCGGACCCGGCCAGGGCCCGTACGACCGGCGGTACGGGCCTCGGCCTGTCGATCGCGGTCGAGGACGCCCGGCTGCACGGTGGCTGGCTCCAGGCCTGGGGCGAGCCCGGTGGCGGCTCGCAGTTCCGGCTGACCCTGCCGCGGACGGCGGGCGAGGCGCTGCGCGGTTCGCCGATCCCGCTGGAGCCGGAGGACTCGCGGCGCAACCGCGCACGGAGCCGTGCGGCGGGCCACCGCGCCATCGAGGCACGCAAACCCACTGCCACGGTTCCGGCGCAGACCCAGGGCGGCAACGGTGCCGTGGGTGCCGGGCCGCACCCGAGCGGGAACGGTTCGACGGGAAACGGCGCGATGGGCAGTGGTGCGACGGGTAACGGGGGCACGCCGCACGACGGCGCTGCACCGTCCGCGGCTGCGTCTGAGCCCGCGCCCGAGTCGGTGCGGGTGTCCGAGGCCGTGCCTGCGTCCGCGGCAGCGCCTGACCGGAGCGCTGCGCACAACGGGGCAGGGCACGGCGGAGCGCCGCACCACGGGGCCGCCTCCGAGGGAGCGGAGCCTCGGGGGACGGAGACGGGCGAGGCGGCCGACGCCGGCATGCGGACCGACGCGCGTACTCCTACGGACACCGACACGCGGACCCGTACGGACGCGGACACGCGGACCCGTACGGACGCCCGTCCCCGTACGGGTGAGAACCGGGACGGCGAGGGACGACAGGAGGGCGAGCTTCGTGACCGGCGCTGAACGGAAGCGCGGCGGAGCACCGCGTGGCGGACGGCTGCGCGGGAGCGGACCCCGTACCGTCGCGGTGCTCGCCGCCGGGGCGATGCTGCTGGCCGGGTGCGCGTCGATGCCGGACAGTGGTGAGTCGCTGCCGGTCGACCAGGCCTCCCGTGCGGACGCCGACTCGCAGGTGCGGGTCTACGGCGTGCCGCCGCAGGACGGTGCGCAGCCGACCGACATCGTGCGCGGCTTCCTCGACGCGCTGACCAGCGACGAGGCCAACCTCCGTACGGCGAAGCAGTATCTGGCCGCGCCGGCCCGTAAGGCCTGGCAGCCGTTCGCGACCACCAAGGTGCTCCAGGAGCGCCCCAAGGCGACCCCGGAGGGCAGCCCGGCCAACCGTGAGGACGCCAAGGGCTTCACGGTCACCCTCGTGGGCACGCAGGTCGCCACCGTGGACCGTAAGCACGCCTACACGCCCGAGGAGAAGGCGTACCAGGAGACGATGCACCTGACCCGTGAGGACGGGCAGTGGCGCATCGACCGGCTGCCGAACGGCCTGGTGCTCGGCCTGCCGGACTTCCAGCGCATCTATCAGCCCGTCAACAAGTACTACTTCGCGGCCTACAAGTCCGAGGCGGGCGAGCCGAGGGCGGGCAAGAACGTGCTCGTCGCCGACCCCGTGTACCTCCGGCAGCGCATAGACCCCGTCACGGCCAGCGTGGACGCGCTGCTGCAGGGGCCGACCAACTGGCTGAACAAGGTGGCGACGTCCGCGTTCCCTAAGGACACGCACGTCACGCGGCCCACACTGACGCTGGACGACTCCAACGCGCTCCGGGTACGGCTGAGCAAGCAGGCGACCGGCGTCGACACCAACCAGTGCCGCAGGATGGCCGCTCAGGTGCTCTTCACGGTGCAGGGCATGGCGCGTGCCTCGAAGGTCAGCGAGGTGGAGCTGCAGACCGACGACGGCGACTCGCTGTGCGGGCTGGACCAGCAGGAGGCGGCGGACCGGTTCGGCCAGCAGGCCCGGATCCGGCGCACGGCCCTGGAGTACTACATCGACGGTGACCACCGGGTGGTCAGCATGACGGACTCCGTGACCGACGCGACGCCGGTGCCGGGGCCGCTGGGTACGGGGAAGATCGCGTTGCGTTCGGTGGGCGTCGCGCACGGGGAGTCGACCGCAGCGGGCGTCTCGCTCAACGGGCGTGCGTTGTACGTCGCCGATCTGGACGAGAAGGCCGACCGGGCCGAGGTGCGGCTGCGGAGCAAGGCGAAGAACGAGACGGACGGGCTGACCGCGCCGAGCTGGGACGGTCTGGGCGACCTGTGGGTCGCGAACCGGGACGGCGACGGGTCGCGGCTGCTGCGGCTCCGCTCGGGCAAGGGCGAGCCGCAGGAGGTCGCGGTGCCCGGGCTCGGGAAGCGGCGTATCAAGGCGATCAGGGTGGCGTCCGACGGCATCCGGATCGCGATGCTCATCGAGGACAAGGGGCGGACGACCCTGCAGCTGGGCCGGGTGGAACGCGGCGGTACGGCGATGAACCCCAAGCTGTCCGTCGAGGCGCTGCGCCCGATAGCGCCGCAGCTGGAGGACGTGGTGGCCGCTTCCTGGGCGGGCGACAGCCGGCTGGTCGTGGTGGGCCGGGAGTCCGGTGGGGTGCAGCAGATGCAGTTCATGGAGACGGACGGTTCGGCGTCCAACACGCAGACGCTGCCCGGCGTGAACGGCGTGCAGGCGGTCGCGGCGTCGGAGGACGAGAGCCGGCCGCTGATCGCGGACGCGGACGAGGGCATCGTCCGGCTGCCGCTGGACGCGAACTGGAAGACGGTGGCGACACGCGGGACGGCCCCGGTCTATCCGGGCTGAACCCAGTCCGTGCCGGGGCCCGGCTTGGGGACGGGACGGTGCCGGAGCGGTGCCGGGGCGGTTTCGAGGCCGGTGACGAGGCCGAGGACCGCCCCTGGCTACGGCTTCCGGCCACCTTGCCGGCCGGCACAGGCATCTCGCCATCCCGAGCTCGCAGGAGCCCGCCTGAGCTCGCCCGAGCCCGGCGCCGGCTGCGGGCTCAGATCTCAGCCGTCCGGACCGGAGCGGACCGGAGCGGACCGGCGCGGATGGGAGCTGCGCCGCAGCGGAACGTGACCGGCCCCCGCGTCTCCGTAACCGCCCGTTTCCGCAGGTGAAGCGCCTGTGCAGGCGCCTCGGCCCGCCTGCCCGCCGAAGTTGTCCACAGGGGTGGTGGGCGGGCGGCGAGGGCGGGACAGTGGAGACATGCGGGGGTTGTGGCGGGAATTCGCCGGGCTGGTTCTGCCGGTCGGCTGCGCGGGATGCGGCAGGCCGCGGACGGAGCTGTGCGAGGAATGCAGGCGGTCGCTGTACGCCGGGGGCGGGCAGGCGGCCGGGAGGCGGCGTGGGCCGCGGCGGGTGCGGCCGAGCCCGGCGCCGCCGGGGCTGCCGAGGGTGTACGCCGCTGCCGCGTACGCCGACGCGGTACGGGCGGTGCTCCTCGCGCACAAGGAGCGGGGCGCGCTGGCCCTGGCGGCGCCGCTGGGCGGGGCGCTGGCGGGGGCCGTGCGCGGCCTGCGGCCCGGGCCGGGGCCGCTGCTGCTGATACCCGTCCCGTCCGCCCCGAGGGCGGTGGCCGGGCGGGGCCACGACCCGGTGCGGAGGATCGCGCTGGCGGCGGCGCGGGAGCTGCGGCGCGGCGGGACCGGGGCGCGGGTGCTGGCGGCCCTGCGGCAGCGGCGGAGGGTGATCGATCAGGCGGGGCTCGGCGCGCGGCAGCGGCAGCTGAACCTCGCCGGAGCCCTGGAGGTCGCCGGTGGCGGGCGGCTGCTGCGGGGCGGATCGGTGGTGCTGGTGGACGACCTGATGACCACCGGAGCGTCGCTGGCCGAGGCGTCGCGGGCGGTCGGAGCGGCAGGAGGGAGGGTGGCCGGAGCGGCGGTCGTGGCGGCCTCGCCCGGCGCTTTCGAAATCAACTGGAACTGACCGAGAAAATTCATCGTTGCAGGTACTGAGGGCAAAAAATCACTCAAACGGAGCTAGCCCTCGTTAGGGGGTGCCGACAACCCACCGGGCGAGCTATGTTCGGTTGTGAGGACTTGGCAGACGCTTTGCCTCATATGCCGGATAGGTGCGGTTCCTGGTGCCGGCAGAGATGCTGAAAACGGCTGGAGTGGAGTCCTGGTACGTGGGGGAGAAGGAGGTGAAAGTCGCCAAGTCCGAGGCTTCGGCAACCACCGGAGCCTGGTGCAAGAAGGAATCACCCCGCTCATCGGGTGGAGTGATCCGGGAACGGAGTTCTGCGTGGACATCGTCGTCAAGGGCCGCAAGACCGAGGTGCCCGAGCGGTTCCGCAAGCACGTGGCCGAGAAGCTCAAGCTGGACAAGGTCCAGAAGCTCGACGGC